>NZ_CP104973.1:1905000-2561257 GCF_025452195.1 Phyllobacterium zundukense | reverse complement strand
ATTTCCGGCGTAGCGTCCGCGATCACAGTGGGCTCAAAGAAACTGCCACCAAGCGCATGACGTTTTCCGCCTGTGATGATCTTGCCGCCCTTCTGCGTGGCATCCGCTATGAATTCCTCGACCTTGGCGACAGCCTTGTCATCGATCAATGGCCCCTGCTGCGTCCCCTCTTCCAGGCCATTTCCGATCTTGAGTTTCTCGGTAGCGGCGGCAAACTTCTCGACGAATGTGTCATAGATGCCCGCCTGCACCAAAAAACGGTTGGTGCAGACGCAAGTCTGACCCGAATTGCGGAACTTCGCGATGATCGCTCCATCCACAGCCCGATCTACATCGGCGTCATCGAAAACGATGAACGGCGCGTTGCCTCCAAGCTCCATGGAGACCTTCTTGACCGTGTCTGCAGCTTGCTTGATCAGTATCTTGCCGATTTCCGTCGATCCAGTGAAGGTGATCTTGCGAACAAGCTCATTGCTCGTAATTTCTCCGCCAATTTCGGTCGCAGACCCGGTCAAGATGTTCACGACGCCCTTCGGAATGCCGACCTCTTCGCAAAGCGAACCCCAGACCAGCCCTGAATAAGGCGTCTGTGTTGCGGGCTTGACCACCGCCGTGCAACCGGCCGCCAGCGCCGGGCCGATCTTGCGCGCAAGCATTGAAGAAGGGAAATTCCAGGGAGTTATTGCAGCAATGACCCCCACAGGCTCTTTCGTCACTAAAATTCTGCGATCGGCCCAAGGTGAAGGAACAACATCGCCATAGGTACGGCGAGCTTCTTCGGCATACCAGAGGATATAGGCGGCAGACATACCGATCTCACCTTTGGATTCGGCAAGGGATTTACCCTGTTCCAATGTCAGCAATTCAGCGAGGGCATCCTGATTGTCCAAAATGGCATCGTGCAGCTTGCGCATAAGTTTCGAGCGGTCCAGTACGGATGTCTTGCGCCATGTCTTGAAGGCCCTTGCTGCGGCGTTGATGGCACGTTGTGTCTCGGCTTTGCCCGAATTTGGGACGGTACCGATCTTCAGGCCGGTAGCAGGGTTGATGACGTCGATTATCTTGCCCGAATCTGCCGCCACCCACTCACCATCGATGAGGTTTGCCTGCTTCATGAACTGGCTGGATTTCTGCAACATCATGTTTCTCCCTGTGTTCGAAGGGTTATTGTTGTTCGTGAGTTCCGTGAAAATAAACCCTGCACTGCGCGTGGCAATGTCTGCCTCGGTCAAGGCGATGCAAACACCCTGCTCCTTTTTGGCAAAAGCTGCAACGGGTTCCATCAACCAAATATCCGCGTGGCGACAGAAACCCAGAACGTCAGTGTCAGCGCCGAAAGAGCAGTCGCCATGACCATGGAATTGGAGGCGAGAGCCTGGCCCGTGCCAAAGCGTGTGGCAATCAAGTAGGAATTGACGCCAGCTGGGAGCGCGGCGGCAACCACCGCGATTTTCGCGGTGAATGGTGGCAGACCGATCAACCACGCGGCGCAAAGCACCACGGCAGGCATGAGAACGAGTTTGATGGCAGACATGACCAGCGCTGCTGCAATATTTCCAGAAATGCCGAACTTCTTCAGACCCATACCCATGGCGAACAGCGCGACGGGCCCTGCCACTCCACTCGAGGTCTCGATCAACGCGTCGGCCGCGTCCGGCATTCGCAAATCCAGCAGGCGCCATATCCAGCCGGCGAGGATGCCCAGGACAAAAGGGTTGCGCAGCAGGCTGTTGAAGAACGAGCCGATCACTGCGACCCAATGACTCTCGCCCTTGAACACGCCGTCCCTTCTCATGGCCAGCTCGTGCAGTGTAATCGAGGCGGCCATCATGACAGGCATATGGACCGCGACGATCAAAGACAGGATCGCAAAGCCATTCTGGCCAAAGACCCCGAGCATGAGCGGCATGCCAAGAAAAACAAGATTGGAAAATGCCCCAGAGACGCCGGCCACAACGCCGGCGCGGTTGTCTCGCCCAAAGAACAGCTTGATCGCCAGATCCGATGCCGCCCACGCGACAATCACACCAATAAAATAGGCGGTCCATAGCGACCAGGGAGCTGTGCCATGGAAATCAGCAGTCACCATTGTTCTGAACAGCAGCAAAGGCGCGGCGATAACGAAGACAAAATCAGATAGACCGTCACCCACTCGCTCATCCAGCAGCTTAAAATGCGCTGCTGCATAAGCGATGGCAATCACACCAAAAACGACGATGATTGTTTGAATGAGACCCATCGCGTTCCGCAATAGGCCGACAAATCCGGCAGTGCAAGACGTTCTGGTTGCATGGCTTTATTTTTCCTCAGCAAATCCCCATCTCGACTGCTAAGGAGAATGATGTTGAAGCAATTCCGCCCCTGGGCAATTTCTATGTATGCGCTATTCAGCCTGGTTGTTGTCGTATCGCACGCATACGCAACGGATGCTGCCTGGGCGCGAGTACAGCGCGGCGGATACACAATTCTCATTCAAGGCGCGGATGCGTCCGGTACCTTGAGTCCGACCGTTGACAGCTCGGCTGATTGTTCGGTCACGCAAACGCTTTCCGACCGCGGGCGCCAGCTGGCGCAAAAACTTGGAGCCCGTTTTGCTGCACGTGGGGTGCGAATCGACAAAGTTCTTACAAGTTCTACCTGTAATGCACGGGAAACCGCACGGCTGTCGTTCAGCCAAATCACCGCCGAAATCTTTGGGCCGCTTGATCCGTTGCCTGGAAACGAAGCTGTCAAACAGGCCCAGATCGACCAAATTCGTGCGGCGATCGTTGCATTCAAGGGCTTGGGTAACCTGGTAATGATGACTGATCGCGCCAATATCATCGCTCTGACCGGTATTACGCCGCGTCCGACAGAAGCGGTTGTTGTTTCCAAAGCCGAGGAAGGTGAAACCATCCATATCGCAGGAAGAATCATATTCGACTAATCACAGCGCAGCTTTGGTCTTTCCCTGAGGCCTGAAAAACGCTAGATACCGGCTTCATTCTACATCAGTGCCCTTGCCTGCGGCACGATAAGCAAAGGAAAATCAATTGTCCGATACATTCGACAAGGTCGCCGACATCATTGCCGAAACCAGCGAGATCGATCGCGACTCCATTACGCCGGAGAGTCATACAATTGACGATCTGGGCATCGATAGCCTTGATTTTCTCGATATCGTTTTTGCGATCGACAAGGCCTTCGGTATCAAGATCCCGCTTGAACAGTGGACGCAGGAAGTCAATGACGGCAAGGTTCCGACCGAAGAATACTTCGTGCTGAAAAACCTGTGCGCCAAGATCGACGAACTCGTCGCCGCCAAGAAGGCCTGATTTCCCAGCTAACCGGGTACACCGTATAAACGGTGTTGCGAAACAATGCAGAACAACACCGTCGTCATTACTGGTATCGGACTGATTTCTTCACTTGGTGAAGGCGTCGATGCTCATTGGAAGGCGTTCAATGACGGGCTCGAGCCCCGCATCGATAGCGAAACGTTCAAGCCTTATACCGTTCATCCGCTCGTCGAAGTCGACTGGAACAACCAGATACCGAAGCGCGGCGACCAGCGGCAGATGGAGACGTGGCAGCGTATAGGGACCTACACAGCTGGCCTCGCGCTTCAGGATGCAGGGATAAAAGACGACGAATCGCTCTGTTCCAGCATGGATATGGTGGTGGCGGCAGGCGGTGGGGAACGCGACGTCTCGGTAGACACGCAAATCCTTGCCGAAGCGCGTGTGCGCAACGATATCGGAACGATGCTAAACGAGAAGCTCACAACCGAGCTGCGCCCAACCTTGTTTCTGGCACAGCTTTCGAACCTGCTTGCTGGAAATATCTCCATCGTCCACAAAGTCACCGGCTCTTCACGTACATTCATGGGTGAAGAAGGCTCGGGTATCTCGGCTATCGATACAGCTGTAGCTCGTATTCGCTCCGGACAGAGTACACATGCGCTTGTTGGTGGTGCGTACAATTCCCAGCATCCAGACATGTTGTTGGGTTACGAATTGAATGGGATGCTCAAGCGTGACGGTTGGGCGCCGCTTTGGCAAAGAGAAGACAGCGCGGGAGGCGGGATCGTTACCGGATCTGGCGGTGCATTCCTTGTTCTGGAAAGTGCGGAGCACGCACAAAAACGCGGTGCACGAGTGTATGCTGCTATCGATGGAATCTACAGCGCACAAATTCGACGCAGCCGCCATGATTTAACCCAAACCGTAGCCAAGCTGATCGGTGCGGCCAGTGCAGACAAAGCAGCAGATCTGATCATTTCAGGCGCCAGTGGGGCTAAACACGTAACTGCGGCAGAAAAAGCGGCGCTCGATACATTCTCGAGTTCGATGGTGCGCGGCGTCGCGGGCAAACTCGGCCATCTGCGCGAAGCACAATTCCCGCTGGTCGTTGCTCTTGCTGCGCTGAGCGTTTTCAATGGATCTGCGCTCCCCCCTGTCGACGCGAAAAATGAGAAAGCCGGACCGTCCGGCGTAAGTACCGCGCTCGCAACGTCCATTGGCGGGACTCGCGGCGAAGGCGTTGCCCGCCTGGTCAAAGTTTAAAGGATATCTTCATGTCCAAATATACTGATCATTTTGGTCGGCCCCTCGTCGCCATAACCGGTCTCGGGGTTGTCTCATCCCTCGGACAAGGCAAGGAAGAGAACTGGGCGGCGCTGACTTCCGGCACTTCCGGTATCCACACGATTACGCGGTTTGCCCTGGACAATCTGCGAACGCAAATCGCCGGGACTGTCGATTTTCTTGACGAAAGCACCAAAGGCGCATCGGCACTATCGCAAAAGCTGGCGGCGCTTGCAGCGGAAGAAGCCGTAGCGCAGGCCGGTTTTCCAGTCGATGACTTCGGCGGTCCGCTTTTCCTGGCTGCTCCACCAGTTGAGCTCGAATGGCGCAATCGCTTTGCCTTGGACGCATTGGTGAAGTCTGAAGGCGAGCCCGGGTACGATCTGCTGCTCGCCGCATGCCGTCGCGGCCCGCAGATCGAAATGTTCAACACGGCGGAATTTGGCTATATCGCTGAGGTTCTGGCTGACAAGTTCGGCACCCGCGGTCTACCGATCACTTTGTCTACGGCCTGTGCTTCGGGTGCGACTGCCATTCAGTTGGGAGTGGAAGCTATCCGGCGCGGCGAAAGCGACAGGGTCCTGTCGATCGGCACCGATGGTTCGGTTTCTGCCGAAGCGCTAGTCCGGTTTTCGTTGCTCTCTGCGCTATCCACACATAACGAGCCGGCCCACAAGGCCGCAAAACCCTTCTCGAAAGATCGAGATGGGTTTGTCATGGCAGAAGGCTCCGGCGCCATGGTGATGGAGTCTCTCGAATCAGCCGTCGCACGTGGTGCGAACATTCTTGGCATCATGCGTGGTTGCGGCGAAAAGGCCGATGACTTCCATCGGACCCGTTCGAAGCCGGACGGTTCGCCAGCCATTGGTGCAGTGCGGGCGTCTCTTGAAGATGCAGGAATTCAGGAAGACGCAATCGACTACATCAACGCCCATGGAACGTCCACGCCAGAAAATGACAAGATGGAATATCTGGCGTTGTCGACCGTTTTCGGCGACCGCATTTCGTCGTTGCCGGTGTCGTCAAACAAGTCGATGATCGGCCATACTTTGACGGCTGCCGGCGCGATCGAAGCCGTATTCTCTATACTGACCATTCAGACCGGTACGATCCCTCCGACGATCAATTATGACAACCCTGATCCGGCAATTGTCATGGATGTCGTCCCCAACGTTAAGCGCGAAGCGAGTGTCTCGTCGGTGCTTTCCAGTTCATTCGGCTTCGGCGGACAAAATACGTGTCTTGTCATGACGGCAGAACCGAACTAATCCGTGGCCTGAACAAGGAAACGGATATGCGTGCACTACAATTGATTGAAGACCGCAAGCTCGAGATCGTCGATGTTGCGCCCCCGCCCGCGCCCGGTCCCGGTGAGGTCACCGTCAGCATCAAAGCTGTTGCACTCAATCACATTGATGTTTGGGGCTGGCGCGGCATGGCCTTTGCCAAGCGCAAGATGCCATTGACCATCGGCGCGGAAGCTTCGGGCGTTGTCGATGCGATCGGCGCGGGCGTCGGCAACCTGCTGCCAGGCCAGCTCGTCTCGATCTATGGTGCACAGACCTGCGGATTGTGCCGTCCCTGCCGTGAAGGCCGTGACAATCTTTGCGAACATGTTTCCGGTGTGCACGGTTTCCACCTTGACGGTTTTGCCCAGGAAAAGGTCAATCTCAAGGCCCGTTTGCTTGTCCCGGCTCCTCCCGGCGTCGATGAAATCGGCGCGGCCGTTGCGCCGGTGACCTTTGGAACGGTCGAGCACATGCTGTTTGATAATGCCAAGCTCGAACCCGGAGAAACGATTCTCGTTCACGCCGGTGGTTCTGGTATTGGCTCGGCGGCAATCCAGCTCGCCAAGAAGATGGGCTGTACCGTCATCACAACCGTGGGCTCGGATAACAAGATCGAGAAGGCCAAGGCGCTGGGGGCAGATCACGTCATCAATTACCGCGAGGACCGCTTCGAGGGTGTCGTGCGCAAGCTGACAAAGAAGAAGGGCGTTGATGTTGTTTTCGAGCACGTCGGCGCCGATACATGGGCGGGCTCGATGCTGTCGTTGCGCCGCGGGGGCCGGTTGGTCACCTGTGGCTCGACGTCGGGTGTTTCAACCAGCATGAACCTTATGATGCTGTTCCAGCAGCAGTTGAAACTTCTCGGCTCGTTCGGGTGCCGCATGGAAAACATGGCTGATGCCATGCAGAAGATGGCGCGTGGCCTTGTCCATCCAGTCATCGACACCGAAGTCGGCTTCAATGACATCGATACGGCGTTGAAGCGAATGGAAGGCCGGGACGTCTTCGGCAAGATCATCCTGCGCGTAAACTGATCCAGAATGAAACTTGACACAAAGCTAGCGCTATTCCGTTGGAGCCAGCGGTTGAAGAAATTCAACTACTGGCTGTCGGCATTTGTCATTTTCGGTGTCCTCAAATTGCTCCGTATGCTGCCCGCGAAGGCGGCTATGGATTTTACCGATGCCGCAGCACGTAGAATTGGTCCCCTGATGGGCCGCCATCGCATTGCGATGACCAACCTGCGCAAAGCCTACCCGGAGAAACCCGAAGAGGAACTACAGCAGATTGCGCGTGATATGTGGGGCAACATGGCACGGCTCACGGCCGAATATGTTTTCCTGGATGCGATCTTCGATTTCGATCCGCACAGCGACGCGCCCGGACTGGTCGAGGTTCAGGGCCGCGAAATCTTCGAACGCATCCGTGACGAGAAGGATCGTCCGCACATATTTTTCACAGGTCATACGGGCAATTTCGAGCTGTTGCCGATCTGCGCGGCGACATTCGACCTGAATGTCACGGCCCTCTTTCGCCCCCCGAACAACCCCTACGTTGCCAAGAAGATCCTTGGGGCGCGCCGCACCAACATGGGGCATCTCGTCCCATCGAAGGCCGGCGCAGCTTGGTCGCTCGCCACTGTGCTCAACAACAATGGCAATGTCGGCATGCTGGTCGATCAAAAATTCAAGCGTGGCATCCCTTCGACCTTCTTCAACCGTCCGTGCAAAACCAATCCACTTCTCGCGAAACTCGTGAGGCAATACGAGTGCGATGTCTATCCGGCGCGCTGTGTGCGTCTGCCCGGTGGCCGGTTTCGGCTGGAGCTAGAAGAGAAGATGGCCATACCGCGCGATGACAAAGGAGCTGTGGACCTCGCCGCAACTGTCCAGGCTCTGAACGACAAGGTCGAGACTTGGGTGCGAGAATACCCCGGCCAGTGGATGTGGTTCCACAAGCGCTGGAACAATTAGTAGTAGTTCATAACTGCATGTTTGGCTTCGGCGAAGAACAACCAGCGCTCGACAAAAATCCCAAGCGTATATGCGACGACGCCGAGAACAAGCGCAATCTGCGCGGCCAGCCCACCCCCAATCGCCAGAGCCAGCAAAAGCGCCAGAATAGGCAGAACCACACCAAAAACGAAGGCGATCATCAACAGCTTTGCGGCGTGTTTACGGGCAACACGAAAGCCCATTTCTCGCGTCAAATAATTGTCGAGCGCATGCGGACGCTCAAACAGCCGGACCTTGCCGATGAAGCCAAGTCCGGTTGCTGTTTCCGGCGTCGAAATGGGCAAGAGTGTCGTGGCGCGTTTGCGCCAAACCAGCTTGGCGATTAACGCCAGGAGGACGAATAGAAGCGCCAGCAATTCCGCGACCAACCCATTCCCACCTAGGAAGGCGCTTGCGAACAAGAACCCACCGGCTAGCGAAAACAACAGGAAGCACAGTGGTGTCAGTTTCGTATGCCACGAGTCCACTGTCTTGAGCGACGCATAGATCATCGACGTGCAATAGACGGTCACCACTGCACCAAACACAGTGATAAACCCCAAAATCACATCATGTCTGTCGGCGAAAATCGCGAGCGTCGCACTCAGCGTCAGGGGAACGAACGTCGCGATCGCCATCACGCCCTCGCGTGACAACCAGCTGGAGCGCCATTGGCTCAAGGCCCGCCATGCACGTTGCGCGTTGCCGAGATGCAAGAGTGAAGCTGCCAGTCCACTGCTGATCAGTACCAGCGAAGTCAAATAGGCGAGTTTGGTCGACTCCAATGATGGATCCAGGAAACCGAGCCCAAGCACAACCGCGAGGCCATAGCCCAGACCTGATAGCGTCGTGAAGACAATAATCGAATTCGCTGGATGCATCGTTTAGATCCGGTCCAACGTCTTGTCGAGCCAAGCGAAAAATCCGCTTGCGCCTTCGGTATTCTCGGCGAGCGGAATCATTGGCGCACTGTCGCTCAAGGACGTGCGGGGCCGAGGTGGAAGGTATTTGTTGGTGGGCCGTGTTCCCTGCTCCGGCATAAGATCGAAACCACCCCTTTCGGCCACCATGATCGAAACATCCGAATTTGGATCGCCGAGATCGCCATAGTGCCGGGCATTGACCGGACACGTTCTGACGCAAGACGGCACGCGATCTACCTGCTTCAATGTCTCATTGTAGATTCGGTCGACGCACAGCGTGCACTTCTTCATCACGCCTGCGGCCAAGTCCATCTCGCGCGCACCATAGGCACAAGCCCAGGCACAGAGCCCGCAGCCGATACATTTTTCCTCATCCACCAGCACAATGCCGTCCTCGGCACGCTTGTAAGAGGCACCGGTCGGGCAGACCGTGACACAGGGCGCGTCCTCGCAATGCAAACACGACTTTGGAAAGTGCACAACGCGGGCGTCGCCAGCTTCGCCGATGATCTGTCCGCCTTCCGGAACGACTTCAAAACTATGGATGCGGTTGAGAAACGTACCCGAAACATCCTCGCCATAGGGATGCTGGTCCGACAACGCACTGCCATAGCCGCCGGTGTTCCATTCCTTGCAGCTGATCACGCAGGCATGACAGCCGACGCACACATCAAGATCGATCACTAGTCCGAGTTTTTTGGCGGTACGATTTTGCGGAAGGCTGGTCATTTTGGCGCCCATTCCTGCCCGTAGCGCAGTTCATCGACTGGTTGCTGTTGGCTGCCGGGCGGTTTGATCGCAGCGAAATACGGTTCGCTGATCTCCGCGCCAGTCTCGGCCTTTTCAATGCGCACGCGCAAATCATACCAGGCAGCCTGCCCGGTGACCGGATCGGAATTCGACCAGCGCATACCATCGGCTTTTGGTGGGAGAAGTTCATGAATAAGATGGTTGAGCAGGAATCCCCTCGTTGCTTCCGGCGCTTGCGGATCAAGTGCCCAAGCGCCCTTGCGCTTTCCGATCGCATTCCATGTCCACATGGTTCTGCCATTCACCGCATCGGTTCGCGCAATTTCACATTTGATCCGGCCGTGATGCGAAATGACCCAAACCCAATCGCCATCTTTCAACCCTTGCTCGTCGCAAATCGTACCAGGGACATACAATGGATTTTTCGTGTGTATCTGTCGCAGCCATGCATTCTGCGAGCCCCAGGAATGATACATCGCCATCGGCCGCTGAGTGATCGCATGATAGGGAAATTCTGCGATATCGACGCCCTGTTCTTCGAAGGGTCGGTACCAGTCCGGTAGCGGATCAAAACAATCGAGCAGGCGTTTGCGATATTGTTCGGGCGCGAACGGTTGCCGAACACCCATCGCCGACAGCCGGAACTTCTGCAGCGTCTCGACATAGAGCTGAAGGGTAACCGGCTGCGGCGCATCAAAGAAACCCATATCAATGGCGAACTGTTGATAAGCGGCGTTGTGGTGCTTGAAATAGAGTGCCTCATCGGGAATGTGCTTCACCCAGAACGCACCGTGATCAATGTAATCTTTCAGCTGATCTTTGTTGGGCGCTCCCCTGCCCTCATCCATGGCATCCGCACCCCGCCAACCCGAAAGAGGGCCGATACCGGGCTTTCGCTGATGATTGACGATATAGTCGGCATAGTCTTTGTACAGCGCCGCGCCTCTATCATCGACGAAACCCGGCAGTTTCAAGCGGGCTCCGAGATCTATCAGCACGGACTGAAACCCGCGCACATCCCTGTCCGGCACCAGCACCGGCCAACGGATCGCGTCGCAGGCGGCGTCAGGTTCGGAGATTGGCCGGTCGAGCAGTGAAATACAGTCGTGACGCTCCAGATAGGTCGTATCTGGCAAGACAAGATCGGCATAGGCAACCATTTCCGATGAATAGGCGTCCGAATAGATGATCTTCGGGATTTTATATTCACCGGTTTTCGCGTCGCGCTCCTCAAGCATCTTGATCGTGCCACGCGTGTTCATCGACGAGTTCCACGCCATGTTCGCCATATACAGGAACAGCACGTCGATCGGATACGGATCGCCGGCGCAGGCATTGGCGATAACCATATGCATCATGCCATGAGCAGAAAGCGGCGCTTCCCACGAGAATGCCTTGTCGATGCGTTGCGGTTTGCCTTCAGCATTCACCAGCAGGTCTTCAGGTCCGAGGGGATAGCCGAGATGCGGCCCCGCAAGAGGTTGGCCAGGCTTCACATGTTCGGCTCTGCCATGCGGTCTTGGGTGGGCCGTCACCGGTTTGGGATAAGGCGGCTTGTACCGATGGCCGCCCGGGCAGTCGATGGAGCCGATGATCGTCTGTAAGACATGCAAGGCCCGCGCCGACTGAAAGCCGTTCGAATGAGCGGAGATGCCGCGCATGGCATGAAAGCTCACCGGCCGCCCGATCATGAACTCATGCTGTTCGCCTTTCATGTCGGTCCACGGTTGTTGGAGGACAATCTCTTCCTCAAAGGCCACGCGGGCGATTTCCGAAGCCAGCCCACGGATCGTACTCGCCGCAACCCCGGTTTCCGCCGCGACTGCATCGGGTGCATATTTCGGATCGAGATATTTCTCTGCCATTAGCCGCAGGACGCTGCGCACCTTCCGGCCATCTTGTGTAACGAAGTCAGCATTGAGATCCGCGACGTGCCCCGGTTCATCGAACCGGACAACCGCACCCGACCTGCGGTCACGCACCAAAGCCTTGCCCAGATCGTCGCGCAGGAAAAGTCCGTGGTCTTCCTTACCCTCATCATCGATCACTAGCCAAGGCGCATTGGTGTAGCGCTGGAGATAATCGAGATCTATCTTGCCAGTGCGAAAAAGTTCATGAATGATCGCAAGAATGAGCAGTCCATCAGTACCGGGCCGAATGCCGATCCAGTTATCAGCGATAGCGGAATAGCCGGTGCGTACCGGATTGATCGAAACAAAGCGCGCTCCGCGCTTCTTGAGTTTGGAAATACCTATCTTGATTGGGTTGGAATCGTGATCCTCCGCCACGCCGAATAACACGAAGAGCTTGGTTTTGTCCCAATCGGGCGCGCCAAACTCCCAGAACGCGCCACCGATCGTATAAATCCCTGCGGCTGCCATGTTGACCGAACAAAACCCGCCATGTGCAGCATAGTTCGGTGTGCCGAAATTTTGCGCCCAAAAGCTGGTTAGAGCCTGGCTTTGATCGCGACCCGTGAAGAAGGCCAATTTTTGTGGAGCGCTCTCGCGCACGGGTTGCAGCCAATCGACAGCCAACGCCAGCGCTTCTTCCCAGCTGATTTCCTTGAATTCGCCTGAACCGCGCGGTCCTGTTCGTAACAGCGGCGCTCGCAATCGCGCCGGCGAATAGTGCTGCATGATTCCCGCTGATCCTTTGGCACACAAGACCCCCTTGTTGATCGGGTGGTCGCGGTTGCCCTCGATGTAGCGGATTTTGCCGTCTTTCAGATGGACATCGATGCCGCAACGGCAGGCGCACATATAGCAGGTCGTTTTCCGAATCTCATCACCAACCGGCTCTGATAAAGCAAGGACTGGTTCTGAATTCATACCCGATGCGCCCCCTTGTTCACCAAGCCGTCTCGATCCCTTAGCGGCAGTCTTGCAAGAAATCTGCGGGTTTTGCAAAGAGCATGCGCGTCCGACTCACTAACATCTTAGCGGGTCTGCGGGATTGCGTTGTCAGGAAAACGGCACCAGTCCCAATCGGACTGTAAAACTAGTGGGCTCATTGCCCGATTAGGGATGGACCAGTCTGCCATTTCCAGGCTGCAGCCGGTGTCACTATATCTGCTGCAATGCGGGCTGTTGCAGAGGCGCTTTAGCACGTTCTGGCCCTAGCCAAAAATGTATCCTCGGCCAGGTTACACAAGTTGGGCTGTTCAACTATCATCAGACAAGAAGTTGCTACTTGCCAAATCAGGAGTGGTGCTGATTTGATGAGGCATGGACGACAAGCTCTCCCGTGCAATTGAGAAACGGCGTGATGACCTAATCGCACTCACGCGCGATCTCATCCGTTTCCCCACTATCAACCCGCCCGGCGAGGCGTATACGCCCTGCGCAGAATTTCTTGCGAAGCGGCTGCAGATGATCGGCTTCGAAACCCAGTTGATCCGCGGCGAAGGCACGCCCGGTGATACCGACCGCTACCCGCGCACCAACGTCGTCGCCCGCTTTGATGGTCGCAGCCATGGCCAGACCGTACATTTCAATTCGCATATCGATGTCGTGGACACTGGCGAAGGCTGGACCGTTGACCCGTTCGAAGGCATCGTCAAGGACGGCAAGATTTACGGCCGCGGCGCCTGTGACATGAAGGGAGGTCTCGCCGCCTCAATCATTGCAGTGGAAGCATTTATCGAGGTTTATCCAGACTTCGCGGGCGCCATAGAGATATCTGGTACCGTGGATGAAGAATCCGGTGGCTTCGGCGGTGTTGCCTATCTCGCCAGCAAAGGCTTCTTCTCGAAGCCCCGCGTCGATCACGTTATCATTCCGGAACCGCTCAACAAGGACCGTATCTGTCTCGGTCATCGCGGCGTCTGGTGGGCAGAAATCGAAACCAAGGGCGAAATCGCCCACGGGTCGATGCCGTTTTTGGGTGATTGCGCCGTTCGCCATATGGGAGCGGTGCTTGAAGCATTCGAAAACGAACTTTTCCCCGCCCTGGACAACAAGCAAACCTCGATGCCAGTGGTGCCCGACGGCGCGCGGCGATCCACCATGAATATCAATTCCATCCATGGTGGACAGACTGACGATTATTCAGGACTGCCCTCACCTAACGTGCCCGACAGCTGCCGCTTGACTATCGATCGCCGTTTCCTGCTCGAGGAAGACATCGCCGAGGTTAAACGCGAGGTCGTTTCGATCCTCGACAGATTGCAGTGGGAGCGTCCGAAATTTCACTACAGCATTCGCGACATCATGGAAGTGCAACCGCTGATGACGGAGCGTAATGCGCCGGTCGTCACCGCAGTTGCTGAGGGAATCCGCTCCGTTTTCGGTCGGGAACCGCAGTACGTGATCTCGCCCGGTACTTATGATCAAAAACATATTGCACGCATCGGGCTACTGCACGACTGCATAGCCTATGGCCCGGGCATACTGGACCTCGCCCATCGGCCGGATGAATATGTCGGCATCGAAGACATGATCGAATCCGCCAACGTCATGGCGGTCGGTTTAAAGATGCTACTGTCGGGATCGGCCTGATTGCCAAAAGCTGGGGAGTTACTGGATGAAATCATGGAAGTTAGCCATCGCCGGTGTGGCAATAAGCTTGGTGATGTCCTCGGCATCCTATGCCGCGAAGACTGATCTTGTCCTCGGCATCGTTTTGGAACCTCCGCACCTCGATCCGACCGCGGGCGCCGCGGCAGCTATCGACGAGATCGTCTATGCGAATATCTTTGAAGGGCTGACACGCATTGGCCCAAAGGGGGACGTTCTGCCCGCCCTCGCCGAAAGCTGGACACAATCGGAGGACGGCAAGGTCTACACTTTCAAGCTGCACAAGGACGTCAAATTTCACGACGGCACATCATTCGACGCCGATGACGTCAAGTTTTCGCTCGATCGTGCTCGTGGCGACAAATCCACCAACGCTCAAAAGGGTCTGTTTTCAGCCATCGATACCGTCGACGTTGTTGATCCGCTAACGGTCAAGGTGGCTCTGAAGCAGCCGAGCGGCGATTTCCTCTACAATATGGGCTGGGGCGATGCGGTTATCGTGGCGCCTGAAAGCGCCGGGACCAACAAGGACAAACCTGTTGGAACAGGTCCATTCAAATTTGATAGCTGGGCGAAAGGCTACCAGATTGTCATTGCGAAAAACGCCGATTACTGGGGAACACCAGCATTGCTCGACAAAGCCACATTTCGCGTCATTCCAGATCCTGCTGCCGCGACGGCAGCGCTCTTGGCGAGTGATGTCCAGGCTTTTCCGGTTTTTCCGAGTTATGAAAGCATCCCGCAGTTCCAAGCTGATCCCCGTTTCAAGGTAGTCATCGGCACGACTGAAGGTGAGACCGTTCTCGGCATGAATAACAAAAAGCCGCCTTTTGATAATCCAAAGGTCCGTCAAGCCGTCGCCCACGCCATTGATCGGAAGTCGTTGATCGATGGTGCAATGTTCGGATTTGGGACGTCCATCGGATCATTCTTTCCGTCCCACCACCCCGCCTATATCGATCTGACAGCGGAAACTGCTTACGATTCGGAACTTGCGAAGAAGCTATTAGCGGAGGCCGGTCATCCTGACGGCTTCAAGACAACGCTGAAACTTCCGCCACCCACCTACGCCCGGCGCGGCGGTGAAATTATCGCAGCCGAACTGCGTGAAATCGGCATCGAGACGGAAATTATCCCGGTGGAATGGGCGCAATGGCTGGATCAGGTCTTCAAGAACAAAGACTATGACATGACGATCGTCTCTCATACCGAGCCGAACGACCTGAATATTTTTTCCCGCGACGACTATTATTTCAATTATGACAGTCCGACCTTCAAGGATCTGATCAAACAAATAGATGCCACATCCTATGGCGCCGAGCGCACCGGACTTTATCAGCAGGCGCAAAAATTGCTTGCAAAAGACGTACCTGCGGCGTTCCTGTTTCAGCTGCCCAAAACCGGCATCTGGGACGCAAAGATTGAGGGGCTATGGGAAAATGGACCGATTCAGGCCAATGATCTAACCTCTGTGAAGTGGCTGGACTAATGCGATCCGGCGCGCCCGTTCGATGTTGAGCTATGCCACAAAGCGAGCGTTGGTCGCCACTTTCACGCTTCTGGTCGCATCTCTTGTTGTTTTTACGATGCTTGAAATCGTGCCGGGCGATCCCGCTCGATTGATGTTGGGAATGAACGCCACCGAAGACGCGGTCCATAACCTGCAAGAGCAGATGGGGCTCAATCAACCGCTCGCTCTACGATATTTCAGCTGGCTCGGCGGGCTGCTCACCGGAGATCTGGGTAGGTCTTATACCTATTCCGTTCCCGTGTTTGACCTTATTGTGGAGCGCGTTGCTGTTTCATTGCCGCTCGCTGCGATCTCGTTGGCACTATCCACGTTGGTCGCACTTCCTGTCGGCATTTTTGCCGCGTCAAAACGCGGCAAGTTCTCCGATACGCTAGCTATGGGAGTTGCGCAGGTGGGTGTAGCGATACCCAATTTTTGGTTCGCCCTGCTCCTGGTCTATCTATTCGCAGTGACGTTGAGGCTTGTTCCGGCCGGTGGCTTCCCGGGATGGGGTGCAGGCTTCGGTGTGAGCCTTAAGTCACTGATCCTGCCGTCCATTGCACTTGCTCTCCCCCAAGCCGCGATCCTTGCCCGCGTCACCCGCTCGGCTCTGCTCGAAGTACTCGGGGAGGATTATATTCGCACGGCTCGCGCCAAGGGGCTCAGCAGGCGGCAAGTCTTATACCGCCACGCGTTGCGCAATGCTCTTATCCCTGTCCTGACTATTCTCGGCTTGCAATTCGCATTCCTGCTTGCTGGCACGATCATCATTGAAAACGTGTTCTATCTGCCGGGCCTCGGTCGTTTGGTGTTCCAGGCAATCACCCAGCGAGATCTGATCGTGGTGGAGGGCGTCGTCATGCTGCTCGTTGCTACTCTCATCCTTGTCAATCTGCTGGTCGATCTTTCCTACGCCATAGTAGATCCTCGATTGCGGGGTCGTTCATGAACATCGGCAAGGCACTGGCGAATAGATCGTTTTGCGTCGGCCTCTTCGTCACGAGCCTGATCGCGCTGGTGGCATTGGTGTCATTCGCCTGGACACCTTATCCGGTGGGCGCCTTCGATATCGCAGGCAAGCTAAAGCCGCCCTCCGCAGCGCATTGGCTCGGCACAGATCATTTTGGTCGTGACATCCTGTCGATGATCATGGTCGGGAGCCGCAATTCCATCGCTGTAGCGTCTGTCTCCGTTGCTATTGGCGCCGGCATTGGCGCGCCCCTCGGCTTATGGGGTGCAGCAACCGGCGGATTTATCGATGAGGCATTGATGCGCTTCAACGATCTTGTCTTCGCCTTTCCCGCCTTACTCTCCGCAGTGATGATCACCGCAGTGTTTGGTCCAGGTGCGATCAACGCTGTTATCGCGATCGGTATTTTCAACATCCCGGTTTTCGCACGTGTTGCCCGGGCTACTGCCCTCTCCCTGTGGTCGCGCGAGTTTGTGATAGCGGCAGGCGCTATTGGTAAAAGCCCGGCGCGCATTACCCGTGACCACATATTGCCAAATCTCGCGTCTCTTCTAATCGTGCAGGCGACCATCCAGTTTTCGCTCGGCATTCTTGCCGAAGCAGGCCTTTCTTATGTTGGACTGGGTTCACAACCTCCCTTGCCGAGCTGGGGTAGAATGCTGTTCGAAGCACAGACAATGATTGGCTTGGCACCGCACATGGCGCTGTTTCCCGGTCTCGCGATTGTCATCACAGTTCTCGGGCTCAATTTGCTCGGCGATGGTTTGCGCGATGTGCTTGACCCAAGATTTCAGTGATTGCCGCTACAAAAGCAGTCCGAGCAGAAACAGCGGCAGGATTGCGGCTGTAAAAATTCCGGTTGTCACGCTAAAGATGTTGAGCGCATCCTCGATGTTCTCGGCTCCGGCATCGCGTCGCCCTGCACCGTTCAGCATCGGCTCGTTCGCCATCACGCCCCCATAGACGCGGGGCCCCGCAAGTGCCACTTCGATCGCCCCCGCCATCGCGGCCTCGGGCCACCCCGCGTTAGGAGAGCGATGCAGCCGCGCATCGCGCATCATCACATTGAAGGAGCGAAGCGCTGCATCATAGCCATGCACGACCCAGGCTGCTGCAGAGATCAGAAGACCTGTCAGTCTTGCGGGTACCCAGTTGGCAATGTCATCGAACTTGGCCGCGAACCGCCCAAAATCACGGTAACGATCATTCAAATGCCCGATCATCGAATCCGCCGTATTTAACATCTTGTAGGCAAAAAGCCCGGGGAGCCCCAGCAGGGCATACCAAAACGCCGGTGCAATGATGCCATCGGAGGTATTTTCAGCAAGACTTTCGATGGCGGCGCGGCTAACCGCTGCATCGTCGAGGGCTTCGGGATCACGTCCGACAATCATCGACACAGCGCGACGAGCACCAACGATGCCCTCTTCGCGCAAGGCTATCGCGACACGCTCGACATGTTCGCCGAGGCTCTTTTGCGCCAGAAATATCGCAACAATCAGCGCCTCGATCAAATCGCCAAAGGGCTGAATGGTCTGCAGCGTGAGGTGGACAAGAAAGCCAATGAAAGCTGCCAGCACCAGCAAACCCAAAATAGCAAGGAAACCATCACGCCGTCTTTCATCGTCAGAACCGCTGGCCTTGTTCAGCTGTTTCTCGGCGAGTTCGATTGCTTTGCCAAATAGAACAACAGGATGGGGAATTTTCCGCCACAACCCATCGGGATCGCCGAAAGTTCGATCGGCCAGCAAGGCAAGAAACAGAATCAATAGATTGATTTCCATGAACAATTCGATCCTGTTGAATCAAAAATCAGCTGGGTATCGCGCTTAACGCAATACGAAGACGTTGCTGCAATCGTTCAGCCTCATTCTCATCCAATGGCAGACCAAAACGCAACCATTGTGGCGCGTAGTCAAATTTTCTCGTCAGCACATGTTGCTCGCATAAAGCTTCGTGGAGCTGCTGAGCCTGTTCAAACTCCACCAGCGAAAACAGCATTGTGCCACCAACTTGGAAAAGACCCGCTTCTGCAAGGACGCGCCCTAGCAACTCACGACGGGCCCTCGACCGTTTCGCAAAACCTGCAAGGAGGATTTCATCGGAAAACGCATGGGAGGCGATGGTTAGGGCGGGACCCGATACTGCCCACGGGCCCAGCCGAAGCCTGAGGGCCCCCGCAATATCGCGCGTCGTCAACGCAAAACCCAATCGCAGCCCCCCCAAGCCGAAGAATTTGCCGAAAGATTTTAGGATGATCAGCCCGCCCATGCCTGCGCAGTCGGTAATGCTTGCCTCTGGATGGGGATCAGCAAAAGCCTCATCAACAATCAGGACACCGCCTCTGCTATACATTCGTCTGGCTAGTTCAAGCAAAGATTCCCTTGAGATAATTCGTCCGTCCGGATTGTTAGGATTGACCACGACTGCAACCTTCGAGGATGGCAGAATGTCAGAAATGCTCGAGCAATTCGAAATTCGCCAGCCTGCATTGAGGAATGACGCACTGTGTTCCTGGTAAGTCGGACCAACAATCGCGACGTCGCCTTTGGCTGCCATAAGATCAGGCAGTATTTGAATAAGCGATTGTGTGCCTGGCGCTGCAACGATTCCGGCCTCAGCCGCCGCGCCATAATATTTTCGGGCGGCGTTAAGGGTTGACGTGAGCAGTTTTTCGTCCGGCAAGCGATTCCATATCTCAAGACCTATTGACGGCAACGGAAACACCTCAGGATTGATACCGGTCGAAAGATCAATCCAGTCGGATAGCGCGCCACCGAAACGTTCCATAGCGCTATCGAGCGCGCCACCATGTTCAATCTGCATTATCTCGCCAAATCAATTATGTGCATATAGGAGCCGCTCACCGATCCGATGCGCAGCCCGGCTTCGCCCAAATCTTCATCCAGTGCGTCCCGAACGCGGAAGAGCCGTTCGGCGACGCCCTCGCGGACAATACTGGCATAGTGAAATTCGTGTCCCGTAAGCTCTGTCTGAAACGGAGCCGCCGCAAGTGGTTCCAGGCGACGATAGCCGAGATGCATCTTTCGTTTTGCAAAGCTTGTTTCAACAGGTAGGAGACCGAGCATCGGGTGTACTTTTCCCGTGGCATCCTCGATGCTCCTGCCCAGCACCATGTATCCTCCACACTCGCCGTATATCGCAATTTTGTCGGCAGCAGCCGATTTCATACCCGAGGCAAAGTTCTCTGACTGGGCAAGGCGCCCAGCGTGAAGTTCTGGATAACCTCCGGGCAGATAGATTGCATCGCTGTCTCCGGCCGGAGCTTCATCCGCAAGCGGTGAAAAATAGCTTATCTCAGCGCCGCGCCGCCTCCAGCCGTCCAGCAGATGCCAGTAGGAAAATGCGAATGCGTTATCACGCGCAACGGCGATCCTTTGTCCAAGAGGCGGAATGCGGGAAACATTCGCCATCGAACCAGCGGGACCGTAGCGATTGGCGGTTTTCTGGATCTGTTCGAGATCGATCCTGTCGCCAATGATATGACCTGCATGCGTGATGAAAGCCTCAAGATCGAGATGCTCGCCGGCCTGAACGAGCCCAAGATGCCGTTCCGGTAATTGCAACCCTTGGTCACGCGGCAAACAACCGAGAACCGGTACGCCGACGGACTCCAATGCAGAACGCAGCATGGTCTCATGGCGGACACTGCCAACCCTATTAAGGATTAGGCCCGCAATCATGACGTCACGGCGAAAATCTCGAAAACCGCTAACAAGCGCGGCAATCGAATGCGATTGCCTCGCGCAGTCGACTACAAGAATAACTGGAAGCGACAGATGTGTCGCAAGATCGGCGGCAGACCCCCGGCCGTCGCTGGCACCATCGAAAAGGCCCATCATACCTTCGACCACGAGCATCTTGTTTCCTTCGGTATGACGCGAAGCCAGCGCACTGATCAAATCCGGCCGCATCGCCCAAGGATCAAGATTGACGCAAGGACTGCCGCTCGCCACCGCATGATAAGCTGGGTCGATGTAATCTGGCCCCGCTTTTGCTGGCGCAATCTCCACACCGAGATTTCGAAGAGCGCGCAACAATCCAAGCGTGACGGTCGTCTTGCCGCTACCAGATGACGGAGCGGCAACGATCATGCCTTTCATCCCGCATCCTTTTCCCGGCGGGTTCCTAGCGGATCCTGCGTAAGCACACGACCTTCTGCCGCGCCGAGCCAGTCGAGAGCCGCGCGTAAGCGGACAACCTGTCCTACCACCACGATGGCGGGAGGGCGGAGGCCCGACTGCTGAACATCTGCCTCGGCTCGTTCGAGCGTTGTCTCAAGTACCTTCTGACGGCCCGTGGTGGCATTGCAAACAAAGGCGATTGGTTCATCCCTGGAGCGACCAGCAGCAATCAGGCGCGAAGCAATCAGGCCGATATGTTTCATTGCCATATACATCACGATGACCGAAGAACCCTTGGCTATACTATTCCAGTCCATCGAATCGGGAACGAGGCCGGTAGAATCATGTCCGGTGAGGAAAGTAACACTCTGGTTGGTTTCGCGGTGAGTGACCGGGATACCCGCATAGGCAAGACCACCGATTCCGGCTGTGATGCCGGGAATAATCCGGAACGGCACTTGATGTTCGACCAAGGTCAATGCCTCTTCGCCGCCTCTTCCAAAGACGAAAGGGTCGCCGCCTTTCAAGCGCAGCACGCGTTTGCCGGACTTGGCGAGTTCGACCAGTCGAAGCGATATATCGCGTTGTTGCGGAGATGGTTTCCCGCCCCGTTTGCCCGCATATTCCATCACTGCCCCGGGACCAGCGAAAGAAAGGCAATCCTCATTGACTAAAGCGTCGTAGACGATGACATCGGCCTGTTCGAGCCCGTTGACAGCATGCAGGGTCAACAGGCCAGGATCCCCCGGCCCTGCTCCTACCAGCCAGACGTGGCCGGTTTCAAAAACTGGCAGCTTCGAATTCATTGCGCTCATCGCTCGTTCCGATCTTTTGCGCATAGCACAATTTTTCTGATCGTAACCATGACCTTATCGGAAAAATCATGCAACGGGTGCAGAAGCTGGTCTATAAGACCTGCATGAGCGACGAACCTGATGCAGGACAGCGGAAACCCGACGAGACGAGCGAACGGCCCTTGCGCCGTGGCTGGACGACGGGTGCTTGTGCAACCGCTGCGACCAAAGCGGCTTTGATCGCGTTGATCACGGGCGAATTTCCCGATCCCGTCGCGATCATCCTGCCTAAAGGAGAAGTACCGCATTTCCAGCTGGCGATCGAATCGATCGGCGATGGTTATGCCATGGCAGGTATTGTCAAAGATGCCGGTGATGATCCCGATGTAACGCATGGTGCCACGATAATCTCGACGGTGTTTCCCGCACCGCCCGGAAGCGGCATACAGTTTGTCGCGGGCGAAGGCGTCGGAACAGTCACCCTGCCGGGACTTCCCATCTCGCCTGGAGAACCCGCTATCAATCCCGTACCACGCGAAATGATGAGCAGGATTTGCGAGGAAATCTGCGCGCAATATGATCTTCCGGCAGACCTCGTCATCACAATCTCTGTGCCTGAGGGCGAAGAGTTGGCCAAGAAAACCTGGAACCCGCGTCTTGGCGTTGTCGGCGGCATTTCGATACTGGGAACCACTGGCATCGTTCACCCCTTTTCTTGCGCGGCCTGGATACATTCGATCCACCGCGGCATTGACGTATCACGTGCAGCAGGCCTCAAGCATGTTCTCGCCGCAACCGGCTCCACCTCCGAGGATGCGGCGCAAGCCATTTATCATCTGCCGGAGATTGCGCTTCTTGACATGGGCGATTTCGCCGGCGGTTTGCTGAAATACCTGCGCGTTCATCCAATCGATCGACTGACAATAGCCGGCGGCTTTGCCAAGCTGACAAAACTGGCACAGGGTGCGCTCGATCTTCATTCTGGCCGCAGCCAGGTCAGCATGACTTTTCTTGCTGATGAAGCTGAAAAGCTGGGGCTCGATCCAAGTGTGAGGGAGAGGATTCTGAATGCCAACACTGCGCAGGAAGTGCTTGAATTGACACAATCTATGGGAATTGATCTCGCCAGTCTCATTGCCACACAGGCCAGGCAAACAGCTCTTGCCACGCTGAAGGGCGCCCCGGTTGAAGTAGAGGTCATCGTTACCGATCGCAAGGGTACGGTTCTTTCCCGTGTCTAATCGTCCGATTCTCATTCTGGGTGGTACTGCCGAGGCGTCAAAACTCGCGTCTCGTCTCGCCGCGCAGGGTCACCGCGTGATTTCATCTTTGGCGGGACGCACGCTTAATCCGGCAACACTCAAGGGCGAAGTTCGCATCGGCGGTTTTGGTGGTGCGAGAGGCCTTATTGCATACATCGTGAAACAGGAAATATCTCTGCTCATCGACGCAACTCACCCTTTCGCAACGCAGATCTCTGACAATGCCATCCTTGCAGCAGCTTCAACAAAAACGCCTTTCGTCCGGCTGGAACGCCCCGCTTGGCACGCGAAACCGGGCGACCATTGGACAAGCGTCACGTCGCTTGAAGACGCGGTTTCCCTCATCCCCGCTAAGGCACGCGTGCTGCTCGCACTTGGACGACAACACATCGCACCGTTCTCCAGTCGCGGCGACGTACATTTTGTCGTGCGAATGATAGATCCGCCTGAAGCGCCACTTGATCTTGTGGACTTCGAACTGGAATTGTCAAAGCCGGGCAAAGTTGATGACGAGACGACGTTCCTGACGACGAAGCGCCTCACGCATATCGTCTGCCGTAATTCCGGCGGCACTGCCTCCTACACCAAGCTCAAGGCGGCGCGTGATCTCGGTATTCCTGTGATCATGATCGATCGTCCGCATCGCCCCAGCACCCATAGTGTGACCGATATCGAAAGCGTCATTCTGTTTGTTGATAGATTTTTTGGCTCAGCCTGATGGCTTGCGCAGCGAGTGCGTGTGGCCCTTGTGATAAAGAGCCGAATCCCGGAAAGTATCTGCCGCTAGACCGCGCCCAACAAAAATCATCGCTGAACGATCCAAGCCCGACATTTTTACCTTGCCGGCAATATCGGCAAGTGTTCCGTGTATAAATTGTTCGTCTGGCCAACCCACGCGATAGGCAACAATCACAGGACAATCAGCGCCGTAGAGCGGGGAAAGTTCGGTTTCGATATGAACCAGATTACGGATCGAAAGGTGGATAACCAACGTCGCACCCGATTTCCCAAGAGTTGCCAGATCTTCGCCTTCCGGCATAGAGGATGATTTTATCGAACTACGCGTCAGGATGATGGTTTGACATACTTCCGGAACCGTCAGTTCTTTTTTCAAGGCGGCAGCGGCGGCCGAAAATGCCGGAACGCCCGGCGTCACGTCATAGTGAATACCCAAAGCATCGAGGCGCCGCATCTGCTCTGCCACCGCACCGTATATCGACGGATCACCGGAATGAACCCGCGCCACATCCTTGCCTTCCGCGTGGGCCTTCTCGAACTCCGCAATGATCTCATCGAGCGTGAGCGATGATGTATCGACCACGCGCGCGTTTTCGGGCACTTCCGCGACCATTTCCACTGGAACCAATGAACCTGCATACAAACAGACTGGACAAGATTGAATCAGTTTTAATCCGCGGACAGTAATAAGGTCGGGGGCGCCGGGGCCTGCTCCAATAAAATGGACCGTCATTTTTTATCTCTTTGTACAGCCAATGCTGCTGTGGCATGAGCCGATTTTGTCTTTCCAACGACCAATACGCCTGTCGGTCCAAAACCTGCAAGCGCGGCGGCTTCAGCCACGCCGTGACATCCCATCAGTGCAAAAACGCGATCAGACGGGTTTAGTAAACTCGGTGTCTGTTCTTCCAGAATGGCAGCACTGAAGTAGCAAACAGGTCGGTTGAATTTCTGCGCCACATTTAAAATGGCTGGCTCACCCCGTCGCAAGTCTATCGAGTGTATGCCGCTTAGATCCGACGGCTTAATGGCGGCGTCTTGCAAGACCTTGTTGACGAGGTCCAAAAGCTCGTCCGGCGCACATCCCCGTTCGCATCCCACCCCCAGCGCATAGATTGACAAAATCATACTTGCTTCTTGTGCAATTCTTCCGGTGTCACGCCCAAAAGATCGGCCGTCTTGCGGATCAGATTGGCTTCCTTGGCATCCAATTCATCGTCGGCATTCGCGATTGCCAAAAGATGGCGCAGCAACTGAACCTTACGTTCAAACGAAACGTCCGCAAAGGCGAGCGCCGCCTGGGTACTTGTGGTTTCGTAACCGAAATCTTTAAGGTATTCAGCTACTTCTCCGAACTCCTCAGGCAAAATTCCGAAATCATTCGCAGCGATACGCAGAATCGCACCATATTCGGCTTTATCAGTCTTTCCATCCGCCAATGCTATATGCAGCAGCAGCAAAAGTTCTGCAGTCAATACCGGGTCATCGGCAACCTTCTGCACTGCACTTTTCGTACCCAGAAACGTCGCGATGCGATCAAAAATGCTTTCGCTCATTTTACCCCCAAATCGTCTCTACTGATTGATTGCAGTACAGACAGCCAAATTCAAGTAGCGAAACGCCTCAGACCAGCATCCATAAAATTAAAATTCGATGCCCTTTTGAGCCTTGATGCCCGATCGGAACGGATGCTTGATCATTTCCATCTCGGTGACCAGATCCGCAAACTCGATGAGCTCCTCTTTGGCGTTGCGGCCAGTGATGATCACATGTTTCATATGCGGCTTCTGCTTCAGAACTTCGATGATTTCATCGACCGTCAGATAGCCATAACGCAGGGCAATGTTCAGTTCGTCGCAGAGCACCAGCTCGGTTTCGTCATCAAGGATCATCATCTTGGCCTGTTCCCACGCATCGCGCGCCATGGCAATATCGCGGGCACGATCCTGCGTTTCCCACGTAAATCCCTCGCCCATAGCGGAAATTGTCACCTGCTCGGGGAACTTCTCCAGAACCCAGCGCTCGCCCGTATCCCATGATCCCTTGACGAACTGGACGACACCGATCTTCATGCCATGGCCGAGTGCCCGGAACACAACGCCGAAGCCGGCCGTGGATTTGCCTTTGCCTTTGCCGGTATTAACAATGACCAGACCTTTTTCGTCGGTCTTTGTTGCCAGAATCTTGTCGCGCACCGCTTTCTTCTTGCGCATCTTGTCGGCGTGCCGCTCATTGATTTCCGCTTCGGTCAGATTCTGCAATTTTTGTGACTTTTCAGCCATGTGGCTTTCCCTTCCGAATCAAATTATCAGGCAGCAAGTTTGCTTAGATCGTAGCGCGCCGAGTTGGAACGCGGCGTCCAGAAATTGCGAGTCACTGCCTGTTCCAGCTTTTCCGCGATATCGCGCAGGGCATGCGGATTCTTTTCCACCAGGAAGGCACGTACATCGTCATCCACCAGAAATGCCTGATAGACGGCTTCGAAATGGTGGTTGCCGACCGCACCCGTGGTAGCTGCGAAAGCGAAGAGATAGTCTACAGTCGCCGCCATCTCGAATGCACCCTTATAGCCGTGGCGCATCACGCCAGTAATCCATTTCGGGTTGGTCACGCGGCCACGAACAGTACGGGCGATTTCTTCCTCAAGCGTGCGGATAACGGGTTTTTCCGGACGCGAATGGTCATTGTGGTAGATGGTCGGACGTTCACCTGAGACAAGTTCCACCGCCGCCGACATACCGCCCTCGAACTGGTAATAATCGTCGGAATCGAGCAGATCATGCTCGCGGTTGTCCTGATTTTGCACGACGGCGTTGACGTCCCGCAGCCGCTCTTCGAGCAGGCCCCGCTCCGCATTGCCCTCAATACCCGCACCATAGGCATAGCCGCCCCAGACGAGCCAGGCTTCGGCCAGATCATCGCGCTTCGCCCAGTCGTTCTCGTCGATGAGTGCTTGCAGGCCCGCACCATAGGCACCCGGCTTGGAGCCGAATATGCGAAAACCAGCGCGCTGTTTGGCCAGCTTCTCATCAGTGCCTTCTGCAATCAGCCTTGCCTGCTCGCTGCGCATACGCGCGGCGATAGGATTGTCCTCGGTATCTTCATCCAAAGCGCCCACTGCCCGCACTGCCATGTCGAACAGCGCTATCTGGTCTGGAAATGCATCGCGGAAGAAGCCTGAGATACGCAGCGTTACATCGACGCGTGGACGGCCAAGCATTGCCGTCGGGATGATCTCGTAACCGGTAACCCGGCGCGAGGCCATTTCCCAGACGGGCCTGACGCCAATCAATGCCAGCGCCTGTGCAATATCGTCGCCGCCAGTGCGCATGTTGGATGTGCCCCAGGCCGTAAGGCCGAAGGAGGTCGGCCATTCGCCATGATCCTGCGTGTAGCGTCGGATCAGAAGCTCAGCGGATTTTTGTCCGAGTTCCCATGCCGCAGGCGTTGGTACGGCGCGGGTATCGACAGAAAAGAAGTTTCGCCCTGTCGGCAAGACATCCGGACGCCCGCGAGTTGGTGCCCCCGACGGTCCCGGCGCAACGAATCGCCCATCCAGTGCTGTCAGCAAGCCATTCATCTCGGCGTCACCACAGACTATAACGGCAGGGTATAGATTGGTACGAATGCCTTCTAGGACCACGGCCGTCGCAATCCAGCTCTCTGGGCAATCCATCTCTCCGGCCACCAATTTGGCGGCCAGCAGCTCGACACGTTCGACGGTATCGCCGGCGATGCGCCAAGGCTCATCCGAAATAGCTTGCAAGATATCGGGGCGAGGCCCGTTCCACGGCTTGGCCATCTCACAATCCAGCGGGTCGAAGCCCTCCAGCCCGAGATCGAGCGCAATCGCCCGCTGCAGGCTCTGATCGGCGCCATGGCCGGCTCCGCGTGGCACGCGCGCCAGCGCAACCACGAGATCGGTCAGCAGATGCCCTTCCGGCGATCGTCCAAAAACATGCAGGCCATCGCGGATTTGCATTTCCTTCAAATCGCAAAGATACGCATCGAGTTTCTGCAGAGCGAGATCGTCCGGGTCATGATCGTGAATGCCGGCATCGCTGTCGAGCCCGATATCGCGGACCAGATCGAGAATTTGCGCCTTAAGACGCACAAGACGGCGCGGATCGACACCGGATGCCTCGTAATACTCGTCCACCAGCGCTTCGAGGTCTTTGAGCGGGCCATAGCTCTCGGCGCGCGTTAGCGGTGGTGTCAAATGATCGATGATGACGGCGGATGAGCGGCGCTTGGCCTGTGTACCCTCGCCCGGATCATTGACAATGAACGGATAGATATGCGGGACGGCACCAAGCACGACTTCCGGATAGCAGTTATCCGAAAGCGCCAAGGACTTGCCCGGCAGCCATTCGAGATTGCCGTGCTTGCCGACATGGACGATGGCGTGGGCGCCATAGACCTCGCGCAGATAGGCGTAGAACGCGAGATACCCATGTGGCGGCACGAGATCGGGCGAATGATAGGTTTCTTTCGGATCGATATTGTAACCGCGCGCCGGCTGAATGCCGACAAGCGTTTCGCCGAAACGGGCGAGCGGCAGTGCGAACGTCTGCGCATCCTGCATAAAGTACGGGTCGGCATCAGGCTCGCCCCAGCGGGCAGTGACAGCAGCTTGAATCGATTGTGGAAGCTTTTCAAAGAAGCATCTGTATTGATTCAAAGAAATGGTTTCGCGGATTTCCCGGCCATCGCTCGCAGCGTTGGTCGGGCCCGCCATCATATGATTGATCAGCGCGTCGCCGTCAGTTGATACATTGGCAACCGGGTAGCCCTGCTCGCGCATCGCATGCAGGATGTGCCAGGTACCCGCAGGCGTATCCAAACCCACACCATTGCCAAGCCGGCCGTCGCGATTGGGATAATTGGCCATAATGAGAGCGACGCGGCGCGCCACGGGCTTTGCGGCTCGAAGCCGCGCCCAGTTGGCTGCCAACGCCGCAACAAATTCAACACGATTGGCCAAGGGTTCGTGCGTTACGATATTAGCCTCGACCGCTTCATCATAATGCTTTGCGGATTTGAACGATACAGCGCGTGACAGCACACGGCCATCCACCTCGGGAAGCGCCACATTCATTGCCAGGTCGCGGGCTGACAAGCCCTGATCGGAGCCGCGCCATTGTTCGATGCTTGATCCGGAAAAGATAACCTGTAGCACCACGGCGCCGTCGTGTTCGAGCACGGTAGCTTTGCGTGCGCTGCCCGGTGCGGAAACGGCAAACCCGGTGGCATTGAGCACGACCGCAGGCGGCGCTTCGCCGAAAATGCTCTCTAGCGTCGCCACAGATACCGGATCTTTCAGACTAGAAACGAACACCGGTAAAGGGTTGAGCCCCTTGGCTTTCAGCGCATCGATCAAAGCTTCGACCGGCTGCGTCTGCCCGCTCTGCACCAGTGCGCGGTAAAAACAGATGGCCACGACCGATGCATTATCCCGCCAATGCCCATGCAGTTCTTCCAGCGATGGCGCGGCACTGCCCGGCCACCACAACCCGGCTTTCAAAAGCGGCGCTGCCTCCTGCGGCTTATCCCTGCCGTCAATCAGTGATCCACAATAATCGAGGAAACGTAGGGCGTTCTGCGCGCCGCCCTCCAGCAGATAGTGCCACAGCGCATCGCGATCCTGTCGTGAAATCGTGGAAAACCGGTCCAGCCCAGGGTCCGGCTTATCGTCACCTGGCAGCACCGCAAGCTGTACCTTGTGATTAACGGCGCAAGCATGCAACGCCTCCAGCCCGTAAGGCCAATAGCTTTCGCCGCCGATAATCCGCACAACAATAAGCTTTGCATGGCGCGCTGTCCGCTCGACATAAGCATCAACGGACATGGGATGCGCCAGGGCCATCATATTGGCGAGGCGCAACGATACGGCATCGTTTTGTCGCTGGGCAGAGCTAAGGCTTGCCAGTTCCGTATCGGCAGCGGAAAGAAACAGCACATCTCCCGGCGTCTGGCCAAGGTCTATGGCCTCGGCGCCTTCAACGATCGTGCCTTTCTGGGCAAGCAGGAGATGCATTCAATTTTCCTAAGTTCAAGCCGCCGCAGCGTTCATTGCAGTCGAAATGGCTGCTGTGTCGATATCGTGCAAACCGATCACCACGAGCCGCGTTTGCCGCTCTTCGCCGGGGCTCCAGCTTCGGTCGAAATAATGCTCGATGCGCGAGCCAACGGCCTGAATCACAAGACGCATCGGCTTGCCGGGAACATCGACGAAGCCCTTGAGCCGCAGGACATCGTGATCGGCAATCACTGCTTTGAGCTTTTCGACAAATGATTTGGGCTCGGCCACTGGACCAAGTCCGACGACGAAGCTCTCGAACTCATCATGATCGTGCGCTTCGCCTGCCGCATGTTCCATCTCGTGATGCGACTGGCGATTGGCGATGTCTTCCTCGGTGCCGACGCCCAGTCCAAGCAGCAATTCATTGCTAAGCTTGCCGTAGCTTGCTGAAACCATGTTGAGCGAGCGCGAGGATCGGCTCTGCACATCGCTGCGAACACTCGTCAGTTCGGCATCGCTGATAAGATCGGATTTGTTGAGCACAATGAGATCAGCGGCACGTATCTGGTCTTCGAACAGCTCTTCAAGAGGACTTTCGTGATCAAGCGATTCATCTAGTTGGCGCTGCGCATCGATCTTGTCGTGATCGTCAGCAAAGCGACCTTCGGAAACCGCAGCGGCGTCGATGACGGTAACCACACCATCGACGGTCACTTGTGTCTTGATCTCTGGCCAGTTGAAGGCCGCGACCAGCGGTTGCGGCAAGGCAAGACCCGACGTCTCGATGACGATGTGGTCGAAGCGATCCGGCCGATCCAAGAGTTTGGTCATCGTCGGAATGAAATCATCCGCGACGGTGCAGCAGATGCAGCCATTGTTCAGTTCAATCATATCCTCGTCGCGGCACGCCTCGATCCCGCAACCTTTAAGCAGATTGCCATCGACGCCAAGATCGCCGAACTCATTGATGATGAGCGCGATGCGCTTGCCATTGGCATTTTCCAGGAGGTTGCGGATCATCGTCGTCTTGCCCGAACCGAGGAAGCCGGTGATGACGGTAGCCGGAATCTTTTGACCCTGCATGGTGTTATCCCTTCATTTTGAGCGGCAGTCCTGCCGCGACGAAATAGACCTGAGCCGCAGCGGCCGCCACGGCTTGATGAAGCCGGCCCGCATGGTCGCGAAAGTCGCGCGCCATGCGGTTTTCCGGCACGATGCCGAGACCGACCTCATTGGAGACCAGCACCGTGGCACCCTTAAATGTTGGCAGCGCCGCAACAAGCCGCGCTGTTTCTGTTTCGATATCTTTCTCAGACATCATCAGATTGGTGAGCCACAAGGTCAGGCAGTCGATAAGAACTGCGCGGTTGCCGGTGCACTCGCTTTGCAGCACACCGACCAGATCGAGTGGTTCCTCGATGGTGGTCCAGGAACTACCACGCCGCTGCTTGTGCTGTCCGATGCGCTCCGACATTTCGTCGTCCCACGCCCTGCCGGTGGCAAGATAGACCGCATGCAAACCGGACGCTTCTATTAGCCCCTCGGCAAAGGAGGATTTACCGGAGCGCGCGCCGCCAAGTATAAACGTAACCCCGCGCTCCAGCGTTATCATCACGCATCCAATTCCGATTGCGCATAATGCTGAATGGCCCAGCCAAGCGCTGTTCCGAGCACCACCCAGAAGAACAGGTTGGTTGCCAGTGTCGACACTGCAAATTCGGAAGCCAAAGTCGGCGGTACGCTTGAGGTGAGATCGTCGACTTCAGGCGCACCGTAAATATGCGGAGCCACGATCAGCGCAATGCCCAGCACCTTTGCCCAGATCTCGTCGCGAAGCACGATGAGATAAACGCCGCCTGCCGTCAGCAGAACTGTAATCAGCCACCATGCTTGCCTTGTGGCGAGATCGGCGGCAGGCATTGCCGGGAGTTCCGGCGCAAGGCTGAATGCAGGCGCAAGATTGAAAATAAAGAAGCCTGCAAGACCCCAATAAATACCATTTTGCAACGTGATCCTGCGACCCAGAAAAAGTGCGGCAGCCCCTGTGATGAGGGCAAAGCCAGCACCGGCAACGAGATTGATCAGCAGCGTATTGCCAAAGCGGCCGAATGGAAGCGCAGGGCTTGCCTCTTCTTCATGTTCGTGCGGGGCTACGGCAGCGGGTGCAGCCTCAGTCGCCGCCGCTGCAGCGTCATGGCTATGTTCATGACCGCTGGCGTTTTCATATTCCTCGGCATGCAGAATAAGCGGAACATTCCGCACATACATCGCCGGTGTCAAAAGAATACCGGCAAACAGACCGGCTACGATGGTAGCCAGAAGATATTTAACCAACATGGAATTCACTCCCCATCCCTAAAGCGAGACGCCGGGTACCTGAAAAAGGCCCCGGACCAAACAAATTGTAATTTTTCAATGCGTAAGAGCAGATAGCTGAATCGTCTATTCAGCTAGTGAAAAGCTCAATGGCAGGGAAATCCATATGAATGGCGGGTGTCGTGCGCGGTATCATGCAGCGTTTCGGAATGCGAAAGACCGACACCGTAGATGATGAACACGCCGAGCATAAGCGAAAACACCGCCGTGGTCAGACGCGATGCGAGCGGGAGAGAAATCGTAGTCGAAGTACGAGCAGCAGCCATAACAACCTCCGTGCAGGGCCAGAAGGGACAATCCCCTTCGGTTTTGGGCACTATTGCCCTATGACTGGCAGGTCTCCTGGCTCGCGGGTCGTAAGATCAATGCCGCCTTCCCGGTCTCCCAGTGGCTGCCATCAGCTTTCGCTTCTGGCGCTGACATCGATCCTCACCGCTCTACAGTCGCGGGGTCGGCTGCGGTTAGGTCGCCCTGATGGGTACGGCCGTCGCATTCCCTTTTGATCCCTTGGCCTTTGGCCGATATCGGGAACCAATCATGGGGTGGACGTTATTCATCAAGCGACGGAAATGTCAAACAAAACTACGACATCAACCTGGGTCTTCCGCGTCACGGCTGTGATTTCAGCTGAAGCAGCGCGTCGATATCCAGCACGTCAGACAGTTGGCTGGCTATGGAATCGAGAGCCTGGTCTACCCCGGCATGATAATCGAGCGCGTCCGCAGCAATACCCATGGATTGTAAGAATGCCGCCCTGAAACCATCGTCTACGAATAGCCCGTGCAAATAGCTGCCAAAAACTTTGCCGTCCCTGGAGGTGGCACCATCCTCTGTGCCATTGATACGAACTGTTGGTCGCTCGCAGTCCGGTCCCGTTGTTCTACCAAGGTGAATCTCGTAGCCCTTCAACGGCAAATCGAACTGCAGCGAATGAGCGTCTACATTGCGCACCGTCTTCTCCGGTTCCATTACCGTATCGATATCGAGGTGACCGAGACCTTTTACTTCCGTGACATTTCCTTCAATTCCATCGGGATCGCGGACAGTGCGACCGAGCATTTGATATCCGCCGCATATGCCGATGATATGCCCCCCGCGTCGCCGGTGCATTTCAAGATCGCCGTCCCAGCCATTCTCCTTGAAGCGCAAGAGATCGCCAATCGTGGATTTGGAGCCGGGAATGATCACAAGTCCGGCATCTGCAGGCAGCCGTTCGCCACTTCTTACCATGACCACATCCACCTGCGGTTCTGCCATCAGCGGATCGAAATCATCGAAATTGGCAATGCGGTCGAGAACAGGAACGGCGATTTTCAAAGCCCGCCTCTCGCCTTTGACCAGGCGTTCCAGCACGACTGAATCCTCGGCGGGTAACCGCGAAGCATCCTTCAACCATGGCACGACGCCGAATGACGGCCAGCCAGTAAATTGCGTTATGGATTTGAGTCCATCATCGAACAAGGAAATATCGCCGCGAAACTTGTTGATGATATAGCCAATGATCATGTCACGATCCTCCGGTTGAAGAATCGCGTGTGTGCCGACGATCGATGCAATCACCCCGCCACGATCGATATCGCCCACCAGCACGACAGGCACTTTGGCACGGGTTGCAAAGCCCATATTGGCGATGTCGCCAGCGCGCAGATTGATTTCCGCAGGCGATCCCGCACCCTCGATTATAACCAGATCCGCACCGTCCCGCATGATATCCCAAGACACCATGACCGCATCGAGGAGCTGCGCTTTGAACTTCTGGTAATCCCTGCCCTTGGTCTGCCCCCAGACCTTGCCCTGCACGATGATCTGGCTGCCGGTCTCCGATTGTGGTTTCAAAAGCACCGGGTTCATATGCACCGATGAAGGCACGCCGCAAGCCAGTGCCTGCAGCCATTGCGCCCGGCCGATCTCACCGCCATCGTCGCTCACCGCGGCATTGTTGGACATGTTCTGCGGCTTGAAGGGGCGCACCTTCAGCCCGCGATTGCGCGCCAGCCGGCAAAGTCCGGCCACGAGGACCGATTTCCCAACATCAGAGCCAGTTCCCTGCAACATGATTGCGTACGTCATAGGCTTTGAGTAGCGGATATGTCTTTCTCTTCCTAGCCCCACGCAAAATGTTGCGCCCCCTCGTGCTTGGGATAGAGTGCCTGGAACAAGAATACAGGGAGGTTGCCATGGACACACTGGTCGATTCGGCGTCCGGTCAGTTCGAACTCAACGAGGATCAACTGGCAATCCAGGACATGGCCCGTGCGTTTGCCTCCAATCGTGTGGCACCCAATGCCCTCTCCTGGGATCGCGAAAAGCATTTTCCGGCGGATGTGATTCGCGAGACCGGTCCGCTTGGTATGGGCGGTATTTATGTGCGCGAGGATGTGGGCGGTTCAGGGCTGAAGCGGCTCGATGCCGTTCTGATTTTCGAAGTCCTGTCGGCGGCTTGCCCTGCATTCTCGGCGTTTATATCCATCCACAATATGGGAACATGGATGATTGATCTCTTTGGCAACGAGGAGCAACGTCTGCGCTTTGTACCGAAATTGACGTCCATGGAGTGGTTGGCCAGCTATTGCTTGACCGAACCCAATTCCGGTTCCGATGCTGCAGCACTGAAGACACGCGCGGTGCGCGACGGCGATGAGTACGTGCTCAACGGTGCCAAGCAGTTTATCTCAGGTGCCGGCGACTCCGACGTTTACGTGACAATGGTACGGACCGGCGAGGACGGACCGAAAGGCATTTCAGCGCTTGTAATCCCGAAGGACGCCCCCGGCCTTTCGTTCGGCGCAAATGAGTTCAAGATGGGGTGGAACGCTCAATCCACGAGACAGGTCATCTTCGATAATTGCCGGGTTCCGGTGGCAAACCGACTTGGCGAGGAAGGCGACGGCTTCAAAATTGCCATGGGCGGCCTTGATGGCGGACGTCTCAATATTGCGGCCTGCTCTCTCGGCGGCGCACAGTTGGCGCTGGACAAAGCCGTAGCCTATGCCTCCGAGCGTAAGGCCTTTGGCAGGGCGATCAACCAGTTCCAGGCGTTACAGTTCAAGCTTGCCGACATGGAAACGGACCTGTCGGCAGCCCGCATGTTGCTTTATACCGCCGCTTCGAAACTGGACCGCAAGGCGCATGATGCGTCGAAATGGTCAGCCATGGCCAAGCGCTTCGTTACGGATGTTGGCTTCAATGTCGCCAACGACGCGCTGCAGATCCATGGTGGTTACGGTTATCTGCACGACTATGGCATCGAGAAGATCGTTCGTGATCTGCGCGTTCACCAGATACTCGAAGGAACGAATGAAATCATGCGCGTCATTATCGCACGGCATATGACGGACCGCTGAAATCACATTGCATCAGGGAGAAACACTGCGATGACAACAATCGCTTTTATCGGTCTTGGCCATATGGGCAATCCAATGGCGGCCAATCTGGTCAGGGCAGGCCATACGGTTCTCGGTTTTGACCTCTTGCCAGAGAATTTGAACGTGGCGAAGGGCCATGGCGTGACGATCATGGCCAGCGCCGAGGCGGCAGTTGTGGACGCCGATGTCGTTATCACGATGCTTCCGGCGGGAAAGCACGTGCTGTCGGTATATCATTCCGTCGCCAAGGGAACAAAGGCCGGCGCGCTTTTCATTGACTCCTCCACAATCGACGTTGAGTCCGCGCGCAAGGCCCACGAAATAGCGCAAGCGAATGGGCTGAAATCGGTCGATGCACCTGTTTCTGGCGGTATTGGCGGCGCAGCAGCCGGTACCCTGACGTTCATGGTTGGTGGCAGCGCTGAAGCGTTTGCGAAAGCTGAACCCATTCTTAAACCCATGGCGGGCCGTATCGTGCATTGCGGAGAGGCAGGCAACGGGCAAGCCGCAAAGATCTGCAACAACATGATCCTCGGTATCTCGATGATCGGCGTCAGCGAGGCCTTCACGCTGGCGGAAAAACTTGGCCTCTCGCATCAAGCATTATTTGATGTAGCCTCAACTTCATCCGGGCAATGTTGGTCGCTGACCACATACTGTCCGGTGCCCGGCCCGGTTGCCACGTCTCCAGCGAATAATGGCTATAAGCCGGGATTTGCCGCTGCATTGATGTTGAAAGACCTCAAGCTGTCGCAGGAAGCCGCCGCGAGCGTAGGAGCAGCGACGCCGCTTGGCGCCCATGCCGAGTCGCTCTATGCGGCGTTCAATTCGGCTGGCAATGAGGGTTCTGATTTTTCAGGAATTGTAAATTTCTTGCGCGAATCCAACCGCGATAACTGAAAACACAGAGCAAAGCCCGGAAAACTTCCAAATTTAGATTTGCTTAAGCACTCGCTAACCTCGCGGTAACCATGTCCGGTTAAACCTTTACAGGTAAGCAGACCAAGACCCTGCTCACCTGCTCCGGATCAGGTACTGCGTACCGGAGTTGCTGCTTCTTCGGACTATATCGAGTATAAAAAGACCGCACTGCTCCACTCTGGGACAGGGCGGTTTTTTAAATGCTCCGGTTCCGAAATGCAAAGAAGAACCGCCACCTGAGGCAGCGGTTCTGCATAAATCACCTTGGTATATCAGCCCGCCGAACGCGTCCATATGAACGAAAGAGCCGACGCTACGCCGCTCTTCGCATTGTTCGATGGTGCGTTGCGCTTTTCAGTGGCATTCCACGAAATATGGACGCGGTTATTGCGGTTAAAAATATAGAGCATTCCTGCACCTCGAAGAGAAAACTATTGTTGCCTCTCAAATGCGCTACTTGCCTGAAATTTGATCAGGAAAATTCGCCATGGGGTGTCGCATTTTCTGCATTCACCCTCGCAAATTCGCATGGCAGGCATGCGCAAATCGCCTGCCTGTCTAGATTGTGGCACTTTGCGACCAAACAATAGCGTGGCGCGAACAGAAAAGCGTCAACACAATTGACGCCACACCTCACCACGCGGCAGGGCATGGCCCTTTCAAATGAATCGATAAAGGAAATTGTCTAAGACGTTGATCTTTCATCGATTGGTTTGTTACGATGCGTGGATGAACATTGTGCCTTGGTTCGCATTCATTGTCCCGGCGTCGTTATATCGACAGGCCTTGTCGCGATGCACCGCATTTATTCAAAGAAAGCATTGCATTCTGCCGGGATAAGGATGCCAAATGGCACATAAGCGAACAACTGGGTAGGACAGTACCAAGTTAGAATTCGTATTCGGGTGAACTGTCAAAGAGTGGGAGATAAAGCACATGAAGAAGCTACTCGCTTCAACTATACTCGCCGCTGGTCTTTTCGGCTACGCTGGATCGGCATCGGCTGCAGAATGCGGCACTGTAACAATCGCCAATATGAACTGGCCCTCCGCCGAAGCTTTGGCCAACCTAGACAAGATCATACTATCAGAAGGTTATGGCTGCGACGCCGAACTGGTCGCTGGCGACACGGTTCCAACTTTCACGTCAATGTTAGAAAAGGGTCAGCCGGACATAGCGCCGGAGGGCTGGCTCAACACTGTCCGTGACCTCATTGAGAAGGCTGTCAAGGAAGAAAGGCTGGTGCTGGCAGCGCCTGCCATTACCGAAGGCGGGACGGAAAGCTGGTGGATACCTAAATATTTTGCTGATGCGCACCCGGAGATTAAGACGATTGCGGACGCGATGAAGCACCCGGAATTGTTCCCCGCTCCGGAAGACCCCAAGAAGGGCGCAGTTTATAATTGCCCCTCGGGTTGGGCTTGCCAGATCACGACCACCAACTTCTACAAGGCCTATGGCGGCGACAAGAACGGCTTCATGCTTGTCGACACAGGTTCTGCAGCGGGTCTTGATGGCTCAATAGCCAAGGCTTACGAGCGCAAAGAGCCTTGGCTCGGATATTATTGGGGGCCCACCGCAATCCTTGGTAAGTATCCCATGGTTAAGCTCGACAATGGCGTACCATTTGACGAAGCCGAATGGAAACGCTGCACTGTCGTTGCCGATTGCCCCGATCCAAAGCCTAACGGATGGGCGAAGTCTGATATCTACACTGTTGTCACGAAGAAATTTTCCGACGCTGCTGGCCCCGCCTTCGACTATCTGAAAAAGCGGCAGCTTTCGACTGAGGAATTCAACAAGCTGCTAGCCTGGATGGTCGACAACCAAGCTACGGGTGATGATGGCGCCAAATATTACCTCAAGAACAATGAGGCTGTTTGGACAAAGTGGGTCTCGCCGGAAGCCGCGGAGAAAATCAAGGCAGCCATACAATGATTGTCAGATACGGCGAAGCAGGGCTTCGCCGTATCCTACTCTTGATAGGTTGAACGTCATAGCGTTCAACCACTTCAGCCATTCAGAAAGCGTAGCGCTTGGGGGTGGCTATAGAAGGGGCACAGACAAATGGAATGGTTTTACAGATTTCCCAATATGAATGACGACACGCTGCGCAACTTGAAAAAGGCGATGGACGAGGGTTTCAAGGCGTTCACCCGTCAGTACGGCGATGTCATCGAGTCGTTTTTTCAACCCCTGCAGTATTTCCTTATTCAGGCAGAACGTTTTATGACGACGACGCCGTGGCCGGTCATGATCGTTCTCATTGGCGGCATTGCCTGGATTGCCAGCCGCAACTGGAAGATCGTAGGCGGCACCATCCTGACCCTTCTCCTGATCGGCTATTTCGATATGTGGAGTGATGCGATGAAGACCATTGCCATGATTTTCGTCGGCACGGTCGTTTCCATCGTCGTCGGTATCCCGATTGGCATCGTCATGGCGCGTTCTGATGGTTTCCAGCGCATGGTCAATCCCATCCTTGACGTCATGCAGACAATGCCGAGCTTCGTCTATTTGATTCCGGTTGTGATGTTGCTCGGCATCGGCAAGGTCCCGGGCCTTATCGCCGTTGTGATCTACGCTATTCCGCCGATGATTCGGCTGACCAATCTTGGTATCAGGCTCGTCGACAAGGATGTACTGGAGGCAGCCGATGCATTCGGTTCATCAAGTTGGCAGCGATTGAGGAACGTCCAGATACCCCTCGCTCTGCCGACAATCATGGCTGGCATCAACCAGACAATCATGATGGCTCTCGCCATGGTGGTTATCGCATCCATGATCGGCGTCCAGGGACTTGGACAGCCTGTGTTGCGTTCGGTCAACGGTCAATTCTTCTCGCTCGGACTTTTCAACGGCCTTGCCATTGTTGGCATAGCCATCATCTTTGACCGCGTTAGTCAGGCCTATGGCAAGCGTCTACAAAAGCACCAGGAGGTTGTCCATGGCTGATCGTTCGGTTCAGGGAGCAGGAATCAAGATCAAGAATCTCTACAAGATTTTCGGCCAGAGACCGCAAACCTATGTAGAGGCTGTTAAGAAAGGCATGTCGAAGACCGAACTCAACGAAGAGCATGGACACGTTCTTGGCTTGCGGGACATCAACATCGATATGCCGGCCGGTTGCATCCAAGTTGTTATGGGGCTCTCCGGTTCAGGAAAGTCCACATTGATCCGCCACATCAATCGCCTGATCGATCCAACGGCAGGTGAAGTCATCATCGATGGCGCCGATGTATGCAAGATGAACCAGAACGATCTGCGTCAGTTCCGGCGCCACAAGACGGCAATGGTTTTCCAGAAATTTGCTTTGCTGCCTCATCGCACAGTGCTGGATAACACCGTCTATGGCCTTGAGATACAGGGCCTGTCGCGGGAAAAGCAGGAGGAGCAGGCAAGGCGTTGGATTGGCCGGGTGGGACTCAAAGGCTTTGAGGATCATTATCCTAACCAGCTGTCCGGTGGCATGCAGCAACGTGTCGGTCTCGCTCGCGCCCTGACCAACGATGCGCCCATCCTGCTGATGGACGAAGCTTTCTCGGCGCTCGACCCGCTTATTCGAATGGATATGCAATCGGTTCTTCTCGATCTGCAGAAGGAAATCAGGAAAACGGTCGTTTTCATCACCCACGATCTCGATGAGGCCTTGCGACTGGGTGATCGCATCGCAATCCTCCGTGACGGTGAAGTTGTTCAACAGGGAACCGGGCAAGATATCGTTCTAAAACCTGCAGACGAGTATATTTCGAGCTTCGTAAAAGAGGTCAATCGCGGCCGCGTCATCATGGTCGACACGATTGCCACGCAATCCGGTGCGCCGTCGGCAACGGGCGGTGTGACAGTCAAAACCGGTACGATTCTTGAAGAAGCTGCCAAGACGATGACCGACGCCAACCAGCAATACGCAACTGTTATTGATGATAACGGGAAACCCACTGGGGTCATCAGCATGAATAATTTGATTCAAGCGATGGTCACACCGATCAGCCATCTGACATCGAAAGCTGCAGCGGAATAGTCAACGCGTCGGTGTCGCTTCCCTTGCGCTCGGCGTCGCTCACGCCGCGCACCCTGCGCCGTGCTCTGGCGATAGTGGACCATCGCCTGTGACAGGTGCGAATGAGGGCATGAGCAATGACTGAACCTGCAGTTGAGATCGACGCAAACGCATCGGCTCGGGACCATGGCAGACGTGGCGGGCGGGCGCGGCCACGCAGCGTTGAAAGCGGTGCTTTTGATCAGCCCCCGTTCCGGCAGCTCAAAATCCCGTTTGCACCGACAAAGATCGTTTCCGACGATGAACTTGAATCGATCCACGATGCATCGCTTAAAGTGCTCCAGGAGATTGGCGTGGACGTGCTGCACGACGGTGCACGCGAAATCATGAAGCAGGCCGGCGCGGACGTCACTCCTGGCACAATGCGCGTTCATTTCGACAAGGAAATGATCCTTGAGTATGTCAGCCACGCGCCATCCGAGTTCACGCTGCATGCTCGCAACCCCGCACATAATGTGCGTTTTGGCGGCAATAATCTGATCTTTGCCCAAATGGGATCGGCGCCGAATTGCTCCGACACCGACAATGGCAGGCGCTCGGGCAATCAGGCGGATTTCCGCAATTTCCTGAAACTGGCCCAGATGCACAATATCATCAATGCAACCGGGGGATATCCTGTAGAACCGATCGATATCCATCCTTCGGTGCGTCACCTCGAATGTATTCGGGATCTGGCAACGCTCACCGACAAGCCGTTTCACATCTATTCTCTCGGCAAGGAACGCAATCAAGACGGTATTGAAATCGCGCGGCTCGCTCGTGGTATCAGTCACGAGCAGCTGCAGAACGAGGCATCTTGCTATACGATCATCAACACCAATTCGCCTTTGAAGCTCGATATCCCGATGATGGAAGGCATCATTCAGATGTCGGGCAATGGCCAAATCGTCATTGTCACGCCCTTCACTCTTGCGGGCGCGATGGCCCCCGTTACCATCGCAGGTGCGCTGGTCCAACAGAATGCCGAAGCGTTGGCCGGTATTTCCTTCACGCAGATGGTCAAGAAGGGCGCTCCCGTCGGATACGGCGGATTCACTTCCAATGTCGACATGAAATCGGGTGCCCCCGCCTTTGGCACGCCGGAATATATGAAGGCCCAGATGGTCGGCGGTCAGCTTGCCCGGCGCTACGGCATTCCCTATCGCACGTCCAATGTGTGTGCAGCTAACACGGTGGATGCCCAGGCTGCCTATGAATCGGTGTTCTCGCTTTGGGGCGCGATCCAGGGTGGCGGCAATTTCATGCTGCATTCCGCGGGCTGGCTGGAAGGTGGGCTTTGCTGTTCTTATGAAAAGATGATCCTCGATTTCGATCTCTTGCAGATGGTCGCAGAATTCCTGACACCGCTTGATTTGTCTGAGGATGCGCTGGGTCTCGACGCTATGCGCGATGTCGGCCCGGGCGGCCACTTCTTTGGCACTGCCCACACCCAATCCCGCTACAAGACTGCCTTTTATGCACCCATCATTTCAGACTGGCGTAACTACGAGAGCTGGCAAGAAGCCGGTTCACCAACGGCGATCGAGCGGGCCAACCGCATCTGGAAAGAACGCCTCGCCATCTATGAGAAGCCGGCGATCAATCCGGCTATTGAAGAAGAAATCAATGCCTTCGTTGCAAAGCGCAAGGCCGAGGGTGGTGCTCCCACTGATTTCTGATCGGTTGAGTCAGACTCTCAAGACGTTGAATCAAATTTCCATGTACGAGGCATAAGAATATGAAATCGCACGTTAAAGCAGTTGTCATAGGAGGCGGTGTCGTTGGATGCTCTGTGCTCTATCACCTGGCGCGTGCTGGATGGACCGACGTCCTGCTGATCGAGCGCTCTGAACTGACATCAGGCTCATCCTGGCACGCTGCCGGCGGCTTTCATACCCTCAACGGCGATCCGAACGTGGCCAAACTCCAAGCCTATACGGTCAGCCTTTACAAAGAGATCGAGGAGCTTTCCGAACAGTCATGCGGCCTGCATCTGACCGGCGGCGTCATGATGGCCGACTCGCCGGAGCGTATGGATTTTCTACGATTGGCGCACGCACGTGGCCGCTATCTCGGCATGGATACTGAACTGATCACACCCTCGGAAGCCAAAGCGATGTTCCCGCTGATGGACGAGACCAACTTCGTCGGCGCCATGTGGGACCCAGTCGAAGGTCACCTCGACCCATCCGGCACGACCCACGCCTATGCCAAGGCAGCGCGCAAGCTTGGCGCGGAAATAAGCTTGCGTAACCGCGTCGTTGAACTGACACAGGAAACGGATGGGACCTGGAATGTTGTCACGGAACAAGGCACGGTAAAGGCCGAACATGTCGTCAATTGCGGCGGTCTGTGGGCCCGTGAAGTCGGCCGCATGGTCGGTCTGGAACTGCCAGTCCTTGCCATGGAGCACATGTATCTCCTCACAGAGGACGTGCCCGAAGTCATGGAGTTCAACAAAACCACCGGGCGCGAACTCATCGGCGTCATGGATTTCAAGGGCGAGATATATACCCGCCAAGAGCGCAACGGAATCCTGCTCGGCACCTATGAAAAGGCGGCGAAGCCGTGGTCGCCAGTCAACACGCCATGGGATTTCGGCCACGAACTGCTGGCACCGGACATTGACCGCATCGCCCCTTCCCTCGAAGTGGGTTTCAAGCATTTTCCGGGCATCGAGAAGGCCGGCATCAAGCAGATCATCAATGGCCCCTTTACGTTTGCGCCGGACGGCAACCCGCTTGTCGGACCGGTTCCTGGCCTCACCAATTACTGGACGGCCTGCGCCGTCATGGCTGGTTTCAGCCAAGGCGGCGGCGTTGGCCTCGCCCTCTCCAACTGGATGGTGCATGGCGAACCCGGATTCGATGTATGGGGCATGGACGTCGCCCGCTTCGGTGAGTGGGCAACCTTGCGCTATACCAACGCCAAGGTTCGCGAAAACTATTCGCGCCGCTTTTCCATCCGCTTCCCCAACGAAGAGCTGCCCGCTGCGCGTCCTCAGCAGACGACGCCCCTCTACGACACGATGGTCGCCCAGAATGCCGTGATGGGCGATTCCTGGGGTCTTGAAACTCCGCTCTGGTTCGCGCCCAAGGGCACGGATGCCCACGATATCGTCTCCTATCATCGCTCGAACGACTTCGAGCATGTCGGCAATGAGGTTCGGGCAACGCGTGAAAACGTCGGCGTCACGGAAATCGCCAACTTCGCCAAGTATGAAGTGACCGGTGCTGGTGCCGAGGACTTCCTGTCGCGCCTGATGACCAACACAATGCCAAAGATCGGGCGCCTAGTCCTTACGCCCATGCTGAACGAGAAAGGCAAGCTGATCGGCGATTTCACTATCGCCAAGGCCGCGGACGAGCGGTTCCTGATTTGGGGATCGTCCGCAGCACAGCGCTATCACATGCGCTGGTTCCAGAAGCAGCAACCGAAGGATGGTTCGGTGAAAATCCATCGCTTCGATCAAACGCTGGTGGGACTGGCGATTGCCGGTCCCGGAGCACGCGATCTACTTACCAAGCTTGTTGATGAAGACGTTTCCAATGCTGCTTTCCGCTTCATGGACTTCCGCGAGATCGCTGTTGGCGGCGCGCCGTGCAAGGTCAATCGCATCTCCTATACAGGCGATCTCGGCTATGAGATCTGGATGGAGCCTGCTTACCAGCGCCTCGTCTACCAGGCGATCAAGGAGGCGGGCGCCGAATACAACATTGTGGATTTTGGCATGCGCGCATTGCTCGCCATGCGGCTGGAGAAAAATTTTCCCACATGGTTCCGCGAACTGCGCCCGATCTACGGCCCGTATGAAGGCTCAATGGACCGCTTCATCAAGCTTTCGAAGAATGACTTTATCGGCCGGGAATCGGCAGCTAAGGAGAAGGCCGAGTTTGATGCCGGAACGAGCACGAAGCTGCGCCGCGTCTCCTTCCTGATTGACATGCCGCATGGCGAGGATGCGGCCGATGTGATGGGCGACGAGCCGATCTGGGCCAAAACCTCGAAGGATTACGGGACGGTTCAGGCAGGTCATGGTGTCGGCGCTCCGCGCTTTGACGCAACAGGGGCGGTGGTTTCCCATGAGGGCGACAAGGGAGCTGTGCAAGGCGAATGGCGCGTTGTTGGCTGGGTCACGTCCGGCGGCTATGCTCATTATGTCGGCCAGTCAATGGCTCAAGGCTACGTGCCGGCAGAACTCGCCAAAAGTGAAAAGCAGGGCCTGTTCGAGGTGGAAATTCTCGGCGTTCGCCGCGCCGCCCGGATAAACCTGGAGCCGCCGTTTGATCCGTCAGGCGAAAAGATGCGCGGGTAACTCAAAGGCCGAAATGTAGGGCAAGCCTTTGCGCTTGCCCGTCCAGCCGACGACCACCAAGGCGCTGGCTGCTTCATCGTAGCGCTGCGCCAGTTCCCAGGATTTGCAATCGATAGCAGCGATATCTGCCCGGCCAGCCGCAACAGCGTCAACGGAATGGCGATGCCCGCCAGTCTCCGTACGGCTGATAAACAGATCCAGCGTCTCTCCCTGGGCTTCGAGGTCCCGCTGAAGAGCGAGATAGCCGGACATGGAGTCATGACTATTGAACGCGAGCCGTTTCCGCCGCATTACTTCCACAGGCAGGCTGGCCTCTCCGCCGACTGGCGCCTTGATAGGCGTCCCCTCGCCTCGCCGCATAACCAGTGCGCTTGAGTAAAGTTCACCATTGCCACCATCAACGCCAGAGTAGTCATCCTGCCCGAGAACATGGACATAGGCTTGAAGACCCAATTCCAACGGGCCCCAGCAGGCTTGGGCAAAGAGTAAACCTGGATGACACCACAGCGCCTGCCGATCTAACTCGTCGGGTGGAAGTACGGCTGGATCTGGCGCGATGACATTGCCAGTCTTATCTTTGATGCCGCCAGGAACCGCCGGCAGATCAGCATTGCGGCGCGCCAGAAAATCCGGCGCGTCAAATCCATTTGAACGCAGGGTATCGCGCAACACAACCCACTGCGCATCAATGTCAGCGCGCCGTTCCGGCCAGTCATACATCGGCAAAGCCGCCACAAGTGTCATGCAGTTTGTTTACTCTTTCGGCGGCTCGGCGGGAATAGGCATTGTTGAGCCGCCCTGCAGACTGATGCCATGGCGGCGTGGCCGGAAGGCCCGCCCTGGAGCCGGCTCACGACGAAGAACGGGGTGAACGACTTCCTGTTTTTTGCGGAATGCATATGCACGCAAAATTTCGAAATAATTGCGGAAGACATAACCACCATTCATGCGCTGCCATTCCTCGCGCTGTTCGCGATAGAGCTCCGGCAGATCATACCAAGGCGCAGTTGGCCGTTTATGGTGCACAAAATGCAGGTTGTTATTAAGGAATATGAGAGCGAGAGGCGATTTCTCCACGATAATCGTCCGCCCATCCGGGCGCTCCGACCATTGGTGTTCGCAGTAGCTGCGGATCGAGATGATTGACAGACCCCAATAAACAGCCGTCAGCGCATAAATCCAAAGCGGAATTCCGAAGACCAGCCATACCAGGCCGAGCATTGGAACAAGTCCGGCGCCATGCAAAAGCCAGGCGGTGCGCGTCTTCCTGTCGCCTCCAGCAACCAGTTTCACCTCAGCGATGACAAAGCCAATCGCCATCAGAATTGGGCCAATAATAATCCGGCCACTCAGCGTGTTGTTCCAGTTGAGGAGTGATTTGACGAATGCCGGCAATTTTTCCCAGTCGCCCATGGCCCGGTAGTAACTTTCGGGATCATCATAGGGATCTGTCAGCCGCTCATCCGCATGGTGCTTGAGATGAAGATGCTTGTACCGCCGGTAAGGGAAAACGAGACCAATCGGCAACGAAATCAGGATTTCGTTGACAAGGCCACTGCGCGTTGGATGGCCGTGCAGAACTTCATGTTGTAGGGAAGAATGCAACGCGACCGAAATTGCCATCGCTGCCAGAGCAGCCAACGGCATAGTGTCGTAGACGTAAAAGCCGGAGAAAAACCAGAGCCCGTAGCAGGCTGTCATCAAGCCAATCGTTGGCCATTCAATGCCGGTGCGCTTGCGCGAATGCTGGGATTGTGAAGAGGGTATTTTGTTATGTCGTTCTGATTCCATGTTTTTCATGGTCTCATTGTCAGGAGCTGTCAGCAACGCGATTTTTGTGAGTAAGTGTTGATTCTGCGCACCAAATAGCGCATTTGTTGTGCATTATAAACAATGTGGTGCGAACATGGATAAACGCGACCTTTCTCGTCTGTTCCAGGAGCGCATCAAAAGTCTCCTTGTCCGAAGTGGCGAAAACCAATCAGCCTTTGCTGCATCGGTTGGTATTGACCGTTCAGCCTTGTCACAACTGCTGTCGGGCGTGTCTACCAGGCTGCCGCGCGTTGAGACGTTGCTCAACATTGCCGAGCGCCACGCCGTGTCGCTCGATTGGCTTTTGGGATTGAGCCAGGATGAGGGCATTACAGGCGAACTTCGCCCAAGTATGGAAATCGAAGAAGGTTCGGATAACTTCGAACGCACGCTCCTCGTTAAATGGCATGCAGAGGCAACTGGCAGCAAAATTCGTTACGTCCCCGCGCGCATCCCGGACTTGTTACGGACACAAGCTGTCGTTGCTTACGAGACCTCCATGGTCCACCGCGACCCCGCAGCCCAGTTGAGCGAGACTGCATTCCGGCTTGACTATAATCGCCAGCCGGGCACCGACATGGAAGTCTGTATGCCCTTCCAGACGCTAAGAGACTTCGCTTCAGGTTGCAGCATCTGGAGTGATCTCTCGCGCAAGGTCCGTCTCGAACAGCTCAATCACATGGCCGAATTGATCGATGAGCTTTATCCGTCATTTCGGCTCTATCTCTTCGACGGACGCGAGCGTTTCTCTGTCCCCTATACCGTCTTTGGCCCCTACCGCGCCGCTATATTTGTCGGGGAAATGTATCTCGTCCTGTACACAACAGAGGCCGTCCTGACCATGCAACGGCATTTCGACGGACTTATCCGCGTTGCCAAAGTCAATGCTCACGAAGTGGCTGGATACATTTCATCGCTGAAGGTCAGTTGACCATGCGGCAGGCCTTGTCGCAAATGATTATTGACCACATATAAAGACTTCCTTATATGGTTATCTAGCTTATCCAAAGGGAACATGCGCCATGACCATTGCAAACCCACTTGCTGATCTCATCGCCGAGAAGGGCGTTTTACTGGCCGATGGTGCAACAGGCACAAACCTTTTTGCAACCGGGCTCGAAGCTGGCGAAGCTCCGGAACTCTGGAATGAAGTGCAACCCGAGAAGATCATTGCGTTACATCAAGGGTTTGTCGATGCCGGAGCTGACATCATCCTGACCAATTCCTTCGGTGGCACACGCCATCGTCTGAAACTCCATCATGCGCAGGATCGTGTATTCGAACTCAACAAGAAAGCCGCCGAGCTTGCACGCAGCGTCGCTGACAAGGCAGACCGCAAGGTCATTGTTGCAGGTTCCGTCGGCCCGACAGGCGAACTGCTAGTACCGCTCGGCGCCTTGACCGAAGAAGATGCGGTCGCGGCTTTCACCGAACAGCTGGAAGGCTTGAAGGCTGGCGGCGTGGACGTAGCCTGGATCGAGACGATGTCAGCTCCGGGCGAAATACGCGCGGCTGCAGAGGCAGCGGTCAAAGTCGGTCTCCCCTACGTGTATACGGGATCATTCGATACGGCGGGCAAAACCATGATGGGCCTGCCGCCGAAGGACATCCACGCTGTAGTCGACGGACTCGCGCAACGTCCAGTCGCGGTTGGCGCCAATTGCGGCGTCGGTGCGTCGGATATTTTGGCGTCTCTCCTCGACATGAGCGAAGCCGATCCTTCTGCAACGATCGTTATCAAAGGCAACTGCGGCATACCGGAATTTCGTGGCGCCGAAATCTTCTATTCCGGCACTCCAGAGCTGATGGCCGACTACGCCCATCTAGCAATCAATGGCGGCGCAAAGATTATTGGCGGCTGCTGTGGCACATCATTCGAGCATCTGGCGGCAATGCGCAAAGCACTCGACAGTCACACGCATGGCGCGCGCCCTTCTGTCGAGACAATCGTCGAGACCATCGGACCAATGCGCAACAAGCTCGCAGCTCACGCTGACGACATGCCGAAGCGGGAACGCCGCGGACGGCGTGCATAAATAATTCGGACGTAGAACCAGCGGTTTCACCCGCTGGTTTTTGGCACAGTCTTTTAGACCTCAGAGGTCCTCGATCTCGCGGCGAACCCTCTTCAGGATATTGCGCAGCTCCTCGGCCTTCTCAGCCGTGAGCGAACCACTGCGGAGTTTCGAGCGAAGCGCGAAGCTCAATGCATGCATCTCCTCGCCCAGAGCAGCATTGTGTATCTCGCCTGAAGCGCTGTCGAGTTGGCCGTTGATCTTGTCTAGCTCCGCCCGGTTCTCGTCGAGATAGGCAAGCCCCTGATCCGTAATCGTATAGAGCCGCTTGTTGCCGGTGGTCGTGGAGGTGACAAGATCGGTTTCCTCCATCATCTGCAACATCGGGTAAATCGCACCGGCACTCGGGCTGTAGGCCCCCTGGAATCTCGCTTCAAGAGCCTTGATGACGTCGTAGCCGTGACGCGGCTCTTCCGCGATCAAACCGAGGACGACAAGACGCAATGCGCCTGGATCAAACATGCGTGGGCCACGCCCGCCAAATGGACCGCCTCGGTGCCGCCCAAATGGACCTCCGCGACCGCGTCCGCTAAAGCGGCCGCCGCCCTCTTGCGAACCTGACATTGATTCAACGCGCGACCAGTGATCGCCGCCATGGTTGTGATGATTTTTGCAATGACCGTACATGGAATATCTCCTAGTTATATCTTTCATGAGTTATATCTACAAAGATATATCTTTAATCAAGTCAAAGATATATCTTTTAACGAGAGTCCCGCCTAAACGCATGATTTTGCTTTTATATTTCTTTATTGGAGATGTACGTCAGCCCCTCGCAAAGGCCTTCATATGGAAACGCATCTGCGGTGCGCTGTAAGCATACTCGTGTCCCGCAGGACAGGCACGGCGCGCCAAACAACCGCCGCTCAGGCACTCATTCCCCTCTCCGGAAGCAAGATGGGAACGACAACGGACGACATCATATCCACCATCGGAAAAGGCATTCACTGGACAGGCCGAAAGGCACGGCTTGTCCTGGCAATCGTCACAGGGATGACGTTGCGGACCACCGCTAGCAAAATCGATCGCGCGATCGAATAGCAGCGCCCCGCGAAAGGCCTGCCAAAGCCCGTATTGTGGATGGATTAGTATTCCGAGTGGAGAAGGGCGCAGTCCCTCAGCGCGCATCCCCCATTGCTGAAACGGCAGATAGGGCCGATCAGAGGGAAACACGGCTATTGCACCGAATCTCGTTGCAACGGCAGTAAGAACATCCTTGGACCATTGATCGAGCGGATCCTGGGAATCCCGATGGTCTTGCCACCACCGCGTGAAATGCGGCCAAATGGCCGATCCGAAGTACCCAACCAAGACAACGCTTCGAAAATGCGTCCCTTGAATCAAGGGCGAAAGGGCGTTCTCTTCGTCGAAAACAAAACCGCCGCGCGGGACCAAACCATATGGCTCCAGCGCGGCGGCGATTTGATCCGGTATCGATGCTGCAAAGTCACCCCGCATCTGAACCCTTTACAGCAGAGGCCCAGACTTCGTGGTGGATCAGATCGGCCACTTTAGCCCGGCCGTCTTCGGGCTTCTTTCACGTGAATGCGTCGGGCATGGACGCCTTTTTCTTGGCGATGAACTCCTTGAGCGAATCGTCGATGGCCGGGTCGAGATAAGGCGCCTCGTATGTTTCCAGCCAACGGCGAGCAAGTTCATTGGCGCGCTGATCCGCACGTTTTTCGCCTTCCGCCAGCCATTGCTCATACGAATTGTTATCTGCAATGTTCGAGCGATAGAATGCTGTTTGGAAGTTCGCCTGCGTGTGGTCGCAACCAAGATAGTGGCTGCCGGGACCAACTTGCCGGATAGCATCCATTGCCTGGCCATTCTCGGATAAATCGACCCCTTGGGCAATCTTCTGGGCCATGCCAAGCTGGTCGATATCCATCATGAATTTTTCATAGGAAGATACCAGGCCGCCTTCGAGCCAGCCCGCCCCATGCAGCACGAAATTCGTTCCGGCAAGAAGCGTCGAATTCAATGTATTCGCGCTCTCATAAGCTGCCTGAGCATCGGAAACCTTGGAAGCACAGAGAGAACCGCCCGTGCGGAACGGCAATCCGCAGCGGCGTGCCAGCTGCGCTGCACCATAAGAAACCAGTGAGGGTTCGGGCGTGCCAAAGGTCGGCGCACCTGATTGCATGGAGATCGACGATGCAAAGGTCCCGAAAATTACGGGAGCGCCTGGCCGGATCAGTTGGGTGAAAGACGCACCCGCAAGAACCTCTGCCAGGACCTGTGTGAGCGTACCTGCCACTGTTACCGGGCTCATGGCGCCGGCAAGAATGAACGGCGTGACGATGCAAGCCTGATTGTTGCGCGCATAGACCTTCAATGCGCCCAACATCGTTTCGTCGAATACCATGGGAGAATTCGCATTGATCAGGCTCGTCAAAACAGTGTTCTGGTCGAGATAGTCCTCACCGAACACCAGCTTGCACATGGAGATCGTATCTTCGGCACGTTCAGGCGCGGTGACGGATCCCATGAAAGGTTTGTCGGAATATTTGATGTGGGCGTAGACCATATCAAGATGGCGTTTGTTGACGGGCACATCGACCGGTTCGCATACCGTACCGCCGGAATGATGAATAGACGGCGCCATATAAGCCAGCTTGACGAAATTATTGAAGTCCTCGATCGTCGCGTAGCGGCGAACGCCCTCGAGATCGCGAACGAAAGGCGGGCCGTAGACCGGGGCAAAAACGGTAGCATCGCCGCCAATCTGGACGGAGCGCTCCGGGTTGCGCGCGTGCTGCGTGTAGATCGGCGGAGCAGTCTTTAGAAGAGAACGCGGCAGCCCCTTGGGGAAATGCACCCGCTCGCCCTTGACGTCCGCACCGGCTTCTTTCCACAGTGCGAGCGCTTCCGCATCATCGCGGAACTCGATGCCGATCTCCTCCAGCACCGTATCGGCGTTCGCCTCAATTATCGCCAAACCTTCTTCGTCCAATACTTCGAAGGTGCGTATCTTGCGCGTAATATAGGTTAGCGATTTACCAGGACCACCACCCGAACGCGCAGCACGACGTGCAGCTGCACCCGCGCCAGCGCCGCGGCCACGACGTCCACTGCCTGTTTCCGCTTCTGCAGGTGCATCAACTGACGTTTCCTCAACCATTTTCTATCTCCTCAGCGCTTCACAAGCGCAGACTTCTTCTTGAGCAGGTCAAATCTAAACGCGACACCGGCAAGAGCGTTTCCGTGTGCGGCACCGGGTGGCGCATCGGAGACAACTAGTGAAGCGGATTTGACATTCGCACGCCTTGGAGCCATCAGCTTCTGAAGCGAAAGTCAAATCCAAAAGTTCCGCTAGGACTTTGAGATTGCTGGCGAATGTTAGAATCGGACCACTAGCCGGTCGTTTTCGTCATTTACTAGGTCGCATTTAAGCGATGCGTTTTCAGCAACTTGCCCGATATGTTAAAGAAACACCAGTTATGTTAGTGACATTGCATAACGCTTGAGAGGAAGCATAAAAATGGCCGATGATGAAATCATTCTTTCGGAGCTTTCTGACGATGAACTCGTCGAGCAAATGCATGACGATCTTTATGACGGCCTGAAGGAAGAAATCGAGGAAGGCACCAACATTCTGCTTGAACGCGGTTGGGTGCCCTACAAGGTTCTGACCGAAGCTCTGGTCGAGGGCATGCGCATCGTTGGCGAAGACTTCCGGGACGGCATTCTCTTCGTACCTGAAGTGCTGCTCTCAGCCAACGCGATGAAGGCGGGCATGTTTATCCTGCGCCCTCTCCTTGCTGCGACCGGGGCTCCGAAGCAGGGCAAGCTCGTCATCGGTACCGTCAAGGGTGATATTCATGACATCGGCAAAAATCTGGTCGGTATGATGATGGAAGGTGCCGGCTTCGATGTCATCGACCTTGGTATCAACAATCCGGTCGAAAAGTATCTGGCGGCGATCGAAGAACACAAGCCCGATATTCTCGGCATGTCCGCATTGCTGACAACCACCATGCCCTACATGAAAGTCGTGATCGACACGATGAAGGAAAAGGGCATCCGTGACGATTATGTTGTTCTGGTAGGCGGCGCACCTCTGAATGAAGAGTTCGGCAAGGCAGTCGGCGCCGACGCTTATTGCCGCGATGCTGCGGTTGCCGTTGAGACGGCCAAGGCCTACATGAAACGCAAGCACAATCAGCTTTCGGGAGCCTGATGGCATGCAAAACGGCCGCACGAACGTGCGACCGTTTTGTTAGCAATAAATCAATAAACGGCTGAGGCCCGGACGGCCCTAAGCGTTAATTAATTGGCTGACTTTGCCACGCGATGACCAGCGCTCTGGGTTGCATTGACCGTATTGGCCGTATCTTGGCCCATGCCGCGAATAGTATTCGCACAGCCGCTAACTGCAACAACTGCAAATACAATGGCAATTGGAGCGATGTGTGATAGTTTCATGGACGGTATCTCCCGTTGTGCTAAAATTAAATTCAACGCTGGAACAACGCGATAGAGCAAGATCAGTTCCATGAATGCAAGCCAAAAGTCAACGAGATCACCAGAGATCGTGCGGGTCATTGCTTGTGGGATGATCGCGCGCGAAATCCTCGCGATACGTGAACAATTTGGTCTCGATCATATTGACCTCAAGTGCCTCCCCGCGATTTATCATCACTATCCGGACAAGATTGCGCCATCCGTCGATCGCGCAATCGTCAAAGCCAAAGCAGAAGGCATCACACGCATATTTGTCGGCTATGCAGACTGCGGTACAGGTGGCATGCTTGATCGCGTCTGTGAGAAACATGGCGTCGAACGTATCGCCGGCCCGCATTGCTTTTCGTTCTATGTCGGCAATGAAGCCTTCTCCTCACAGTGGGACGACGACATGACGTCGTTTTTCATGACGGATTTCCTCGCCCGCCATTTCGAAGCGTTCATGGTCAAGCCGTTGGGACTCGACCGGCACCCGGAATTGCGCGACATGTATTTTGGCAACTACACCAAGATGATCTATATGGCGCAGACTGACGATCCCAAGTTGAGCGCAAAGGCCGAGCGAGCGGCAGCTTTTCTTGGCCTTACTTACGAGCGGCGACTGACGGGTTATGGTGATCTCGTTCCCGCCTTGACCTCGGCTGCGGCTCCCGACTAGTTTCTCTTCGTGATCGCCATCAGATGAACGACTTCTTCGTCTGTGCGCCTGAATACCAAATCGAAACAGGTATCAATTCACTATGCTTCGCGCTGGGTTCGCCACGATTATCCTTATTGCTTGCACAACTGTCGCTCAAGCAGATGGTGCGATAACGCGGATTATCACAAAGCTTGATCAAGCGAAGCTCGACAAATATCAAGAGACGATGGGCACGGCTGTCGATGAAGCAAACAAAGGCGCGCCTCCAACCGACGTAAAATGGTTGGAGGGAATCTTGGCCAAGCCCCACCTGTCCTTCAGTGAAGATTTCGACATCACTGGCGAATGGAAATGCCGAACGGCAAAGCTTGGCAACGAACCGCCGCTGGTAATCTATAGCTGGTTCAAATGCCGTGTCACGGACGATGGGTCGGGCTGGGTGCTGGAAAAGACGAGCGGTTCACAACGCACGAAGGGACGCTTTTATACAGAGAGCGACAACCGCCTGACCTATCTTGGTGTCGGCTTTGTCGCGGGTGAAAAGCCCAGGAACTATGGTTCAGGTCCCGACGTTGATCAGGTAGGGTATGCATATCGCACAGGAAACAAGGAGTTTCAGAATCGAGTTCCCTGCGCCGGACCGTGAATCGCTAATGGACATACTCGAACTGCAGCGTTGAGGTATTTTCGTCATTGCAATGTCATCGACCTCGCGCCATATGCGCCAAAATGTAAACAAAGACGAGACTATGGCCGCAATCGACGTAGAAGAAAGAAAGAAGCCCGACCGCGTGGCTCGACCTTTGACGCCGGACAATGATCCGCGCCCGCTTTCGCAGGTCTTCAGGGACTTGTCGCTTGGTGCAACGACTCCGGTGTCTTTCGACGAACTCGAAGAAGCGTTTACAGATCGCAGTTTTGCCGCGCTCCTTACATTTTTTGCCATTTTGAATCTTATCCCGCTTCCACCAGGTACCGGGGTTATCACCGGTATTCCGCTTGTGCTCGTATCCGTTCAAATGGTGATGGGGCGTGAATCGGTTTGGCTTCCAACTTTCATGCGAACGAAAACCATTTCCCCTGACCGGTTCCGCTTGATATCCGCCAAAGTCGTTCCGTGGCTGGAATGGCTGGAAAAGTTTATCCGGCCGCGCAATTGGCCGTTTGGCCGCAAACAGGGTGATCGCTGGCTTGGTGCGTTTACCACCATTCTTGGTCTGTCTGTAGTTCTGCCAATGCCGCTATCCAACTGGCTGCCCGCTCTCGCTACCGCAATTATCGGCATCGCACTCTGCGAGCGTGACGGCAGATTGATGTTGGGCGGACTGATACTCGGTGTCGTCTCGATCGGCATCGTCACGGGCTTTGCCTTCGTTGCCGCGAACTTGCTTGCCTATGCCGCAACCTACTGGCCTTTCTGAACCGAATCCCTGTCGCAAAAACACCAATGATGCGCGTCGCATTTGAGTGCGCACGCGTCGTGAGATAGCAAGCTTAGCCCCTGATTTTCCGGCAAAAGGGTCGTCATCGGAGGATGAATTGCATGGCTGATCTCATTGTCGTTTATTGGCGGGATATTCCCGCTCAAGTGACCGTCAAAAAGGGACGCCAGGCAGCCAAGCGCGAGCTTCCGATTCGTTTCACCGAGGCCATCGACATGTGCGCGATGCGTATTGGTGCGAAAGACTCCGATACCTATCTGGCGGAATGGCGCCGCGGCACTCCGGTGCCTGTGAGTGATGATCTGGAGACCGAGGCGGATAGCGCCCTCGCCCGTATTGACAATGAATATGATCGGGAACGCCTTGTGGCGCTCGTAAAGGCAGGTGGACATGAGCATTCATGAATTCAAAGCGAAGTCGCAGCAGGATCAAATGACCAAGATCACAGCATCTATTGAAGTCGCGGCTCGCCAGGCTATCGAATCCCAGGATTTGCCTGGTTTGTTCCCGGCAGGTACCCGCGTCTACATCACAGACATGGGCACCGACAGCGTGGATACGCTGACATCTGCGGCAAAGCGCATTCATGAGCTTGGTTATAAGCCGGTCCCGCATTTCGCTTCACGCCGTCTGACGACGAAAGCAGCACTCGAAACTCGTGTTCGCCGAGCCGCACAAGAAGCTGGCGTGACCGACGTTCTCGTTATTGGTGGCGGCCTCGAGCGTCAGGCCGGTGAGTTCTCCTCGACGATGGAGGTGTTGGAGACTGGTTTCTTCGACAAATACGGCATCACCGAAATGGGCGTTGCCGGCCATCCCGAAGGCAGCCCGGAGTTTTCCGAGGCCGTCGCTATTGAAGCGCTGCGTTTGAAGAAAGACTTCGGCGAACGTACCGGTGCCAAGCTGCGAGTCGTTACCCAGTTCGGTTTCGATGCCGACCGCTTCATTCGCTATTCGGAATCGTTGCGCCAACATGGCGTCGACCTTCCCGTGCATCTCGGTGTTGCTGGCCCTGCCAAGATTACGACGCTGATCAAATATGCAGCCATGTGCGGTGTCGGCAATTCGATCAGCTTCCTGAAGAAGAATGCGCTGTCGCTGACAGCGCTCGCCACTAGTCATTCACCGGAAGGTGTTGTTGGCCCCATCGAACAACACATTTTGGCTAATCCGACATCTGCCATCAAGCAAATTCACATCTTCCCGTTCGGTGGATTGAAGAAGTCGTCTGAATGGCTTGTCGATCGCGGCTCATGGAATTTGAATACCGTACACTATTCTACAAACGCAGTCGCGAATTAAGGATCCTTGAATGACCCGTACGATCGTTGCTTCGGCAACCAGAGAAATAATCATCGGATTTGATCAGCCTTTCTGCGTCATCGGCGAGCGAATCAATCCGACCGGGCGTAAGAAGCTGGCCGCCGAAATGATCATGGGCAATTTCGATACAGTCATTAAGGATGCTTTAGAGCAGGTCGCCGCTGGCGCGACGATGCTGGACGTCAACGCGGGTGTCACTGCGGTGGATCCCAACGCGACGGAGCCGGGCCTTCTTGTTCAGACGCTTGAAATCGTGCAGAATCTGGTCGATGTCCCCTTGTCGATCGACAGTTCGGTAAGCGCTGCCATCGAGGCGGCATTGAAAGTCGCCAAGGGCCGTCCGCTGGTCAATTCCGTGACGGGTGAAGAGGAGAAGCTCGAAGCCATTCTCCCGCTCATCAAGAAGTACAATGTTCCGGTCGTTGCCATTTCGAACGACGAGACCGGCATTTCCATGGATCCGGACGTTCGTTTCGCCGTTGCCAAGAAGATCGTAGAGCGCGCCGCCGATTTCGGCATCCCGGCCCATGACATCGTGGTCGATCCACTGGTCATGCCGATCGGTGCGCTTGGTGATGCCGGTCGTCAGGTTTTCGCTCTGCTACGCCGTCTGCGCGAAGAATTGAAGGTTAACACCACCTGCGGCCTGTCGAACATTTCCTTCGGCCTGCCCCATCGTCACGGCATCAATGCCGGGTTCATTCCTATGGTGATTGGTGCGGGCATGACCTCGGCGATCATGAATCCTTGCCGTCCGCAGGAAATGGAAGCCGTTCATGCCGCTAATGTTCTCAACGGTACAGACGCCAATTGCACCTACTGGATCAAGAAATACCGCGACCACCAGCCGGCAGCAGCAGGAGCGGCACCTGCTGTGTCCGTCCCCGTAGATTCGGCTGGCGGTGGGCGTCGACGTGGCGGACGCGAGGCGCGGCGCGGCGCCGCAGGCTGACGATTTGCGTTACGCAAACTGACCAGCATAGAAAGGCGGGAGGCAACTAAACTGCCCCTCGCCTGAAAGTTTTGGAGTATCGATCGTGAACGCACCCGTCAAAGCACCAGAGGCGTCGGCAAAGGAAGCGCTCGTTCTCTTCATGCCATCGGGTAAACGCGGACGTTTCGCCGTTGGTACACCCATTTTGGAGGCCGCACGCACCCTGGGCGTATACGTTGAGAGCGTCTGCGGCGGCCGAGCAACCTGTGGACGCTGCCAGGTGGAAGTCCAGGAAGGCAGTTTCGCCAAGCACAAGATCGTCTCCTCGCTGGACCACATTTCCCCCAGAGGTCCGAAGGAAGATCGTTATGACCGGGTGCGCGGCCTGCCCGAAGGGCGCCGTCTCTCCTGTTCCGCCACGATACAGGGCGATCTCGTCGTTGATGTACCCCAGGATGTCCAGGTCAACGCGCAGGTGGTCCGCAAAGCCGCCACCGACCGTATTATCGAGCGCAATGCGGCCGTCCAGCTTTGCTATGTCGAGGTCGAGGAACCCGATATGCACAAACCGCTGGGCGATCTCGACCGCCTGAAAGCCGTGCTGGAAAAAGACTGGGGCTGGAAGGACCTGCTCATCGCACCGCATCTGATCCCCCAGGTTCAGGGCATTTTGCGGAAGGGCAACTGGGGCGTGACCGCCGCCATCCACCGTGACATGGATTCCTCGCGGCCCTTCATCATCGGTTTGTACCCAGGTCTGAAGAACGAGGCCTACGGCATAGCATGCGACATCGGCTCGACAACCATCGCTATGCATCTGGTTTCGCTGCTGTCTGGCCGCATCGTCGCGTCCTCTGGCACATCGAACCCGCAAATCCGCTTTGGCGAAGACCTGATGAGTCGCGTCTCCTATGTGATGATGAATCCCGACGGGCGCGAGGCGATGACCAAGGCCGTCCGCGAGGCAGTCAACAAGCTCATCGGCAAGGTCTGTGCGGAAGGCAATGTCGACCGGCACGATATTTTCGATTGTGTCTTCGTCGGCAATCCGATCATGCATCACCTGTTCCTCGGCATCGATCCGACTGAGCTCGGTCAGGCACCGTTCGCACTTGCCGTCTCTGGACCGCTGCAGTACTGGGCGCACGAGATCGACATCGAGGTCGCCCAGGGCGCGCGCCTCTATATGCTCCCCTGCATAGCCGGCCATGTCGGCGCCGACGCAGCGGGTGCCACGCTATCAGAGGGGCCTTACCGGCAGGACAAGATGATGCTGCTCGTTGACGTCGGCACCAACGCCGAGATTGTGCTTGGCAATAGCACCCGAGTGGTCGCCGCATCCTCGCCAACCGGCCCAGCCTTTGAAGGCGCCGAAATTTCGTCAGGACAACGCGCTGCCCCGGGCGCGATCGAGCGCGTGCGCATCGACCCGCAGACCCTCGAGCCGAAGTTCCGTGTGATCGGAGTCGACAAGTGGTCCGACGAGGACGGCTTTCAGGAGGCCGCCAAAACGATCGGGGTCACCGGGATCTGCGGCTCGGCGATCATCGAGGTGGTCGCGGAGATGTATCTTGCAGGCATCATTTCTGAAGACGGCGTCATTGATGGAACGATGGCTGAGCGTAGCCCGCGCATCATGGCTAACGGCCGTACCTTCTCTTACCTCCTGCGTGACGGCGAGCCGCGCATTACAGTCACACAGAACGACATCCGCGCCATTCAACTCGCCAAGGCGGCCCTTTATGCCGGCGTGAAGCTTCTGATGGAAAAGCAGGGCGTCGAGACGGTGGACACAATTCGTTTTGCAGGCGCCTTCGGCTCTTTCATCGATCCGAAATATGCCATGGTGCTCGGCCTCATTCCCGACTGCGAGTTGTCCGAAGTGAAGGCTGTGGGCAATGCGGCCGGCACGGGCGCACTAATGACACTGCTCAACCGCAACCATCGTCGCGAGATTGAAAGGGAAGTCGCCCTTATTGAGAAGATCGAGACTGCGCTGGAGCCGAACTTCCAGCAGCTGTTCGTGAATGCCATGGCGCTGCCTAACAAGATTGACCCCTTTCCAAAACTGTCGCAGGCAGTGGCGCTGCCGCCGCGCAAGAATGTCAGCGAGGATGGCGTTGCCGGCGATGCGGCGCCACGCCGGCGGTCGCGCGAGGAACGTGCGGCACGGCGCAACCGCGAATAACTTTGTCCTGCAGTCAATTTCCGCTATCACAAATCCATGATTGATTCCGGAAACAGCTTGCCATGATAGCCTGCTTTGACATTGGCGGTTCCGCCATCAAAGGCGCAATCGCCTACTCACCCGAAGATATAAGACCACTCCCAAAAATCCCGACGCCGCTGGACGATTTTGATGCGTTCGCATCGGCTATCGAAAAGATCGCAGCTGATGGCGGCGCTGACGCCAAAAGCTTGATATCGGTTTCAATCGCGGGGGTTGTTGATTCCGATACGGGCAAGATCACTTGCGCCAATATTCCCTGCATTCATGGCCGTACATTGGTTGCCGATCTGAGCGAGAAGCTACAAAGGCCCGTGCTCGTCGCCAATGATGCCGATTGCTTTGCGTTATCTGAAGCTGTTGTTGGTGCGGGACGCGGTCATCGCATTGTATTCGGTGTCATCCTTGGCACCGGTGTCGGCGGTGGCCTAATTATCAACGGCAAGATTCACGAAGGTGCTGGCGGCTTTGCTGGCGAATGGGGCCACGGCCCGGTATCCGCCACGCTTGCAGGTAATCCGCCCGTTGCCATTCCGCGCTATGTCTGCGGCTGCGGCCAGGTTGGTTGTGTTGATGCAGTGGGCGCGGCGCGCGGCATGGAAAGACTGCATGCTCACTTGCACGGCGTTGATCTGCCAAGTACCGCGATTATAGCTGCGTGGAATGCTGGCGACGCAGCGGCTGAACACACCATTGAAGTCTATATCGACATCGTCAGCAGCCCGCTCGCGATGACGATCAACATCGTTGGCGCGTCTATCGTACCCGTTGGCGGCGGGCTCGCCAATTCTGCAGAGCTCATCAAGCGTCTGGATGGAGCAGTTCGCGCACGCATCCTGCGGAAAACCGATAAACCACTGGTTGTTCCTGCGGAATTGAAGATTGAACCCGGCCTCGTCGGTGCGGGCGTTCTTGGGTTGATGGAAATAGCAAAATGAGCATCCTGCTCGAAGTCTGTGTCGACAGTCCCGCCGGATTGGCAGCGGCTATCGCGGGAGGAGCCGACCGCATTGAACTCTGTTCAGCGCTGGAACTGGGCGGGCTGACGCCGACATCGGGACTGGTTGGACAGGCTTCTGTCTCCCCGGTCCCCATATACGCCATGGTCCGTCCTCGTCCGGGCAATTTCGTTTTTGATGAAGCCGACATTGACGCAATGCTGCGCGAGATCGATGTGATGCGCGCCGCTGGGCTTGCTGGTGTGGTTTTCGGCGCCAACCTCACCAGTGGCCAACTGGACTATACGACGCTTGAACGCCTCATCAGACAATGCAGCGGTCTGGGTGTTACACTGCATCGCGCATTCGATCTTGTCCCGGATCTTGCTGAGGCCGTCAATATGGCAATCGACCTCGGATTTGAGCGATCTTGACTTCGGGTCGGTCATCGACCGCGCTTGCCGGGATCGACGACCTGGAAGCGACATTCGAACTTGCTGCGCGCCGAATCAAGATCATGCCTGGTTCCGGTGTGAACATTGGCAATATCGATACTTTGAGGAATCGCATTCCGCTTGAAGAAATCCACTCATCTTGCGGCGCGACCGCGCCCGTGCTCAGCGAAGAGGCAAAGCGGCTCGGCTTCGAAAGTGCATCACAGAAGCAGACGAGTTTGGAGCTCGTCAGGGCATTGAAACATTATTGCGCTAGCAGATAAGAGACCTTTTGAGAATTCAACCTGATGAGTGAGCTGGTGTGATTTTCGAGAACCGAAGCGCAGCGGACTCATTGGTCCGTGAGCATCGGAAGCGCAGAAAATCGTATCAGATGACCATCAGGATGGATTGGCAAAGGTCTCTAGCAGCTAAGCTTGCCCGTCCGCTCATACCCCTCAAAATAAACCCGCAGATGCTGTGCGACAGCTTTGACATGAGCGCCTGCATTCTTCGCAACGAGCATGCCGAGCCTGGATTCGCCGAGTGGTGGCAGACCGTGCTCGGCGCCGAGCTGTACCATGTTGTCCTCCAAAAGGAATTTCGAAAAAGGTGCAACGGCAAGATCCGCAACGATTGCCGCACGCTGGCCCATCGTATGGGCGCTCATATAGGCAACGCGATATTCACGGCCCGCACTTTCCAGCGCACTGATCGCGTTAGCGCGCCAGATGCACCCCTCTTCCCACATTGAAAGCGGCAGTGGGGTGCGCTCATGGGCCGTCCCACATTTGGCTCCGGCCCAGATGATCTCCTCAGTCATGAGGACTTCTATGTCATCCATCTTGGCCAAGGTCTCGTTGACATTGACCAAGGTGACATCCAAACGTTGCTCGTCAAGGCGTTTGCGCAGACTATTGCTTTGATCGATGACCACATCAACGGTTACATCCGGGTGAGATTCCGCAAAACGCTTCAAGACAAACGGAAGTACCCGCTCGCCAATATCGTCTGGCGCACCGAGCCGAACGACGCCGGAAACCGTCGGTGCTATAAATTTCGCCACTGTCTCGCGATTGAGCGCCAGCATGCGCCTTGCATAACCAAGGAGAACCTCGCCGCTTGGTGTCAGTTTGACCGAACGCGCGTCCCGTTCGAGCAGCACATGGCCCAAGGTCTCCTCCAGCTTCTTGATCTGCATGGAAACAGCCGACGGGGTACGAAACACAGCATTTGCAGCGCTCGAAAAACTGCCTGTCTCCGCAATCATTGCAAAGGTACGCAATACATCTAGGTCGAGGATTGGAATGGGATGATGCATCGGGGCTGACATGGCGCATTCTCCTTCATCAATTTTTCTGAAACATAGTGTTTCATAATTTCGTTTGATTGAACATCAACTTGGCGCGATAGTCAAGTTCATCAAAGGACATCGTGCAAAACAATGCCCTTGTTGAAAAAGGAGAAGGAAAATGAGCACTTGCGAGAACCTGTATCAGAGCGACACAAGAAGTTTCGCTGAACGACTTGCGGCCTATATCGCGGAGTACACGACTCACGTGGTTGCGCGAATCAGAACCACACACGAAGTTTTCATCCGGGAACGCCGCTTGCGCGCTACGGAAATGGCGCTTGACGGACTTCCGGAGAACATGCGTTGCGACATCGGCTGGCCAGACCTCTATGAGCGCCAAGTCAGCGAATGCAATGAGCTAAAGAATTCACGGTCGTAGATCATGAAGCAGCCAACTCAAGGGAGCAGATAACGGTCTATCTGCTCCCTTTTATCATATGTGATACCTGCGCTTTTGCGACACAGGTTATCGCCCTTCCATTTAGAATAATTCTATGGTTCTATCTGCAAAAAAGCTCTCGAGACCACGCCCGTAAGTTGAAGCTATTACTTCAGTTGCGACATGGCCTTAAAGCCAAATACGGGAACCTGGAATTACCATGGATCACATCGGTCTCAATAAGCGCTCATTCGTTTTCTTTCTCGTGCCCAATTTTTCGATGATCGCATTTGCGACAGCGATCGAACCGCTGCGCATCGCAAATCGCATGCTTGGATATGAAGCCTATCGCTGGCGTCTGGCCTCTGTGGATGCGAAGCCGGTCACCGCCTCGAATGGTGTGGAATGCGCCGCGAACACATCCTTGGAAGACGAGAGACGGTACCTGACTGGCGAAGAAAGACCATCCATGGTCTTTGTGTGCGCGGGTATTCATGTCGAAAAATTCCACAACAAATCAGTCTTTGCCTGGCTTCGCGAAGAATTCAACCGCGGCGTCGCCGTTGGCGGGCTGTGCACCGGAGCGCATATTCTAGCAGCGGCTGGCTTGCTATCTGGCAAGCGGTGCGCGATCCATTGGGAGAATCTACCAGGTTTCGCTGAAGCCTTCCCAAAGGCTGATGTGTATGCTGACCTGTTCGAGGTTGACGGCAATATCTACACTTGCGCCGGCGGTACGGCCGCACTGGACATGATGCTCAAGCTCATCGGCGATGATTTCGGCGACAATATCGTCAATCGTGTCTGTGAACAGGCACTGACTGATCGCGTACGCAGCCCACACGACCGTCAGAGACTGCCATTACGCGCGCGACTCGGTGTGCAAAACTCCAAGGTTCTGACAATAATCGAATTGATGGAGGCGCGGCTTTCCGAGCCATTGTCATTGATCGAGATTGCCGATCATGTTGGCCTTTCACGCCGCCAGATCGAGCGCCTCTTCCGCCAGGAAATGGGCCGCTCGCCAGCCCGCTACTATCTGGAGATCCGCTTGGATCGTGCCCGGCACCTGCTGATTCAGTCGTCGATGCCCATCGTGGAGGTGGCGGTTGCATGCGGATTTGTGTCGGCATCGCATTTTTCCAAATGCTACCGTGAACTCTATGGACGCTCTCCGCAGCAGGAACGCGCCGATCGCAAGCAGTTGATTGCAGCGTAATTTATCTCGATTCCCAATCCTGCATCCGCCTCTGCCATATTCGCTCGCCTGAAAGGCAATCGATTTGCGGCTTGTCCTGGGCCAGGATCAGCGGCAACGTCTGTGACGGCAGCCAATCTGCTTTCAGCGTGGTAGGAGTATCGCCCGCCAATTCCAACACCAGTTTCCGGCGCACAGCCTCCGGAAACTGATCCCAGGAATTGACCGGGACCATGAAAGCACCCGGCCCGCCGATGACGCAGCTGCTGTAATAGAGATCGAGGTCCTTCACGGCCCAGTCGGAGTAGAAATCTCCACGTGTCATCAACGGCAACCCGTTGATCGTAATGCCCTTGGCAATCGCCTGATCGCGAGCGTCAGCTACTGGGCGACCATTGTTGTTCGCGCCATCGCCCGAAATATCGATAACTCTTCGCGAGGCTTTGAAGCCATTGTTGTCAAAGAGGGTACTGGAAAAATCGATAGCCCCTGAGATCGATGTACGACTTTGCGTTGCGGGAATTGGCTGGTCGAGCGCATCCGCAAGCTTTTCCGCAGAGTCGGCGCCATCAACCAACGTCCAGGGAACGATAATTCGTTGTACGTTCGATCCAGCCCACTCAACATAAGTAATGGCCACACGGCCGTGAATACCGTCGCGTATGGCATCGACGACGTCCTTGCGCCGAAGCGCCGCGACATAGCCATCGCGTTGAATCTTCTGCTCGAAAGTTTCCATGGATCGGGATGCGTCGACGGCCAAAACCAGCTCGACATCGACATCGGTCTCTGCTGTTTGAGCATGCGTTTGAGAACTGGCCAATAACGCCGCCAGTGTTAGAAAACTGCTGAAAGCCGTCCTTCGCGATGACATAGACTAAAGTGTAACTCAAATCGCAGGAACGCAAAGCCACTTCCAGCGCGATCACATTCTGTTGAACAAGGCGCTAAAGCAAGAATGGCGCCCTTTGGCGCCATTCTCAAGGTCGGTGTTCAACAGGTTTAAGCCTTCAAGCGCTCATTTTCGGCATCGAAAGGCGATTCCAGAATCACGGTCGCTTTATGTGTTTTTCCCAATATCTTTATCTCGACCTGAGTGCCGAGAGCAGAGTACTCGGGCTTCACCATCGCAAGCGCTATGCTTTTTCCCAGGCGCCAGCCAAAACCTCCATGGGTAGCCCGGCCAATCAGTTCGCCATTCACGTATATCGGTTCACTGCCGCGTGCATCGACGTCCGATATCCCTGGAACATGCACTTCCAGCGTGACGAAGTTCCATTTCAAGCCATTTTCACGCGCCTTGACCACAGCGTCACGTCCGATGAACTCTCCCTTGTTGGGATGAACGAAGCGATCGAGACCGCTTTCAAACGCATTGTACTCGATAGACAATTCGCGGGGGATCAAGCGATACGACTTTTCTATCGCCATCGCTGTCATTGCACGGATACCGAAGGGCTTGATACCGAATTGAGCGCCAGCTTCGAGCAATAGATCATAGATAGTGTTCTGCTGTTCAATTGTATGGTGTAGTTCCCAGCCGAGCTCGCCAACGAAATTGACCCGCAACGCATGCGCTGTCCCCGTACCGACGCTGATTTCCTTGCCGGAAAGCCACGGAAACGCCTCGTTGGACAGATCGGCACGCGTTAGTTTCTCCAGAACCTGGCGGCTCTTGGGTCCTGCCAGAACGAGAACGCCATACATCTGTGTAATAGGACGCAAGACTACCGAGCCATCATTCGGCAGCAGCTTGTGCAGATAATCGTGGTCATGATTTTCGTAAGCGCCCGCCGAGACGAGATAGAACTTTCCTGGTGACCACTCATAGACTGTGAATTCCGAACGAACCCCGCCAAGTGGGGTCAAGAGATGGCAAAGTGCGATGCGACCCTGCTTTTTCGGTATGCGGTTGGCGAGTATCGAGTCAAGCCAGCCGCGGGCGCCCGGTCCGGACACTTCCATCTTGGCAAAGGCCGACATGTCGAGAAGTCCGACATTGTTCGTCACGTTCTTGATCTCGTGACCGACATGTTCGAAATAGTTGGAACGCCGGAACGACCAGAGCTCCTCGACCTTGCCGTCAGCATCGGGTTTCGGATGATTGTGGTTCATCAGCACATCCGGCTTGTCTAGTTTGGCAACGTCGAGCCCGTAACCTTGCGGTGCGAACCAATTGGCGCGCTCCCAGCCATAAACAGTTCCGAACACGGCACCGAGTTGCTTCTGGCGATCATAGGAGGGCGAACGCTTCAAGGGCCGGGCAGCACCTCGCTCCTCGTCTGGGTAATGAACCGAGAAAACCTCGGCATAAGCCTCTTCATTCTTTTCTTTCAGGTAACCTTCGGTCGCGTAGGGACCGAAGCGGCGCGGATCGACGCCCATCATGTCGATGGAGGGTTCGCCCTCGACGATCCACTCGGCCAGCTGCCAGCCGGCACCGCCGGCAGCGGTGACACCAAAGGAGTGTCCTTCATTCAACCAGAAGTTTTTAAGGCGTGGCGCAGGTCCAATGATGGGCGAGCCATCGGGGGTATAGGCGATGGCGCCATTATAAACCTTCTTGATACCGACTTCACCAAATGCCGGAACACGCGCAATCGCGGTTTCGATATGCGGTTCGAGGCGGTCGAGGTCTTCCTGGAACAATTCATATTCGCTGGCATCCGAAGGGCCATCGACGTAGCAGACGGGGGCTCCGCGCTCGTATGGTCCAAGCAGCAAGCCGCCATTTTCTTCGCGCATATACCAGGAACTGTCGCTTTCGCGCAAAACACCCATTTCGGGCAAGCCTTTTGCCTTCCGCTCAAGAATTGCCGGGTGCGGCTCGGTCACGATATACTGATGCTCGACGGGAATAACCGGCACATCGAGGCCGACCATCTTTCCGGTCTTGCGGGCAAAGTTGCCGGTTGCGGACACCACATGTTCCGCGGTGATGTCACCCTTGTCGGTCTTTACCAGCCATTGGCCGGACGGCAATTGTTCGATGCCAAGCACGGTCGTATAGCGATAGATTGTTGCACCAAGATCGCGCGCACCCTTGGCGAGCGCCTGCGTCAGATCGGCCGGCTGGATATAGCCATCTTCCGGATGTTGGATAGCGCCAATAATTCCGTCCATCTCGGCAAGCGGCCATATCTCCTTGACCTGTTCGGGCGTCAAGAGTTTCACCGGAACGCCGATCGTTTCGGCCACTCCCGCATAATACATATATTCGTCCCAACGATCCTGCGTGCGAGCGAGGCGAATATTACTGCAATTGGTGAAGCCGACATTCATGCCGGTCTCTTCCTGCAGTTCCTGATAGAACTTGACCGAATATTTGTGAATCTGGCCAACAGAATAGCTCATGTTGAACAAGGGCAGCAGACCGGCAGCGTGCCACGTTGAACCGGATGTCAGTTCCTTGCGCTCGATCAGGACAACATCACTCCAGCCCTTCTTGGCCAGATGATAGAGTGTCGAAACACCTACTACCCCACCGCCGATAACGACAACACGCGCCTCAGTCTTCATTTCACTCTGTCCTTTGGTATCGATCGATGGCCGGAACGGCTCCAACAATTTTTTGCACTATGGCGTTTCGTATGTCCATCGCTAAGGCCTGTTTGCGACATGGCGAAAACACGCCGCGACGCGTAATAAACAGGCCGTATTTTATAGGAGCATTCGATAAATTTCGGGCGGGCGTTTAACGCAATGTGGAGGATTAAAGCTCTAAGGATAGTGGTCACGCGCCGCGGAACCTGAGTCGAATGCCGGATATTTCCAGAAGCTCCACCAGAACCTCAGCACAAATATTCTCGCCATTGGCGTTGCTTGCGCTGTTTCTCGTGTGTCTGGCAGTCCTTGTGTCCCTTCCCTTGGTGATTCCAATCGGCCCGATGTACTGGGATACCTATATCTATCTCGATGCGGCCCAGCGCATAAAACTTGGCCAGGTGCCGGCTGTGGATTTTCTCGCACCCGTCGGCGCCCTTGAATACTATCAGTTCTACTGGCTTCAGGGACTTTTCCCCGGCGGGCAGCCTACGTTGATTGCACAATGGTCCGTGCTGATTTCTGCCGCACCTTTGATGGCGATCATTCTTGCTGAAATCGACAAGAAGAGCCGAAAGATCGCCTTTGCGATCCTTGTTCCATTTCTTGTTTTTGCGCTGTGCCCGACCAACACACAGAGCTTTCATTCTTATCCCGGTGTCAACGGTTTCGGCATTTACAATCGCCACACCTCCCTTTTGCTCTATGTTCTCGTCAGCGCACTGGTTTTCTTGCCGAATAGCCGAAAGCTCGCCATCATCGCGTCGTTGACGATGCTTGCGCTGTTCTTCACCAAGATAACGGGTTTTTTGGCAGGGGGAATGATCGGTCTCGTTGCCATCCTCTCAGGCCGTCTCCTATGGCGCCAGGTATTGCTAGCACTATGCATCTTTGCCGTGACGCTTCTGGTACTCGAGTTCAATCATGCAATGGTGTCCGCCTATGTCGAGAGCATCGCAGCGCTGGTCAGGTTAAACGAGGGCCTGCTTCTGCCTCGCTTTCTGACTGTTTTTTCAATCAAGCTCGACGTCATCCTTGCGGCGGCAAGTCTGATACTTTTCCTGTTCTGGCAAGACTGGAATCTTCTTACAGACGACCCTTGTCACAATCTTCGCAAGAAACCGGCAACAGCGAATATCGCCGTTCTGCTCGATCGCGATTGGCTGTGGATCGGCGTCACGCTGGTTGCTGGTATATTCCTTGAGACGCAGAATACCGGCAGCCAGGAATTCATCTTCCTCTGGCCGGTTCTTCTCGCGGTGCTGCTCAAAACACCGAAATTGCCGGAAAGACGTCGACTGATTGTTTATTGTCTCGTCGCGTTTACCGCGATCCCAACGATCACCAAGGTTGTACAGGGCACCCTGCGCGTTGTCGCCGTTGCGCCGACCTATGTGACAGCACCAGTGACCGATGTAAAAACGATGGGCCTCGTTTCTACCCGCAAGGATATCATGGAACGGGTGAACCTGCTGGAGGCCCATTATGCCTCGAACGCCGAGGCCTACAACCAGCTGGCGGAGGCGGGACAACTGCCGAGCTGGCAGCTCTATTCTGAACTTGACTACCAGATGTTCTGGGTGGTCTCCGCCGATCGCGCCGTCAAGGCGCTCAAGCAGTTCGAAAGCCAGAACGGCGTCCATCTGAACAGTTTGATGACACTGGATTTCGTCAATCCGTTTCCGTGGATACTCGATCGGGATGCAAGCCGAAATGTTCAGATTGGTGCCGACCCATTCCGCACTGTCGGCGATCTGACAGAAGCGGAAGAAACCTCTCTGCGCCAGACGGATGGCGTTTTGCGCCCGTCCTGCCCGACAACCAGCGCGCGGCTTTCCCTGCAGCGTATCTATGAGAAAGCCTTGGCGGACCGGATCGTCGTGAAGCTTGATGATTGCTGGGATCTGCTGCTCCGGCCGGGCATCAAGCTTTCCGGCCAATCCTGACAACAGATAGCCGGACCAAAGCCCGGCTATCTCTAGACTTCTGATCTTACTTTACCTGTGCTTTGACGAAGTCTTTGACGATACGAACGATACCGCGTGACAGCACGTCATCGAGCGCTTTGATGAATGCGTCCACGTGTTCCCGGCCGCAAATCAGTGGCGGCTCCAGGCGGATAACATTTCGATTGTACTCGGTGAATGCGACCAGCACTCCATGATCGCGCAAGAGGTGGCTGCCGATAAACCCCGGAAGCGAACCCTTCAGCTTGTCATCCAGCACAGCAAGCACGGGGCGCAGCACCATTGGAACCGTCTTGGAGAAATCGTGGAATTCGAGACCGACCATCAGGCCCTTGCCACGTACGTCCTTGATCATCGTCGGATATTTGACTTTGAGATCTTCGAGCTTTTGCAACAGATAGTCGCCTGTTGCTGCAGCGTTATCGATCAGATGTTCGTCGTAGAGAATGTTCATCGCTTCGATTGAAGTGACGCAGGCTTCACCAATCCCGCCAAATGTGGCCATGGCGTGGATCATTGCTGTCTTGGGCGTGCCATAGGCCTTCATATAGACCTCCCGCCGGGCGATCATCGCGCCGACAGCCGCCTTGCCGCCGCCCAATGATTTGGCCAAGGCGGTCACATCGGGCACGACGCCCGTATGTTCGAAAGCATAAAATCGGCCCGAGCGCCCGAAGCCACACTGGACCTCGTCGGCAACCCAAAGCACGCCATACTGATCGCATAGCGCGCGCAGCTTTTGCCAATACTCCTTCGGCGCCTGAATGATCCCACCACCGCCCTGGATGGTTTCCAATACAGTGACACCGATTTCAGGATCGGAGCGGAAAGCACTCTCAACTGCGTCAATATCGCCAAAAGGAACACGAACCGTATTTTCCACCAGTTTGAACTCACCGCGATAGAGCCCTCCATCGGTAATCGAGAGAACGCCCTTGGTTTTGCCATGGAATGAATTCTCGGCATAAACGATCTTGGGTTTTTTTGGGCCGGCGGCGCGTTCGGCAACCTTTATCGCCGCCTCCATTGCCTCCGATCCCGACGATCCGAGGAACACCATGTCGAGATCGCCAGGTGAGCATGCGGCGAGATTGTGTGCCAGGGCGGACGCATATTGCGACATGAAGGCGATGGCTATTTCCTGGCGCTGTTCATCCTGAAATTTCTTGCGCGCCCCGACAATCCGCGGGTGATTATGGCCGAAAGCAAGAGAGCCGAAGCCGCCAAAGAAATCGAGAATGGCCCGGCCGTTTTGATCATAGTAAAACATGCCTTCCGCGCGATCGATCTTCACCTTGTGGAAACCGAGAAGCTTCATGAAATGCAGCTGGCCGGGATTGAGATGTCTGGTAAAAAGCTCCGTCATGCGCGGCAGCGTCATGGCCTTGGCCTCTTCGACCGTGAGCAAGTCTGGCTTTCCTATAAGTCCCTGGACCGCCTCGTGCTGTGATGCCGCTGTAACCTTGTTCATCGCCATTCCCCGTTATTCCGCCGCTATCGACGATGGTTGCTGCACGGCTTTGCCGTCTTTGATGTTGCGATACTCCTTATACGCTGCAATCAGCATATCCTCATCGCGATATTGCGGGACCCAGCCCAGTTGACGCTCCGCTTTCGACACGTCGAGTACGCACATTTCGTCCGCGATCAAATATTGTTCCGGATCCATGATCGGCTTGTTCATCCAGTCGAAAAAGTCGAGTGTGCGTTTTACCGCCCAGGCAGGTGTCGGCAGCAGGATCGATTTCGATCCTGCGAATTTCACCAGGTCGCCGAGCAGTTTGCGAACAGGCGGCGGGTTCAGCGAGCCGAGATTATATGCCTCATTTGGCACGCCTGCCTTCCATGCTGCACGTGCCGCTTCAGCGCAATCGAAGACCGAAATAAACTGATAAGGGTTCTTGCCGGAGCCAATCATCGGTACCGGCAGGTTGTAATCGACCAATTTGAACAACTTTTCGAGGATACCAAGACGGCCCGGCCCAATGATCAGGCGTGGGCGAAACAGGGAGATATTCATTCCGCGCATGCGCCATTCGGCGGCCAGTTCCTCGGTTTTCAATTTCGACATTCCATATTCACCAAGCGGCGCCGCCGGGTGGTCTTCGGTCTGGGGCCAGACATAGGTGTGGCCATAGATCATGTCGGTCGTATAGTGCACGAGCTTCCTGGCACCCGCCTTGTCCATCGCCTTGATAATGTTCTCGGTGCCGAAGTAATTGACCGGAAAGAAGAAATCGTGCCGCTTCGCCCGGACCTGTAGCGGCGAAAGCATCTTGGCTGACAGGTTGTAGACCATGTCGTCGGCCTTGATACCGACTGCAGTGATGGACTTCGGTTCGGTCACGTCGCATTTGACGAATGTCGCATCGCCATAGTGGGACAGATCGCTCTCGGCGATATCCGCCACAATGACTTCCTCTCCCTCGGCAACCAGTTTCGGTGCCAGATGCCGCCCGACGAAACCGTCGCCACCAAAAATAATGTGTCTCATTTATTTCAACTCACTTACGAGGATGTTGTGGAAGCTGGTGGCGTTTGCTCACCGGGCGTTTCGTGACGTCCGCTCTGGGCGATCAGAATGGTTCCGATCATGATGAAGGCGATGCCCGCAATCTTGAACGTTCCAAGTTCCTCTTTGAACACTGCCCAGGCAAATAGTGCGACCGCAACATAGGCAAGGCTCAGAAACGGATAGGCAAACGAAAGATCGACTTTGGAAAGCACATAAAGATGTGAGGCCATGGAGATGACGAACATCGTCAATCCGGCGAAGACCCAAGGATTGAAAATGATCTGGAATATCCGCTGGATGATCGTATCGGCGCTGAAGCTGACCGGCCCCAGCGTTATCATGCCGTATTTCAGGATGACTTGCGCAGCCGCATTGGTCATGACGGTAAACAGGATGAACGGAATATATTTTGTCATGTCAGAACGGCCCCTCTAGTTGGTCGAGTGCATAGCAAAGCTGCGTTGAAAAGACCCCAAGTACATTGATAAAATTTGACGCATCATGCACTTCCACCTGCCAGTGCGGTTCGCGCCCAAAAATTGGAGTTGAATGCAGGGTCCCGCTCCTTCTCCAGTTCTTGCCATTCCGGAAATCCGGCCTTGAACACTGCGGAGCTCATGCGTTGGTCCTTGTAGGGATTGACCCTCCCCTCCGCGTCGATCGTCATGGCATCGAGGCGCTCCAGCAGGGCCAAGGTGCGCGCTCCGCGATTGGAAAAATCAACCGTCAAGGTATAGCCCACCCGCGGAAACGACATGATCCCGGGTGAAGTGACGTCCCCGAAACGTTTGAGCACAGTCAGAAATGAGCTCTGTCCCGCCTCGCGCGTAGCGGCCAGCATCTGTGGAATTACAATTGATGCGGCATCTTCCGGAATAACACTTTGATGTTGATACAGCCCGGTCCTTCCATAAAGCCGATTCCAGTTCGAGACACTGTCGAGTGGATAGAAGAAGGTCTGGTAGCTGGTGAGATGAGGTTTCCGCTTGCGGCTTTGAGAATGAGAGTAGCAGGCGTTGAACAGTTTGAGGCTCGGATAATTCAGTGCCGATATGGGAAGCTCGAAAGGCACGCTCAGCCTGGATTCCTCCGTTGTGGCCGCAAAACGTCCATTTTCTGCATGATTTCCTGTGAGAAGAACGCCGCGTCCTGCACGTCTCCCTGAAGTCAATTGATCGACCCAGGCAACAGCATATTCATTGTCATCGTCGGCCTGCGGCGCTATTTCGAAATATTCGGCAAGGTTTGCAAACGGCTTTACGCTCTCCACCACATCAAGCGAATTCACTTTCATCAATCTGATGCTGGCAGAAAGGATAATGCCTGTTAACCCAAGCCCTCCGATTGTAGCGGCAAACAATTTTGAATGCGTCGATGCAGAACAAGTGACAACTGTTCCATCCGATTTCAACAGATCGAATCGTTCGACATGGCAGCCAAACGTGCCGCGGCGATGATGGTTTTTACCATGCACGTCGTTGGCGATCGCGCCACCCAGCGTAATAAAACGCGTACCCGGCGTCACCGGCAGAAAATATCCGTGCGCCGCGGCGAGCACAATTATATCGGACAACATCAGGCCAGCTTCGGCGGTGAAAAGACCCGATTGCGGATCGAATGAGATCAGCTCGTCGTTTCCCCGCATATCGACCAGCGTGCCACCATCATTGTGACAGCTGTCGCCATAGGATTTGCCATTGCCGAACGGCAAAAACCCATCCCGCTCCGGATTACCACTTTCGAAAATCTGTCGCGCGGCATCGAGCGAGATCGCAGCACGCGGATGCCTGTCGATAAGCCCGAAACTGTCATAGCCAGCCATCATGAGCGCATGCCACCATAGAGCAGCAACGCCGCGCCGATTGCTATAACGATCTGACTACGCCAGTCAGAAATAATGAACACGACAGGATCGTCGTGCATCTCACCGCGATGCGCCAGAATCCAGATGCGGATGTTGAGATAGAGCACGATTGGACAAAGCGGCCAAATCAACCACGGATATGAGTAGAGACTGACCACAGCATCGCTGTTTACGTAGAGAGCCAGGACAAGTGCAGCGGCAAAGGCTGACGAGACGCCGCATTGCGCCACGACCTCACGATCGGCCTGTCGGTATCCCCTGCCCGCAATGCGGTTCTTTTCGACAAGTGCAGTGTTCTGCAGTTCGACATAACGTTTGACGAGCGCGAGTGAAAGAAAGAAGAACGACGAAAACGCCAGCAGCCAGAATGAACCCTCGATCTGATTTGCCGCTGAACCCGCTAGGATACGAAGCGTATAGAGGCCCGCCAGCGTCAGGACATCGATCAGCAACATGCGCTTCAGCGATAGCGAGTAAGCAGTCGTCGAAATGAGATAGACCAGCAGCACGGCGCTAAACACCCACGGCAATTGCGTGGCAAGCAGACCGGCGAAGGCCAGCAGCGCGATAGCAACTTTTAGGCCGAAGGAAATAGAGAACAGGCCGCTGGCAAAAGCCCTATTCCTCTTTCGAGCATGCTGGCGGTCCAACGGAAGATCAAACAAATCATTGACGATATAGATGGCCGAGGCAGCGAATGAGAAAGCAAAGAAAGCAATGATCGCGTTGACTAGAACCTGCCAATTCATGATCTCGTGATCGAGTATCGGCGGAACAAAAATCAGCGTGTTCTTCATCCATTGATGCACCCGCAACATCCTGGCGAAGGTTTTCCAATCGGTCTTCGGCGCTTCAAACAATTTCGCGGAATGTGTACGCTGCCATTTTGCTGCGGCCCGATCCGGTGCGACGACGACCGCTTCGCTTGCCGCATCAAACACTGGAACATCTGCTCGGCTGTTTCCTGCATAAGCAAACTTGACGTCACCGAAAGTCTCGAGCAGAAATTTGGTCTTGTGCATAGACGTCAGGTTGCGCCTTTCATCGGTTGCATAGACCGCATCGAACAAACCTAGATATGCGGCAATACTATCGGCGAACTTGCGCGCTGCACCTGTCGCAAGCACCAGCCTTCGCCCCTTGTGGTGCTCCTCGCGCAGATAAGCGACGAACTCCCCATGGTAAGGGAGTATCGCCGGGTCGATAGCGACGCGCAGCGATATCTGATGTTTGAGATGACCTTTTCCTTTTAAAGCCCAAAGGGGCAGAAGAAAGAGATAGAGCATATTCACTTTAAGCAGTTGAAACGTACTTTCCCATAGAAGATCAGTGGCTATTAGCGTGCCGTCGAGATCTACTACGAGGTCAACAGTCTTGTTGTCAGAACGAGCATCCACCACAACACATCCCTGAAATCATGCGTCTATTAGAGCGGGCAAGAATATTGCCTATCAGTCGATGATTTATCGGGAAAGTAAAAATGAAAAGTGAAGTTGGTTTTGCCGCACGAACGATAATTTGAAAAGTAATACGAACAGTGAATGAAGCATTAAAAACCGGCTGAAAATTGGCTCCAGCCGGTTCGTGAACTTCGCGTGTAGCGCTGCAAATCGCTAGCTTACTTGATCGAAATCTTACCGCCCTTGATTTCAACGGTCTCGCTGCCTTTCAGGGCTTCGCGATCACCGTTGGGAAACGTAACGAAGCAACCACCGTTGCAGAACTCGACAGTCTCGCCGGCACCAACCTGCAATTCGGTTTTGCTGGAGCCTTCAGTAACAACGATGGTCTGGGCGCTGGCCTCGTCGTTTTTGACGCTGGCGGCAGCTGCTGATCCAGCGGAAACTGCAGACAGAAGAATGGCAACAACAAACTTGTTCATGTTTCTACGGTGTTTCCACCGCCTCTGTTAAGGAACCTCAACGGGCTCTTTGACAACTGTTATAGCGGGATCAAGTTGAACGGCAACTGAACGACCGGCGGTTTTTCAGATCTGGCCGCCCCGTGACCATCGATGAACCATTTTCGATTGTGGATATGCCCAAATGACCCGGACGATATGGATGCAACAACCCAATCATCTAAACTGGTCGGTAGAGCGACATTGCTTGACGTTATGGTTACGATGCAGACAATAATTTGATAGTAGCTTACTATAATGAAGAATATAATCCGGGCGTGAAGTATTTTTCTTAATGTGCATCCCAACGTTTATATTCCTGTCGTCAACCTTGACCAGTCGCGGCACTTTCTGTTGATTGGTCCTTCGAAGCAAACTACTCGCAAGCCACTCGTTTCGCCATCGAGACAAACATGATAATCAAATGCCCCTATTGCGGACCTCGAGATGTCATCGAATTCACCTATCAAGGTGATGCAACGCGTAAACGACCAGACCCGGCATCCATCGATCAGGACGCATGGAATTCCTACGTCTTTGATCGCACCAACCCCAGCGGTCCCCATCGGGAGTTCTGGCTTCATACGGGCGGTTGCCGCCAGCATCTTCTTGTCACGCGCGATATAGCAAGTCATACGATTTCGTCCGTTATGTTTGCGCGTGATACAGTGAGCGGTGACCGTTCATGACGGGTTCACGGCTATCGAAGGGTGGACGGATCGACCGCTCCAAGTCTATTCGATTCACGTTCGACGGAAGGGCCTATAGCGGACATCCGGGAGACACGCTGGCTTCCGCGCTCCTTGGCAATGGCGTTACGCTTTTCGGACGCTCGTTCAAATATCACCGCCCGCGCGGTGTGTTCGCCGCTGGTAGCGATGAGCCGAACGCCCTCGTCACCGTTCTTTCTGGCGATGTACGCGAGCCGAACGTCCGGGCTACAGAACTTGAGATTTTTGACGGTCTGGTCACCATTAGTCAAAATCGCTTTCCGTCGCTGGAACATGACTTCATGGCCCTCAACCAATTGGCCGGACCCCTGTTTTCGGCAGGATTTTACTACAAGACATTCATGGGACCGGCGATCGGCCCGCTGAAAGGCACACGTTTCTGGATGTTCTGCGAGAGGTTTATCCGCCGGGCAGCCGGACTGGGCAAAGCAGGCACGGCCCCGGACCCAGACCGCTACGAGCGCATGAACGCCTTTTGTGATGTCCTTGTCGTCGGCAGCGGTCCTGCCGGCCTGATTGCTGCAGAGGCCGCCGCCGCAACGGGCGCACGCGTCATCATCGCGGAGGAACGCCCGCTACCCGGCGGTTCACTGCTTGGCTCCGGCGAGATGATCGATGGACGCGACCCCGCCGTCTGGGCTCGCGAAAAGGCTGACGCTTTGGCGAATCTGCCGAATGTACGGTTCCTGACCAGGACGTCGGTCTGGGGTTACTACGACGGCAATATTCTCACAGCCGTCGAACATGTTTCTGATTACAAGCCGAACCGGACGAAGGGCCTGCCACGCCAGCGCCATTGGGTGATTCGTAGCGGCAAGGTAATTTTGGCGACTGGCGCATTCGAGCGTCCGATCGTTTTCCCCGGCAATGACTGTCCAGGTGTCATGCTCGCCGATGCGGTGCGCCGCTATGCGGTCGAATACGGTGTCGCGGCCGGAAATAACGTCACTCTCTTCACCAATAATGACAGCGCTTATGATGCGGCCCGAGCGCTCTCTATTGCCGGTGTCAATGTTACCGCGATCATCGATGTTCGCTCTGACGTATCCGGCACGTGCAGGGATATCGCGAGTGTAGCCGGAGCGGAGCTGCTTCTCGGTCATGCCGTTACAGCGACCCATGCTGGCAAGACGCTGAGTTCGATCTCGGTACAGCATTTCAACGCGGAGACCGGCCGCGTTTCAGGCGCGCCTCGCGAAATCAGGACCGATTGTCTTGGTGTTTCGGGTGGCTGGTCGCCCGCCATCCACCTTGCAAGTCAGGCAGGCGGCAAGCCTGAATGGGATGAGGATCTTCAGGCTTTCCTGCCGCCGGAGCCAAACCAGAACTGGGTGATGACGGGTTCCGCAGCCGGTTACATGGATACAATCAGCGTCATGTCCGACGCGGCAACCAAGGGTTCCGCCAAGAGCAGGCTCATTCTCCCTCGGGTCGAAGCGCCGATGCTGGATTCGTCGCCCGCGCCGGTGTTCGAAATCGAGCCCGCGGTTAAATCCCAGAAAGCCTTCGTCGATTTTCAGCATGATGTCACGGCGGACGATATTCGTCTCGCCTACCGCGAAGGATTTCACTCGGTCGAGCATCTGAAGCGTTATACCACGCTAGGGATGGCGACCGATCAGGGCAAGACCTCCAATGTTCCCGGCCTTGCCATCATGGCCGACGTGCGCGGTATCTCGATTCCTGAAGCGGGTACAACACGGTTCCGTCCGCCATTCACACCGGTTTCTTTAGGTACCCTGGCTGGCGAAAGATATGGAGATTTGCGTCCGCATCGTCTGACGCCCATGCATGATTGGCATCTGGCAAACGGCGCGAAAACCTATGAAGCTGGCCTCTGGCACCGCCCGATGATTTATTCCAGCCATGGCGAAACAATTGAACAGGCGTACATACGCGAGGCAAGGGCAGTTCGTGAGAGTGTCGGCATCGTCGATGTTTCGACGCTGGGCAAAATCGATATACAAGGTCCCGATGCGGCGGAACTCCTTGACCGCGTTTACACCAACATGTTTTCCACCCTGCCGGTAGGCAAGGCGCGTTATGGTCTGATGCTGCGCGAAGATGGCATTGCCTTCGACGACGGCACAACCTGGCGCCTTGGCGAAACACAGTTCCTGATGACGACGACCACCGCCAACGCCGGCCCGGTCATGCAGCATCTGGAATATTATCTCGACTGTATTTGGCCGGAGTTGCGCGTCCACCTGACCTCGGTCACCGACGTGTGGGCAGGTTCAGCCGTCTCTGGTCCGAAGTCGCGCGCTGTACTTGAGGCCTGCGTGACTGGATCAAAAGTTGATAATGACACCCTGCCCTTCATGGGCATTGTTCACGGCAAAATCGCCGATGTGCCGGTCATGATCTGCCGCCTGTCGTTCTCCGGGGAGCTTGCCTACGAAGTTTATTGTGGCGCCGGGTATGGGACACGCGTCTGGGAAGCGCTCCTCGCTGCCGGCAAGCCCTTTGAGATCATCCCCTACGGACTTGAAGCCCTCGGGACGCTGCGTATTGAAAAAGGTCATGTCACCGGTGCCGAAATCGATGGCAGAACCACGGCGCATGACCTGCATCTCGACTGGATGCTGTCGAAGAGGAAGCCATATATCGGCTCCGCCATGATAAATCGTGAAGGGCTCAAGGATGAAAACCGCTTGTCGCTCGTGGGTTTGATTTCGCTCGACAATCAATCGATCAATGGTGGCAGCCACATCGTAACCGACCCTAACCCGCGCGAACCCGCCGACAGTTTTGGTCACGTTACAGCAGCGTGTTACTCACCGGCGCTTCGCAAATATATCGCACTTGCACTGGTAAAGCACGGCACGTCAATGATTGGCAATCGCGCCTTCGCGACAGACCTGCTCCGCGACAAACATTGCGCAGTAGAGATCGTCAGTCACCACATGTTCGATCCAGAAGGAAGCCGGATGCATGGCTGAACCTCAATCTCCACTCGGCACAACCTTCATTCCAGGCGATCATGGCAATTCCGCCGCCGGTGTTGGTGTCACACTGCGCGAGCGAAAAAACCTCTCGACCATTCAGGTCACAGCATGGCCGGATACGATACCCATCGTGCTGACCGCAATCGGCAGTGCAACGGGTCTTGTTCTTCAGAATAAGCCGGGTCTCGGTCGCGTTGCAGGCGAAAAATCTGTCTTTGGCTTTGCGCCCGGTCGTTATTTCGTCGTTAGCGCTACACCTGATCTCGAATCCCGGTTGCGCTCCGCCATCTCTCCGGAACTCGGGACGATGGTTGACCTCACCCATGGCCGCACCGTCATTCGGATCAGCGGACCGCGCTCGGAATGGATATTGTCGAAACTCTTTGCCATCGACTTCTCCGAGCATGCCTTCCCCATCGCTTACGGCCGCGCCACGTTGCATCACGATATTCATGCCAACATCCAGCGGATCGATGACGAGACTTTCGATGTCTACGTGTTCCGCACCTTTGCCCGCTCGTTTTGGCAAACGTTGGGACATGCGGCGGAGGAAGTCGGTTACCGCGTGGAATAGAGTTATTTGAAAGCGAACAGGTCTTCGTCCGGATCGCCCGTCCGGGTTATAAGACCGCGAACGAGTTGCGCCGCGACCATCGAGAATGTGATGCCATTCCCCCCATAGCCGAGGACGGCAAAGCATCGATCCATTTTTGGGATGGCGCCGACGGTCGGCAAACCCGTTGTGCTTGAGCCAAAGCTTCCAGCCCAGGCGTAGTCCGCCTTTGCGGTGACCTGTGGAAACAGCTTCTTGAGTTTTGCCAGGATAGCCTTGGTTTTCGCTGGCAATTTCGCGTCGCGCTTTTCCTCATCCTCGAATTCTTCATCTTCGCCACCGACGATGATCCGCCCGTCTTGAGTCGTGCGCATATAGAGATAGGGGTCCGAGGCTTCCCAGATCAGGCATTGTTCGGGCCACAGCTTTTGCTTCTGGGGCGGCGTCGCCAGCGCCCAGGTAGAAATGATCTGGTGCCCCTTCTGCGGCACCTGCTCGGATATTTCATAGCCCGTTGTGAAAACAAAATAATCGCAGCGTATTTTTCGCCCCTCCTTTGTAGCCGCGATTATGTCATGCGACCTTGGTTCGACCGACACGATTTCAACCGGTGCGAAGATCTTGGCGCCACGCGAGATTGCAACGTTCAGATAACCAAGTGCCAGTTTGCGCGGATTGACTTCAATATTATCGAAATTCATCAATGCCGCCGGGTGATCAATGCGAAACCTGGTTTTTAGTTCGTCATGCTGCAGTAGTCTTGTTTCAAAGCCCGCCCGACCACGAGCCAACAACTCTTTCTGCAAGCCCTCCTCATCGAGAAGATCGCCTGCAAGGTAGAGCGAATCTCTATCTTGCATCTCGCAGTGTATGCCAAGCTCATGGGTCCTTTCGCGCAGGGCATCAACCGCAAGTTTCGATCGCCGCCAAGCGCGCTCGGCATCATTCCGGCCTATCTGCTGAACAAGCTGATGCAATGGCGTGTCGATCTCGAATTGCAGCAGTGCAGTGCTTGCAGGCGTTGAACCGGTCACGGGCTTTCGTCTGTCAAAAATCGCAACCGAATACCCGGCTTCACTCAAGCTTTCGGCCATCAAAGCACCACTTATGCCCGCGCCAACAACCGCGATGTCGATTGTAATATCCTCAAGTAGCAGGTTGAACTCGACGTCCGAGGCCCGTCGGCTAAGCCAGATGGGCTGGCCGGTTCGCAGATTCCGATGCTGTGTTGTCATGAAAGGTTCCGGGGACGAGGCATGATCGAGCCGAACGGCCGAATGTGTCCTTTGGTTCCTTTTCGTCCGCTAGTTCAAAGTGCTCTTGGCTGCGACACCGGCGATGTAAACCTCGGCGATTGTTCGATCATCGCCCATGGTCTGCATCAGCATGAGTTCTTCCACCAGTGTTTCGACCGTTTCCATACGAACGCGCATAGCGGGTGTGGCGCGCGCATCCAGAACGATGCAGTCAGCTTCCGCACCTGTCACGAACGAGCCGATAGTACCCTCCAGCGCAAGAGCTCGCGCGTTGCCTAGGGTTGCCTGGTAAAAAGACCGGAGCGGATGATAACGCTGGCCCTGTATATTCAGAATCTTATAGCCTTCATCCAGCGTACGCAGCATTGAGTAGGACGTACCGCCGCCAATATCCGTCGCGATTGCGTTGCGTACGTCTGATGCCCGAAGTCGAGCCAGATCGAACAGCCCACTGCCAATGAATAAATTCGAAGTCGGGCAAAAGACGGCAACGGATCCGCTGTTGGCAATCGTACTCACCTCGGCATCGCTCAAATGGATGCAATGGCCAAGCAGCGTCTTTGGCCCCAGCAGTCCGTAGTGCTCGTAAACATTAGTGTAATCCCTGCTCCAGGGGAACAGTTCGGCAACGAAGGCAATCTCTGCAGTGTTCTCGCAAAGATGCGTTTGCACATGCATATCTGGAAATTCTCGCGCCAGCGTGCCGCTCATCTCCAGCTGCTCTTGTGATGAAGTCGGGGCAAAACGCGGCGTGATTGCATAGAGCTGACGTCCCTTGCCATGCCAGTCCGCGATGAGCGCCTTGCTGTCATCATAGCCCGATTGTGGCGTATCAAGCAGGCCGGGCGGTGCGTTGCGGTCCATCATTACCTTGCCGGCAATCATGCGCATATTGCGCCTGTGCGCCTCCGTATAGAACGCACGCACCGAGGCTTTGTGCACTGAGCAATATGCTGCCGCGGTTGTGGTACCATGGCGGATCAGCTCATCGAAAAACGCAGAGCCGATCTTGTCCGGATGACCTTGATTGGAAAATTTCTGCTCTTCGACAAAGGTATATTTGTCGAGCCACTCCATCAGCGCGCCCGCATAGGAGCCAACCACCTGCATCTGCGGATAATGAATATGACAGTCGATGAAGCCCGGCATGATCAGATGCGGATGATGATCGATGACTTCGACGTTGCGGCCGTCGCCCGCCCGCAACTTTGCAAAGTCATCTATCGCAGTGATTTTGCCGTCGCGAATGAGAAGTCCGCCGTCCTCAAGATAGGTGAATGTGTGGGTGCTTGCCTCGCCGTTTAGTGGCTCGTCGTGAAAGCTCAGGATGCGTCCGCGCAGCAATATTACTGTCATGGCTTTGCTTTCCCCGTCGTCGCACCGCGATACCACGCGACGATCAGCGCGCGCTCGTCATCGGTGATATGCGTCAGGTTGCCAGGCGGCATGGCATGGCTCGCTCCGGCCTGAATATAGATCTGGCTCGCGTTGGCGGCGATCAAGTCATCCGTATCGAGACGAATACCCTTTGGTGGCAGCATGATGCCCTCCCACGATGGTTCCGCTGCATGACACATCGAACAACGTCCCAACACGGTGTCGCGAACCTGCCCGAAATCCTGCGCAGCCAGGAAGGGCGCAACAGCGCTGGAAACTTTCTCCTCCCCTGTCAGGACTTTAGGTACCGTCGACAACCAAATGATAATGATGAACAAAATGGTACTGGCAAGCCATGTCCAATGCGGATTGCCTGTTCCTGCATGTCTCGAGTTGAAATAATGCCGAATGAGCACGCCGATGATGAATATCAGCGCGGCAATTATCCAGTTGAACTCGGTGGACGTCGCAAGCGGATAATGGTTCGACAGCATCAGGAAGATGACCGGAAGCGTCAGATAGTTGTTGTGCGTAGAGCGCTGCTTGGCCTGTTTGCCGAGCCTGGGATCGGGTGTCTTGCCCGCGATCAGATCGGCTACGACTTTTTTCTGGTTTGGGATGATCAGCAAAAACACGTTGCCGGTCATGATCGTCGCAGTGAATGCGCCAAGGTGCAAGAGTGCGGCACGTCCAGTAAACAGATGCGTATAACCCCATGCCATGAATACGATCACGCCATAGAGAATGAGCATCAGCAGGGTATCATTGGACTCGAGTGGAGACTTGCAAAGAAGGTCGTAAATCAACCAGCCGATTGAAATCGACGCGAGCGAGATCACGATGGCCACAGGCGTCGAAATATCGAGCACATTGCGGTCGACTAGAAACAAATCGGCGCTGCCGTAGTAGACGATGCAGAGCAGCATGAACCCGGACAGCCAGGTGAAATAGGATTCCCATTTGAACCAGATGAGGTGTTCCGGCATATGAGGCGGTGCGATCATGTATTTCTGGATATGATAGAACCCTCCCCCATGAACCTGCCACTCCTCGCCATTGACGCCTTGCGGGAGATTTGCGTGCCTCCGCAATCCAAGATCGAGAGCGATGAAATAGAAAGATGAGCCGATCCAGGCGATCGCCGTAATCACGTGCAGCCACCGCGCAGCGAAACTCAGCCATTCCCAGAAAATCAGATAATCCATTGAGGCCCCATTTGAAATTTGAGGCTACAATGCTGTTCTTCACTAACCGACGCAACTGGAGAGACAAAGGGTGCGCTGAGATTCGGATCAGGACACGCCGAAAATGGTGATTTTCGAGAACCGGAGCGGAGTGAACTTTTGGGTTCATGAGCACCGGCGCGCAGAAAAGCGCCATTTGCAGACCGTCCTGACCCGAATCGCGTTGCAACGATTGAGAATCGTGGAAGATGATGCCCAGCGTATGGCGTTTTCCGCTGCGCAGGCGGCTGACGCCGTGTCGCATATTCACGCGATAGTAGCCGCGTGTGCCCTTCACCGGACGCTGGCTGACCGGAAAAATCACGGCATCGCCTTGCCGTAGGGGCACGATCTCTGCACGCGACTGCATTCGCGGCCGTTGCTCTGTCAGGACGAACTCGCCACCAGTGAAATCCTCCTCCGGTTTCGACAGCAGAAACGCCACCTGCAGCGGAAACACGTGCTCGCCATAGATATCCTGGTGCAGGCAGTTGTAGTCGCCTTCGCCATATTCCAGCAGCAACGGTGTCGGACGATCCTGGCCGGCAGCGTGGCACCGCTGGATGAATGCGTGGTGCTTATCCGGATAGCGAACATCGATGCCCATGAATTCATTCCAGCGATTGGCTATGCTGGCCAAGCGAGGATAGAGCGATTGTCGCAGATCGCCGATGACATCGGGCAACGGATAGCTGAAATACTTGTACTCACCCCGGCCAAACCCATGCCGTGCCATGACGATGCGTTTGCGAAATTGTTTGTCGTCCGGATAGCCTCCAGCTATTCCCTCGCATTCAGCCTTCGACAATATTCCTTTCAAAATGGCGCAGCCAAAATTATCCAGTTCCGCTTCTATCGTATCCCATCGAATGGTCGATGTGCTGCTGATTGAGTCAGCCATGATGATCTCCATTTTCGAACTAGTCTTCGGCAGAGTGGCATCTTGGCTATTTTGTTCCACCCGTTTCCTGCAAAACGACATATTTTCCAGCCATTGGTAGCGAAACGCGACGATTTTGAGTGACTCACGCTTTCAGACTTCATAAAGAGAGTCGCAGCTAGGCGCATTGCGCCGCGAGTAATTGATGTTGGATGACAGGATGAGCGTTCACGGAAATAGCAAAAAAGGAAAGCGAAGCGCTGCTCCGCTCCTGATTTCTATTTTCTGGCTCGTATCCACGATCAGCGCCGCGCTGGGCACAGTCTATGTGACCGGTGCGGAGACCAGTATTGCGGCGAAGGATGCCGGAACGCCGGCGCGCGATGAAACGCGCTTGGCCCACGAAGCCAACAATCAGTCCACCCCCGTGCAGAGCCCGATGCGCGTTGCGGCGCTTGAAGCTTTACACCTGAAGATCAAAAGTGGACTTGGGTCCGATAGCAGCTCACCGGCTGCTCTGGTGCCTCAAGATCATGCGCTTTTTTTTGCGAACGGGAAAAGCGTCAAGTCGGTTCCGTCCGGAACTAGCCCGGCGCTGGACTGCAATTCTGTTTTCCACGCCCGCGCTCCGCCTCTGACTGCGGCCTGACATCACCGTTTCCAATCGGGAACGACGAAAACCAATCCGGCGGCCGCCAGGCAAACTCGTAGATCAGTTCTCGGCAGCGCGCCCGCACTCCATAACGGAATTTAAGACATGCGTACGTCGAGATGGGTCCTTTGGACCTACATTGCTATTATCCTGGTGGGTATTGTCCTCGCCCTTCCCAACGCTTTCACCAAGGCGCAGCTTGAAGCTATGCCAAGCTGGTTCCCCAAGAAACAGGTCGCCTTGGGCCTCGATCTTCGCGGCGGTTCCTATCTCGTGCTGGAAGTGGACGCGGCAGCACTCAAGAAAGACCGTATTCGCTCAATTCTCGACGATACGCGCGGTCATCTGCGCACGGCAAAAATCCAGCCGCAATCCGTCCGTGTCGCGGGTGACAGCGTCATCGTAACGCTGGCGGATGCCACACAAAGCGACGCAGCCGTTGCAGCCCTGCGCGATCTGACCACTCAAGTTGCACAAGTCGGCTTTGCTGCACCTGTCAGTGACATCGATATCAACACGAACGGCAACCAGATACGGCTGACGCTGACTGAAGCCGGCATGAAGGACAAGCTCGACAATGCACTGACGCAAAGTCTGGAAATCGTCCGTCGCCGCGTCGATCAGGTCGGCGTTGCCGAGCCCTCCATCCAGCGCGTCGGTTCCGATCGTATCGTCGTTCAGCTCCCCGGTCTGCAGGACCCGAGCCAGTTGCGCGCGCTCCTCGGCAGCACTGCCAAGATGACCTTCCACATGGTTGCAGATCGCAATTCCGGCGATGCGCCACCTCCCGGCGTATCCATTTTGCCGGATGCGAAAGATCCCGCCATTACTTACCCGGTTGAAGATCGCGTGGCACTCAGCGGCGAACGCTTGACCGATGCACGCGCCGCCTTCGATCAGCAAACCAACCAGCCGATCATTTCATTCCGCTTCGATAACGTCGGTGCGCGTCAGTTTGCCGATATCACCAGCCAGAATGTCGGTCGTCCCTTTGCCATTGTGCTCGACGGCAAGGTCCTGACAGCGCCCGTCATCCAGGTCCCGATCACCGGCGGCTCCGGCCAGATCACGGGTAATTTCACGGTTCAGGATACGGTCACCACCGCTGCGCTGCTTCGTGCTGGCGCTTTGCCGGCGCCGCTGACGGTCATCGAAGAACGTACCGTGGGTCCGGACCTTGGTGGCGATGTCATCAAGATGGGCGTTCTCACGGGCCTCATCGGCTTCGCACTCGTGGTGGGCTTCATATTCGTCCTCTATAGCGGTTGGGGGCTGATTGCCAATCTGGCGCTTGCTCTCAACGTCATTCTTACGTTCGGCATTTTGAGCCTGCTCGGCGCGACACTGACGCTCCCCGGCATCGCCGCCATCATCCTCGGTATCGGCTTTGCTGTTGATGCGAACATCCTCATCAACGAACGTATCCGTGAAGAAGCACGCAAAGGTATCGGTGCAATGGCTGCGGTCGATCGCGGCTTCAAGCTCGCTTATTCGACAATCATTGACTCGCAGGCCACACACCTTATCGCGACGCTGCTGCTGTTCCTCTTCGGCACCGGCCCGATACGCGGCTTTGCCATCACCATGATAATAGGCGCGCTTGTTTCCATGTTCACGGCGGTTACGGTCGTCCGTGTCATGATGACGGCTATCGTCCGGCGCCGGAAGATGAAGACGATCCGTATCGAGCACCTCTTCAAGCTCGTACCGGAAAATACCAACATCTCGTTCATGAACGCGCGTTTCTTCGGTATCGGCGTTTCGATCTTCCTGTCGATCGCTTCGGTCATCCTCTTCATCCATCCTGGCCTCAACTACGGTATCGACTTCAAGGGCGGTATCCAGGTGGAAGTTACGACGTCCAAACCCGCGGACCTCGCCACGATGCGTTCGACTCTTGAAGGCCTCGGTCTCGGTGAAGTCGCCCTCCAGCAGGCCGGCGGCGACAACAAGGTGCTCATCCGCGTCCAGCGTCAGGACGGCGGTGAAGAGGCGCAGACCGCTGCTGTCACCAAGGTCAGGGCTTCCGTTCAGCAGCTTGATCCCGGTGTGAAGATCGAGAGTTCGGAAGTCGTTGGGCCGAAGGTCAGTCAGGAGCTTGCACGATCAGGTGTCCTGGCCGTTACCCTTGCCAGCCTTGCCATGCTGCTTTACATCTGGTGGCGGTTCGAATGGCACTTCGCGCTTGGTGCAATCGCCACGTTGATCCTCGATACCACAAAAACCGTCGGCTTCTTTGCGCTGATGGGGCTCGATTTCAACCTCACGGCCATCGCCGCTCTGCTGACCATCATCGGTTACTCGGTCAACGACAAGGTCGTCGTTTACGATCGAATGCGTGAGAATTTGCGCATCCACAAGAAGATGCCGCTGCGTCAGATTATCGATCTGAGTATCAACCAGACGTTGGCGCGTTGTATCTATACTTCGCTGACCGTGTTCCTTGCCATGCTTCCCATGGCAATCTGGGGCGGCAAGGCCGTGGAAAACTTTGCTCTGCCGATGCTCTTCGGCGTAGTCATTGCCACGAGTTCGTCACTGTTCATCGCAGCGCCGATTCTCTTGCTGCTCGGGACATGGTGGGAAAAGAACCACGCTTCGCGCATTGGCTCGGGCGAAAAGCCGGCCGTCCAAGGCTGACCGGCCCCCAACTTAGCGTTCAACGCTAACTATTTGCGGCGCAGGGAAAAAATCGCGTTTCCTGCGCCGCAGAGCCGATGAAATCGGTTTGCAAGCCACCGGAGGTACGCAATACTGCTGCGACAGCACCTGTTCGCAGGACCCATTGCCTTTAACCATTGATCATCTCACGAGGGAGACGCCGACATATGCCTCATGAAACGCCGCTGATTGCGACAATCGTCATAGGTCTGGTTCTGGCCTTTATTTTCGGTGCGATTGCCAATCGTCTGCGTATTCCGCCCCTTGTCGGTTATCTCGTCGCCGGTGTTTTGGCCGGCTCGCATACTCCCGGTTTTGTCGCCGATCAGGAGTTGGCTTCCGAGCTCGCCGAGATCGGCGTCATTCTGCTCATGTTTGGCGTCGGTCTGCACTTTTCCTTGAAAGATCTTCTCTCGGTTCGCGCCATCGCAATTCCCGGCGCCATCGTGCAGATTTTGGTAGCGACTTTATTGGGCGCCGGCCTTGCCTGGATTCTCGGCTGGAGCATGCAAGCGGGTTTTGTCTTCGGCCTTGCACTCTCGGTGGCAAGTACCGTGGTTCTCCTGCGTGCGATGCAGGAACGGCGCCTGATCGAGACAGAACGAGGGCGTATCGCTGTTGGCTGGCTGATTGTCGAAGATCTTGCCATGGTTCTTGCCCTCGTCCTGCTGCCAGCTATTGCCGGCGCCATCAATGGCGATAGTGAAACGGGCGATATGGTTCGGGCCGCGAGCGATCCAATCGTCAGATATTTCGATCTTGGCATCAGCGGTGTAATAGCACTGACACTTGGCAAGGTTGCTGCCTTCGTTGCTGTCATGCTCATCGTCGGGCGCAGGGTAATCCCCTGGACCCTGCATGCGATCGCACATACCGGTTCGCGCGAGCTTTTCCGCCTGGCTGTACTGGCGATCGCATTGGGCGTCGCCTTCGGTGCGGCCAAATTGTTCGGCGTGTCGCTGGCGCTCGGCGCGTTCTTCGCCGGCATGATCATGAGCGAATCCGAACTCAGCCACCGCGCGGCGGAAGAATCCCTACCGTTGCGCGACGCCTTTGCGGTGCTGTTTTTCGTCTCGGTCGGCATGCTGTTCGACCCGATGACAATCGTCAATGATCCCTTGCCGCTGCTTGCAACGCTCGCAATCATCGTCGTTGGCAAATCGCTCGCGGCATTTTTCATCGTCCGCGCCTTTGGTTATCCAACGGGCACCGCCCTGATCATTTCCGCAAGCCTGGCGCAAATCGGTGAATTCTCTTTCATTCTCGCCGAGCTTGGCGTTGGGTTGGGCATGTTGCCGGAGGAAGGCCGCGATCTCATTCTCGGCGGTGCCATCCTGTCGATACTTTTCAACCCATTGGTGTTCGCAGGCGTTACGTACCTGAAGCCGCGGCTCGAAAAGCGTGTGCCAACCGAAGAACCGACTACAGAAGATTTGGCGGCGATTGAAACACCCGATGTGGAAATTCGCCCAACCACGCTTACGGACCATGCCGTGCTGGTTGGCTATGGCCGTGTCGGCAGTCTTGTCGGTGAGGCGCTTAAAGAAGTCGGCAAGCCATTTCTCGTTATCGAGGACGCCGACAAAACTGTAGCGAAACTGCATGACGAGAACATTGAAACGATCGTCGGCAACGCAGCCAATGGTGATATCCTCGCCGCCGCCAATCTTGCCCAGGCCCGTCAACTGATCATTGCCATTCCGAACGCTTTTGAGGCCGGACAGATCGTGGTCAAGGCCCGCGCCGCAAACCCCGTCATCAGCATTTTGGCGCGGGCTCACTCAGATGCGGAGGTTCAGCATTTGCAAGATCTTGGCGCGGACGCGGTCATCATGGGTGAACGTGAAATAGCGCGCGGAATCGTCGCCCACATCCTCGACCTCGAGGACCCCAAGCCGGAGAAATCGGACCGTCTAGAAGCAACAAAAGCGGTATAAAATAAGAATGGGCGAGCGGGTAAAAGCATGAAATTAAAGGATTACGTATGGCCGGTCGTTGGGCTGGCCGCCGTCGGGATTTCCGTATGGCTCCTTTACAAGGAGCTGCGGAGCATCTCGCTGGATGACGTGATTCATAGCCTTTATGCCATTCCTGCACATCGCTGGATTCTGGCAGGCCTTGCATCCCTCGTCGCCTACGCCGCCTTGGCCGGCTATGATCGCATTGCGCTGCTACACCTGCGCCGCAAGATTTCCTGGTTGTTCATCGCGCTCTGTTCGTTCACCACCTACGCACTTTCGCACAATATCGGCGCTTCGGTTCTCTCTGGAGCTGTGGTTCGGTATCGCGCCTATTCCTCGCAAGGCATGAGCGGCCCTGAGATCGCGCTGCTCATAGCCTTCTGTTCATTCACCTTCATGTTGGGGGTATTGACACTGAGTGCAGTCGTTCTGCTCTTGGAGCCGCATCTCCTTCAGCGTTTCAATGCCGAGCTGCCGATTTCCCTGAGCTATGTGCTGGGTTTCGGTGCCTTGGCAATCGTCATGCTTTATGTGTTCGGCAGTTGGCTGCATTTTCGGCCGCTGCGCATTCGGCGCTTTACGCTCGAATATCCGCGTTTGCCAGTGGTCGCCCAGCAACTGATCGTCGGGCCATTGGAGCTCATCGGTGCCGCCGCTATCATTTATTTTACGCTTCCCACAGCAGGCAATCCCGGCTTTCTCATTATACTCGGGATCTTTCTCGTATCATTTTCCGCGGCGCTGATCTCCCACGCACCCGGCGGTCTCGGCGTACTGGAACTGGTCTTCCTCACCGGTTTGCCCGATATGAATCAGGCCGACGTATTGGCCGCGCTTATCATTTTCCGCTTGTTCTACCTGTTGATTCCATTTGCCCTATCGCTGCTTGTCGTACTCTATTTTGAACGCTCGCAGTTGCTGTTGCGCTGGTACAAGAAAGACAGCGATACCTGACGGGTCATTTTACGATGACCGCCATTCGCGCAGGGAATATTTTCCATTTCTGACCGAGTTTAGTGCGCTGTTCCTTCATGGATCAACGTAGCCACCCTATTTTGAGGCGACATTACGAATTCGTCTCCAGGCAATTTACACAAAAGGAGTGGTGGCGCATGACGACATTGATCATTCCGGGATATCGCGGGTCCGAAAAAGGCCACTGGCAACAGCAATGGCTGCTGGAGGACGAAACGGCGCGCCTTGTCGAACAAGACGACTGGGACAATCCGGTCCTATGTCAATGGCTTCATATTCTTGAGGCGACCCTTGCCGAAACACCCGGCGCTGTGCTGGTCGCGCATAGCCTCGGCTGCGTTCTCGTCACGCATCTCGCCAGCCGTCCATCGGCAGCGCATATCGCGGGTGCAGTTCTGGTTGCGCCAGCCGACGCCGAACGTATGGCCGTTCAGGATTCCAAGTTCCGCAGCTTTGCGCCCCTGCCACGCCACAAGCTTGGCTTCCCTTCAATCGTGGTCGCCAGCCGCAACGATCCCTATATGTCATTCAACAAGGCAGAAGCTCTGGCCGGTGTTTGGGGCTCGGGCTTTGTCGATATGAAAAATGCCGGACACATCAATATTGAAAGCGGCTTCGGCTCATGGCCGGAAGCGCATATTCTGGCGGATGCAATGCGCAGACCGCAGCAGGATTTTCGCGCTCAACGAGCAGCATAAGGCTCTAACTCGTTTGCTTGCGTTCAAGCAAATACTTGAGGATGAGCGTCACGACGGCGATCAAGGCCAGTGTCGATGAGGCAGCAAACGCGCCGGTGACATTGTAATCATTGAACAGAAGTTCAATCTGGAGCGGCAATGTGTTGGTCTGACCACGAATGGCGCCCGAAACAACGGAAACAGCACCGAATTCGCCCATAACACGAGCATTGCAAAGGACCGCGCCATAGAGCAGTGCCCAGCGGATATTCGGCAATGTGACATAGAAAAATGTCTGCAGCCCGGTCGCACCGAGGGTGATCGCAGCTTCTTCGTCCTCACTACCCTGCGCCTGCATCAACGGAATAAGCTCACGTGCCACGAACGGGCTCGTTACGAACAGGCTCACAAGAAATATCGCAGGAACAGTGAACATGATCCTGATGTCGTAACTCTCAAGCAACGGCCCAAGAAGGCCCTGGCTCCCATAGAGAAACAGATAAGTCACACCAGCGACGATCGGCGATACCGAAAAGGGTATCTCGATCAGGGTAATCAGCAACTGCCGGCCAGGAAAACGAAACCGCGTCACCAGCCACGCCACACATATCCCGAAGATCATATTGATGGGCACCACGACGATCGCCGTGAGAACCGTCAACCAGACTGCGTGTAGAGTTGCGGGTTGCGCGATCTGCGAGAAATAGACCGCAATACCTTCCCGGAAAGCATAGGTGAAAATCGCTGCCATAGGCACGCCGATGAACAGGATCGACAGGACGACGGCCGAGGTAGTCAGCAAACGCTGCGACAGTCGCGAAGGCTTTATGCCATGCGGTCGCGACGGTTGTCCTATAGCCGCTGGCGAAACGAGACTAGTTGCGGTCTGCATAACGCAACTGCCAGGCTTGAATTGAGTTGGTGACAAAAAGCATTACGAACGCAGTGACCAGCATCACGGTCGCCAATGCTGCGGCTGCAGGGTAGTCATACTCATCGAGGCGGATAAACACGAGAAGAGACATGACTTCCGTCTCGAATGGCAAATTGCCGGAGATGAAAACTATCGCGCCGAACTCACCAAGGCTGCGAGCAAAGGAAAGGCTGCATCCTGCAATGAATGCCGGAAAAATCGCTGGCCAGATAATCCTGGCGAATATCTGCCAGTTGGTGGCGCCCAACGACCTCGCGGCTTCCTCGACATCGGCGGCAACGTCTTCCAGCACCGGCTGCACTGTCCGGACAACAAAAGGAATGCTGGTAAACATCATCGCAAGGGCAATACCCAGCGGCGTATAGGCAACCTTTATTCCCAACGGCTCCAGATATTGGCCAAACCAGCCGTTCGAGGAAAATACGGTGACCAACGCAAGCCCGGCAACCGCAGTCGGCAACGCAAAAGGCAGATCAACCGCCGCATCGAGAAGGCGCCGTCCCGGAAAATCATACCGAACCAGAACCCAAGCCAGCAATACACCGAAAATCGCGTTGAGCACTGTTGCAAGCGCCGCTGAACCGACGGTAATGCGGTAGGTCGCAAGCGCGCGCTCCGAGGACACGATGCTCCAGAAGTCGGCCCAGCCAAGGTTGACGGATTTGTACAACATGGCCAAAAGCGGCAGCGCAACGATGATGACGAAATAAAGCAGGGTCACACCAAGAGTGAGACCGAAACCCGGCAATATTCCTCGCTGACTGGAACGTGAAAACATGAGCAGTTTCTAGCCTATGCTCGGATGAACGCAAGCGCAGGTTGAAAAGAAAGCAGCGCGGCTCTGAATCGCACTGCGTTCCGGTCAGGCTCAGCGCTTGGTGAACACCTTGTCAAGCGTTCCGCCCTCGGAGAACTGATCCTTGGTCACTTTTGCCCAACCGCCAAAGACATCTTCGACAGTCAGCAGGCGAGTTTCCGGAAATTGCGATGCATATTTCGCCTTCACCGTCTCGTCGTTCACACGGTTGTAGTTCTGCGCGAGAATATCCTGCCCCTCCGGCGAATAGAGGAACTTCAGATAATTCTCCGCGATCGCGCGCGAGCCGCGTTTATCCACGACCTTGTCGACCACTGTGACCGGAAACTCAGCAAGCAGGCTCACGGGCGGGACAACCGCTTCGTACTTGTCCTCGCCGAGTTGCTTGCGTGTTCCGAGGACTTCTGCCTCGAAGGTGATCAGTACGTCACCAATACCGCGCTCGGCAAAGGTCGTCGTTGATCCACGGCCACCTGTGTCGAACACCGGCACATTGGCGAGCAGCTTTTTCACGAATTCTTGCGCCTTGGCGTCGTCCTTATTGAACTTTTCAAGCGCAAAGGCATAAGCCGCCAGGTAGGTGTAACGTGCGTTGCCGGAGGTCTTGGGGTTCGGAAAAACGACCTTCACGTCATCGCGAATCAGATCATCCCAGTTCTTGATATTCTTCGGGTTGCCGGATCGCACGAGAAACGCCGGCAAAGAATAGTACGGCGAAGAGTTATTCGGCAGTCGCGACTGCCAGTCGGCGGGAATGAAGTTGCCCTTGTCATGCAGAACCTGAACATCTGTCACCTGGTTGAAAGTGACGACATCGGCTTCAAGACCCTCGAGGATCGAGCGGGCCTGTTTGGAAGAACCCGCATGCGACTGGTTGACCGTGATATTGTTACCGGATTGCTGTTTATATTTGGCAGTAAAGGCCTTGTCGATCTGCCCATAAAGTTCGCGCGAGATATCGTAGGAAACATTAAGAATCTCGGTGGGTTCGTCTGCAGCCTTGACCGGCGTCAAACTCACGCTGAGAGCCAGAGCAGCATATACAAACAGTCTTTTCATTGAATACTCCCGCGGCCTCGCCCGCACGAAGGTGTCGGACATTTTTTGCGAGAGTGGCGGTAAAATCGTCGATGCGAAAGAATTTATTTTCTAATATAGTTGGGCCAGTTGAAATCAAATACTGCAAACAGAGCTGAACACAGCTGGCCGGTCAACTGCGGCCCAAGCCGCGTGCCTGGAAGGCAAGCTGGTGGAATTGTCACCAAAATCCGCGGTGCTGCCAGCACCAGAGGAAGTCCTCCTCGGTCCAGTTGCGGTTTTTCTTGGCCACGGTTTCTTCGCGATCACGTTGCTTGGGATCGCTCGCATTCCACTCAAGAGTTTCAGCCGCAAAAACGTTCCGCCACAGGCGTTCTGCCCGGTTAAATATACCTGATACTTCACTGTACATTGCGACCTCCATCAAACAATCCGGTTGCAGAGTGCAGTTGCCTTTAGGTCAACCGATGGCCAATGATGACGGCTTGAAATCATTTGTCAATAATCTCTACCTATTTAATCGTGTATTGGAATTACGGGCCCCGCACCGCCGTCGGCACCAACTTCTTAATGAATTATTATTTTTCAGCGCCTTACATACCATTTTTAAGACATTCCTCGGCCGCAAAAAAACTTATTTTTTAACATTTTTACACTAGAAAATCCGACCCGGGGGACTATGACTGCACCACACCGGTAGCCAGGCAAAGAAGAAATGATATCGCAAAAGGCCAAATATGCTCTGCGGGCGCTCGTCGTTCTGGCCAGAGCAGATGCCGAGAAAGCTCTCTTCATCTCGGATATCGCTGAAGAACAGAATATCCCGAAGAAGTTTCTCGAACAGATACTGTTGGATCTGAAGCACCAGGGTATAGTGATAAGCCGTCGCGGCAAGATGGGCGGGTATCTGCTGCTAAAGCCGGCCGAAGAAATTACATTCGGCGAGGTGCTGCGCCTCATTGATGGTCCGATTGCTCCTCTGCCCTGCCTGAGCAAGATTGCCTATCGCCGCTGCGAGGATTGCCAGGACGAAGCGACATGCGAAATACGCCACGTCTTCAATGAAGTCGCCAATGTCACCCGTGCGGTTCTGGACAAGACGACGATCGCCGATTGCCTCATTTACGGCGATAACCGTAAAGTCGCAGAGTTGCTTGATAGCTAAGCCAACTTCGCACCATCAGGTAAAAACCGCCCGGCCGATCACGGGTGTTGACGGAACGGCAACGTCGCGAGGCTCCAGCATGCCTGCGTGAAAGGCCGCATGCCCTGCATCGACTGCCTTGGCGAAAGCGCTTGCCATTGCTACGGGATCGCCGGCCTTCGCTACGGCTGTGTTCAGCAGGATGGCATCAAACCCGAGTTCCATGACCGTCGCAGCATGGGATGGACGCCCGAGACCCGCATCGACAATCATCGGAACGTCGGGGAAATTGCCCCGTAGTGAACGCAGTGCATGCAAATTGAGCGGGCCGAGCGCCGAGCCGATCGGCGCGCACCATGGCATCAAAACCTCGCAACCCGCTTCCAGCAGCCGCTCGGCGACTATCAGATCGTCTGTTGTATAGGGAAACACCTTGAAGCCGTCATCGGATAATATCCGGGCAGCCTCGACCAGTGCGAAGACATCCGGCTGCAACGTATCATGACTGCCAATGACTTCGAGCTTGATCCAGTCGGTCGCAAAGACATCCCTTGCCATCTGCGCCGTGAGCACAGCTTCTTTCACCGTATGACATCCGGCCGTGTTCGGCAGTACATGCGTTCCAAGCGACCGGATGAGCGACCAGAACTTGTCGCCGGATTTGCCACCTGCCATTTCCCGCCGCAGCGAGACGGTGACAATTTCCGTGCCGGATGCCTTGATTGCATCCATAAGGATGGCGGGCGAAGGATACTGCGCTGTTCCCAGCAACACGCGTGAGGACACGTTTGCCCCGTAAAAATTCAACATGTCATCCACCCAGCGCGCGCAATTGGCTGCATCACCGATGTGCGTGGTTCGAAAAGCTCACCATGAGGGAAATGGTTTGTCTGCAAGGAATCAAGTCCTGAAGCGTCGATGGTTGCACTTGCAGTCCACAAATCTCCCTCATGGTGAGCTTGTCGAACCACGCACATGGGCAATACCGCTAATAAATTCATGTAGTGATCACGCTTCATTCTATCCGCCTTGTTTGGGTGTCAGTATTTCGATGCGGTCGCCTTCGCTTAAATGGCAGTCCTGCCGCTCGGTCGCCCGGACCAACTCGCTATTGACTGCCGTCGCCAGCCATTCGCCTTCGAACTCCAGTTCGGCAAGCAAAGCATCGAGCGATTGCGCCGATACATCGTGCGGTTCTCCATTGACGAGAAGTTTCATCGGGTTGCTGTCCTTTCATTCAAAACCATGTCCGCCACCTGCATGGCCATCGCTGGGGCAAGCAAGAAACCGTGCCGGTAAAGCCCGTTGATGCTGATGGTGTTACCCTCGCGCATGACATGCGGCAGGTTGTCTGGATAGGCAGGTCGAATGCCCACCCCAGTTTCGACGATCTCGGCCTCACCGAAGGCGGGGTGCAGGCTATAGGCCGCGTTCAGCAATTCCATCATCGAGCGCACGGTGATCGGACCCGCCGAGTCGCTTTCGATCATCGTTGCACCAACCATGAACGTGTGATCCACCCTAGGCACGACATAGATGGGAAAGCGCGGGTGAACGAGCCTGACAGGACGTGACAAGGAGATATCTGAGGTACGCAGGGTCAGCATTTCACCGCGCACGCCGCGCATGGTCTGATCTTCGCGGGAATAGCCGGTGCACTGAACGGTCCGATCGAAACCGGTTGTCGCGGTCCGCACTGGATCGGTTTCGAATGCAACGCCTGCTTCCGCCAGTTTCGCCGCAAGGCTGATCAAGACGTGTCGAGGATCAAAGTGTGCTTCATCCTTGAAAAACAGGCCCCTGCGGAAACGCCCGGCAAGGTCAGGCTCCAGCGTTGCAATAGTATCTTCGTCAGCCCACTCGAACTCTGAAGTTCGCGAGCCGAACCGTTCAAGCTCCCTGACGTCACGGACTGGCGCCAGAACCAGCGTACCATTGCGTGTCACGGAGCCGGGCAGCGCCGCTTCCCACCAGTCAGCGGCACCAAGCCCGAGCTCGACAACTGTCTGCTCGGCGCTTTCCCGCTCGCAATAAGGCGCAAGCATCCCCCCTGCAAACCAGGATGCAGCCGCGCGACTGCCCGGTTGCGGGTCGACCACCGTCACGCGCGCGCCGCGTGACCTCAATTCGTGGGCGACCGACAAACCGGCCACGCCAGAACCCTTTACGAGAACGTTCATTCCCTCAGGCGCCTTTGTTCAACGGCATATAGAGATCGCCGCCCTCGCGAAATTTCTCCGCCATGGCAGCCATGCCTTCCTTTTGCGCCTCGGCACGGATGTCGTGAGAGATCCGCATGGAGCAGAATTTCGGCCCGCACATCGAGCAGAAATGCGCCACCTTATGCGCTTCCTTGGGCAATGTTTCATCGTGGTAGAGACGCGCCGTTTCCGGGTCGAGCGACAGGTTGAACTGATCCTCCCAGCGAAACTCAAAACGCGCCCGTGACAACGCGTCATCGCGCAATTGAGCTGCGGGATGCCCCTTGGCAAGGTCAGCAGCGTGAGCGGCAATCTTGTAAGTGATCACGCCGACTTTGACATCGTCGCGGTTCGGCAGACCAAGGTGCTCTTTCGGCGTTACATAGCAAAGCATCGCCGTACCGAACCAGCCGATCATCGCGGCACCGATGCCGGACGTGATGTGATCATAACCGGGCGCAATATCCGTCGTGAGCGGTCCGAGCGTATAGAATGGCGCCTCGCCGCAAACTGCGAGCTGCTTGTTCATATTCTCTTTGATCTTGTGCATCGGCACATGGCCGGGGCCCTCGATCATCACCTGGCAATCCTTGGCCCATGCAATCTGGGTGAGTTCGCCAAGCGTTTCCAGTTCGGCGAATTGTGCCGCGTCATTCGCATCGGCGATCGAGCCGGGACGCAGTCCATCTCCCAGCGAAAAACTCACATCATAGGCACGGCAGATATCGCAGATCTCCTCGAAATGCTCATAGAGGAAGCTTTCGCGATGGTGGTGCAGGCACCACTTTGCCATGATCGAACCGCCGCGCGAGACAATGCCCGTGACGCGGTTCACGGTCAGCGGAATGTAATGCAATCGCACGCCGGCATGGATGGTGAAGTAATCTACCCCCTGCTCCGCCTGCTCGATCAGCGTGTCGCGATAAACCTCCCATGTGAGGTTCTCGGCAATGCCATCAACCTTTTCCAGCGCCTGATAGAGCGGCACCGTACCGATCGGCACCGGCGAATTCCGGATAATCCATTCGCGTATATTGTGAATATTGCGCCCGGTGGAGAGATCCATCACCGTGTCCGCGCCCCACCGCGTAGCCCAGACCATCTTTTCCACTTCCTCGGCCATCGAAGATGTCACTGCGGAATTGCCGATATTGGCGTTGATCTTGACCAGAAAGTTGCGCCCGATGATCATCGGCTCAAGCTCGGGATGATTGATATTGGCAGGAATGATTGCCCGGCCTCGCGCTATCTCTTCGCGGACGAATTCCGGTGTCACGTGATCGGGGATTGATGCCCCGAACGATTCGCCATCGCGCATCACACCATTCTTTGCACTCTCCCGGCCCAGATTTTCGCGGATCGCGACATACTCCATTTCCCGCGTGATGATACCTGCCCGTGCATAAGCAAGCTGGGTAACGGCTTTGCCGTCCTTTGCCTTCAACGGATTGTTGCGGATGGGAAATTCCGGCGTCAGCCGTTCGCCCGTGGCAAAGCCATTATCCGCCGGAATGACACGGCGGCCATCATAGGAATGGACATTACCCTGCGCGGCGAGCCAGCTTTCGCGAACACGCGGGATGCCCCTGGCAATATCGATTTCTGCTGACGGATCGCTATACGGACCTGACGAATCATAGACTGTGACGTTGGGCTCACCCGCAGTCGGATGAACCGCAATTTCGCGCATGGGGATGCGGATATCTGGATGAATGTGTCCGGTCTTGTAAATTTTGGTCGAGGCCGGCAGTGCTCCTGTCGAAACGGTCGGCGTGTTTGAAACAGTTGGATTAAAAACGGTCATCATCAGGTTCCTTTGCCCGCTCATGACCCCAAGGATCACCAGCCATTAAAAGTGTTGCTGCGACCTTTAGGCGTCCATCCAAACGGACGCATGGCGCAGCAAGTGCGTGGAAACCCAGTTCTGTGCCGGAAGGATGAAAGGAGTTCGCGAGTCTGAACAGAGACCGAGTGCCGAGACACTCTATGCGAAGACTTTTGCACCGTCCCTACGCCAGTATGAACTGGATCAGGTTCAACGGGTCACTGCGCTGCAAAAGCCAGCAGTATCTCAGCCCCTTGTCGGGACCCCCCTGGTGAATGTGTTTATGTGACCCGCTGATGACGCACTTGTCAAGCGGGTCAATAGATCACGAAGTGTGCAAAGGTTTGAGAGCCGTCGCCCACTTGAGCAATTCGGTCAGCATCGTCGTTGCACCGGTTTTCATCAGATCGCTTGGCTGGAACACGCCTTCGTCATTGATGAATTGCCGATAGTTCGCAACAGGCACACCTTCTGGGATAGGCATCATATGCAGGCCGGCGATCAGTCCCTTCACGGACTCAACGGAACGCAGCCCACCCGATACGCCACCATAGCTGACGAAACCCGCCGGCTTGTAGCTCCACTCCTGGAACAAATAGATCAACGCGTTCGTCAAGGACGGCGGGGCGTTGTAATCATATTCCGGCGTGACGAAGACATAAGCGTCGCCTGAATCGATGATCGCACTCCACTTCTTCGTGTGAGCGTGTTCATACTTCTTCATCTTGGGATGATTCGGTTCGTCGAAGATCGGCAGGTTAATCTCAACAAGGTCGATGAGAACAGGTTCAAAGCGGCCATCCTGCTTGGCAAATTCACTGAACCAGTTTGCAACCGCCGGACCACCGCGACCCGGCCGCGTGCTAGCTATGATGATATTGAGCTTGAGTGCCATTTCGACCTGTCTCCATACGGGATGATTCTGTGAGGTATGAATAGGAAGCCGCGGCCACAGCACAAGCAGGCACTTATTGGAAACCGGCTATATGGCTTCGGATGACCATCAAAATGAAGTTATCGAAAGGTTTTTAAAAACGAAAACCCGCTACGGCCTGGACCATGCGGGTTCTGTCGCGCTTATGAAATGACCGGATGAACCGGTCATGAATTATCGGTTGTTGAAGTCACTGCCATTGTTGCCAGCTGGACGGGCAACGCGTTCCTTCTTCTTTGGACCCGGCAACAGGCCTTCGCGCTGAGCCTGCTTGCGTGCAGCCTTGCGGGCACGGCTAACGGCTTCTGCTTTTTCACGGACACGGCGCTCGGATGGCTTTTCAAAAGCCTGGCGCGCCTTCATTTCGCGGAAGAGACCTTCCCGCTGCATCTTCTTCTTCAGGACCCGAAGGGCCTGTTCAACATTGTTATCACGGACGAGAACTTGCAATCGTTTTCCTTACCCATGCTTGTCTCGCCTTGCGGAAGGAGATGAGCCACAATCAGACAAGCGTTTGAAGAATTGCCACTACGGCAATCCGGAGAAGCGCGGACTCTATTCATTTCCGCGCCAAAAATCCAGTGCGCTCAAGCAATTTACTTGAGTATTCCTGCCACGACGCCAACTATTCTGGTGACTCAGCGGGGATAATTTTGTGATCCGACTGGATTGGCGAAATTTGGATTATGCAAGAGTCGAATCAGAGAATTCAGCTTGATGAGACAGCTGGTGTGGTTTTCGAGAACCGGCGCGCAGTGGACATTCTCGTCCATGAGCACCGGAAGCGCAGAAAATCGCATCAGATGGCCATCAGGGTGGATTCTCTCAAATCGCGGCAGTGATAATGATTTCAACCTTGTATTCCGGTGTTGCAAGCTTGGCTTCGCCCGTTGCACGCGCCGGGGTATCTGCCGGGTCGACCCAAGCATCCCAAACAGCATTCATCTCCCCGAAATCCTTCATGTCATCGAGCCAAATGATAGCTTGCAACAGCTTGGATTTGTCGGTGCCGGCTTCCTTGAGCAGGCGGTCGATCGAGGCCAGGACATCCTTGGTCTGCTCGGTTACGCTCTTGCCTGGACTGCCGACCTGGCCGGCGAGATAGGCCGTGTTGCCATGGACTACGACCTGGCTCATGCGTGGACCAACTTCAATACGGCGAATGCTCATGGAAATCTCCTCTAACGATTTGCTGGCAATCCGATACTTGCCCTGCGTGCATGAAAAAGGGCCATAAGGCCCTGTTTTCAAAGGATAGTGGCGTGGTTACAGATCTGGCCCTTGACCCGCGGATCGAGCACTAGGATTATTTGAACATCATAGCGCTTTGATTTTGAATGATTTTCTGCCCATAACGACGATCAATGGACATCAACAACAGTCGATTCGGCGCCACATTATTTGGCACATGCGGGAGAGTCAAATTTCACGTCCAGACATTCGACAGTGTTGTATAAATAAGTGCCTCGTTCGATTATCATTGCCGCATGGACCACCGGACTGTCATTGCATCGTTGACATCGGAGGAGCGCAATCGTCTGACCGCCAAATCAGACCTTGCGGGCCTTCTTCAACTCGCCTTCCATTGGGGCGCAATCATTCTTCTCGGATGGTTGATTGCCGTGAGGGCGCCTCTATGGCCGCTTTTGATGATACCGCAGGGCATTCTGGTCGTGTTCCTCTTTACCCTTCAACACGAGTCCGTCCACCGCACGCCATTCAGGACGGATTGGCTAAACGACTGCGTCGCGCGCGTCTGCAGCGTCCTGCTTGTGCTGCCCTCGGACTGGTTTCGTTATTTTCATCTGGCCCACCACCGCTTCACTCAGGATCCCGAGAACGATCCTGAGTTGATGTCCCCCAAGCCAGAAACCATGCGGCAATATCTCGTGCACCTGTCCGGCATTCCCGTTTGGTGGAGCCACATCAAGACGCTTGTGATAAACGCCTCGGGACATTGCAGCGATCCATTCGTGCCAGCAAAAGGTCATCGGAAAGTCCGCAGCGAGGCAGGAATGATGATTGCGGTCTATGTCTGCATGATCGCTGTCTCCGTCTACCTGCAGACGGCAGTCCTTGTGTATATATGGGTCCTGCCGGCGGTACTGGGACAACCTTTCCTGCGTATTTATCTTCTGGCCGAGCATGGCCGATGCCCCTATGTCGCCAACATGCTCGAGAACAGCAGGACAACCACTACGACTTGGCTGGTGCGCAAGCTTGCATGGAACATGCCTTATCATGCCGAACACCACGCCTATCCAAGTGTGCCTTTTTACAGACTGCCTGAATTCCATGCGTTAATCGAAACGCAGCTTAAACAGACCGAGGACGGCTACGTCCGGTTCCACACCAAATACATCGAGCAGATTCGTTGACGCTCGGCTCTCATTATCAAAGGGGTACACATGAGCAGCGCTTTTCCGGAGATCTATCTCGTTCGCCATGGAGAAACAGAATGGAGTGCCTCCGGCAAGCATACGGGTCGTACAGACATACCGCTGACACCGGTTGGGGAAGAGGCTGCTAGCCATATCGCCGCCCGTCTATCGGGCCTGACTTTCTCCGCTGTGTGGTCAAGTCCATCACAACGTGCTTCGAAGACGTGCGCGCTTGCTGGATTTGGCTCGCAGGCCGTGACGAAGGACGAATTGGCAGAGTGGGACTACGGGGCATATGAGGGATTGACGACGAAGCAGATTCTCGCCGAACATCCCGGATGGCGTCTGTTCCGAGATGGCTGTCCGCGCGGTGAACTGTCATCGGATGTGGGCGCACGGGCGGATTTGATTATTGGCCAGCTCCGCCAAACCGATGGCACGATTCTGATATTCTCGAGCTCTCATTTCTTGAGAGTCCTTGCAGCACGTTGGCTCGGATTACCACCTGAAGCTGGTGGACTGTTCGTCCTCGATACGGCGAGCATAAGTATCCTGGGCTATGAACACGACCTCACTGAACCCGTCATAAGAAGGTGGAATCAAAAGTGACTTGATTCCGCTGATTGAAGGGATTCCGGCGCCGGGCCCTCTTATGCAGATATATATCCATTGAAATGCCCATGATCATCTGATTACGTAAAGAGACGGCTGGACTTTTGGGGGAACCATGCCTTTTTCTCGAACGGAAGAACTGACCTATTCGTCCGCCGATTGGCAGATAATGGAGCACGCCTTTGCGCAAGCTTCGGCGCTGCTGAAGAGGTCGCCAAAGACCGATCCGCGCGCCAACCGGCTGGCACGAAATGTCATGATGTTTTTTGATCGGGGCATGCGTGATCCAGACCTCATCGCAGCCGTCGCTGCCAACCGGGAAATCAGCCTCGAGTTCAGGGACATAACCGAGGACGGCTCCAGACCAACGATGCGCGAAAGAGTGACCGCCGGACAAATTGCTGCGGCTTTGAGCTCGAACGATGTCAATTCTGGCAACGAGGATGACTCTGCCGAAAAGCGTTGAGTAGACGGCCTACAGGCACATGCGGGAAACAAACCTATGTTCATTCGGATCGTCGTTTGGCTGTTATTGTCTGTAGTTCTGAGCGCTTGCGCTTCCGTCGACTATTCAAAACTCCCGACCGGGAGCTTTGCCGGCAGTCTTTTCGTCATGTGGGTCGGCGAAGGAGGATCAAGCGGCGACGGGAGGTTCCTTTTCGTGCCCGATCCGGGCGACCCTCTGATTTTCCGGCGTTCCGATCCCCAACGCCCCGGTTCGGTCATTCGCCCTGGCTTGATGTATACGGATGGAGGGTCTATCCCCAAGATCGCCCAGGTCTTCAAAGGATTGTCTCCGTGGGGTTATGCGCCGGCATACATGATCCATGACTGGATCTTTACGGCCCGTCACTGCATCGTCGATGGTGAAGATAACGCGCGTTTCGACCAGGTCCGCGATGTGACGTTCCGCGATTCCGCCGAAATTTTGGGCGAAGCAATTCATGCTTTGATTGCAGAAAAACGGGTACAGTCTAACGATCTTGCCGCAGGTGCGGTCACCACAGCCGTTGATAGCTTTGTCGCCAAAAGATTGTGGGACGAGACCGGTGCTTGCAAGGATTTGATCGTCAAGCCCGAGGACGTGGCCGCGGCAGAAGCGGCAATCCCCGGCTCATCCCAACTAACCAGACGCAGCTTTCGCCTGCCGCAGGAGACAGCACCTGTCGCGACGCGACAGCGTGCAAGGATCATCTCTCAAATAAGGTTCTAGGATCTACACTCGCGTTGGCCGGATTCTCAGCCTGCAAACCGCGGCTCCGGTATACCTTTGATACCAAGCCCTGTTATCGCAAAAAGGCTGCCGCGCAAAACGCCATCTCCCGGAAATCTTGGCAAGGGCGGCTTTGCCATGGATGTCACATAGATGATATCCAGATCCGGACCGCCGAACATGATGCTGGTAACCTTCTTCACCGGCATGTCGATGACGCGGTCCACCGTTCCGTCGGGCCGGTAGCGGACAACCTTGCCGTCATAGACCTGCGCGTTCCAGAGGCAACCTTCCGCGTCGACCGTCGAGCCATCGGCGGCACCGCCTCTCGATGTGTCGATCTTGGTAAAGGTCCGGCGATTGGACACATTTCCCGTCGCCTGGTCATAGTCATAGACCCAAATCTCGCCCGACCATGAATCGGCGAAATAGAACAGGCTTCCATCCGGGCTCCAGCATGGACCATTGGAAACAATGATCCCATCATCGAGCTTGTGTATGCTGAGGTCAGGATCAACGCGATAAAGTGCGCCGTTCGGACCGCTCTCCATCGTGTCCATTGAGCCCGCAATAAACCTTCCCTGCTTGTCGACCTTGCCGTCATTGATGCGGTTTTCCGACTTGTCCGGTTCCGGGTCATGGATGAGTTCGACATCGCCTGTCTTGAAATCGAGCAGATGAAATCCGCGCGCCAATGACACGATGGCACCATTTCCATCTTTGCGCAGCGCCATCGAGCCGATCTTCATCGGCACATCCCAGGAGCGGATTTCCCGGCCATCGGCCGTCGCTCGAAATACGCGGCCATCAAAACTGTCGATCCAGTAAAGCCGCTGCTGTTCGACATCCCACAGCGGGCCTTCACCCAGTGTAGTCTTTACGTCCACCACCACATCGATTTTCATGTTTCCTCCCTCATCCCTTGAAACGCGGTTCCGGCAGACCGCGCACGCCGAGTCCATGCACGGCAAACATGCAGCCCGCCTCGCGTTCGCGGTGATATTGATTGTTGAACGGCCGGGCCATCGACGTGACATACGCGATATCGAGATCCGGGCCGCCGAACGTGATGCTCGTCGTCGATTGGACCGGCAGACCGACAATCCGGTCGATCACACCGTTCGGATCAAACCGGATGAGCCGTCCAGAATAGACCTCGACGCTCCAGACATATCCTTCCGCATCGACAGTCGCACCGTCTGGATAGCCGCGCAGATTATCAAAGCTCGTAAACACGCGCCGCGATCCGACCGTGCCCGACGCGGTGTCATAGCTATAGGCGTAGATCGCCTTCATGTGGCTGTCGGCGAAGTAGAGTGTCTTTCCATCGGGACTGAAACAGGGCCCGTTGGAGCAAATGATGCCCGTATCGAGCGTGTGCAGCGAAAGGTCCGGGTCAAGACGAAACAGCGTACCAACCGGGTCGCGCTCCTCGAAATCCATCGAACCGGCAACAAAGCGCCCTTGGCGGTCAACCTTTCCATCGTTGAGGCGCGGTCGAAGCTCGCCCGGATGGGTCTCATGCAACAGCTCGACGGCGCCCGTTTCAAAATTCAGCGTGTGAAACCCATTGCGCAACGAAACGATGGCACCGCCCTTTTCCCGCAATGCCAGCGAGCCGACCGGTTCCGGCAGGTTCCAGCTTTTGCGATCTCCACCCTTTGCATCGCAGGTATAGACCGCAGGTGCGTAGGAATCGATCCAGTAAAGCCGTTGTTCCTCAACGTCCCATAGCGGACCTTCGCCCAGCTGATTGCGATCTTCGCTGAAAACCTCGATCCGCAGCATCATCCCCTCCTAGAACGCGACCTTGTCGCCGCCCTTGAGTTGCAGGATCGCGCGCGCTTCGTCGGGGGTCGCCACTTCCATGCCGAGCCCCTCGATGATCTTGCGCGCGAGCAAAACCTGCTCGGCATTCGACTTTGCCAACTTGCCCTTACCCGCCCAAAGACTGTCTTCGAGGCCAACCCGAATGTTACCCCCGAGCGCGGCCGCCTGTGCAGCGATGCGAAGCTGGCTCGATCCTGCACCGAGCACCGACCAGCGATAGTTCTCACCGAAAAGCCGGTCTGCTGTGCGTTTCATATGCGCGACATCTTCGGGATGCGTACCGATCGCGCCCAGAAGCCCAAAAACCGACTGCACGAAGAATGGTGGCTTTACCAACCCACGATCGGCGAAATGCGCGAGATTGTAGAGATGCGCGATGTCGTAGCACTCGAACTCGAATCGCGTGCCGTTATCGTAGCAGGTCGCAAGAATATACTCTATGTCTTTGAAACTGTTGCGGAATACCAGATCGCGGGTGGCCTCCAGATGCGGCTTCTCCCAATCGAACTTGAACTCCTTATATTTGTCGACGAGGTGGTAGAGCCCAAAATTGATCGAACCCATATTGAGCGAAGCCACCTCCGGTTTGAAGGTTGCCGCCGGTTTGACCCGCTCCTCAACCTTCATGTAAGGGCTGCCGCCGGTGGTGATATTGATCGCGGCATTGGTGTTCTGCTTGATGCGCGGCAGGAATTTGGCGAATGCCTCCGGGGTTTGGTCCGGTTTGCCGGTTTCCGGATCGCGCGCGTGGAGATGCAGGATCGCGGCACCCGCCTCTGCTGCGGCGAGCGCTTCCTTCGCTATCTCGTCGGGCGTGATTGGCAGATAGGGCGACATTGTCGGCGTGTGGATCGCACCGGTTATGGCGCAGGTTATGATGACCTTGCCCTTTGCGCTCGAACCGCTTGTCACTCGTGTCGTCTCGCTCATTGTCCGAACTCCTGCGTTGATTTCTTCTTGTGCGCCGCAAGCGCCATGAGACGCCGGTCGCGCCAGACCTGGCGATCGACCAGCTGCTCCTGCGGCAGCTTTTCGCGCCGGCCGGCCTCGACGGTCTCGAGCACATCGCCCGCCCAGTCGACACGGCGCTGCATCTGCGGAAACAGCCGCTCGTAGATTATCTGATAGCGCTCGACATAGTCGCGCACGCCGCCCGGTGCGTTGAGATCGATCGTCTCAAATGGCCCCATGAACGACCAGCGGAGGGCAAGCCCGTCCCGAATGCCGATATCGACATCTTCGACTGTCGCATACCCGTCGGCCACCAAGCGAAAGGCTTCCTCGAGAAGGGCGCCCTGCATTCGGTTCATGATAAACCCGTCGAGTTCGCGTTTCATAACCAGCGGTGCATGACCCGCAGCAATCAAAAACGCACGAGTTCGTTCCACGACCTCGCCCGAGGTCCAGGGGGCCGGAACAACTTCGGCCGCAGGGATGAGATAGGGTGGATTGATCGGGTGGACCACGAGGCAACGCTGTCGGTTTTTCAGATGCTCGGTGAATTTCGATGGCAGCAAGGCCGACGTCGAGCTCGCTATAACCGCCGAGGCATCGGCATGTTCGTCGAGGAGCGAAAACACCTTGATCTTTGTTTCGAGATTCTCCGGGGTATTTTCCTGAATGTGGATTGCACCTTCCAGCGCCTTCGCCAAGTCAGTTTCAGCTACGATCCGCGACAGCACGGCTTCCGGCGAATTCCCGTTGAGCAGGTCGTTCCGCTCAAGGTCGGCGAGCACATCGGCAATGTAACCGCGGGCCTTGGCCACGGCGTCCGGCGCTTGGTCCCAAAGGCTCACCTGATAGCCCGCGCGCGCAAAACTGATGGCCCATGCTCTGCCGATGAAACCGCTGCCAATGATCGCTGTCTTTTGCATCACTACCTCACAGAGTTTCGACATTGCCATCAACGCCGAGCGACTGGCCCGAAATGTTGACACCGGCATTGGAAAGCAGAAAGGCGACCATGGTCGCGACATCGTAGGGACTGACCATCCGCCGCAGCGAAACGTTCTCAAGATAGCGCTCGGTCATTTCCTCATGCGAGATGCCCAGCTGCTTGGCCCGGTTGCTGATGACGTTTTCGATGCGCGGTCCCTCGACAATGCCAGGCAGGATCGCGTTGACGCGGATCGCATGCGGCCCGAGCTCCTTGGCGAGACTTTGGGTAAAACCTATCACCCCGAACTTGGCCGCCGAATATGGCGTGCGAAAAGCATAGCCGTGCTTGCCGGCCGCGGATGACATATTGACGATCGATCCGCCTCCGGATGCCTTGAGCATCGGCACGGCGCGCCGCGCGCAGAGGAACTGCCCGGTCAGGCAGATGTCGATACAGCGGCGCCAATCCTCGGTGCTGATCTCATCGACACCACCCGTCGGACCGGCAATGCCGGCATTGTTGATAAGCGCGTCGAGACCACCTAAGGAAGAGGACACCTCCTCGAACATCCGGTCGACATCGTCTTCGCGCGACACGTCAGCGAGCGTTGCGTGAGCCGGCGAAATGCTCTTCTGCGCCTCGTTCAGCAGCGATTGGGATATGTCGCAGATCGCGACGCGTGCGCCGAGCCGTGAAAGCGTTGCGGCAATTGCGTAGCCGATGCCTGAGGCTCCTGCGGTAACCAGCACTCGTTGATCGCGCAAACCACCCAGGAATTCTTCCGCAGATGCCGGAGCAATTTTATTCATCATTCGTCCTCCTAAGACCGCTTCTCACGAAGCGCCATAACTGCACCAAGCACCACAAGACCAAAGAGGATCGCCCGCGTAGCGTACGGCAAGGTCGTTCCCGCCAGGAACATTTGCAGTGCGGTGAGCAGCAACACCCCTCCCAGCATGCCGAGATAGTGACCACGTCCGCCGGTGATCAGTGCTCCACCGACCACCACCACCGCGATCGACGGCAGCAGATAATCGTCGCCCATGCCAAGACTTGCTTGCCCCGAGAAGCCCGTGAGCAATACCCCGACAAGCCCGGCGCAAAGACCTGAAAGCACATAGACAAGAATAAGCGTGCGTCCGACGGCGATGCCTGAAAGCTGCGCCGCGCGTAGTCCATTGCCAATGCCGTAGACCCTGCGGCCGAAGGCTGTCCTGCCGAGCAACAACACGGCGGCGACAATGAACAGCACCATGAATGGGACGACCGGCGTTACAGCCCAGATTTTGCCCGTCATGAACCAGCGGAGCATCGGCGATGAAAATCCCGCTGGCGTTCCTTGCGAATAGACCAGCGCGACCCCCTGCAGGATGCCGTTCATTGCCAGGGTCATGACGATCGGCGATATACCAAGCACGACGATACCTATGCCGTTGATGAAGCCAATGAGGCAAGCGATGAGAAGAACGGCGGGCAAAGCGTAGACGAGAGCCGCGTCGGAACCATTGACGATACCTGCGAGCAGGATGCCCGCTATGCCGATAGTCCAGGGAACCGAGAGGTCGAGGCCACCAGTCAGGATCACCGTCCCCTGCCCCAAAGCCAGTATGGCGAGGAAGGTGGACAGAACTGCCAGCGAGTTCCAGTAGGTCGGGTTCAGGATCGCCCGGCCGAGCCAGAGTTGAGTCACTATGACAACGGCGAGCAGACACAAATACGCAGGCAGCGCATAGCGGATCGTCTCGCTGTTGCGCGAAAGGAATGACGACGCTACCGGTTTGCCTTCGGCCGAGGATGGCATCTTCATCCGCCGGTCGGTGCGGTCGAGCTGCGAGGGCAGCAGGCCCTGACGCCAGGCGTTGTACTGCGCTCGCGCACCGCGCAGCTGTTTGGCGAGGGTCGAACTATACGAGATCGACCCAGCGAGGACTGCAAGGATCAGGATGGTTCCTTCCGCGATGGTCGAATAGTAGGCCGACACATTGAGGACGAGGAGAATATTCACGACCATCATGAGGATATAGGCGCCGAAGACGGTGCCGAGCGGTCCCCCGCGTCCGCCGCCGAGGCGCGTGCCACCAACGACCACGGCCGCGAACATTGACAGGAGCAGCGGATTGCCAACCAGTGGATCGGCGCTGCCCGTCTGCGCGCTGATGAAGACGCCGGCCAACCCATAGCAGCCGCCAGCGATGACATAGACCAGGAATTTGGTGAGCTTGACCCTCACACCAATGGCGGCAGCCGCATCAGGATCGCTGCCGACCGCATAGATCGCCGTACCGAACCGCGTGTTCTTCAGCCAGAGCCAGGCGAGAAGAACGACCCCGATCACCACCAGCGGCATGGGCAGCCAGCCGGGTATGGCGTCACCAAGATAAAACGTGCCGAGGTCAGGTGCGACGAAGCCACCGGGCTTGTCCATTACCAGCAGCGTCAGACCCTGGATGATGAACATGGTCGACAGCGTGACCACGATGGGTTGCAACCGAAAGAATGCGATGAAAACGCCGTTGAAGGCGCCGGTCAGCATGCCAACGCCGATTCCGACACAGGTCCAATACACGACGCTTGTCTGTGCCGCCGCTGGGTCCATGCCTTGCGCCAACACCACATTGACCAGCGAAATCACCGCCCCGGCCGACAGATCGAAACCGCCGGAAAGAACGACGATCGTTTGTCCGATTGCAGCAATCGCCGACGTTGCTCCGCCGCTCGAAAGGAACGAAACGTCAAAATAGCTGAGGGGTCCGCTGCTGACAAAATCTACCAAACCAAGCAGGCCAAGAAACACGGCGATGGCGATGAGTACGCTGCGCCGCTCAGGCGACATGTTGAACAGGGAAGTCCAGTTACGGCTCGTGACAGTCGAGGTCGTCATCGTCATTCGGCGGCCTCTTTTGCTGCGCTGTCATGGCCAAGGGCTGGCCGCATGATCGATGCTTCAGTCAGTTGATCGCGCGACAGCGATGCCGCAATCCGCCCGTCATAAAGAACCAGAACCCGGTCGCACAAATGCACGAGCTCTGGAATTTCGGTCGAATGCAAAAGGATCGAACCTCCAGCGTCTGTGAAATTGCGCATCATGACGTAAAGTTCGTGCTTGGTGCCGACATCGATACCGCGCGTCGGATCGAACAGCAGCAGGATACGGCTTTGGGCGACAAGCCATTTGGCGATTGCAATTTTCTGCTGGTTGCCTCCGGAGAAAGCACCCGCCCTGGTCCAGAGCGCGCGCTGATCAACCTCGACCGTACCGAAAGCAGAACGCACCGCCTGGCGTTCAAGATCACTTTGTATCAGTCCAAATCGTGAGAACCTGTCAATCACCGGCAAGGATGCATTGAGCGTTCCGCTAAGCTTCAGGAACAGGCCCTCCGTCTTTCGGTCTTCAGGCACCAGCCCGATCGCAATATTGGGCTTGAGCGCATCTGCAGGCGAACCAAACCGGACCCTGCGCCCATCGACAAGGATATCGCCATGGCTCACCTGCGTCATGCCAAAACACGTCAGGAAGAGGTCGAGCTGGCCCATGCCCTGCAAGCCGGCAACGCCGAGGATTTCGCCTTTCCGCAAATCGAAACTCGCATCGCGCAGCTTGTGGCCGGCCTGCAAATTGCGGACGCCCAACACCGGCGCACCAAATGCGGCATCGCTTTTGGGCCGCGCCGGGAAAGTCTGGGCTATCGACCGGCCGACAATGCTTTCGATAACTTGTCCGTCAGTAATGGAGGCAACTGGGCACGTGGTGATGTGCCGGCCGTTGCGCAAGATAGTCAGCGTATCGCAGAAGGCTCGCACCTCGCGCATACGATGCGTGATGAAAACGATGGTCGTGCCAGCCGACTTCAGCTTCGCGATGATCCGGCCCAGCCATTCAACGTCGCTGCCCGCAAGCGTCGATGTTGGCTCGTCCAGGAGAAGAATTCGTGGCTTGCGGTAAAGCGCGCGGGCAATTTCTATCTTTTGCTGGATGGCAAGGTCGAGCGTGCCGACTTCAGCATCGAGATCGACCGCAAACTCGATCTCCTGCAAATGTTGCGCTATGGCCTGACGCGCCGCAGACCGCTTGATCATGCCGGTTATCCCCATCGGCGCATAGGGCATCAGCATATTGTCGAGCACCGTCAAGTCCTTGACCAGCGTCATTTCCTGAAACGCGGTCTGGACGCCGAGCCCATGCGCCGCCCTTGGGGCATTGAGCGCTGCTCTTTCGCCAAAGACCGATATGTGCCCCTCGTCGGGCCGCAGCAGTCCCGATAGCAACTTGACAATCGTGGATTTGCCCGCACCGTTTTCGCCAAGCAAAGCATGGGTGCTTCCAGGCTCGACGCGGAAGGATACGCCATCGACGGCAACCGTGGCGCCAAACGCCTTGCGAATATCGGTCACTTCAATGGCGGATTGTTCGAATGGAGAATTCATCCCACCGGTCCTGCTCAAATCATCGGGATAAGCCAAATTGCGCGGAGCGGTAGCCACTCCGCGCAAGCCTGCGCTTAGTTCTCGGGTTGACCGACCAATGCTGCATTAAGACCGATTTCGGGCGTCTTTTCCGAGAAGATCGACGCAAACCAGCCCGGATTGGAGACGATGGACGGCTTGAATGCGTTGCAGCCGTCTTTCATTTCTTGCCACGTACCTTCCTGGCAGAGCTTGATGGTCTCGTTGGTGACCAGAGGCAGCGGCAGTACAGTCTTCTTCGGCACTTCCTTGCCTTCGATCGCATCGACGGCAAGCTTCAGCGCGAGAGCGCCCGAATATGGCGGTGACGCATAGGAAATGCGCGGCGCGCCCAAGGGTGCATAGGGAGATGTCGCACCCTCGGCTTCGGTTCCTGCCGGCAGCATCTGGATACGTCCGCCATTCGACCCCTCGCCTGCGCATGGAAGAAGCTGCTCGGGCTTCTTGCCTGCTTCGAGCTGCATCGAATTTGCGGTAAAGCAGCCGACCTGCATCCAAAGTCCGTTGATGTCGTCCCAGTTGCGGGTTGCGAGGATCTTCGAGAGTTCGGTGCGTGCGACAGCCTGGCTCCACATGCCAACTGCTTCGCCGACGATCTTGATATCAGGATGTTTGGCGAAGACTTCCTTGGCCGCCTTCGTACGAAGATTGTCGACCGATGTTCCGGGCACGCCGGTAATCGCAATGATATTGCCCTTGCCGTTGAGCTTCTTGACCAGCCATTCCGCTGTCACGCGGCCGGCTTCTTCCTGATCGATCGCTATATTATAGGCGCAGGGCTCGGTGATCTCGCCATCATAGGCGAATACCTTGACGCCCTTGTCGCAGGCATTCTTGACGACCTGGTTGAGCGCGGTCGGCGAAATCGGGAAAATGACAATGGCTTCAGCACTGGCCTGGACCATGGCGTTGATCTGTTGAATCTGCCGTTGCGCATTGGGTCCGGCAACCTGGACTTGCAGGTCGACCTTGTCGGCGTAATTCTTGTGGGCTGCCATGGCCTTGACCATGTTGGCGGCTTCAGCCTGCCAGTCATTGCCGATAAAGCTCATGCTCAGAAAAATCTTGTGTTTTTCCGCAGCGTCGGCGTGGCCGATCATGGCCATGCTTGACACGAGACAGGCGCAAGCGGCTGCGCGCCGGATGATCGATCCAATTCCCATTATAGTTCCTCCCTCACACAGGAAAACATCTCCGAGCGGGCTCCTCTTCCCTCTCGTCGTTCCTTCAGTCAACCCTAGCACCATTTGATCAAAGATCAATGATGAAATACCATTGATCGTGCATAAGATTTGTTAGATAAGGAGAAACTCTTGACGCGCTGTGGTGGACGCTGCATTCCACATAAAAGGGCACCCGCCGCGAAAAAGGTGAACAATGGCTGAAGCCGGCTACAGGAGACCAGGTGTTGAGATTCTCCCGCTTTCCAAGGAGACGCTGCAGGACCGCGTCTATCGCCAGATTGCCAGCCTGATACTCGAAGGCGGCATTGTTCCGGGCGAAATGGTTCCCGTGCAAAGCCTTGCCGATGCTTTCGGCGTCAGCGCCATGCCGGTGCGGGAAGCTTTGCGGCGGCTGACGGCGGCCAATGCGCTGACCGTGGTTTCCGGGCGCTCCATCGGCATACCGCGGTTGAGCCGGGCCAAGCTCACCGATCTGCGCAATGTTCGCATCGAGATCGAGGCGCTTGCCGGCAAATGGGCTGCCGAGCGCATCGAGGATAGCGAACTCGAAACCCTGCGCTCCCTGCTGAAAGCACTGGAAAAAGCCAACGCCTCTGGCGATATCAAATCATACCTGCGGGCGAACTACGCGTTCCATTTCTCGATTTACCAGGCGGCGAAATCGGAAAGCATTCTCAACATCATCGAGAATCTTTGGCTGCAGGTCAGCCCGTACTTCAACATGCTCCACGATTCCGGCAATTACACCAAAGCCAACGAGCATCATCAGTCGATGTTCACCGCGCTATGCGCTCACGATGGAAAGGCCGTCGAGGCCGCGATACAAGCCGATATCGATGCCGCCTATGATGTGCTCGTGGATTTGGTGAGCTGAGGTCCGGCTTCATTGATACCAAAAGCCAACTCCGGAGCTTGAAGCTCCGAAGTCAACTATTTGGTTTTTTTAGTAAATTTGGTGGGCACAGTAGGGATCGAACCTACGACCCGCTGATTAAGAGTCAGCTGCTCTACCAACTGAGCTATGTGCCCGTCAGCCGTTTGGCGGCGACAAGTGAGGGCTCTATAACGGGGCAAATCTTGCCTGTCCAGCCCTTCTTGAAAACTTTGTGACGGCTTTTCACCGGAACAACGTCCGGTTGAGGCCTATACGAACAGCCGCCCTTCCGCGACCCTGATCGCCGAGCCCCCGATGCGTCCCCCGGTCAGCTTCTGGTCGACGATATCCAGCTCGAGCTGCAGGCGCGATGGCCGTCCCATTTCATATCCCTGTTCGATCGACAGGCGCAGGACGCCATCCAGCGGTTCGTCGAACGCATGAATTGCACCGGCAAACGCCGCCGTAGCAGAACCCGTCGCTGGATCTTCATAGGTGCCCTCATCGCTCACGAACATGCGCGAGTGAAAATGGCTGTCATGCAGCATTGTTTCGCGGCAATAGGCATAGACCGGCAGCTGGCGATGACCGATCGTCGGCGCCACGTCCTTCATCGCGATCTGGTTGATCACGATGCGCCCCGCCGCCTCAAGTCCATGCACTGGCACCAGCATGAAGGGTACGCCCGCATCCCAGATGCTCGGAACATGATTCTCGAAGCCGATTTCCTTTGGCTCGAGCCGCAACGCGTTGGCGATGGCGATCTTGTCGTATTTATAGAGGATTCTCTGCGGCAGCTTCGGCAGATCGAACTCGGCGAAGGCGCCGTTTTCGCTTAGCTTGACGCCGCAGCGAACGGGTCCAACCTGCTCCTCCAGGATGATCAGCGCGTCCTGAGTATCCCTGACTTCGCCAAATCGATTCTGCGCCAGGGCGACTGCGGTCCCGACGGTCGGATGTCCCGCAAACGGCATTTCATAATCGGGCGTAAAAATACGCGCCCAAGCCGTATGCGCCGAGTTCTTTGCTGGCAGGACGAAAACAGTTTCGGAAAGATTGAACTCCCGCGCGATCCGCTGCATGGCAATATCGTCGAGGCCGTCTGCATCGTGCACGATCGCCAGTGGATTTCCCGCCAGCACCTCGTCGGTGAAGACGTCATAGACCTCGTAGCGGCGACCGGCCATTTGCTCTCTCCCTATTAGCGTCCGGAAAAAATAGAGTAAGGTAGCCTCCGTACAAGTCAAACCTTGTGACGGTGACATTAGCGTGCAGGCGGATCCTAACCTTGGCGAAAATGCCAGTCGGCAAATGTGCGAAATGTCCAGGGCGTCGCCTCGCCCATTTCCTCCGCGGCGGAAATCGCAGTGATGTCGTCCAGCTCGGAATCCTCTTCAGCCGCGATGTGGCCGCGAATATGCTCCAGCAGCGCCTCTCCACTCATATCGAAATAGTGACGCCGGAACAAAGCGATGCTGCGACTGGCAGTGACAAGGTATAATCGATCGTCGCGCCTTCCGGCCCCGGAGAGCCTGACGCCGGTTTCCTCGTCGACTTCCCGGTGCATGTTGGCGTCAATATCGATGAAATCGCCCGCCACATCCTCCTCGTCGAATGAACCTGCCGGAAAATAAATGCGGCCCGCTGCCGATGTCGAAGCGGCCATGCGCCCGGCGATCAACCTGTTATCCCCTGAAACGATCACGCCGACGGCAAAAATATGCCAAGGCTTCACGTTTCTTGTATCGGCCTTCCAGTGCATCATCGTCGCAAATCGCGTGCGATGATATCGCGCCTCGAACGCCTCGTCCGCCACTCCCGCCTCTTCAGCCATGAAAAATGGCCCATTGAAGATGGCCGGATTGGCAGCCGTCGCGCTGACCCAGCCAGCGGCAATTGCCGCCTCATTTGAAATTCCATATTCAAGCGGCGCACTGTCGATGCGGATCACCGCGTTGTTGATCGGGATGACGGTCTTCTCTGGAATATCATGCATTACTCAAACCATACTCAAAGTTACGGAAACGGGGCAATGATCGCTGGCTTTCGGGCGATCCCAGCCGATGCGCGGAAAGAGCTCCACCTTTTGATCGGGCGGAAAGATCGTCCGGTAAGGCTGGCCACGGCGGATAATATCCGGTACCGCATGGGCATTGCTGCGCACGAGCGCCGGTGAGGCGAGAATATAGTCGAGCTGGCACAGATGCCGCTCTTCTGGTCCGCGCGTGTGATAAAGCGTCCAGCGATCCATCACCGGCCGCCGTTCCACCAGATTCTCGCAAAATCCGTCATTGAGCAAAGTGTCGAGACTGCTGATTGGCTCGCTTACTGGCGCGAAGGTATATCCAACCAGCGAATCCCCGCCGATGACCACTCTCTCGCGATAGTCGTTGAAGTCGCCGCAAATCACCCAGCGCTTGCTCGCCGCCCCGCCGCTTGTCGCAAACTTGTCCTCGATGATCCGGCGGACCGCTGTCGCTTCCGCCACCCGTACAGGCATGGTCGATGCGCGCCCATCCATGCCGTTGCGCGGCGAACCCATCGACTTGAAATGACTGACGAAAAGCGTCAGCGTCTTGCCGCCGATGCGTACATCGATTTCCAGGCAATCACGCTTGAAGATACGTTCATGCGGTTCGATTCCCAGCAGCGCCAGTTCGGGAGTGTGAATTCCAAGATCATTATAGGTGAGATGTGCGTGGCTGGTCATGCCTGTAAATTCGATGGGCTCGCCGTAGCGGGTCTGATCGCGCATAAGCACAGCCACGTCGATGCCACGGCTGTCATTGCCTTCGACCATAAATTTGTGCCGGTAGCCCTCTCCGACCATCTTGAACAGATAGCCAAACTCGAAGGCGTTCAACGCGCCGATGTTGTCTACCTCCTGCAGGCAGAGAATATCCGCATGGGTTTCGGCGATCGCCAGCGCGGTCAATTGCCGCGTGTCGTCGGCGTAGGCAATCGCCCGCCCCTGTTCAAGCTGACGGTATTGTTCCTCATCCTCTATCTGGAACAACTGCAGCGTCCGGTCCTTGTTGAGATTGTTCTTGAACCCCGAAAAATCGAAACGATTCATGAGGTTTTCGACATTGAAAGTAGCGATGCGAACGGACATGCGGAAACTCGAGCGTTGAACCATGTGACGGGAACGACGTTCCCCTTGACGAGAACCTAGAGCAATTCCAGGAAAAGTGCGAAGCGGTTTTCTGTCCGGAATTGCGTAAAAAGGGTTAGAGCAATTCCGTGATTCGCAGAAACGGAAATGCTCCAGGGTCTTGTTGAGATTCATGTCAGGGCGAGGCGAAAACGGTGGGTTTCGAGCACCGGAGCGCAGCGTACATTTTGGTACGTGAGCACCGGAGCGCAGAAAAACGCCGTTTGCAGGCCGCCATGGCGTGAATATCGACGGACCCTGGCCAGTGGCGATCCACGCGACAAGTCCTTATATGTATGTATTCGGGATCAGGACAGAACGATGATGAAAGCCTTGAAGATCATATTCGCGGCCCTCGGCTTTATTCTGACAACCCAGCTTGTCAGCGTATCCGCGCAGGAAATCCGGGGCTACCGCCCGGTGCCGCGCGGGCTCGATGCGGTCCCGAGAAAGCCCTATATTCCGGGCAGCGGCACTCCGTCCAATCCTGCTTTGCGCGACTGTACCGGATCCGCCCGGTGCTATGATTTTCGCGTTCATCGCCCAATCGGCCCATCCGGCCGGACACAGGTGCAACGTTGTCGCGCGCAATACCAGTCCTATCGGGCTTTCGACAATACCTATCAGCCTTTCACCGGCCCACGACGCCGCTGTGATCTGTAGAACCTGTTCGAAGCAGCCGAAGCGACCGCGAGTCATAGATCGCCTCGGCGTTTGGCGCGTAGCGCAGGCGCGCCGCGCTATCTCCACCAAATACGAGAACATAATCGTAGGAGTTCTTGAGTGTTTCATATGCCGGCGGTGCTGCAGCCGGATCGTCGGTTCGCGCCAGCGCGGCTAGTGAGGCATAAGGTCCGCGGTAGGCAACCCAGAATGGCTGGAACGGCCAGATGTAGAAATTTGACAGGAATGCTGAGCCGTCGATGACACTCCAGGCGCCGGCATGGGCCGAAATCGAGGAGGCAGTGGTTTCGCCATGATCCAGCGTAACCGTGGCAATCCTTGAGCCCCCGGGAACCTGACGCAAGGCGCTTCTGACGCGTCCGTACTCTCCATCTCGCATTCCCCACTCATAAGTCGTCTCCAAACTGATCAGAAATACAACCGACGCAATTACCGCCAGCGCGGCGCTCGGCATCCACCTACTGCGCTCCGTGGCTTCCAACCCACACCACGCAAGGAGGCAACAAGCGGGGATCAGTCTGATGTCGACTAGATTCGACCCGAACCCGGACGGTGGCAGCAAAGCGATCGCAATAGCAAGCAGTCCCGCCATCCATCGTGCTGGAGTGACCAGCCGTAGCGCACCACTTCGAAAACTGAAATAGAGCGCCAGGACCAGAGGTAAGCCGATCGCAATCTGTGCGAGCAGATAGCCGGAAACACCTATCCCCGGTGCTAGGAATACAAGCATCATCTTATAGACGATCGATATGCCCATTCCGGTGTAGGGGCTCGGTGCCGGTATATAGCTTCCCGCTGAATTCGACGACACCAGCACATGCAGGATGGCTGCCGGCACGAACTGCATCAGTGTCAAGACCAGGGAGCGCCATGCGAAGAGGCTTCGGCGGCGGGCGAGACTCAATTCATATCCGACGACACAGATACCGTAGATGCCCAAGGCACTCAAATGGCATAGATACAGTACGACACAACCTGCCGAGAAGACCATCAAGCGGCGAGCTCCGGCCGGCCTGTCCGCGATGATCCAAGCTGATAGAAGCCAGAAGGCGACACCAACGCCAAAGAGGTAGTTCAACAGGCCTAGCTGGAACATCGCGTTGTTGGCAAACACCAACACACCAAGCAGCAGATAGCTGAAGCGGCCGGTGATGGCGCGACCAACCATGACGGCGCCAGTGGTCAACAGCAATGTTGAAAGCGAGGCGAAGAGCTTGAGTGCGAGCGAAAGGCTCATCCATCTCGCCAGTCCCGGTACGATGACCTCCATCGCCAGGTTGGTGCCGATCTGCAGATCGCGAAGTTCGTAGTAGCGCTGCAGCGTCCCGGACTGCGAAAGATGCATCAGTGTATGTATGCGGGCCAGATGGTTTGGAAAGTCTGTGATGTCGGGGTACTGCACCCAATAGAGCGGAAACTGCGTCACGGCGAATAACGCCAGAAACCAGCACGCGAAGTTTCGCGCTGGAAGTGTTCCGGTGTTAATCGGCAGTCCTCCGTGGTGATCTGTCGGCAAGGCGGCAGACGCCGACGCAATCACAGACATGTCGCTCGTGTATTGGCCGGCCGCTTCATGTCCATTTCGCGTTCATCCAATCAGATATTGATCTCCAGCGTCTAAGCCCGCAAGCTTGTCTGGAACTGGATGTGACTGGCGAACCGCTTAAGCGAATTAATGTAGTGGAGTTGTCACCGCACGAAAGGGCCGGTCGATCGCTCCACCGGCCTTGCAGGTAAATTAAAGACTGCTTGAGAATTCGTCCCGATGAATCAGCTGGTGTGATTTTCGAGAACCGGCGCGCAGCGGACTTTTGGGTCCGTGAGCACCGGAAGTCGAGAAAATTGCATCAGATGGCCATCGGGGCGGATTGGCATAGGTCTTTTTAGTTTTTGGCCTTGTCGACGAGTTTGTTGCTGCCGATCCACGGCATCATGCCGCGCAGTTTTTCGCCGACTTCTTCGATCTGGTGCTTGTCGTTGTTGCGACGGATGGCCTTGAAGCGCGATGCGCCGGCCTTGTATTCCTGCATCCAGTCAGAAGTGAACTTGCCCGTCTGAATGTCCGTCAGGATGCGCTTCATCTCGGCCTTGGTTTCTGACGTGATGATGCGCGGACCGGAAACATATTCGCCCCACTCCGCAGTGTTGGAGATCGAGTAGTTCATGTTGGCAATGCCGCCTTCATAAATCAGATCGACGATGAGCTTCACTTCGTGCAGGCATTCGAAATAGGCCATTTCCGGCGCGTATCCAGCTTCGACGAGCGTCTCGAAACCCGCGCGGATCAGTTCGACGAGGCCGCCGCAGAGAACAACCTGTTCGCCGAAGAGATCGGTTTCGCATTCTTCACGGAAATTGGTTTCGATGACGCCCGAACGGCCGCCGCCAACGCCGCAAGCGTAGGACAGAGCGAGGTCATGTGCATTGCCTGACGCATCCTGGTGGATGGCAATCAGGCAAGGAACGCCGCCGCCCTTCTGGTATTCGCCGCGAACCGTATGGCCCGGGCCCTTTGGCGCGATCATGACCACGTCGACCGACTTCTTCGGCTCGATAAGACCAAAATGCACATTGAGACCGTGGGCGAAAGCGATCGCTGCGCCGTCGCGGATATTGTCGGCAATATGATCTTTATAGATGTCGGCCTGGAGTTCGTCCGGCGTCGCCATCATCATGAGATCGGCCCATTTCGCGGCATCAGCCACATTGACGACCTGAAAGCCATCCGCTTCGGCCTTTTTGGCAGTAGCCGAACCCTGGCGAAGCGCGATGCGCACGTCCTTGGCGCCGCTGTCCTTCAGGTTGAGTGCATGGGCACGCCCCTGCGAACCATAGCCGATGATTGCAACCTTCTTCGATTTGATGAGGTTGATGTCCGCATCGCGGTCATAATATACGCGCATTGATTTATTCCTTCCAATGTGAGGACCTAGTGGCCACCTGCGGCCGCTTTTGCTCCGTAAAGAGCCAGAAACTGTTGTGTCGCGCGAAGGGAATCCCGTTCGATCGACGCATCAGTCAATTCCAGCCGGTCACCAAGCAGCAACCGGATTTGCATGTCCCGGACAACCAGTCCGAAAAAGGTGCGAAACGCTTCATCTGTCTCGCTAAAATGCAGCAGGCCAGTATCGCGACCAAGCTCCAGCAATGGCTTGAGCCGGCGAGCCATGGCGAAGGGTCCGTTCTCCAGAACGATCACGCCAAGGTCGTGCTTGTCGCTCCCGGCATGACCAACTGCCACGCGGTTAAGCGCCACGGATATGGTCCCGGAAAGGACGTGCAGCCAATCTGAGGCGAAACGCTGGAGACCAGCTGTCAGCGAAGCAAGATCGAATGCCTCGGGATTCACCGGGACGGCCCTTACCTTCGAGGCCTGCCATTGGACCGTGGCTGTGAGCAGTCCATCACGGTCGCCGAACCATTTGTAGAGGCTCTCCTTGGAACAGCTGGCGCGGCGCGCGACGCTGGTCATGGTCAGCGCGTCACCCGCTTCGACCAGGAGTGCAAGCGCAGCATCAAGGACGTCCTTCTGACGCTCGGTCAATGCGTTCTCGCTAACGTCAACCGCCAATTGCACCATCAACTCCCCAACCGTACCGTACCGTACGTTACGGCAGAGGTTCTAATACGGTGCAAGGTCTTTGGCAAGGTCAAAACGAGGCAATTTCTCGTTCTGCCCGATCAATTCTGGCTCAAGAAAGTTCGTAACCTACACAAGAACACCCGAAAACGAGACAAGAAACTGCGAATCCGGAACAAGAATTTCAACCATCAATTGATGTTTTGGTGTGCCGGGTAGAATTACACCCTGCTAGATATTCACCTGCGTTCCGATCTCGACAACGCGGCCGGTCGGAATCTGGAAGTATTCAGTCGCATCGCTGGCTGTCCTGGCGAGCGCGATGAACAGCCGATCCTGCCAGCGCGGCATTTCCGACCGCGCCGAAGCTTTCAAGGATCGACGCGACAGGAAGAAAGAAGTCGTCATGATATCGAACTTCCAACCCTGCTTCCGGCAGATCGCAAGTGTACGCGGAATATTCGGGCGTTCCATGTAACCAAAGGTCAGAGTAACGCGCATGAAGAGGTCATTTATCGGCTCGATACGCACCCGATCACTCTTTTTTACCAGAGGGGTCGGCGCGGTAATCACCGTAAGGATAACGTTATTCTGATGCAACACTTTGTAGTGTTTGAGACTGTGCATCAGCGCGGTCGGCGTACTCTTTGGGTCGCCTGTCAGGAAAACAGCAGTACCCGGTACGAGCGTCGGCGGGTTCTCCGCCATTTTCCTCGAAATGAGATCGAGCGGCACTTCCCCCTTGCGGGTTTTTTCAAAGAGATGACGGCTGCCCCGCACCCACGTGAACATGATCAGGACCACAAGGAACGCGACGACCAGCGATGCCCAACCACCATCTACAACCTTGATAAGGTTGGCGCTGACGAAGGTTAGATCGATGATGAGGAAACCAACGGTCGCGGATATTGCCACCCACAAGCGCCACTTCCAAATTCTGCTCATGACGATGAAAAGCAAGATGGTGGTGACGAGCATGTTTCCGGTTACGGCTATACCATACGCGGACGCCAGATTGGACGACCGCTCAAAACCAAGCACCAAAAGGACCACGACGAGACCAAGCAATACATTGATACGCGGTAGATAGACTTGGCCGGACAATTTCTCCGACGTGTGCTCGATGTTGAGACGCGGTAACAGATTGAGCTGCACGGCCTGCCGAGACAGGGAATAGGCCCCGGAAATAACCGCCTGACTGGCAATAACGGTTGCCATCGTAGCGAGTAGCACCATCGGCAAAAGAGCCCAATGCGGGAACATTTCGAAGAACGGATTTTTCGCTGCCTCCCCGTTTGCCAGAATAAACGCGCCTTGCCCAAAATAGTTCAGCAGAAGACAAGGGAAGACAATCCACATCCAGGCCGTCGCGATCGGTTTGCGCCCGAAATGGCCGAGATCGGCATAGAGGGCCTCTGCCCCCGTAACAGCAAGGAACACCGTACCGATAGTGGGGAATGCGGTAACCGGATTATCTATAATATATTCAACGGCATAGACGGGATTGACGGCGGCAAAGACACTCCAGTCGTCGGCAAGGTGCCATAACCCGAAGAATCCGATAGCGAGAAACCATAGCAGCGTGATCGGGCCGAAAATGGTCGCGACGCGGGCAGTACCAAAGCGCTGAACGGAAAAAAGGGTTAAAAGGATCACGAGAGTGATCGGCACGATGAACGGCGTCAGTCTCGGTGTGACGATCTCAAGGCCTTCAACAGCCGATAGCACTGAAATTGCAGGCGTAATCACCGCATCGCCGTAAAACAGCGATGCGCCAACAATTCCAAGGGCCAGAATAAGCTGCGGGCGAGTCTTGAAACTCGCCCGTGCCAAAGCCATCAGAGACAGGATACCGCCCTCGCCGTCATTGTCGGCGCGAAGAACGAACAAAACATACTTGATGGTTACGATAACTGTCAGTGCCCAGAAGATCATCGAAACAACGCCAAGCACATCGGTGCGGCTCAACATTCCATCGAGAGAGGCAGCATGGAGCGCTTCGCGAAAGGCGTAGATCGGACTTGTGCCGATATCGCCATAGACGACGCCGAGAGCACCAAGAACAAGAACCGGAAAGGCCTCTTTGTGATGCGGTTCCGATTCATGAACGACAGGACCGTTGTCACAGTTCTCGTCATCCAACTGTTGTTCACTCATACAACTTTTCCCTCGCTCTGACAGCGTGGGCGGACGAGTTAGTCGTGTTGCACCGCAATATCAATCGCCATTTTTTCATAGCTGATTGCCAGAGATATGCGAAAATGCATAACAAAGCAAATCCTGCACCCGAATCAAAGGGCTAGGCTTGAAGCGCATTAAGGAATCTTTCCACAGCACCAGACATCCCGTGCACCAATGCGTCCGCTGTAAGCCCATGACCGATAGAAACCTCAACAAGATTTGGCATTTTTTTGACCAATGCCGGCAGATTGGCCACCGTCAGATCATGCCCTGCATTCACTGCAATCACTGCTTTTGCCGCCGCCAAGGCGGTCGATTCCAGCTTCGCGAGTTCGCTGGCTTGGAGGCGCGGATCATCGTGTGCGCCTCCATAAGGTCCAGTATAAAGCTCAACCCGGTCAGCGCCAAGCGCCTTGGCCATGGCAGGCGTATCCGGGTCGGGATCGACAAACAATGAAACGCGAACACCTTGTGCTTTGAGGCCAGAAATAATTGGCCGGATGAATTCCCCATCGCGTTGCAAATTCCAGCCATGATCGGATGTCGATTGCGCCGGATCGTCAGGTACCAGCGTCACCTGCTCTGGTTCATTCTCAGCGACAAGGCCCAGGAACTCTGGCGTCGGATATCCCTCGATGTTGAATTCGGCCTGCGGGAACTCATCATCGATAAGCGCTCGGATTGCAGGCAAATCAGAAAAACGGATATGTCTCTCGTCGGGGCGCGGATGCACTGTCAAACCGGATGCGCCCGCCGCCAAGGCGATGCGTCCGAGACTAATGACGTTGGGCCAAGGCAGATCGCGTCTGTTGCGCAGCATCGCGATCGCATTAAGGTTGACGGAGAGTGATGCGGTCATGATTTAACCCATACGCGGAAGGACTGGTGTCTTCTTTACAGCAGAAACGCGACATTAAATATTGGTATTTCATCTAAACTCAAAGATTGAGTCCATTGGTTTACCGCACGACAGTCAAGCGTTCTGCAGCCCGGGTGATTGCGGTATAGAGCCAGCGTTCGCGTGTGTCGCGAAAGGCATAGCTTTCGTCGAAGAGCACGACCTCATCCCATTGCGAGCCTTGCGCCTTGTGGGTCGTCAGTGCATAGCCATAGTCGAAATCGTCAAACCGTTTCTTGGTCTGCCACGGTATTTCGGCGTCGGGGTCATCGAACTGAGATTTCAGCAGTTTTATCTTGGCGACGCCCCTCCCCGGCTCCTCATCTTCCGGAGCGACCAAAAGATTGATCCCGGGTTTCACGGTTTCACGCGACGAGGTCATGACCTTCCACAGCGAACCGTTGAGCAGGCCCTTTGCAGGGTCGTTGCGCAAACACACCAGTTTGTCACCAGCCTGTGGAAAAGACGCGGAAAAGCCCTTCAACTCTCGCAGGCGCTGGTTGTAGCGCCGGCGGGTGCGGTTGGTACCAACGAGGACCTGATCGGCACCGAGAACCAGGTCCTGTGTGACGTCCGTCTTCGAAATCACTTTCGCCGCGCCAAAATCGCCGAACGTGAACTCACGGCCCTCACGTACATCGAGCGCCAGACGAATGATGGGATTGTCACGCGCTTGCCGGTGAATTTCGCTCAGGAGATAATCCGGGTCGTGTTCGGTGAAAAAACCGCCGCCGGAAATTGGCGGCAACTGACCGGGGTCGCCCAGCACAAGGATTGGCGTGCCAAAGCTCATGAGATCGCGTCCCAATTGCTCGTCAACCATAGAGCATTCGTCGACGACGATAAGCTTGGCCTTCGAGACCGGACTTTGGCGATTCAAGGAAAATGTCGGAGCAATGCTGGTTTTGCCAGTGGTCTCATTTTCCACCGCCTCTTCACCGCGCGGCCGATAGATCAAAGAGTGCAGCGTGCGGGCGTTGGAAGCGCCTTTCGAACGAAGCACCTGCGCTGCCTTGCCAGTAAAGGCCGCAAACTGAACGTCACCCTCGATATGCTCGGCAAAATAGCGGGCAAGCGTCGTCTTGCCCGTACCGGCATAACCGAAAAGCCGAAAAATCGGGCTGCGCCCGTCTTTCAGCCATTTTGAAACGGCCCGAAGCGCTTCATCCTGTTGCGGTGATAATTGCATGATCCTGAGTGACAGGATTCGCCATCAAAGGGCAAGGAAAATGGACGCGAGGAGTCTTAGACTTATAGGTTATCGGGGTTTCCCGGCCGTATCTGTCCCTCGCCAATACGGCCGAATTGTTGATTCGTCATACGAAAACGATCGCCATTGACCTGCAACGTCCAGCAGATTTTCTGGTCCTCGCCCTCATAGGTCAGGCAAAGATTGTCCTTTTCCAGGTTCCACTCGCCGGCGTAGGGCATCCCCTTCGTCGCAACCTCTTCTGGTTTGCAGCATTGGATCATCTTGCCGCGAGACTTGCCATCCGGGCCAAGGAATTCAGTGAAGTTGAAGGGCGGCTCAGCTTTGACTTCGCCCGTCAGGGTTGCTCCAGTGATGACTTTGCGTAAATCGTCTTCGTTAGGCGTCGACCACGAAGTGTCTTGTGCGGAGGCATGGCTGGTAAACAACATGAAAGTGGAGACCAGCCATGTAGCGAGCAAGCGTATATTCATCTCAGGATCGTTCCGGATCATTTTCGAGGCGGATAGGTTGGCCATGCGGTGTCGCATGAGCAGCGCGCTGCCAAGCGGCAGCCAATTGATCGATATCATGGCTATCCGCAACATTCTTGGAGGCAATGAGCGACTCCAACGCCTCAAGCCACCAATGATAGTAATCACTACCATCATCCAGCGCGCCAAGGTGTTTCAGTTTGCCCGAAAGCGTGGCCGCCCATTCCTCCCATGTGAACAACCCGCGGTCGTGGAGGGCGACCACCATCGCAAAAGCTCCCGCCTGCCAAGGTTCGGCAAATACCGGGCCATCAGGGCTTCCTGGTAGTCCGCGCGAGTGAGTGATCAGCTCACGCAGGCTCAAGATAACTCTCCCAGGCATCAATACTGACGGTCAACGTAGGATCGGCTCCATCGCCCCATATCTCAGGCGCGGTAAAGACCACTGTATAAACATATTGTGGGTTTTCACCCTTGCCGTGGGCATTGGAATCCGGAAAGACAAAGCCACCGCGGGCAGCTTCGATTACCCCCAACTTGCCGCGCGCATAGCGCGGCAATCGCGTATGCGTTTCCGGATTGAAATTATGGGTCCGAATGCGATCGCCTGGCTGGAACCGCGGCTCACCTGCCACCGGGCGATTGCAAGGACCACCTTTCGCAAGGGCAGCAGCGACATTTTCCGCTTTCAAAACACGCTTTGGCTGAGTTCCTTTGCCAAGTGAGCGGCCTTTATCGAGTTCCTGTGGCTGGACAAATCCATGGCGCTTGAGCAGGATCTCCAGCGCCTTGGCCCATATTTCATAGTAGGTAGAAGCGTAATAATCCGCGGGATGCAGACTTTCGCGGGCATGACGGCTCTCATCGATGTTCCAATGCCCCATCGCACCTGCGGCGATTGTCATGCCCATCGCCCGTTTTTCCCAATCGGCGTGAAACAACGGCTCGTTCTTTTCTGGCGCAACGGGCCCAAAACCCATCTGTCCGCCAAGATCATGCGGCCCGTTCATACTGCCTCCGGTGCCCGTGCCAGCCCCGTCCCGATCATGGAGTCTCGCGTGACGAGCGCGGCAAGCTGTTCTTCACTCAGACCTTCGCTACGTTCCGGGCGCATTGGAACGACCAGGTAGCGCAATTCGGCAGTCGAATCCCAGACGCGGATCCTTGTCGTTTCGGGAAGGATCAAATCAAACTCGATCAATACGCCGCGCGGATCAATAACAGCCTTCGACCGGTAAGGTGGCGATTTATACCAGACGGGAGGCAAGCCAAGCACTGACCAAGGGTAGCACGAGCACAGAGTGCATACGACGAGATTGTGCGTTTCCGGCGTATTGAATACCGCCTGCATGTGTTCGCCCTGCCGCCCGGTATAACTCAAGGATTCAATTGCTGCTGTTGCGTCGCGCTTCAACCATGCGGCATATTCCGGATCCGACCAGGCTTTTGCGACGACCTTCGCCCCGTTGCGTGGACCAACCTTCGTTTCATACGTATCGACGATTACATCAATCGCCTGCGGGTCGATCAGGCCCTTCTCCGTCAAAATCGTTTCCAGGGCGCGCACACGCGCAGCCATGGGATCGAGCTCATTATCGTGATGGTGATCGTCATGATCGTGTGGCATGGAGAAAATCCTATGCGCCAACAGCGGTCAGCGCAAGCTTACTTCAACATCGGCCACAAGGTAGCTACGAGCAAAATCGCCATTGTGATGTTGAACCATTTAAGCCGCACCGGGTCAGCAAGCCAGCTGCGCATGATCTGGCCGAAGGCTGCCCAGCTGGAAACGGATGGAATATTCACGATCGCAAACGCGATCCCCACGATTAAAACCGTCGTAAAATAAGCTTGTGGCGACGTATAAGTCGCCATGGCGGTCACAGCCATCACCCACGCTTTCGGGTTGATCCACTGGAATGCCGCGGCTTCCAGAAACGTCATCGGGCGCGCCCTACCGTCAACGGCGTTCAGCGAGCGGGACATGGCGATCTTGTACGCGAGATAGATCAGATAGGTACCACCAGCAAATTTCAGGGCCGTATAAAGAAGCGGATACGTCTGCAGCAAAGCGCCAAGTCCCAAACCCACTCCAATAAGCAGAGTAAAGAAACCCGAGCCAATACCGAACATGTGGGGAATCGTGCGTTTGAAGCCGAAATTGACGCCCGACGTCAGCAGCATGAAATTATTTGGTCCCGGCGTTATCGACGTGACGAAGGCGAACACCAGCAGGGTCAGAAAAATCTCGAGTGTCACGATGATATCCACTGTGAAAAGAGCACTCATAGGGTCTGGCGATATTTGGCTCAAGAGCGGACTTGTCAGGGATACAATCGAGCACCCTGACAATAATAACCAAAACTAGGTACGCGCCAGAACTACATTCCCGCCGGGCCGCGGTTCATAGCGGCAACGCCTGTCCGGCAAATCTCGACAAGGCCAAGCGGCTTCATGATCGCGATAAACTGGTCAATCTTCGAACCTTTGCCGGTGATCTCGAAGATGAAATGCTCCGTCGTTGCATCCGTTACCTTGGCGTGGAACGCATCGGCCAGACGCAATGCTTCGTTGCGGTGCTCGCCAAAGCCGGCGACCTTGATCAGGGCCAGTTCGCGCTGGATTGGTCCGCTCTGGCCAAGCTCATCTGCACGCACAGACAAGTCCACCACGCGGTGCACCGGCACAATGCGTTCCAGCTGGTGGCGGATCTGGTCCAGAATGTGCGGCGTGCCACGCGTCACGATCGTGATACGCGACAGATGCTGTTCGTGCTCGGTCTCGGAAACCGTAAGGCTCTCAATGTTATAGCCGCGTCCGGAGAAAAGGCCAATCACGCGGGCGAGGACGCCCGGTTCGTTGTCGACCAGAACCGATAAAACTGTCGTGACTGGTAGTTCAGTCTCCTTGGCAATGAAATATGCCGAACCGGAGGCCAGGTTTTGAGCGTTCATTTGTTATTTTCTCCGGTTTTCTTAAACGAGCTGTCTGCCCTTGGCATCGATGGCGTTGGCGACTGCATCATCCGTCGCCTCGTCCGGCAAAAGCATCTCATTATGAGCTTTGCCGGAAGGGATCATCGGGAAGCAGTTTGCGAGATTTGCCACGCGGCAATCGAAAAGTACCGGCTTTTTGACATCGATCATTTCCTGAATGGCATCGTCGAGATCGCCTGGCTTTTCGCAGCGAATACCATGTCCCCCATAGGCCTCCGCCAATTTGACGAAATCGGGCAAGGCTTCAGTGTAGGAGTGTGACAGGCGATTGCCATGCAGCAGTTGCTGCCATTGGCGAACCATACCCATATACTGGTTGTTCAGGATGAAGATCTTGATCGGCGCCTCATACTGAACAGCAGCACTCATCTCTTGCATAGTCATCTGCACCGAAGCGTCGCCAGCTATATCGATAACCAGCGAGTCCGGATGTGCGATCTGCACCCCAAGCGCTGCCGGCAGGCCATAACCCATCGTTCCAAGACCGCCTGACGTCATCCAGCGATTGGGCTTTTCGAAATGATAGAACTGCGCCGCCCACATCTGGTGCTGGCCTACTTCGGTCGTGATATAGGTGTCGCGATCCTTGGTCAGTGCGTACAGCCGCTCCAGCGCATATTGCGGCATGATCACGTCCTTGTTGCGTGTATAGGACAGAGATTTCCGTGAGCGCCATCTGTCGATCTGCGACCACCATGCATCGATCGCCTTTTCCTCAGGCTTTGTCGAGGAGGCTCGCAGCAGGCGAATCATGTCTTCGAGTACATGGGCAACATCGCCGATGACCGGAACATCAACCCGAACCGCCTTGTTGATTGAAGACGGATCGATATCGATATGAATTTTCCGGGAATTTGGCGAAAAACCGCTGATGCGACCGGTAATCCGATCGTCGAAGCGCGCGCCAATATTCAGCATGACGTCGCAATCATGCATTGTCATGTTGGCTTCGTAGGTTCCGTGCATGCCCAGCATGCCAAGCCAATTCTTGCCCGATGCCGGATAAGCACCGAGGCCCATCAATGTCGAGGTAATCGGGAAATTGGTGAGCTCGACCAGTTCCCGCAGCAATTTGCTTGCTTCGTTGCCGGAGTTGATGACACCGCCGCCCGAATAGATCACAGGGCGTTTTGCCGTCAGCATGAGAGCAACAGCCTGCTTGATCGCCTCGATATCGCCTTGGATCCTGGGATGGTAGCTGGTGCGCGGCGAGACTTCCGGTGGGGTATACATGCCGGTTGCAAACTGAACGTCCTTCGGAACGTCAACGAGGACGGGACCGGGCCGCCCGGTTTTGGCAACGTGGAAGGCTTCGTGCAGAACACGCGCCAGATCGTTGACATCCTTCACCAGCCAATTGTGCTTGGTACAAGGGCGCGTGATACCGACGGTGTCGCACTCCTGGAATGCATCCGAACCGATCAGGCTCGTCGGGACCTGTCCACTGATACAGACGAGCGGTATGGAATCCATCAGCGCATCCTGCAGCGGGGTGACCGCATTGGTTGCACCGGGCCCTGATGTGACCAGCATAACGCCGACTTTGCCGGTGGAACGGGCGTAACCTTCCGCGGCATGGCCCGCACCCTGTTCGTGCCGGACCAGAATGTGATTGATCCTGTCCTGTTGGAAGAGTTCATCGTAAATGGGAAGCACCGCGCCACCCGGATATCCGAAAATATCGGTTACCCCTTGATCAATGAGCGCCTGGACGACCATCTCGGCACCGGTCATTTCACGTCGTTGCGATGGTCGGCTGTCACTATCCTGCTTGTCTGCTTTCATCGGTCTCTTCCCGTGTATTCTGCGGCCCTTGGCCCCTCAGAAGGTGTTTGATCTAACTGAAATGCTGGAAATAAAAAAGGCCCCCGAAGGAGCCTGTGTATCGCGCATGGGAGCTTTCGCCGGGTGCTTACTACACCCTGCCCATGCGCGATCCCACGACGATAAGAACTGTTTTCATGGTCGCGGACGATAGTTAAGCAAATTCCATACGTCAACGGCAAAATTTCAAATCAAATCGAATGCCCGCGCTGAACCGGTCGAAACAATTGTTATAATCACGATAATATAATCTCAATGCCTTCGAATTACGGTGACCCGGCAAGCCTTGTCAAACACCTGCTATCGGTTCAGGGAATGGTCACCAACAATGAACGCTGAAGCCTTGCCGGCTGAACAACCCAGGCCCTTTGTTCGCAATCGAACCGACGGGCATGTCATCGAATGCAACGGCGAAAAAGCCGTCATTTACGCGTTGACCGGGCCGTCCGTCGCAGCATCGGATGACTACTGGACGGTCGGCCAGCTGATTTCCATTCAGGTCGGAAACAGCCGTGTGGTTGGGCTCGTCTATGAAGTCAACGCCTATGAAGCGCAATGGGTCGTCGAAGCCGACCAGAGCATTCGCATCCATGTCGAGCTTATCGGACAGGTCAACGAGCACAATGATGGTTCGTTGACCTTTTCATCCGGCATCGCGAATTATCCTCACATGGGCGCCGTAGCGCATCGGATTCGCGCGACAGATCTGGCAATTATCTACACAGCGAGCCTGAAGAACACCGTATCGATCGGGCATCTGTCGCAAAATGCATCGATCCCGGCATTGATATCGATCGACAGCCTGGTTTCGCGACACTTTGCCGTCCTTGGCAGCACTGGCGTAGGCAAATCGAGCGCTGTTTCCCTGCTTTTGCGCAAGATTATCGCGCAGCGACCCGATCTACGCGTACTGATCCTTGATCCTCACAACGAATTTGCCAGCGCCTTTCCGGATCACTCGATCTCGATCGATTATAATACTTTGGAGTTGCCCTATTGGCTGTTCAGGCTGGAAGAGTTTGCTGAGGCTGTCTTCCGCGGCAGGCCGATGGTGCCGGCCGAGGTTGATGCCTTGCGCGATCTGATCCCGATTGCACGGGAGCGCTTTGCCAGTTCCGAAGCGATGACCGCCGCGTCGCTCCTAAAAAAAGACCGCGACTATTCGTCGATGACGGCCGATACCCCGACACCATATCGTATCGCTGATCTTACCAAGCTGATCGATGAGCGCATCGGCCAGTTGGAAGGCAAGACGGATCGGCCGATCATGAAGGCACTGCGGCAGCGTTTGCAAGCGCTGGTTGCCGACCCCCGCTACCGTTTCATGTTTTCGGCCCCGACGACGATGGACAAGATGCGCCAGACGATTGGCCACATTTTCCGCATACCCAAGAACGATCGCCCAATTTGCGTCTTTCAATTGGCTGGACTGCCATCGGAAGTGGTGAATTCCGTTGCGTCGGTACTCTGCCGCATGGCTTTCGACCTCGCGGTGTCGAGCGACGGCCGCGCACAGACGCTCGTCGTCTGCGAGGAAGCGCATCGTTACATTCCGGCCGATGCCAATGCGGGTTTCTGGCCGACGCGTCAGGCGATTGCCCGCATTGCCAAGGAGGGCCGCAAATATGGCGTCTATCTAGCTGTCATCACGCAGCGTCCGGGCGAACTCGATGCGACCATTCTTTCCCAATGCAGCACCGTGTTTGCCATGCGCCTTGGAAATGAGCGCGATCAGGAGATCATACGGGGCGCCATTACCGGCGCATCGCAAAGCACGATTGGATTTCTGTCGTCGATTGCCAATCGAGAAGCGATCGCGTTTGGCGAGGCCGTTCCGACGCCGATGCGCATGATGTTCGAGACAATTGCGCCTGACCAACTGCCGGCCGCACATATGACGAAAAGCCAGCAATCCGTGCGGCTTGGCGATTCTCACCTCTCTCTCGACACGATCTTGATGCGAATGCGTCAGCTCAACGCGGCGGAAAGCACAAGCAGTCAGGATGATGCATTCGATATGGTCGACAGTATCAACCAGCCTGTCGCGAGCCAGAGGCACACGGTGCCGTTGGCTCAGGAGCCTGTAAGGACCCAGTGGCGCAATATCGACGCGGCGATCCGCAAAGAGGAACCACCCAAGTCGCAACCCGAAGGTACTGACCGGTTGCGCGCGAGCGACCTGATCCGTACGTTTCGCAACGACAAGACCTAGGTCAAGGATAGGACACCCTCTCCCAGTCGTCGCCGAGCTGGTTGCGGAACCATGTCATCTGTCGCTTTGCATATTGACGGGTAGCTATTGTCGCGAGTTCTGCGGCGTCCTCTACAGTCAGCCGATCGGCAAGAACCTCGGCAATTTCGCGCACTCCGATCGCCCTCATGGCAGGGAGTTCACTCGAAAGTCCCAATGATAGCAATGCCTTGACCTCGTCGAGGGCGCCAGTTTTCATCATCGTTTCAAAGCGCGATGCGATGCGGGCGCCAAGCCATTTCCGATCCGGCTCGATAACAATCTTGCGCGCAGCTCCAGAGTCAATCAGCGATCTGCCGGTTGCCTTCTGCCATTCGACGATGGACCGGCCCGACGCATCGATGACTTCGAGCGCTCTTACAATCCGCTGGCCATCGGTCGGGCGCAAGATAGACGCGGCCAAGGGGTCTTTCCCGGTGAGAATCGCGTGCAATTCCCCTGTGCCGAGCTTCGCATCCTGCTGACGCCAATGCGCCCGGATGTCTGCCGGAATATCAGGCATTGCCGATAGCCCTCCGAGAAGTGCACGAAAATACAGCCCGGTACCACCAGCAAAAATCATAGTCTTTTCAGCTAGTTCTGGCCTATTCAGAACGTCTTCGGCATCCGCGAGCCAGCGACCGGTCGAGTAGGCGATGCTCGGCGAAACATGCCCGTAGAGATAATGCGGTGCGGCTTTGAGATCGTCCGGACCTGGCCGCGCGGTCAAGAGATTGAGGACATCATAGACCTGCATTGAATCCGTATTGACGATCACACCGCGTGTTTCGTCAGCCAAACGAAGCGCAAGCGCCGACTTGCCGCTTGCCGTCGGTCCAGCTATCAGGATTATCTGTCTTTTCGCCACGCTAACGCCCAATCGGAAATTGCCCTATGCCCTTGATGGCCACGCTCATTGCCAATCCCGCCACTTCGGACCTTGTACCATCGCTCGGGATTAAAGCCTCGGCGGCGGTCAATGCAACAGGTCTTTATTGGCTCGCCGATGGGATTGCTTGTGACCTGCCTCTCAGGGATGGCGCCGATGCCGCTGAAGCCCATCTTGAACTGGCCCGCGCCATCGATGGCGCGCCAATCGATATTATCGTTCAAAATCAAGATGATAGGCGCAAGAAGATTTTGATTGCCGACATGGATTCTGACCATGATTCAGCAGGAATGCATCGATGAACTGGCCGAAGAAGCTGGCTTGCGCGAAAAAGTTGCGGCGATCACGGCGCGGGCGATGAATGGCGAAATCGCGTTCGAACCTGCGCTGCGTGAACGCGTCGCGCTGCTCAAGGGCCTGCCCTATGCGGTCATAGACAAAGTGATTGCCGGCCGCATCACCCTCATGCCGGGTGGGCCGGAACTGGTGCGTACGATGAAGAAGTACGGGGCTTATACTTCGCTTGTTTCGGGCGGGTTTACCGTATTCACCCAGCGTATCGCCGAGATGATAGGCTTCAATGAAAACAGCGCCAACACATTGATAGATAATGGAAAAATCTTGACCGGAGAGGTCAAGGAACCGATTCTTGGCCGCGAGGCGAAGGTCGCGGCACTCGTGTCGATCTGCCAGCGTTTTGGCCTTTCGCCGCAAGATGCGATCGCGGTCGGAGACGGCGCCAATGACCTCGGCATGCTGCAACTGGCAGGCACAGGCGTAGCGCTCCACGCCAAACCGATCGTTGCTGAACAGGCAAAGGTGCGGATCGACCATGGTGATCTGACCGCCCTTCTCTATATCCAGGGTTATCGTAAAACCGATTTCGTGGTCTGAACTCGCGTCACCACAACCATTTTTCGCGCTGTGGTTGAAAATCTTGCGTCAGAATCGACACTTCTTGCATCAGCTTCCCCAAGTTCTTGCGGAGGATTGGGTCATTCTTGCGCAAACTTGCATGCGATCCTGAAACTTTTGAACGAAAAACGCCGCGCTCGAATCCAGCCGTTCAAATCAGTCCATTTGAAGCGTGACAAACCGCAGCTCGCCGGTTTTTGACGCCAGCATCAGCAGCGCATTCTTGCGGCCCTCGTCGCGAAGTTTTTCGATCCGCGCCGCTACATCCTCAGGCGTCGAGACGGTCTCCTGTGCGATGTCGACGATGACATCACCGGCCGCGATCCGCTTGTTGGCTGCGATCGATCCATTCTGCACCTCGGTCACGAGCACGCCCTCGACCTCCTTGGCGATGCCGAAGGTCTTGCGCGTGGCCTCGTCGAGTTTTCCAAGGCTCATGCCGAGCACGTCCACGTTCTGGGCGGCGCCGTCCTCGCCGGTTGTCTGGTCGTCCTTCTTGGCGTCCGCCTTCTCACCATCTTCCAGACGGCCGAGCGTGACCTTGACAGTCTGCTCCTTGCCCTTGCGGACAACGACGACATCGACTTCCTTGCCGATGGGGCTTTCCGCCACCACACGTGGAAGGTCCTTTACATTGTTGACATCCCTGCCATCGAAACGCGTGATCACATCACCGGGCAGTATCGAACCATTGGCGACCGGGCCGCCTTCGATGATCCCGGCAACCAGCGCGCCCTTGCTGGAGGTCATGCCGAGGCTTTCGGCTATATCGTCAGTCACGGGCTGGATGCGCACGCCAAGCCAGCCACGACGTGCCTCGCCAAACTGGCGGATTTGCGCGATGACGCCGGATGCAAGCTCGGCCGGAATGGCGAAACCGATACCGATCGATCCGCCGGTCGGCGAAATGATAGCGGTATTGATACCGATGACCTGACCATACATATCGAACAGCGGCCCGCCGGAATTACCGCGGTTGATCGCAGCGTCGGTCTGGATGAAATTGTCGTAGGGACCGGAATTGATATCGCGGTTGCGTGCCGAGACGATACCGACGGTTACGGTCCCACCGAGACCAAAGGGGTTGCCGATGGCCATCACCCAATCGCCGATACGCGTCTTCGATGAATCGCCGAACTGGACCGCAACCAGCTTGTGCTTTTTCGGATCGACCTTGAGCACGGCAAGATCGGTCTTGGTATCCTTGCCGACAAGCGTCGCCTTCAGCTTGGAACCGTCATTGAAGTTGACTTCGATCTCGTCGGCATCGGCAATCACGTGATTGTTCGTGACGACGATGCCCTCGGCCGCGTCGACCACGAACCCCGAACCGAGCGACTGGACCTTGCGCGAAGGATTGCTCTCGCCGGGATTCTGCTTGCCGAAATATTCGTCGAAGAATTCCTGGAAAGGCGAGCCATCCGGCACCTTCGGCATCGGCACCGGCCCGGATTCCCCATCCTGTCCCTTGACCGTCTGCGAGGTCGAGATATTGACCACGGCATCGAGCAGGCCCGCAGCAAGGTCGGCAACGGAGGCCGGCCCCTGTGCTCGAGGCTGCTGACTGTTCGGCACGACGGGCGCCTGCACCTGCGCCCGGGCGGCGCCGACCAAGGCCGGGTTGAGGCTTGTCGCAGCCAGCGCAATCAGCGCGGTAGCCGCGGTTGCGGAACGGAGAGCGAGGCGACCAGTCTTGAAAAACATGCGTTCGGGCCCTTATCGGAAACAGAATGATACAACAGAACGGCGAGAGGCGACATAAATATGACCGAGCGGCTATTGCAGCATTTATTTCAGATCAGTCAATTCAAGAGTTGATGAATAGGCGCATAGCAGGCCTGTCCGCACTTTTGCGCGATGGGCGCCGCGCTTCTGGTCGGATCGGACTGTCGAAATTTCTGGGTGGTCGCGTTTTCATGATTTATGGATCATGCGCCTTCCAAGACCAGCCAGTTATGTAAGATTACAGGAAGGACTCGTTGCACGAACTGGATGGCTTGGTCTTCTGCCCGCGACCGCACTCCCCTCCACATCATACCTCCCGCGTCGCCCAGGAACAGCCGACTACCGTGAGCGAGGTCCGAGCGAACGTCGTAGAGATCGTGTTGCTTCAAATATTCTTTGCCAAGCGTTCGGGTAATCACGTCATTAAAGGCTTTCGTCGAGCCGCTAACCTCACCTGAAGCAAGGGTGCGCTGTTCCTTCGGAATGGCAAGTGCTTCCACAGAGCTTATGGCGGCAATCATTGAAGCCGATTTAGAGAGCATTCTTACGAAATCGGCATGAGCGGCCCAATAACTAGCCCGCAAAAATTGGCCTTGGGCGCCAGGGTCAAGGCCATCAAAGCGATCTAGCATGATCGCCAAGTCGGCCGGCAACTCGAACTCTTCGTTGGCACCAATGCCATATTGGTCATAGTACCCGTTACCACCCTTAATTATTTCTAAGCCATCGATATTGGTAAAGGTATTGTCCAAGATGCCGGGATCATAGAAATAGCCAACTTGCTTGAGCACGGAAACATGATGAGGAGGGTCATTGCCGATCACCCATTCCGACTGTCCGTTGTGACGATCTGGACGCAACCTAAAATTGAGTAGTCCATTGAGCGCCGTAAGCGCGCGGTCCTCTGCCCGACGATGACGCGCAGCGCGAGTCCACACGTCGCTCGCATCTCGGAAGCGAACCTCAAAAACTGCCGGGTGAGGGGCGTAGAGCTGGTCGGGCTGAGGTGCCCCTGCGGGAACAGGCATTAGCTGCCATTGATTGCCACGCCGGTATGCGCCTCGGATAGGTTTCCACGCAAAGACAATTGTCCGTGAGACTCGCCATTAAACGTCGCCAAATAGGTCCCTCTCAACATGATGTTGAATTTCATCGACTGTCTTAGGGTCAATGCCTTCGCGGGACACTATGTCGGCAATCCGGCCGCGCTTGGTGTATAGGAGTTCAAGCACGGGGCGTTCGTCGGGCAGTTGGAAGATGGTCTGTCTCGGGAAATATGCCGTATTTTGAAAATGCGAGCCTAGAATCGCCTCGAAATCATCAATATCGTCGTCGGCAAGCTCTCCAGCGCGAAACATGTCAAAGAGCTTGCTTGGCATTTGCCCCCTCCGTCTACAACACTGCAAAAAAGACCGAGCGGGACAAAGTTAGGCTGATTCGTGTGGTCGAGCCAGAGCAGCAACCGGACCTGCGGTCCCGCATTCCACAAGGGGAGAGGCGATCATCGCGTTAATTCCTGCAGGCCCGCCCTATCCCCGGGCCAACCACACCACCCTACGCCTATGGCGACGGAAGCAGCGCCGCGTGTTCGGGAGCATCGGTCTGATGATACTCCAGGCCCGAATCTGCCGAGTTAGTTACTGTTACGTACTTGGCCAGACACCCCATACAATGGTCTCATAAGGCAAACAAGCGAGGCCGTTCTGACAGCGTCGGTTAGCCGAAGGCTGTGGTGCGGTCCTTTCAGTTCCGGAGGGGGAAGCCATGATCGACATGAAGAATAAGGTGAAGGGATGTACCATCAAGCCGACCCAAGGCGTCATCGCCGGACTGGCGATGCTCCTCGCGGTAGGCGGCTTACCGGTCACCAGCTTCGATGCCATCGCACAGACCGCCGAAATCCCACCATCACTCGTCACCCCCGACAAGGTCGAGTCGCGTCTTGGTGCACTTGAGTTCAAGGACGGCGTACCGAGCAAGGCGACGGCCGAGAAACTCTATGACAACCTCGACTTCACCTACGCCTACCGTGCATTCATGGACAACTTGCGTGGCGTCAGTATTCAAGGCTTCCGCAAGGGTCTGCAAAGTGTTGGCGTCAAGGACAACGAGGTCATTGTTTTCGAACAGTTGATGGATGCCAAGTCGCTGTTTCTGACTGCGAATGCCGATACGATCTACGTGATGGGTGCCCTCGATCTCAGCAAGGGACCAGTGGTGCTGGAAACGCCGCCCAAGTTTCTTGGCGCCGTGCAGGACGCCTGGTTCCGCTGGGTGATCGACCTCGGCGGGCCTGGGCCAGACCGCGGGGAGGGCGGCAAGTATCTGATTGTGGGGCCGGACTACACCGGACCGCTGCCGCAAGGCGGATTCTTCGTCGCGCGCGCCCGCACCAATTCCATCGTGTGGTTCGGCCGATCGTTCCTGGAGAATCATAGCGATCCCAAGCCGGTGGTCGAAGGGATCAAGAAGTTCACCAAAGTCTATCCTTACGAAGAAGGCGGTGTCGCACGCCTGTCGCCGACTTCCTGGCCGGCAAAACCAAGCTTGGCAAGATCACCCCGCCTCCGCCGACCGTGTTCCACGACGGAAGCGGCAAGGTGATGAACACCCTTCCGCCCAACGACTGGAGCTTCTACGAGATGCTCAACGAGGTCGTGCAGAACGAACCGGCCACGTCGCTCGACCCGGAACTGATGGGCCCGATCGCGGCGATCGGCATCGTCAAGGGCAAGCCCTTCGCGCCCGACGAGCGCATGAAGAAGATCATGACCGAAGCGCTGGCGGTCGCCAACGCAAGCTCGCGCACCCTGTTCATGTCTCCGCGCGATCCAAGCTGGTTCTATTATCCCAACTCAGCCTGGATGAATTACTTGTTCCAGACCGGTTACGAGTTCGAAACGCCGATCCCTGAAATAACGCCCGAGGGTGTCAAGCCGTATCCAGCCACCGGCTACCGCACCATGGATGCAAGAACCAACTTCTTTTATGGCATCACCGGCATCACGCCCGGCATGGCCATGCGCCTGACCGGTATCGGCTCGCAGTACCTGTTTGCCTTGACGGACGCGGACAAGAACCACTTCGACGGCGCCAAGACCTACAAGGTAACGCTGCCGAAGGGCATTCCGGAAGAAAACTTCTGGTCGTTCACGCTCTATGACAACATGACCCGCTCTATGCTCGATACGCCGCAACGCTATCCGCGCGCCGGCAGCCAGAGCTTTCCGTCTCCTGCGGCCGAGGCAGCGGCCGACGGCTCCACAACCGTCTACTTCGGCCCGACCCAGCCCGACGGCGTGAAGCGCGGCAAATGGATCCAGACCGACCCCAAAAAGGGCTGGTTCACGCTCCTGCGCCTCTACAGCCCATTGGAGCCGTTCTTCACTAAGGAGTGGCGGCCAAGCGAAATCGAGCTGGTCAGATAGGGCCGCCCGGAGTGCAATAGGATGGGCGACCAATCGACGGCCGCCCGCCGCGTTTCAGGAGTGTGAGAAGGGCTGGCCTACGCGACGGTGCTTCCGGCCGCACTGAAATTCAACTTCGCTGCATCTAGCAAAAGACAATGGGCCGTAGCAACGCGGCAATCATTGCGTTAGTTCCGGCAGGCCCACCTACCCCCGAGCGAGCCACACCACCCCTACGCCGATGGCGACGGAAGCGACGCCGGCGATGCGCAGGAAGCCATCCGGCTGTTCGCTGACATCGCGGGCAACGCGTTTTGCAACGAGCGGGAAAAGGCCGTAGAGCAGCCCCTCGAATACGAGGAACAGCCCTACGGCATCAATGAAATCAACCATGATGTGAACCCGCCCCTATTGAGGGGCGGGAGCGGCGGGAGCCGGTGGCGTTGCACCGGCGGGCGGCGTCGGACCGCTGACCGGAGGCAGGCCGCCATTCGAATCCTGGAAATAGCGGAAGAACTCGGAATTGGGTGAAATCACCATCGTCGTTCCCGTATTATCCAGCGCCGTGCCATAGGCGGTCATCGAGCGGTAGAACGCGAAGAAATCCGGATCCTTGGAGAAGACATCGGCAAAGATACGGCTGCGCTCGCCTTCACCCTGACCTCGGGCAATTTCCGATTCCTTGCGTGCTTCCGCGATGATTTCGACAACCTGGCGATCGGCGATGGCCTTGATACGCTGTGCTGCTTCACGGCCGCGGGCGCGCAGGCGCTCGGCTTCCGCCAGACGCTCTGCCTTCATGCGGTCGAAGGTCTGCTGTGACACTTCCTGCGTGAGGTCCGTCCGGCGGATACGCACGTCGGTGATCTGCAGGCCGAGCGATTCCGCATCAGGACGCAATTGCTCGCGCACTTCGTTCATCATGCCGGCGCGCTCGTCCGACAGGGCGGCTTCAAAGCCGCGCAAGCCATAGACACCACGCAACGCCGCATCGAGACGCGTACGCAACCGGGCTTCCGCCAAGGTTATATCGCCCGATACGGTCTGACGGAACTTGCGCGGATCCGTGATCTGGTAGACGAGGAACGCATCGACCTCGTAGAACTTGCCGCCTGAAACCTGAACACGGATATTGTCGAGTTCGAAGCTCAGGAGACGATCTTCGATCATCTGGACATTGTCGGCCTCAAGAAAGCCGAAAGGCCACTTGAAATAAATGCCGGGATCGGCCTTCACGTCGACGATCTCACCGAACCTCAGGACGATGGCCTGCTGGCCGGCCCTGACGACGAAAAGCGACGAATAGGCCAACAAGGCGATGAAGGCGATTAGGCCAACGAGAAGCGGAACACGATTCTGGTTCATTGCTTTGTCCCCTCTGGAGTGGTGGCGGGGGCAGGTCTAGGAGTCAAACCCGGCAGCGGCAGATAAGGCACGACGCCCTGCCCGCTTTGATCGACGATCACCTTGTTCAGAATCCTTCAGTACACGCTCCATCGTTTCAAGGAAGAGACGCTTGCGCGTAACTTCCGGCGCTTTGACATACTGGTCATAGACAGAGGTAAAGCGCTGAGCCTCACCTTCTGCTTCCTGGACGATACGGTTTTTATAGGCAGCCGCATCTTCACGGATCTGCGCACCTTCACCGCGGGCCTGACCCAGCTTCTGGTTGGAATACTGGTTCGATTCCTCGACGAAACGGTCTTCGTCCTGTTCAGCGCGCTGAACTTCATCGAACGCGTCGGCCACTTCGCGCGGCGGCGCGGCATCTTCGATCGACAGGGCATTGATCGCAATGCCCGCGCCATAATCGTCGAGCGTCTTCTGGATAATGGCGCGCACATCATTGGCGATGCCAGCACGGTTATCACGGAAGATATCCTGAGCCGGACTGCGGCCGACGATCTCGCGCATGGCGCTTTCCGAAACCTGTTGCACGAGGTTTTCCGGATTTTCGACATGGAACAGATAGGCGACGGGATCGGAAACGCGATACAGCACGGAGAACTGAACATCGACGATGTTCTGGTCGCCGGAGAGCATCAGGCCTTCCTTGGCGCCGCGAGTACCCTGCCCGCCAATATTCTTCTGCTTTTCGACGATCTCGACCTTTTCGTAGGATCTCGATCGGCCACAAATGGAAATGCAGGCCCGGCTCGGCGATATCAGGCTTGGGCTTGCCGAAACGCAGCTCCACAGCGCGTTCGTCCGGCTGGACGGTGTAGATCGACTGGAAAAGCCAGAAAGCCACCAGTGCAAGCGCTGCCAGGCCCCAGATCGCCGGACTGCCGCCGGAACCACCCGGAAGCGCCTGGCGCAAACGATCCTGACCGCGGCGGAATATATCTTCAAGATCGGGAGGGGTTTTGCCTCCACCCCCTTGCGGCTTTTGACCCCAAGGGCCACCGCCGCCACTATTATTACCGCCGCCACCCCATGGGCCGCCGCCACCGTTCTGATTACTCCAGGGCATTCCTACCTCTTAATTTGAACGAAAGCGCCACCCGTGGCTTCCTCCCGCTAATCCAACTTCCCGTTTATAGGGATCGCAAGGCACGCTTTCAACGCATGGCAGTACATTTCAAGCGGAATTGGTAAAAAGCCGAACGATTATGCCCGTTTATCATGATATTTTCATAATGCTCGCAATTGACCGGAACAAATCAGCCGCGTTCGTAGATGGCGAACCGTGTTGCATAGTTGTCTTTTTCACCTGCCGGGAAATCCTCGCTGGAAATCTCGGTCCATACCTTGGGATCGATGGGAGGGAAAACGACATCGCCTTCGACTTCAGCTAGAACCCAGGTGACATAAAGCCGGTCGGCGCGGTTCAAGGTCTGCCGAAAAATATCGCCGCCGCCGATAATGCAAATCTCGTCGACCTTGTCGGCACCGGCATGGCTCCCTGCAATCATCAGCGCCTGATCGATGGACCGGGCGGCGATGACACCTTCAACGGAAAAGGCAGGATCGCGCGTGATGACGATGTTGGTACGGCCCGGCAGCGGCCGCCCGAGCGAATCCCATGTCTTGCGCCCCATGATGATGGGCTTGCCCATGGTGGTCGCCTTGAATCGCTTCAGATCCGAGGACAGCCGCCATGGCAAACCATTCTCACGGCCGATCACGCCATTTTCGGCAATCGCAACAACAAAACTGATCATCAGGTATCCATCCGTTTCAAACAAACATTCGCGCGGATTCTATACCGCGATCGGCGTCCTGATGCTCGGGTGAAATTCAAACAGCATTCTTGAGATTGGCACGCTTTTCAAATGCGACCGCGCTTTCCTTGCGCTCGCTGTAACGGTCGGTGAGATATCCCGAAACATCACGCGTCAGCAGCGTGAACTTGACGAGTTCTTCCATCACGTCAACGACGCGGTCATAATAGGCGGACGGCTTCATATGGCCGTGCTCGTCGAACTCCTGATAGGCTTTGGCAACCGACGACTGGTTAGGGATGGTGATCATGCGCATCCAGCGCCCGAGCACGCGCATCTGGTTGACTGCGTTGAACGACTGCGAACCGCCTGACACCTGCATGACGGCAAGCGTCCGCCCCTGGGTTGGGCGAATCGCTCCCATTGCCAATGGTATCCAGTCGATCTGTGACTTCATAACGCCGGTCATCGCACCGTGCCGCTCGGGGCTTGTCCACACCTGGCCCTCCGACCACAGAGAGAGATCGCGCAGTTCCTGCACCTTTGGATGGTCAATCGGTGCATCGTCAGGCAGCGGCAATCCGGCTGGATCGTAGATGCGGGTTTCCGCCCCGAAATGCTCGAGCAGTCGCACCGCCTCCTGCGTGAGAAGACGGCTGTAGGAGACTTTCCGCAACGAGCCGTGGAGCAGCAAGATCCGCGGACGATGGGTGGATCGCGGAGCAGAGAGCTTCGAAGGCTCCGGGATGTGCAGCGCGTCGGGAAGAATATTAGGCAGATCAGACAACACGCTTTCCTTCGGCATCGATGACGACCTCACCGTCTTCTTTCGCAAATGGTGCCTTTTGCGGGTTTGGCAGAATGTCGAGGACGACCTCCGATGGCCGGCTTAAACGTACGCCCAAATCGCTTACAACAAAGGGGCGATTGATCAAAACTGGATGCGCCTCCATCGCGTCGAGCAACTGCTCGTCGGTCAACGACGGGTTATCGAGACCGAGTTCGGCGTATGGGGTGCCTTTTTCGCGTATGGCCTCGCGAACCGTCAGGCCGGCTCTCCGGATCAAGTCCTTGAGCTCCTGTCGAGCGGGTGGCGACTTCAGATATTCGATGATCGTCGGCTCGATGCCCGCGTTTCGGATGAGAGCCAGCGTGTTGCGCGACGTGCCGCACGACGGATTGTGGTAGATGGTGACGGTCATGGCTGTTCAGCACCTTTCAATTTGTTGAGCGCCTGGGGCGCGGGAGCCTCTTCCGCCAGCATCCAGCTTGCCAGCGCCATTGCAAGCAATGCCCCGAGTATCTCTGCGATGATAAAGCCGGGTAAATCGACGGGCCGGATACCTGCGAAGGTATTCGACAGGGCTCGCGCGATCGCGACGGCTGGATTGGCAAACGATGTCGAGGCGGTGAACCAGTAGGCGGCGGTGATATAGAGTCCGACCAGCCAGGGAATTGCATCCGGCCGAAAGCGAAGGCCCGCAAGGATCGTAAAGACGAGACCGAAAGCGGCTACGACTTCCGCAATCCACTGTCCCGTCCCGGTGCGAACTGTCGCCGAAATCTCGATGATCGGAAGCTCGAACATAGCGTGGGCTATCAGCGATCCGGCTACACCGCCCGCGATCTGCGCAATGATGTAGAGAAGCGCTGCATTCGCCGCGATCTCCCGCCGAAGCGCGAAGACCATCGTCACCGCCGGATTGAAGTGTGCACCCGAAATCGGTCCAAGGATGGTGATCAGCACCACCAGGATCGCACCGGTGGGGATCGTATTGCCAAGGAGCGAAAGCGCCACATCGTTCGTCAGCCGGTCGGCCATGATCCCCGAACCGACGACGGTCGCAACGAGCATCGCCGTGCCCAGCGCTTCTGCGGCGAGGCGGCGGCACAGGTCAGGCGTCACGGCCACTAACCCATTCTCGCCTGAATGCGGCCAATTTCACCGGACCCGAATGCGACACCGACGGCCCTGCGCAAGGCCAGTCGGATGGCGAGATAATGTTCAAAGATGGACATGGCTCTTCCTCAGATGGAAACCGACCGCGTCAGGATAGACGCTGTCGCGGGGCATAGCCTGGATGCCTGCGGCGATGCCAGGATTGCGGCGGGCACAAGGCTTCGGTCGACCGGGTGAAAGCCGAGTTTGCCTTGGAATGGTGCGGCATTGGTGGTCAGTAGATAGCCCGTTTCGGCTCCCTGAAGATCTGCATATTGGAGCAACAGACGTGTAATGGCGCTGCCGTGGCCATGTCTTTGCGCCTCGGGCGACACTGTGATCGAGCGCAAGAGCGCATCCTTTCCGTAGAATTCGATGCCGCCAAATCCGACGGGATTGCCCTGGCGGTCAGCAAAGCGAAAGAACGTGCCGTTCGATTCTGCAAGATCGCCGGTCGGCAATGATGCCGCTTGAAGAGCCGTCTCGAAATCCGTATCGATCGAATTTATTGCTTCCGCCTCCAACCCCTCACGGCGGCCGATGGCCTGGAGCTTCGTTGTCAGCCATAGCCGATCGACGGAATCGTGCCGCAGGTTGAGGAATGCCATGATCCTGTTCTTCATGTAGCGGGCGGCAAGCGAGAAGGCTCTCTCCTTTTCGATGTCGATGCCTTCGACAGCGGCCGGATCTTCGATGCCCCAATGAGCCGTCATGGGATGGCCTGGCCAAACCGGGCACGCCTCTCCCGCTGCGCTGTCGCAGACCGTGAAAATGAAGTCCATCTCCGGCGCGCCCGGTTCGGCAAATTCATCCCAGCTCTTGGAACGGAAACCTTCCGTCGGATAACCGAGAGCATCGAGAACTTTGAGCGCGAACGGGTTGACCTCTCCCTTCGGCTGGCTGCCGGCAGAGTACGCGCGAAAGCGTCCCTTGCCCTCCGTGTTCAAGATCGATTCTGCCAGGATCGAGCGCGCAGAGTTTCCAGTGCAGAGAAAGAGAACATTGTAAACGCGATCATGCATTGAAGTTCTCCTTCGGCGGGCAGCACGGAACGATGTCGGCAAGCAATGGCGCGCAGATGTCCGGGTGGCCAGCGCAGCAATCCTTCAAAAGGTATTTGATTGCTTCACGCAGGTTCTCGAACCTGGCGCGATAAATGATGGAACGGCTTTGCCGCTCGGAGGAAATCAGCCCGGCGCGCGACAGGATCGCCAGATGGGCTGACATCGTGTTCTGCGGAACGTCGAGGATGCGGGAAACCTCGCCAGCCGCGATACCATCGGGCTCGTGCATGACGATGAGCTTGAACGCGTCCATGCGCGTTGGCTGCGCAATGGCCGAAAAGGCGTCGATGGCATCATTCTTTTCCATATATCGCGATATATCGATATTATGTCAAATCGTCAAGGCGCTCAGGGGCAACATGCCGCGCTTTTCGCGGCTGAGCCAGAACACGATACAGCGACCGCCTCTTTTGCCGGCGATGCCTCGGCTTGCAGATAGCAGGACGTGCGACAAGGGCTAGCACAATGCGGTCGGACTCGATCGCCAGCGTGCTGATATCAAAAACCTGCATGGGCGTGTCAGGCGTTCCCACCTCAAATGTCAGGCGAGCGCCGGCGTCAAGTTCGATCTGGTTCGCGACCTGAGTTAATATCCCGCGGAATTTGCTCACTTTCATGAAATCACGACCGCTTTGCGAGGGCAGGTCTTCCACCTGGAGAATGGTTTCGTGCCATTGATCAGGATTGCCACCGCAATCGAGCGTGACGAAGGACCCAGCCCTGACTTCTGTAACATGATAGCCGGATTGGATGGTGCGCCCGCCATACTCGATGACGAATGATTTGTCGGCGTGTGGTTCCATTGCGGCAAGCATCCCGGCAAGGGTTCCGTCGCCGTAAAATTCAATGAGAACCGGGCTGGTTATCGTGTCCATGTTGCGTTATCCTCATTTCAACATCTTTTGAGATATTGAGGTAATTATGAACGAATTGCAAGCTCTCGATGCATTTGCATCGCTCTCCCAGGAAACCCGGCTCCGCATTGTCCGTCTGCTCGTCATAGCCGGACCAGATGGCATGCCGGCCGGCGCTGTCGGCAACGCCATGGGGGCGTCCTCGTCGAAGATATCCTTCCATCTCAGCCATCTCGAGCGGGCGGGGCTTATACAATCGCGTCGTGAGGCGCGTTCGATCATCTATAGTGCTGTCTATCCCGCGCTTTCCGGTTTGATCGAGTTCCTGATGAAGGACTGCTGCCAGGGACGCTGTGATCCTGCTGCCGACACCTGCACCCAAACCTGCGAGGCGTAGGGACGAATTGAGGACGTTTCGAAACGCACCGCTGCTCACCCAAAGCCGCCTCGTCGTCGCCTCCCTGGGCGTGACGCAGATTATAGGTTATGGGACACTCTACTACAGCTTCAGTCCGTTGGCGGCTTCAATGGGCCGGGAATTCGGCTGGCCATCAGACTGGGTGTTCGGAGCGTTTTCCGCATCACTCCTTGCAAGCGGCTTGGCATCTCCTTGGGTAGGTCGATGGATTGACAGGTTTGGCGCGGGCCGTCTTATGGCGCTGGGTTCGATTGGCGCAGCCATTGCCCTACTGGCATGTGCCCTTTCCCCAAATGCGATCGCCTTCGTCTTCGGCCTTGTCGCCGTCGAGCTCGCATCAACGTTCGTGCTCTACACGGCCGCATTCGCCCTGCTCGTACAAATCAAGCCGCTCACAGCAAAAACCAGCATCACGCATTTAACTCTGATCGCCGGATTCGCTTCAACCATATTCTGGCCGGTCACGACGGCGCTTCATCAACATCTGACCTGGCGCGAGGTGTACTATGTGTTCGCGGCGGCCCATTTGCTCCTCTGCCTGCCGATCCACTTCTGGTTGGCATTGCTTTCGCGCAACCATCACAAACAAGCGACAACGTCAGCGATGCCGATCGTCGAGGGTACGCTTCCAACAGATCGGCTTCGTCAGGGGTTCGTCTTGATGGTATCGGGTTTCGCTCTTCTCGGTTTTATCAACGCTGCTGTTCTGATCCATATGCTGCCAATCCTGACGGCTCTCGGGCTGGGCAGCTTCAGCGTTCTCGTCGGCACTTTGTTCGGTCCAGCACAGGTCGCCAGCCGGTTGTTCAGCCTCATGAGCGGAAACAGACTGCAACCTCTGGGTTTGGCCATCATTTCGACCGGCCTGATGACATCGGCGATAGCCATCCTGCTGTGGAGTGGTAGTTGGCTGACGGGGGCGTTGGCGTTTGCCGTCATCTTCGGCCTTGGAAGCGGGCTGGCCAGCATTGCGCAGGGGACGCTTCCGCTGGCGCTGTTCGGCAGCATGGGTTACGGCGAGCGAGTTGGACAGTCCACTTCTGTCCGTCTGGTTGCATCGTCGGGAGCACCTTTTGTATTTGCCTTCATCATGCATGGGCTGGGCATTGGACCGTCCCTGCTGATTTGCGTCGCCATCGGTTCAATGGCAGCAATGTCGTTCGCGCTTATTGGACGACAGCTGCGGGCGGGCCGAGGGAATCGGTAACGCGAGAAGATTGAGGTTGTAATGAGAAATTCCTGACGCCTTCTCAAAATCTCCCGCTTGTCTTCGTGATATCCTAAGAAGCCAATTTAAAGTGTTGTTGGCAGATTTTTAGACCGCTACGGGCGCTTCGAGCGGCGGATGGGGGTCATATCCCGTTACCTCGAAGTCCTCTATCCGATACCCGTCGATGGAGTCTGGTCGTCTTGCAAGCCGCAATTTTGGGAAGGGCCGTGGCTCTCTCGACAGCAGTGTCTTCGCCATTTCGATGTGATTCAGGTACAGATGTACATCGCCCCCGACCCAAATCAACTCGCCGGGCGTCATATCGACCTGTTGAGCGACCATGTACAATAATGCTGCCTGCTGACATATATTAAAGGCATTCCCCAAGCCGAGGTCACAGGAACGCTGTCCAACAAGCAGAGAGAGTTTACCACGCGAACCGCTGCCTTCGCCGCCTGCCATTTCGCTCGCATAAAACTGATAGGTCATATGGCACGGATGCAGGGCCATGCGATCAAGCTCGCCTACGTTCCAGGCATGGAACAGCATGCGACGACTCGCCGGATTGGTTTTCAGTGTCTGGATGACGTCAGCGATCTGGTCGTGCTCGTTTCCATTCGCGTCGAGCCAGTGTCGCCATTGCTTTCCATACACCGGACCCAGATCGCCCCACTTCAAGGCAAACTCATCGTCTGAGAGAATGCGAGACTCGAACTCCTCTTGCGAAATCGCCTCGTCCGTTGCCTTGCGGTACTTGTCCAAAGGCCAGTCAGTCCAGATTCGCACATTTTCGCGGAGGAGCGATTGAATGTTGGTTTGCCCGGTGAGAAACCACAGCATCTCCTTCACGGCAGTTTTCCAATACACCCTCTTCGTTGTATAAACGGGGAAGGTTCCATCGGATAAATCGAAACGCATCATCGTGCCAAACATCGACAGCGTGCCGACGCCTGTGCGATCGATGCGGCGATCACCCTTTTCAAGAAGATGCTCTAACAGGTCGAGATACTGATATTCCGGGTGGCGGGCCATATGAAATCCGTGTGGTACTTAAAAGTAATGGCTAGTCTCGAGGTAAGCGATGTTCGTGTCGCCGAAACGCATCTGATGGCCGAAAACGGACCGAATACAGGTCCGGTCGCCGCAATCGGCGCTCGTATCGAACACATGCTGAAGATCAAGATAAGTGCGCATGATTTCTTTTAGCAGATCTCGCCCGGCGAAACACTTGAACTTGTGCGTGATCCACAGGGATGCGCTGATGAAATTATGTATTCAATGAAAAATCCCCGGTGATTCGCCGGGGATGATTCTGGATCAGCTGGCGCAAATGATCAAAGCTTGCCGAGAGCGCCGAGGGCTTTCGCGGTCAGGTAATAGAAGGTAACACGGCTCTTGGAGCTGTCCGCGCTCATGGCCGCGCACACGGATTCAATGGCGGCATCGGACTTGGCGGTGTCCGTGAGACCGAGCTTCTTTTCAACCCAATTGGTGCGAACACGCTTCAATTCGTCCGGATCTGTGCAGGAAACCAGCGAGGAATCCCTGTTGCGCAGAGCAATTCCGAGATGTTTGACGATTTTCGCGACAGTCGCCTCATCGGCAGCCGCATCGTAATGACGAACATCCTTTAGATAGTCACTCATCAAAAAACCCCCTGATTGCTAGGCTCAATGCGTGGCATTGCAACCTCCCTGACAATGAAGACATCGCACAAACTGGCAGATGCATGAGGCGATGGCTCTCTAGACACCCGAAACATTCCCCAGCATCAGTTCCAAGTCAATCACTGTTTCAATTCGGCCACTCTTTCAATTCGGCGAAACAGCCCCTATATAAGAGCTGCTGGCTTCGGCCAGCTATGGCGATAAACGGACGATGTAATAAGCTTATTGGACCCGGGGGCGGTACCCGGCGCCTCCACCACAACGCAGCAGGTTTCGCTGCGTTGTGGCGGGGGCGAAATAGGATCGACAAGAGTGTAAAGATCGAACTTTTGCCCGGCATTGTACCACCGTTATCGGGCTAACCTAGTAGTTGCAAACGACAACTATGCGGAAGCACGTCTCGCCGCTTAATGCGGTGCGATAGCTTCAAATCAAGTCCTAGGGGTTCGCACTTCTAGGCGGGGTTCGGAGGCACCTGGCAACAGAAGCCTTCACTTTCCCCTCTCCATTCATGTCCCCTTCCCGTTCGGCTCGCGCAAGTCTTGACGTGCCGACTATTGCGGCGTATAAAACCAAACAGTTAAATAACCGAATGGTTCAGCATTAGAATGACATCCGATCGTCTCGATAACATCTTTTCGGCACTGGCAGACCCGACGCGCAGGGCGATCCTGGCACGTCTGGCGCTGGGCACGACCTCGGTGACGGAGCTTGCCGAACCGTTTCGCATGTCCGGACCAGCAGTATCGAAGCACCTCAAGGTGCTCGAACGCGCCGGGCTCATCACTCGCGGCCGCGAGGCGCAATGGCGGCCATGCAGTCTCGACGCGGCTCCACTCAAGGAAGTGAGGGACTGGCTCGAACATTACCGGCGCTTCTGGGAAACCAGTTTCGACCGGCTGGAAGAATATCTGCAGGAGGTTCAGACAGATGGAGATCACGATGGCCCAGACCAACATTGAAACGAACGCCTCAGCCGGTCGCGTTCTGACCATAACGCGCGTCTTCGGCGCTTCGCCCGTGCTGGTTTTCGATGCCTTCTCGGATCCAAAACGCATGTTGCAGTGGCTTGGCCCGCGCGATTATCCGGCAAGTTATGTCGAATCGGACCTGCGGGTTGGCGGCAAATGGCGTGCTTGCCTTGATTCGCAGGCAAGCGGCGAGAAGCTGTGGCATGGCGGCGTCTATCGCGAGATCGTGCCGGGCAAGCGCCTGGCATTCACCTTCGCCTGGGATCAGGCGGATGGCAGGTCGGGTCTCGAAACGCTTGTCAGCATCAATTTCGAGGGCCAGAACGGCAAGACGCTGATGACGTTCCAACAGAGCGAATTCGATACGCCTGAAGATTGCGATGGTCACCGGGAGGGCTGGAACAGCGCCTTCGATCGGCTGGAAGAACTGCTCGCGCAGGAATGACAGATCTCCCGATCAAACATTCGACATGAAAAAGGCCCGGGACATCGTCCGGGCCTTTCTTTTCGCATCTGATGGAGGATGAGAAATCTTATTCTGCGGCGGCTTCCGCCTCGACAACGCGGCGGCGAGCAACCGTTGTCTGCGTGACGATCAATGCACCGACGGCGCAAAGGGCAATGCCTGCTGCCATCGGCAAGGCGGTGCCATCAAAGAATGCGCCGGCAATACCCATGGCGACAGCAGCAGTAACGAACTGCAGCGTCCCCATCAGTGCCGATGCCGTGCCGGCGATTTCGCCGTGGTCTTCAAGCGCAAGCACACCGGTTGTCGGAAGGACAAGCCCTAGGAAACCATAGCCGATGAAGAGGAAGGTCGCCATGACCGGCAGCTGGTTGAAGCCAAGGCTCATGACGACAACCATGGCGACCATGGCCAGCGAAAAGCCTGTCACAGCGTTGCGCATCACGCGAACGAGGCCATAGCGCGCCCCGAGCCAACCCGTCAGCTGCGAGACAGCAAAGAACGACACTGCATTGATAGAGAAGGCAAAACTGTACTGTGTCGGCGTCAATCCGTAATGGTTGATCAGCACGAAGGGTGAGTTGGCCAGATAGACGAGGAAGCTGGACAGGCCAAGACCACCGATGAAGGTGAGCGTCAGGAAATTGCCGTCCTTGAACAGCAGGCGATAGGCTGCCATGGCACTGCCGAAACCGCTTTCCGCGCGGGCGTCCTTGGTTCGCGTCTCCGTCAGCTGCGTCGATAGCAGGATCAGACCAAGAAACGCAGCGATCATCACGGCCCAGAAGACGCCGCGCCAGCCAAAGAGCACGATGACGGCACTGCCCGTCAGCGGAGCAAGGATTGGCGAAATGCTGAAAACAAGCATCAGCAGCGACATCAGCCGCGCGGCCTGTACGCCCGTATGCATATCCCGAACAATGGCCCGGGGAATAACCATACCAGCAGCGCCGCCAATGCCCTGCAGAAAGCGGAATGCGATCAAGGTCTCGACATCGCTTGCCAGCGCACAGCCGATGCTCGCAACGGCGAACAAACCGATGCCCATGTAGAGCGGTGCCTTGCGGCCCCACATATCGGAGATGGGCCCATAGAAGAGCTGGGCAACCGCAAATGGAATGAAGAAGGCCAAGAGGCTCATCTGCACAGCATTGTTTTCCGCCCCGAGGTCCTGTCCTATGGACGGCATCGCGGGAAGATACATGTCGATCGCAAAGGGACCGATGGCTGTCAGAAGGCCAAGGATGAGGGCACTACGAAAGAAGGAGCTCGTCATGATGGTGATCTTTCAGAAAACCGCGGCGCAAGAACCGGATTGTCTTCGCGCCAGATCTCGGGAGGAGTTCAAACTGATTTTCGGGAGCCGATATGAGTGCGCGGGGCTTGGGAGGATAGCGCATCAACACGGGCAAAAAGCTGTGTCAACAAATATGGACACGGTTGTAAAATTAGACACTATTGTCTAACGCGTCAAGACGCATTATCCTCAGTTCATGAAAAATCGGAACGGACTGAAGGGCCATACCCAGCGTGGTCAATGCGCAAAACGCATTTCCATATTGGATGCCGCCGCCGAGGTATTTTGCCGTGAAGGCTTTTCGGGAGCGAGTATCGACGAAATTGCGGTAGAGGCCGGTGTCTCCCGCCAGACCATATACAACCACTACCGCGAAAAGGAAACGCTGTTCACGGCGGTCGTCGAAGATGTCATGGACCGTGCCAACGCCATGCTGTATTCGATATTATCGACCTTTCCAGACAAGTCCGATCGTCTTGAGGACGATTTGACAGCCTTTGCCGTTCGTCTCACAAAAAATTGCCTGTGCAATCAGGACGGCAAATTCCTGCGCAAGCTTGTGCAGTCCGAGGGCGAGCGTTACCCGCACCTTTTTGAAACATGGCGCCAGCATGGCCCCGGCAAGATCGGTACGGCTCTCGGCGCCCTTTTTGCACGCCTCAGCCACAAAGGCGTGCTGCGGATCGACGATTTCGACCTTGCTGCCCGGCAGTTCCTTGCCCTGGTCAACGCCGATCTGCAAATGATCACGCTATTCGGCGGAACGCCGACCGATGAGGAACTCGAAAGCGGCGCGCGCAACGCAGTGCAGACTTTCATCCGCGCCTATGCAGGGCCTGCGAGCGAGACGGCGCCGCGAACGCCCGCCCTTGCTGTCGTGAGCTGATACCTTCTCAATCTGATTCTCATCTTAAAATTCGCCGCAAACGGCGTCTAAGATTGTATTTTACGTTCGTCAATTTCCCGGCGAACGTTAAATTTTTTTGTACGGCAGACAAGCGGTCGCAATTCCGCTGGCCATGCGCCATAATGGTGAATGATGACAGCCATCTCCGCTTGACAGGGAGGGGTCAATCCATGGGATAAGAGTGCATGCCACAAGATATGATCCGCTACGATATACTTGCCCAGGAAGCGCTTCGCGGCGTTATCCGGAAGGTGCTAGGCGAAGTCGCCAAGGCTGGACTTCCCGGCAACCATCATTTCTTCGTCACTTTTCTGACCGGTGCGGCAGGCGTTCGCATATCGTCGCGCCTGCATGAAAAATATCCGGAACAAATGACAATTGTGCTGCAACATCAGTTCTGGGACCTGCAGGTTACCGACGTGCTTTTCGAGGTCGGGCTCTCCTTTGGCGACGTACCCGAACGTCTGGTCGTCCCCTTCTCGGCGATTCGCGGCTTCTACGACCCGTCGGTGAATTTCGAGCTGGAATTCGATGTTGAAGTCGAAGAGACTGTTGGCGACAATGATCAGGGCATAACCAGCATTGCTCCTGTCCCCCAAACCGACAAGCCCAAGCTTGCAACGCCCAGCGCCAAGCCGAAGCCACCGGTGAAGACCGTGAAAAAGCCGGCCAAGGCTGGCGACAAATCAGATACCGAGGGGACCGGAGACAAAGCCACCGCGTCCGTGGTGTCGCTGGATTCTTTCCGCAAGAAGAAATAATTAGGCTATGGCCGAGATCGTCAATCTTCGACTGGTCAAGAAGCGCAAGACCAAGGAGGCTGCTGAGAAGATCGCAGCCGAAAACAGGATCCTGTTCGGACGGACCAAGGCCGAGAAGCGGTTTGACCGGGAAGCCGATCGCAAGAGAGAGCGGTTTCTTGACGACCACCGCCTTGAAACGAATCCTTCCGCCACAGAAGATGATCCGGACGGCAAGTGAGCGGCGTTCGTAAGCGCTCCGTCACCATTCGTGGGCACCGCACGAGCTTTTCGCTCGAAGATCCGTTCCATGAAATCATTGCATCGATCGCGACCAGCCGCGGCGTGACGCTTGCGGGCCTGGTTGCCGAAATCGACGCGGCCAGGGATCGCAACTCCAACCTGTCATCAGCGCTGCGCATCTATGCGCTGGACTGGGTGAGGAATTCTGCGCACCCGCCCGCAACATTTTAAAGTTTGACAAATTACGTATTTTGCGTATTTTACGTTTTTACAGGAGAAGAAAATGGCTGAAGCACGAACCGTGCGGGCAACCGAATTTTCCCGCAATTTTGCCAAATATCAGGATGAAGCGATCGAAGCCAAGGTGATCAACGTTACCAGTCACGGTCGTGTTGTCGGTGCATATCTTTCCGCTCAAGAGATGGCTCACTATGAAAAATTGAAACAGCGTGAACGCAAGGTTTTGATCGTGGGTGAACTCGATGACGATGACATTTCTGCTATTGAAGCTGCCACGCACGGTCTCGCTCCCAAGTGAGCATTCCCGAACCGCGCCCGGGCCTAGTCATTCGTTATAATTTCCTTTGGAGTCATGAATTCGAACGGGGTGCATTCGAAGGATCCAAGGATAGACCAAGCGCGATAGTTGTTGCTACGCCACGCACCGCAGACGGCCTCATAAGAACAATTGTGGCACCGATCACCCACGTGCCGCACAAAGATATCGATGCCTCGTTGGAAATACCTCGTGAGGTGTGCCGAGCGCTTGGCTTGGACAATGACCGCCAGTGGCTTCGCTTCGACGAGCTGAATAGCTTTCTTTGGCCTGGTTATGACTTGAGAAAACGTCCGGGATCACTCGACAAGTATGACTATGGCCTACTGCCCAAAGACCTTTTCGAGCAATTGAAGTACGGTATTTTATTAAGACAGCAAAAACTCAAAGCTCACATCATATCGCGTGATGACTGACGTCATTAAAAAAGTATCCTGCAATGTCGGAACGGCCAAACTTCATTCGTCTTGTAGTCAGCGCAAACCGCTATGAAAGGGAAAACGATGCCTGCCAAACAAAAGATTACCCCCTGCCTTTGGTTCAATGGAAACGCCGAGGAGGCAATGGATTTTTACATGTCCATTTTCGAGGACAGCAAAATTATCAATAAACTCAACTGGGGCAAAGAGGGTGGATCCAAGGAAGGTTCGCTGCTCGTCGCCACTTTCCAGCTTGCAGGCCAGGAATATATTGCCTTGAATGGGGGGCCGGAATTTCAATTTTCCGAGGGTATTTCGCTATCCATCGACTGCAGTACCCAGGAGGAAGTGGATCGACTGACGGAAAAACTGACGGCCGATGGCGGGCAGATTCGCCCCTGCAGCTGGGTCAAGGACAAATTTGGCCTGTCATGGCAGATCGTTCCTACTATTCTTCCCGAAATGCTGCGGGACAAGGACCAGGCGAAAGCCGACCGTGTCATGGCAGCGATGATGAAGATGTACAAAATCGACATCCAGAAGATCAAGGACGCATATAACGGCACCAGCGATTAATGATGTTACTGAATCTTCGGGTCCAGAGACTTGGGCTCGAGCGTTTTCAGGAACTCGTCGACTGACTGCTTGTCGAGCGCACCAGTGCCCTGCGGCGCTGCTGCAGCGCCACCCGGTCCGGGTGGCGTTTGCATCTGTGGCGCAGCCGGGGCTGGTGCCGGTTGCGATTGTTCGATCGCTTTTTGTGCCGCCTCCTCGGCCGCACGCCTTTCCGCTGCGGTCCGCTGCTCTGCCGCGCGCTTCTCAGCCTCGGCGCGTTCAGCAGCTGCTCGCGCTTCCTGTTCTGCCTTGAGCCGGGCTTCTTCGGCGAGCCGCACACGCTCATTCGCGCGGGCCTGATAAAGTTGCACTTCGCGGCGCAGGCGCTGCTTTTCGACAAGCGCAGCTTGCATGGTTTCGACCCGTTGTTGTTCGCGCTCCAGGGTGCGCTGGGTCAGGAACTGTTCAAGCGGTTGCCGGTTCAGAGCCAATTTTGGATTATCCAGTGGACCGGCCAGACTGAACTCGACAAGCGGGTCGGCTCCAGCAACCACGGCCTTGCCGGGATCGAAGGTAAAACGCCCTTGCGATGCAATACTCATGTCGGAAAAATTGAGCCGCAGATCCGCGGCCAGCGTTGCCGCTTCGCTTTGAAGCTGGAATGTCGAGGTCCGCGCCATGCCGCCGGCAATCGTGAAGGCAAATTCCGCGGCCCCGGCATTGAACGTGCCCTCATGCAAATACTTGCCAATCGTGGCAGTCACGGCTGCTGCGGCGACGGGACCTTCCATCGCGTCCGCCGCTTGAAGAATGGGCTTCAGCGCGCCGGGATTGATTGCGTTGATCGCAAGATCGGCGACCGAGACCACGCCCGAACCGGCGACAGATTCCATCATCTCGGCGATCGAGGTACCTGTCGCATTGACCGAGGCCGATATCTTCGCCTTGCCCTTCAGCGGCGTCTGGTCTTCGTCCGGCTTGTAGAGGGCCTCGAGAGCCGTCTGGTCGAGCGTAAACTGTCCGGTCGCAAGACCTGTACCACTGGTATTGCGCAATTCGAACATGCCGTGGACCTGGCCGCCAAGCAGATCGCCTTTCGCATCGTCGAGACGAAGCGAGCCGTCTTTCAGGGTAGCGATCGTCTGGAATTTACCAATCGTGCCAAGAATCCCTGCCGGGGCCTCCGCAGCATTGATTTTCACGTTGAAATTTACTGGAAAAAGCGGTGCGGCCGCGAAGCTCTCCTTCGGCCAGGCATTGCGACCCTCAGTTTCGAGCGCATTCGTGCCCAGCATGAATTGCGCCAATGACGGAAGGTCGAGTTGTGCGAGCGTCAGATCGCCTTGCGCCGCCGGTATACCGTTCTCGATGTCGAAGCCCAGGCGGCCAGCAATCTTCCTGCCACTTACTTCGCCGTTCAGATCGGGCAAGGTGAGTTTATCCTTCGAGAGCTGGAAACTGCTTGCGATGTCCACGGGCATGCCATTGCCGAAGCCGGGCAATGAATAACCTGCTGTTGCAATATAGGATTCGAGATCCGCTGCCTTGATCGAGGCACGGCCCTCGCCGCTCAGCTGGCCGCCGATACTGCGAAAACTGCCATCCACGAGCGCCTGTCCATCCGAGGACTTCAGCGAAAGCTGTGTCTGCAGGCCATCTCTTTCATTACCTTTCAACGCGAGGTCGGCCTCCAGTTCGCCCGCCATGCCGAGTGGCAGCGCCGGGAGCCCTATCAACGCCATCAGCGTCTCCGCCTGTGCGCTGCGCGCATCCATCGTCAGCTCGAGCGAGCGCAACTTGTCGGCGTTTGCCGTCGTCGTGCCGGATAGGGTTACGTTCATCCCCCCGGTTTTTCCGGCCGCACTCAATGAAAACTCGGACCCGCCTTTGCCATGCAAAGTGTTGGCAATGACATTCAGATTGGTCTCCTCGAAGAGACCCGGAAACCGGGCGGCGTTTTCGCTCAACGTCCTGATGAACGGGAAATCCGGAAACCGGGTAGCCATCGCCGTAACAAAGGGGGCGAGATTATCGGAAAGGATGGTCGAGTCGAGCGACCCCGAAGGTTCGGCCTTGAAGGGCTCAAGCTTGCCGGTCGCCGTTATGGTAGTGCCCGCAACATTGCCAATTGTCAGCCGATCGATATCGAAAACGCCATCGCGCAGGCGGAAAGCTGTGTCCAGAGTTTCCGCAACCAGCCGGTCATGTGTGACGGGTCCCGCCTTCAGATGCACATCGAGATCCTGGCCGCGCAACTGCGGCGAACCATTGGCAGATGGCGCTTCATTATTGCCGAAAATCGCTGCGAAAGCCTCCAGCGCATCGGCGTCGAGCGCCCCTCCCTCAAGCGTCAGTTGCGTCAGCGGCAGGGATTCGCCCTTGGCGCTACGCACCAGCGAGCCCGTGAGCGATGCACCGCCAAGCGCCAGTTCGAGATTGTCGACCTTTTGCAACTCGTCATGCAGGCTCACATCACCGGAAAAACCGGCTCCGGGCAGGCGGCGGATCGCCTCGTCAACCGAATCGGTCAGCCATGCGGCAAGTCCCGAGGGCTGACGCGATGCGATCAATAATCGCCCGTCAAAGCCAAAATCCTCTCCGACCTGCAATGTGCCCTTGGCTTCGAACTGGGTTCGCCCCGGCAGTTCCGCCTTGACCTGATTGACCTGCCATGCCCCGTTCGACGGCGCGGCGTCGATCGTTACCGAGCGAATCGTCGTATCGCCTGCAACGATCGCCGGAAGTTTCAGATCGATCGTGCCGGGAACGGTCGGTATTGGCAGCTGGTCCATCAGACGCCGGAACACACCCAACCGTTCCGATGCGGTAGCCGGTTTGGGTGTCGTGCCTTTGGCTTGTTCATTCTGATTGGCAAAGGTGACTTGCTGTCCGTCCGCCTTGATTTCAAAACGCGGATCATTGCCGTAATCGAAGAGCGCGTTGCCATTGACGATGTAGGGATCGTCGAGGGTCCCCTGCTCCATGCGAAATTCGGGAATGTTGATCTTGGCGTGATCGGCTTCAAAACGTCCGGTGACGCGAACGCTGGAAAGCAAAGGCTTTTCGGTTTTCCTAACAGTCTTGGCACCGTCAGGGGCCGCCACCTCGTCGGCCGAACGAATGTCGATATTGCCGGCATATTTCAGCACGCCTTCATTCACGGTCAACTCGCCGTCGGTCTCGAATGCCGCCGGGATGCGGTCCGGGGAAACGCGCGCTTGCACGTTCAATGTGCCGTCTGGCTTCACAGCGCCCGTCGACGCGGAGACCGCCGTCTTTGCGCCGTTGAAAAACAGCGTGCCGTCGAATTTCCAAGGCCCGGAAAGGTCGGTTGCCGACAATGACGCATTGAGGTTTCCAATCGTCCGGGTGGTTCCCGTCGAGGCATCGCGAATGACGACCGAGCCATCTGTAATGCGCATATCCTCCAGCCTGACCTGCGCCGAATGGAAAGGCGCGCGCGGACGGATCGCCCAGTCGATGACGCCGTTCTTGTCAATGGCAACCTTTGCCGTCGGCTTCTCTATCCGCATGTCGAAGATCAGGATTTCGCCACGTACGAATGGCGCAAGTTCGGCGTCCATCGAAAACTTTTCGATCGTCATCACCGGCTCGGAACCCGGATCACCGACCTTGACATCGGAAAACGTCACCGAGGGAAACGGCAGGAGCCGCGCGCTGGCAGTACCTGCGACTGTCACAGGCCGCCCGAGCAGCGCCGATGCTTCGCGCTCGAAGGAGGACCGGTAACCTGCCCAATCGACAAAATAGGGCACAACCAGCGCCGCTGTCAGCACCAGTACCAATAATCCGCCGATAAATACGAACAGGCGTGCCAGTGTCCTACTCCGATCGATACGTGCCGGGCACCATAAGCACCAGTTTTTGGCGGCGGCAAGACATGACAGTCTTTCTGGTCAATTTCCAACGCTCACACGATGGTTTAGCGCCCGGAATCAATCTGCGAGCCTAAAGGCGTAAGATCTTGCCGGGATTCATGATATTGCCCGGATCGATTGCGCGCTTGATCGCTTCCATCACATCGACAGCACCACCGAGCTCTGCCCGAAGGAACTTGATCTTGCCTTGGCCGATGCCATGTTCACCCGTGCAGGTTCCATCCATCGCGATCGCCCGCAAATTGAGCCGCTCGACAAATGCCTCGACCTTCTGGATCTCGGCCGGGTCTTTCTCGTCGAAAAGCACGAGCACGTGGAAATTACCATCGCCGGCATGACCGACGATCGGCGCAATCAGCCCGCTCTCCTCGATATCCTTCTCGGTCTCGACGATGCATTCCGCCAAGCGCGAAATCGGCACGCACACGTCGGTCGAAAGTGACTGCTTTCCAGGCGCGAGCGTCATGCAGGCGAAATAGGAATTGTGACGCGCCGACCAGAGCTTCTCCCGCTCTTCCGCATTGGCCGTCCATTTGAATTCACCGCCGCCATTGGCAGCGGCAATTTCACCGAAGAGTTCTGCCTGCTCGGCAACGCTGGTTTCACTGCCGTGGAACTCGAGAAAGAGATAGGGTGCAGGCTCGTAATCCAGCTTGGAATAGGCGATCATCGCCTGCATTTCGAGCTGATTGACCAGTTCGATACGCGCGACGGGAATACCCATCTGAATGGTCTCGATCACCGCATTGCAAGCGCTTTCAAGATCCGGAAACGCGCAGATGCCGCCGGAAATCGCCTGCGGAATGCCATAAAGCTTCAGCGTCAGTTCCGTGATGATGCCGAGCGTGCCCTCCGAGCCGACGAGCAGACGTGTCAGGTCATAGCCCGCCGATGTCTTCTTCACCCGCTTCGACGTGGTGATCAAGCGTCCGTCGGGCATCACCGCCTTCAGTGCCAGCACGTTCTCGCGCATCGTGCCATAGCGCACGGCATTGGTGCCCGAAGCGCGCGTCGCCGCCATGCCGCCGAGGCTGGCATTGGCGCCGGGGTCGATGGGGAAGAACAAACCCGTGTCGCGCAGATATTCGTTGAGCTGCTTGCGCGTAACCCCTGGTTCTATAACGACATTCAAATCTTCGCTGTAGACCTTGAGAATGCGATTCATGCGCGAAAGATCAATGGAAATGCCGCCGGCCGGCGCGTTGACATGACCTTCGAGCGAAGTGCCCGTTCCAAACGCGATCACCGGAACACCCCATTCACTGCACAGGCGCACTATTTCCTGAACATCCTCGGCGGACTCAACGAAAACGACCAGATCCGGTGCCTGGTTGGGCACGTAACTCGTCGTATGCGCGTGCTGTTCGCGAATGGACTTGCCCGACTGCGCATTGTCGCCGAAGCGTTTCTTCAGAATAGAAACGACCGTCGCGATACCGTTTTCGTTGCGCAGCAAAGCTCCCGCGTCTGCCAATGCCATTCCAGTATCCACCCTTCAATATATGTCTTCCACGCGTGCATTTTCGGGGAATGCACACGACTTGTCCAGTTGTAACTCTGTGTGATTACCGTGACGACTTCCCGCATGCGAAAAGGCGGGATCTAATTGTCGTCGTCATCCTCATCATCGTCTTCGCCCGGCTGCCAATCGGTAACGGGGATGAAGCGCTCCTGCTCACCGGTCTTTTCGAACACACTGCCGACAGGAGCGTCCAGAAGCGGAATGATACTGGGATCGTAATTGGCGATGGTATTGACCTCGAAGATGCCGCTGTTATCCGGGTCTTCCATATAGTCGTCGCTCTCGAAACCGGAGAGAAACCGCCAACCGCTATCCATCTCGTTGTCGGGATCCTCGCGGTACATGAAACGCACCGGATAGCCATCGATCGTAATCGTATCCGTCGCGATGCAACCGCCATAGTTGCGGATCAATGGCCGTATCTCGTTCTTGGTGAGTCGGTAGCTTTTCTCCATAGCCAATTTTAGTTGATCGTCAGGGATTTGGCTAGTTTTCGAAAACGATCGGAAAACTTGTCCTTCTCGCTACCCCGCACGATCAGGATGGCGCGCACGTAACGGCTTGTTTCAAAACGAGCAATTTGCGCGACGTACAGCGCATCTCCGCTGGCAGCATCCTTGGCACTCCCGTCGATCTCGACCCATTCGGCGCCATTTTCTTCAGAGCTCGTCTCGTTGTCCGACTGCACATCCTTGATGCCGGTCAATGAGGCAAATGCCTGTTTGGCAAAGGACATTCGCGCCGATGCTTCCGGCGCGGTATTGAGATTGGATGCAATGATGATGATGGGCTGGGCCGAGTTTGCCGCGACATCATTCGGACCTTCCGTCAAAAGAAAAGTCGCCCCTGCTATGACGCGCACCGGGCGGAACCCGGCCGTATCGGACACCTTGAACGGCAAGGCAGCAACCTGCTCGTCGAGGCTTGGTGGGTTGCGGATCGTGATCGTGCGAAGGGCGGTCTCGACATCCGCATCGGACAAGCCTCCCTGGACGCCATCGGGTATTTGTACCGTCACCATGGCAGTTGTCGTCTTGGCACCGACCAGGACGACCCATTTCCGGTATCTGACCCCGGCTGCGACCTGGCTGCCGCGAATGAGTTTTGAGACCACAGCGCCTTCGACAGGCCAATCTTCCGGTTGGCCAGCCTCGATCCCGGTCGCGCGCAGACCATCGGGATTGAATTTTGCCGCGAGCTCGGCATAGGCGTCCACCGGCAGTTCCGTCAGAACGATCGATGTACCTTTGGCGGCATCTTCGAACCCGCTGAAATTGGTAGACAGGACCAGACCCGGAGGAGGCACGAGCCCGACACCGGAACCGCCGGGAAAAACCCGCTCTTGTGCAAGGCCCAACTGGACGCTTGCCAGAAAAAAAAGCGCAACGCTTAAGGCGAGGGTAACAATTCGCATCGGGTCATTCCTTCTTTGACCAGAAGTAATGGCCTTAGAACGGTCCCGCAAGCTTTTGGTTTCCCTTTTGTTTTTCGTACTCCTCACGCCAGATTCTTCTGGAAGAACGCTACCGTCCGGCTCCAGGCGAGATCCGCCGCTTTCTTGTCATAGCGGGCTTCCGACGTATCATTGTTGAAAGCGTGGTTGGCGCCATCATAAATATGGATCTCGAAACTCTTGCCGTTTTGTTCGAGCGCTTTCTTGTAGGCATCGATGCCTGCATTGATCCGCGTATCGAGACCGGCATATTGCAAAAGCAGCGGCGCCTTGATTTTGGCAACGTCTTCGGCTTTTGGCTGCCGGCCATAATATGCGACCCCGGCGCCCAGATCGGGGGCGTTGACGGCAAGATCATTGACCATGCCACCGCCCCAGCAAAAACCGACGACGCCCACTTTGCCGGTGGTCCCTTTATCCTGCTTGAGATACTCGATGGTTGCAATGCCTTCTGCAATCGCAGTTTTTGGGTCGAGTGCTCCGATCATCTCCCGCGCCTTGTCCTCATCGCCGGGCGTACCGCCAGAGGCGGAAAGCAGGTCTGGCGCCAACGCGACAAAACCTTCGAGCGCCATGCGGCGGGCAACGTCACGAATATGCTCGTTCAGGCCGCGATTCTCATGAATGACAATAACAGCCGGGAGCTTGCCCGAACGTTCGGCCGGGCTTGCCCGATATCCCTTGATGTCTCCTGCGGATGTCGAAAAAACGATGTCCTTGGTGCGAAGCCTTGGGTCATCGACCGCAATGATCCCGGCTTGCGCAGCGTTTGCCGCCAGCATCGGGGCGATGACGGCGGCAGCAGCTCCGGAACCGGCAAGCTTTGTCAACTTTTCCATGAAGGCGCGGCGGTCAAGCGACAGGTGGGTATATTCGTCGTAGGCTTCGACCATCGCCTGGGTGATTGTCGGCTTGTCCATAACTGTTTTCTCCAAAGGTGGAGGACAAGGCGTGCGTCCCTCGCATCAGCCCTTGGCGCGATGCGAGAGGATACCGGTTGAAAGGGCAACGCCAAGTCCGGTGATAAGTGCTGCCACAATCTCCCAGACGCCGACCAGCTCGTCAAGGAATATGGCACCGCCAAGAGCAGCAAGCACCGGCGTCAGTGCACTGAAGGCGGCTGCCTGGCTGCCACCAAGGGAACGGACGGCAATGCCATAGGCCAACATCGCGGCAAGACCCGACAGGACACCCTGACTCAGGAACTGCAAACCGAGTTCAGGCAGTGGAACCTCGAGGATTGTAGTGCCGAAGGTGAGCGCGAGGCCAACATGAATGAGGAAAGACCAGACCGCGATCAGCGCACCGCCCTGCACTGCCGTCAAACCGGACCGCCTGAATGCATGGGTATAGCCAGCCCAGAGCAAGGCACCGAGTGGCAGGAAGACGAAGCTGACCCAGGTGATTTCATGACTGTTCAGGGCAAGCACGAGAAGGATGGCAAGACCGGCGACGATAGAGGCAAGGCCGAGCCAGCGCGTGAGATCCGGCCGCTCGCCGAACACAACGACGCCGATCAGCGCGGCAGCAAGCGGCATCGAGCCGCCGAGGAGAACACCCACTGCCGAAGCAGGCGTCGAATGGATGGCGAAGGTAGTGACCTGAAAGAACAGCGCACCAGCACCACAGACCATGATGGTCACAAGGGCGAGCGGAACATCACGAGGGATGAGTCCCGTCTTCAGCCACACCGGAGCGAGGACCAATGCCGGAACACCGTAGCGGATGAGGCCAAGATCGATCGTGCCGAGATGCGTGCCGCTGCTGTGGCGGGTGGCAATGATCCACGACGCCCAGATGAAAACGGTGACCAGCGCACCCGCATAGCCTGTGGCGAGGGAATTGGATTTCCTGAATTCTGGGCTGAGAGCAACCATCGGAACTTCCTTTCAAAATTGCCCGAACATCTTCGGTTGAAAGGCAGGATAGCGCCCATGGCCTGAGCATGTCCTTGCAAGTTGATGCTAGTGTTGATACGGTTACAGCAATATTCAGGAAGTTTTTATGGGCTAGAAAGCAGATTATGCCAAATCTGGATAAATTCGATATTGGAATACTCGAAGCGCTGCAGGAGGACGCACGGGCGACCAATGTCGAGATTGCCGACAAGGTGAATCTTTCGCCCTCACCTTGCCTGCGCCGTATCCGCAATCTGGAAAAGGCCGGAGTCATCCGCGGTTACCGCGCTGATATCGACCGCAAGGAAGTCGGTCTCGGCTTGACGGTGTTCGTGGAAATCAAGGTCGGGCAGCACAGCCGCGAAAACTCCGACGCACAACAGGCGGCACTGATTGCCATGCCGGAAGTGACAGCCGCATTCCTCATCTCCGGAACCGCGGATTTTCTCGCCGAGGTGGTTGTCGAGGATCTGAGCGCCTATGAGCGATTTCTCACGGAAAAGCTGCTATTGCTTCCGGGCGTGGCGGACATCCGCTCGAATTTCGCCATCCGCACCGTGAAAACGGGAGCTCCTTTGAAGCTCCCGCAACGTTAAAAACACCAACTATCATGGCAGGGTATAGGCGATGACATAGTCGCCGGGCTTTGTCCCGACAGAACCGTGGCCGCCGGCGACCATGACGACATACTGCTTGCCGTTCAAAGCGAAGGACATGGGCGTCGACTGGCCCCCTGCTGGAAGGCGTGCTTCCCAAAGCTGATTGCCGTTCGTGACATCATAGGCGCGCAGATAATCATCCACGGCAGCACCGAGGAAAGCGACGCCACCGGCGGTGATCATCGGACCGCCAATGCCCGGAACGCCGACTTTGAACGGCAATGGCAGCGGCGACGAATCCCTCACTGTACCGTTCCGGTGCTTCCAGGTGATTTTGCCTGTGCGCAGGTCAGCCCCGGCCACATAGCCCCATGGTGGAGCCTGGCAAGGCAGGCCGAGCGGCGAAACAAATGGTCCCATGATGACCGCATAGGGCGCGCCTTCATTGCGATTGAGGCCCTGCTCGCTGCCCTTGGTGTTGTCGCCCGGCGGAGGGACATCGGCGCGCGGAACCAGCTTTGACGTAAAGGCAAGATATGTCGGCATGCCGAACATAATCTGGCGCCCGGGATCGACAGCAATGCCGCCCCAGTTGAACACGCCGAAATTGCCGGGATAGATCAGTGACCCCAACAGCGATGGCGGCGTGTAACGGCCTTCGTAGCGTAGCTTGAGAAACTCGATGCGGCACGCCAGCTGGTCGAACATCGACACGCCCCACATATCCTTGCCCGTCAAACGCTGCGGTATGAAGTTGAGTGCAGATACCGGCTGTGTCGCAGCGGTATGATCCCCCTCTATTGCGCCCGTCGGCGCCGGGACTTCCTCTACCGGCAGGATTGGTTCGCCGGTACGCCGGTCGAGAACATAAATGTCGCCCTGTTTGGTTGGCCCGACGAGCGCTGGAATGGCGCCCGTTGCGGTATTGATATCGAGGAGCGTCGGCTGGGCGGGAACATCCATGTCCCATAGATCGTGATGAACAGTCTGGCGTACCCAGCGCAATTGGCCGGAATTCAGGTCAAGCGCAACGATCGACGACGAGAACTTCTCGACATTCTCCGACCGCCCCGCGCCAAGCTGGTCCGGCGTCTGGTTGCCGAGCGGCACGTAAAGCAGGCCGAGCTTCTCATCCACACTTGAGACCGACCAGCTGTTGGGTGAATTGTGGGTATAGGTCTGGCCCTCCGGCAAGGGCGTCGTCACGTCGGGATTGCCTGAATCCCAGTTCCAGATGAGTGCGCCTGTATTGATATCGTACGCGCGAATAACGCCGGACTGCTCATGTATCGAGTAGTTATCATTGACCGCACCGCCGACAATGATCTTGCCGGCAGCGACGACGGGCGGTGACGTCGAATAATAATAGCCCGCCGGGTCGTATGGCATGCCCTTCTCGAGATGCAGCGTGCCTTTGTCGGCAAAGGAGGGGCAGATCTGGCCGTTTGCGGCATCAAGGGCAATCAATCGCGCGTCTGAGGTCGGAAGATAGACCCGTTCGGCACAAGGCTGGCCGGGCTGCAACGCCGGGTCCGCATAGTAGGAGACGCCGCGGCATGTCTGGTGCTGGCGGTCAGGATTGAGCCCGACATTCGGGTCGAACTTCCACTTCTCCTTGCCGGTTGCTGCATCGAGCGCGATGGCCCAATTGTGCGGCGTGCAGATATAGAGCGTGTCGCGCACTTTCAGGGGCGTCACCTGATAGGTGGTTTCACCGATGTCATCGGGCAGTTTCACATCGCCGGTCTGGTAGGTCCAGGCAACCTGCAAACTATCGACGTTGTCTGGCGTAATCTCTTTCAGCGGCGAATAGCGCTGGCCATAGGGTGTACGACCATATTGGTGCCAATCATCGGCGGGAACGTTGCCGCCGAGATCTGGCTCGGTTGCGATGACCTCTTCGCTGAGCTCCCCTGTGATTTGCTTCGGATCGCCCATCATGGAGTAGCCGGCAACAAAAAGTGCGGCGAGAACGGCGAAAAGCAGAGGAACGGCCGGACCCCACGAAGCGCGCTGTGCGTCATCACTGGCGTTCAATCCGCGGCGAATCCACGGTGTCAGCAACCATAGCCCGAGCAGTATGATGACACCGCCGCGCGGCGCGAGCTGCCACCAGTCAAAGCCGATCTCCCAGATGGCCCAGCCAAGCGTACCGATCACCAGGATCGCGTAAACAAGCAACGCCGACGCGCGTTTCCGGAAGAGAAGATAGGACGTGATCAGGAAAGCCAGCCCAGCGAGTATATAATACCAGCTGCCACCAAGCACCGCGAGCCAGACACCACCGGCACCAAGTGCCGCACCGATCAGGAGAAATACGAGGGCTGTCAGAGTGATTGCCATGGGGCGGGGGTCCTTTTCCAAGCTCAATCAGGATCGAATGATCTCTGACATGCGGCTGCGAACGTGCCGGCGGTTGTCAGAGTGTGCTCAAGTCAAAGAGTCGTCTCAATCAAAATGGGTATGCCGTAAATCCAAAGGACGCAATATCGCTTGGCCTATATTTCAACTTCAAGTTTAGGTGTAGAAGATTGTGCCTAAGCCTCGCCGTTCTCTTTTTGTATCGCATTTTTCTGGTTTTTCGGTACCGAATCACTACATTGGGTTCAAATGTCCGGATTACCTGACGATATGCCGTTTTTCGACGAAGCTGATGCGCCGCCGCGCCAGCCTTCGGGTATAGCTGCACGCGCTATGCAAGCACGTGGGGCGCCACCTTACCTGAGCGGGCTCAATCCTGAACAGCGACTGGCGGTTGAAACGACGGAAGGTCCGGTGCTCGTCCTGGCTGGTGCCGGTACCGGCAAGACGCGCGTTTTGACCTCCCGTATTGCGCATATCCTTTCGCTGGGCAAAGCCTGGCCAAGCCAGATTTTGGCGGTGACCTTTACCAACAAGGCCGCCCGCGAAATGAAAGAGCGTATCGGCGTTCTGGTTGGCGGTGCTGTCGAGGGCATGCCATGGCTCGGCACCTTCCACTCGATCGGTGTCAAGCTGCTGCGGCGTCACGCGGAGCTGGTTGGTCTCAAGTCCGATTTCACCATTCTTGACACGGATGATGTCGTTCGCCTGATCAAGCAGATCATCCAGGCCGAGGGCCTCGACGACAAACGCTGGCCCGCCAAGCAGTTTGCGCTCATGATCGACGGCTGGAAGAACAAGGGTCTTGGTCCTTCCGAAATACCGGAAGGCGACGCGCGCGCCTTTGCCAATGGCAAGGGCCGCGAGCTTTACAGCGCGTACCAGAACCGCCTGAAGACGCTGAACGCCTGCGATTTCGGCGACCTGCTCTGCCATCCGATCCGGATGTTCCGCGCCTATCCGGATGTGCTGAAAGAATATCATGCCAAGTTTCGCTATATCCTTGTCGACGAGTATCAGGACACCAATACCGCGCAATATATGTGGCTACGGCTGATCGCGCAGGGTTCCAAGAATGTCTGCTGTGTCGGCGATGATGATCAGTCGATTTACGGTTGGCGCGGCGCGGAAGTGGACAATATCCTGCGCTTCGAGAAGGATTTTCCCGGCGCAGTTGTGATCCGGCTGGAGCGCAACTACCGCTCGACGGCACATATTCTCGGTACTGCCTCGTTCCTGATTTCGCACAATGAAGGCCGTCTCGGCAAAACCCTCTTCACCGATGCGGCCAATCCTGAAGACGCGAAGGTCAATGTGCACGCCTCCTGGGATTCCGAAGAGGAAGCCCGCGCTGTCGGTGAAGAGATCGAGCAGGCGCAGCGCAAGGGCCACAATCTCAACGACATGGCGATCCTTGTGCGCGCCTCGTTCCAGATGCGCGAGTTCGAAGACCGTTTTGTCACGCTCGGGCTGAACTACCGGGTGGTCGGCGGCCCACGGTTTTATGAACGTCTCGAAATCCGCGATGCGCTGGCCTATTTCCGCGTCGTGGCGCAAGGCGCGGACGATCTCGCGCTGGAACGCATCATCAATACGCCGAAGCGCGGGCTCGGCGAAGCAGCGATCCGGCAGGTGCATGATTATGCACGGGCCCGCGACATCAGCATGCTCGAGGCAGCGTCCGACCTCATCCAGACGGAAGAGCTGAAGCCCAAGCCGCGTTCGGCCTTGCGTGAAGTGGTGGAAAATTTCCAGCGCTGGCAGGGGCTGATTGACACGACCCCGCATCCGGAGCTTGCCGAGAAAATCCTCGACGAATCCGGCTATACGGCCATGTGGCAGGCGGATCGTTCCGCCGAGGCACCGGGGCGACTGGAGAACCTGAAAGAACTGATCCGCTCGATGGAGGAATATGAGTCGCTGCGCTCTTTCCTCGAACATGTGGCACTGGTCATGGATGCCGAGCAGAACGAGAACCTCGATGCCGTGAATATCATGACGCTGCACTCGGCCAAGGGCCTTGAGTTTGAGACGGTCATCCTCCCGGGTTGGGAAGAAGGCCTGTTTCCGCACCAGCGCGCGCTGGATGAAGGCGGCCGCTCGGGCCTCGAAGAAGAACGCCGCCTCGCCTATGTCGGACTGACGCGCGCCAAGAAGAACCTGCATATCTGGTTCGTTTCAAACCGGCGTATCCATGGCCTGTGGCAATCGACGATCCCTTCCCGGTTTCTCGAAGAGCTGCCGGAAGCGCATGTGGACGTGGTAGCAGGCGGCGATAGTTACGGAGGCTATGGCGGCCGGGGCGGCGGTTACGGCCAATCGCGCTTTGATCGCGCCGACCCGTTCGAAAACACCTATTCAACACCTGGCTGGCAACGCGCCCAACAAAACCGCTCCGACGCGACGCGCAACAATTGGGGCTCGCGCTCCGGCGCAAAAGTGGAGCGCATCGGCTACGGCGAAACGGATTCCGTTCTCGGCGCAGGACGCGGTTCAGTGAAGGGCCGCACGATCGATGGCGAACTGGTGGCGAAATCCGTCAGCGAGACGCCCTCGAATTTCGACGTGGGCGACCGCGTGTTCCACATCAAGTTTGGCAATGGCAATGTCTCGTCGATCGAAGGCAACAAACTGACGATCGATTTCGACAAGGCCGGGCAAAAGCGCGTGCTGGATAGCTTTGTGAAAGGGATTTGAGCGGTCTAACCAGCTAAATCGTCCAGAGTTACGTTTAGGAGCGCAGCAACGCGCTTCATAACGGACAGCGAACCATCCTTGGCTCCATTTTCAATTTCAGATAGATACGGCTGAGAGATTCCGGCGGCCCGCGCCAAGGCCACAGCAGTCATCCCGCGCCATTTCCGAAAGACGCGTACCGGATGTTGGCCAGCCACCAAAGCCGACACGACATCTTCGGGGAAAGTTTCCTCTTCACCGCTCGCTATTCGCGCACGAATGTCCAGCGCACGCTGCCTGTTCAGCTGGAAAGGTCCCCCGCCCCTTACGCTCGCCTTGAATGCTGCCATGTCCCAAGCCGGCCCGGGATCAGACTTTCGGCCGGGGGCGATATCATCGTGACCCATGATATCCTCGATGGCATATTCGCGGCAGATGGCTTGCGCTGCGGCGATCACGGTCTCGATCTGCGCTGTGGTGAAGACTTCCCAGCCGCAATCGGGCACACCGAATTTATGGCGGGCTTCGATGACCTTCGACCCATCAACGGCCGCTCCGGTCCACGAGACCCATCCTCCAGCACTTTTGCCAAGCGGTCCCCAGTTTTCGATTTCTATGCCGATCGCTGAATTGTTCAGTCCCGAATATCTGGTACCGCCCTTCCCCGTCCACTGGCTCTTGCCGGCATGCCAGGCGACAACATTGAATGGCACGCATTGCGTTACTGACCCATCGCGGCGCACGACGAGATGCGCCGAAACATTGGCAGTATCTTGCGAAAAATACCTGGCGGTATCGGCTTCCGGACCGCTGGCGGTGTAGTGAATGATCAGGAACTTGGCCTTTAGTTCGCCGCCGATATTAGGCGAACCGATGAAGTTCACAATCGACATACCAGTGCCGAGCCTGTCGTTTTTAATGCAAAAATTCATGATCAAACCCTTCAGATAAAAGCTCGATCCATTCTGCGTTAAATAAGATTAAATTCCTATTACCCATTGGTATAAGATCGTTCGTCCAATCCAAAAGCAGGGATGATTACTCAGGCTTGCCTTTGGACCAGCTGACATTTCCCGCAAAGAGCGGGATCGTCGAGATCGACGTTTTGGCTGAGCCATCCTGAACCTGCGTGGCATGGGCAAGATAAATCAGCGTGTTGTTGGGCTTGTCGTAGATGCGCGTAATGACGAGCTTCTTCCAGATGAGGCTGGTGCGCTCGGAGAATACCCGCTCGCCACCTTCGCCCAGCTCGATATCGTCAATCGTGATCGGGCCGGTCTGCTGACAGGAAATCGAGGCATTGGACGGATCCTCGAACCAGTTGCCTTTCTGCAGCCGGTCGATCATGCCGCGCGAGAATGATGCGAGATGGCAGGTAACGCCTTGCACCTTCGGATCGGTGACCGCATCGATGACGATATCATTGCCGAGCCAGTCGACGCCGACCTTGCCAACTTCTTCGGCCTGAGCAGATAGGACTGCGGCGCCTAGAAGGGCCAGTGCAGCAAGGGTGCGCTTCATCAGAAAACTCCCGAGGGTTTGACGTTGGGGCAAAACACAGTTGGATACTGCGCGGAATGATTGCAAGCAAATGGCGAACGAATGTTTAGAGCATTTCCGTTTTCAATCGAGTTACTGCAATGCTCTAACTCTTTGTTTTTACGCAATTCCGGACGCAAAACCGGTTCCCACTTTTGCTGGAATTGCTCTAACGCTCCCATTTCGCCAGGAAATCCTCGATGCCGAGTGACTGGATATCCGGGATTGCTTCGAAGATCATTTCTGGTGGCCAGTCCCACCAGGCAAGCCGCTGCAGTCGGGCCGCAATTTCTTCGGGGAAGCGAAGGCGGAGCATCCGGGCCGGATTGCCCGCGACGATCGTATAGGGCGCGACATTTCTGGTCACCACCGCGTTGGCGCCAACGACTGCGCCATGACCGATCTGGACTGCCGGCATGATCACAGCGCCATGCCCGATCCAGACATCATGGCCGATCCCGACGCGTTTCGCTTGCCGGCGTGCGCGAAAGACATTGTCGATGCCCTGGTACTTGAAGAACTCGTTTGGCCGGTAGCTGATCTTGTGCGTCGTCAGGCGCTCCATCGGGTGTTCGAGTGCGTTGATGCGAACGTTTGCTGCAATCGAGCAAAACCGCCCGATGTCGGCATAGATTCCCTCACTGTGCCGTTCGAAATAGGTAAAATCACCGGCGGTCACATCGCGCAGGATGACGCGCTCACCCACTTCAGTATATTTGCCGAGCGTGACGCCTTTCAGCTGCGCGCTCGGATGGATACGCGGCTGGTCATTCTGGAAGCGCGGATCGTGTTTGTCGGCCATGATCTTTCTCGAATTGTTCAGTCGATTCTTTTGCACAAAAGGTGACTAGGTGCCAGATCTGTCAATAAAATCAAATCGGTCTGGCTGCCCAGTCCTCAATTCACAAGAAGTTTGCAAGAATGCGGGCAAGATGAGCCGTTAAGGGTAAATGGGCTAGCTGGTGTCGAGCGCGAAAAAAATATGAAATAGTATCTGGCATGTCCAATGCTGCTGAAACCGATCATCACTTGCGCCGCGCCTTGATGAGCGTTCTATGCGGCAAGCTGCTCGCAGTCCTGAGCTTTGGCCGTCGCATCGAAAGCATCATTGTCACCGACCATCCCTCATTGAAAAGCGCCCCCGTCGATTTTGGCCCCGGCGGCTTTGCGAGCTTGTCGTTCGATGAGCGAACTTTCGCGGAATTTTGCGGCTATATCGCCGGGGCGCTGGTATCGGGAAGCAGCCTGAAGCCGTCCGATTTTCCCGATGCCGAAAGGCCGGCCTTCGCACGCGCCGAGAAAATCCTAGCCCGTTTCGGCGATGAAAAAATGGAACTGCTGATCAGGAAGCTATGCGGCATGCGCGAGCATGGAACGTATCCCTTGCGGTCGTTGACGAGTTGAAAAGGCCCCGTCACTTGTTTGCATAAACCCAGCCGAAATCCTATAATCAAACCATGAAAACGTCATCCTCCATCAGCACACCGAGAATGGTGCTCTATGCAGCCCTTGCGCTCGGCGCATCCGTAGCCTCGGGGCTCACCTTTGCTGCATGGTTCAACAAAGGCGATTCCATCTTCCTTTCCCTCATCAACGCGGGATTGGCCTGGTGCATGTAGTCGCCTCGCGGTCCCTGAGTAATCATTCATGAACAAACGTCTGCTGCCTTTCTTGATCGTGGCGATTGCACTTCTTGCCGGGGCTGCGGGCTGGATCACCTTCCAGTCGTCACGCCAGACGACGGCCGGCAATCAGGGGCCATTCGGCACGTCCTTCCAGCTTACGACGATGAACGGCGAACCAATCACAGAGGCGGCATTCCGGCAAAAGCCATCCGCCATATTCTTTGGCTTCACCCATTGCCCGGAAGTCTGTCCGACGACATTGTTCGAGCTTGACGGCTGGCTCAAGAAACTCGGCACGGAGGGCGCGGACGTCAACGCCTATTTCGTCACGGTTGACCCGGAACGGGACACTGTCCCCGTCATGAAATCCTATGTCAGCAACGTGTCTGACCGGATCACGGGCGTGACAGGCGATCCCGACAAGATCACAGCCATGCTGAAGGGTTATAGCGTCTTTGCGCGAAAGGTCTCCGTCGAAGGCAGCGATTACACGATGGACCATACCGCCTCGATCTTTCTTCTCGACAGCAAGGGCGGTTTCTTCGGCACCATTGCCTATGGCGAAAATCCTGATACGGCTGTCGAGAAACTGAAACGCCTCGCCAAAAGCTAGATTTCACGTCAAGGCGGCCTGCAAACGGCGTTTTTCTGCGCTCCGGTGCTCACGTACCAAATATACACTGCGCTCCGGTGCTCGAAAATCACCGTTTTCGCCTCGCCCTGACATGAATCTCGACAGACCCTAGAGCAGAGAACTTCTCGAATGACCACCCAGACCCGTCTTTTCGTTACCGCCGGCAAGATCGAAGCCGAGCGCATCTTCACCAAGCTCGAACGTGAATTCGAGGAGGACGGTCTGCCGGTCTCAAACGCCGAAATCGATGAGGATCGTGAAATATTCGAGGTTTCGGTCTACACATTCGAGCCCGACGAAATCGAGCTGCGCATTCGCGATGTTTTATCTCTTGGTTTTGTCGCAATTCCAGACGGAAAACCGCTTGGCACTTTGCCTGGAATTGCTCCGGGCAGCGACACCTTCGGCCTCGAATTGAAGCGTGAGCAGGTGCCGGACATCGATTGGGTCGCGCATTCGCTGGAAGGGTTGAAGCCGGTACGCGCGGGTCGCTTCTTCGTGCATGGCTCGCATGATCGCGAAAAACGCCGCGTCAATGAACTCGGTATCGAAATCGATGCTGGACAAGCATTCGGTACTGGCCACCACGGCACCACTTCCGGCTGTCTCGACATGATCAGCCAAGTGATCCGGCGCGAACATCCGCGCAATGCGCTTGACCTTGGAACGGGAAGCGCTGTGCTTGCCATCGGCATCGCCAAGCTTGCGCCTATCCGGATTCTGGCAACGGATATCGATCCGGTCGCGGTCGCCGTGGCGCAGGAGAATGTGGTGAAGAACGGCGTTGCCGCCCGGATACAGACCGAAACCGCAACGGGGTTTCATCATCCGGCAATACGCGCCGCCGCGCCCTTCGATCTCATCGTCGCAAACATCCTTGCACGGCCGTTGATGCAGCTCGCTCCTGAAATGTGCAAACACCTCGCCTGGGGTGGTTCGCTCATCCTCTCGGGTATTCTCGAAGCGCAACGGGAGAAGGTCCTCGCCGCCTACCGCGTGCAGGGCCTGTTTCATATGAAGACATTGCGCCGCGAGGGCTGGGTTACGCTGCATCTGAAGGCTAACGCAACGCACTAGAACCTTTTCGAAGTGTATTCCCACATTCCAATTGACAGTCTTGATCGATTATAGGAATATATTCTTACCTTTTCCTTCGATTTTACCCTTATGGTCCATATCGCCATAGCGAAAGGCGATCTCGACGAGGCGATTCGCCTTGTTGATGTGGGCATTGCCAAGGGCTGGGTGGATCATTTGCCGACATACTACGAACTCCTGAAGAAACGAGACCGGGGGGCCCTTGTCACTTTTCTGCGCAAGCAGCAGGCGAGCTCGATCGAAACCCTTGGCCTGACAGACTATTGGGAACCAACGGCTTTTCCACTTGAGCTGTAAGCCCCCTCAAGACGAGCTTTTCTCCATCAAGCGGAGTTGTTAGGGGACCAACGCCATCTCCCATCGAACGACGGGCAGCCAAACCAAAGCCCCCGATTAAATCGGTTGCCAAATGCACTCCTCCATTGCGCGCCCGAAAACGGGAGGCTAGGTTTCGACCCTATCATTGGCCATGATCCTTGTTTAAAAAATCGCAAAGATTTTTGGGTCGTACGCTAACCAAAGAGGTCCAGATTCCCATGTTCCAGTCGTTTGAGGTCACAAGCAATCCTACCACCGGAGGGCCCCGTGTCGCCAAGCTGCGCGCCGAACTCGAAAACCTTGGCCTCGACGGTTTTCTCGTGCCGCGCGCCGATGAACACCAGGGCGAATATGTGCCTGCCCGGGCCCGCCGTCTGGCATGGCTGACCGGTTTTACTGGCTCTGCAGGCGTTGCTCTAATTATGAAATACAAGGCCTATCTGTTCGTGGACGGCCGCTATACGTTGCAGGCGGTTGAGCAGACCGACCCGGATGTTTTCACCATTGAAAGCCTTGTCGACACGCCGCCGCCGGTGTGGCTACGAAATGTCGAGAAGAAGCTGACCATCGGGTTCGACCCCTGGCTGCACACGATCAGCGAAACCAAATCGTTGCGCGAGGCTCTGGAGAAAAACGGCGGCACTCTCGTTGCGGTCAAAGACAATCTGGTCGACTTGATCTGGGAAGATCAGCCAGCTCCGCCGCTGGAAGCCGTCACGATCCAGCCGGAGAAATATGCAGGCAAGCTGGCAAGCCAGAAGCTGCATGAACTGGCCGAAGCCGTTGCCAAAGCCAAAGCCGACGCGACGATCCTCACGGATCCATCCTCGATTGCCTGGGCTTTCAATATTCGCGGCAATGATGTCAGCAATACACCCCTTCCCCTCGCCTTCGCGCTGATTCCGGCATCGGGCGAACCGCTGCTTTTTATCGACAAGCGCAAGCTGCCGATCGAAACGGAAGCCTATCTCACCCAGCTTTCGACGTTGCGCGCACCGTCGACCCTTGAAGGAGACGTTGCGGGCTTTGCCGCCGAGGGCAAGATCGTGATGCTTGATCCGGCGCTGGCGGCAGAAAAGCTGCGTCTGATCATCGAAAAAGCCGGCGGGAAAGTCGTGGACGGCCTCGACCCGGCGCGGTTGCCGCGCGCACTCAAGAACGCGGTCGAGCTTGAAGGCGCGCGCAGGTCGCACGAGCGCGATGGCGTAGCAATGGTATCCTTCCTGTCCTGGATCGATAGCCAGGCGCCTGGCACGATCGATGAGATCATTGCGGCAACGAAACTTGAAGAAACCCGCCAGACTGTGGCGGAGAGCTTCCAGATGCCGTTGGAAAATCTTTCGTTCGACAGCATTTCAGGTGCTGGACCGAATGGAGCCTTCGCGCATTACCGTGTCAGCACAGCGTCAAACCGCACATTGGAGGACGGTGAGCTCTATCTGATCGACAGCGGCGGCCAATATCGCGACGGGACCACCGACATCACCCGCACGCTGCCGATCGGCAAGCCTTCAGATGATATGAAGCGCAAATTCACACTGGTGCTCAAGGGCATGATTGCCATTTCGACTGCGCGCTTTCCGAAGGGAACACGCGGTATGGACATCGACGTGCTTGCCCGCATCGCCCTGTGGAAACAGGGATATGATTATGGCCATGGCACCGGGCACGGGGTGGGTTCATTCCTGTCTGTGCATGAGGGGCCGCAGAGCATATCGAAGCGCGGCGTGCACGAACTGCTGCCGGGCATGATCCTTTCCAACGAGCCCGGCTACTACAAGCCCGGTGCCTACGGCATCCGTACCGAAAACCTGTTGATCGTCACCGAGCCGGAAGTGCCGGAAGGTGGCGATATTCCGATGATGGGCTTTGAGACGATTACGCTCTGCCCCATCGACAGACGGCTGATCGATACCAGTCTGTTGATACGGGAAGAGCTTATTTGGCTGGATGCGTATCACGCGAGGGTTCGCGAGGCGTTGCTGCCGCACACGAATGGTCCGGCGCGCGAATGGCTGATCAGCACGACCGAGCCTTTCGGCCATGAGAGCTAGTTTGTGTCAGGAGAACTGCCGCAGCAGGATGATGACCGCTCCCCCAGCGAGAAACATGGTCAGCGCATTGAAGCGCAGCGCCACAAGACCGGCGAAGCCAAGCGCGATCAATCCGCGCCAGTCGGCTTCCGCCGCCGCAGGAGCAACAAGCGTCGTCAAAACCGCGGCAGGCACCGCATTGAGCGCAACTTCGACACGAGGGTGGATGCGCTCGAAGCGCGAGAGCACCAGATGACCGCCGATACGCGTCAGGAACGTCAGAACTGCGCCGGCGATTATGATCCACGTTATCGAGGACATCAGCGTTGCCCCTGCGGTTTTTCTGGTTTAGCGACAATCACAGCCATCAGAATACCAGCAAGGGCGCCAATACTGACGTGCCAGGGCGAGCCAATCGTCTTATAGGCAATGATCGAGACTACGGCGCTGGCGATGACGATCGCCGCCCAGTTATCGCGCTTGCGAAACCCCATGACCAAACCGAGAAAATAGATCGGCAGCAGCATATCGATTCCAAGAGCATGCGGGTCGGATATCAGATTGCCGAACAAACCGCCGATCCAGGCTTCCGTGACCCACATTACGTAAATCGGCGTGGCGACGCCAAGGTACCAGATGAAGGTCACCGGTTTCGCGGATTCTGCGCGCTTCTCGGTTTCCGCATATTGAGGATCGGTCAAAAGGAAATAGCTGAGAGCGCTCTGGAGCGGTTTGAAGTGGCCGATGCGCCGTCCCACCGCCGCCGAATAGAGCACATGGCGGAAATTTACGGCGAAAATGGAAAAGACGATCAGCCAGGCAGGGACATTGTGGCCGAACAGTTCGATACCGACCATCTGGCTTGCACCGCCAAAAATCGCGGCGCTCATCAGCACCGCCTGAAACACCGTGAACCCATTGTCAACGGCCAGCGCGCCAAACAGCAGCCCGAACGGCGCCGAAGCTACCATGATGGGCAGGCCTTTGGCGAAGCCTTCCCAGAACTGGGTGCGCGCGCGGCCTGGTTCGGCGGGAACCGATTGCCGTTGATATACTTGTTCGTCCATTGGTCTGCTCTAGGCCAGCTTCATCTGGCTGTCACGTCACATTTGTTGATTGATACCATCAATGTCACTGCAGTGATCGGGAATGCATCCGTTCTTGTCAGGTGATTTTGCCACGATTATTTTGCATCGACGAGACAAGGGAGACCAAAAATGCCGCATATAATAGAACGCGATGTCTGGGCGACCGATCCCGAGCATTGGCGGGGAGAGGTCACGGGCAAGCCTTACGGAACCAACATCTCGGTGATTTTCAACCATCAGGAGCGGGTTGGCGCCGGGCCGCGTTTACACAAGCATCCCTATACGGAGACATTCATCATCCGCAAAGGCCGTGCGCGGTTTATTGTCGGGGATCAAATCATCGAGGCTCATGAAGGTCAGATCGTCGTTTCGCCGGCCAACACGCCGCACAAGTTTGAAAACCTCGGGCCGGGCATACTGGAGACAATCGATATCCACGCCAACGAGGTGTTCGTAACCGAGTGGCTTGAGTAATTGATGATCTGCGGAAGTGCTGTGCGTGGTTCGACGGGGCTCACCAAGTCGAACCACGCACAGGAGATTTGCAATCCGCCGCTATAGCTCAGAACTTCTGCGTCAGCGAAACACGGAAGCTGCGGCCAACTTCCGTATAGCGATCTGCGATTGCAGGCGAAATTGAATCCGGCACATCGAGCGCGTTCCAGTATTTCGTGTCGAAGACATTGAAAATGCCCGCCTGCAGCTTCATTCCCTTGGCGAATTTCGGTTCCCACCAGAGGGTAGTATCGACCAGCGCATAGCCGGGGGCAACGAAACCGCCGTCGCTGACCTTGTCACGGCGCGAGGCCATGGTCAGAGACACATCACTGCCCCAATCTTCCACCGCATATCCCAGCCCGACGATCGCACGAACCGGCGGCACCGAGTTCAGATATTCGTCATTCTCGGTGTCCTTGCCGACTGTCCATGCGACGGAGGCCCAGGTGCGCCAATGATCGGCAAAGTTCACATGGCCGCGAAGTTCCGCGCCATAAATCTGAACGCGGTCGAGATTGGCATAACCCGTAATACCGCCGACCGGAAATTCACCGCCCGGAGGCGCGATCGTCACTTCCTCGATGAAGTTGCGGTAGTAATTGTTGAAGATGCTGCCGCCAAATCCATAAGTCTCGTTTTCGAGTTTCGCGCCGATTTCAAAACCGTTGCTGGTTTCGGGCTTCAGATCGGGATTGCCGATTCTGGCGTAGGAGCCCGGCGCACCGTAATTCTGGAAGAGTTCCAGCGCGGTTGGAGCGCGGAACCCCTGTGCCCACTGAGCGTAGAAGTCGAGGTCCGGAGCAGCGTGCCACGTTGCGCGGAGCTTGGGAGAGAAGCGCGAGTCGCTGTTGGCGGAAGGTATCGTACCGTCGAAATTGGGACCAGCCTCATAAGCAGCAGTCGATTGCGGGCGATGATCATACCAGTCAAAACGTCCGCCGGGTGTGATTGTCACACGGCCATTCAGGACATCGATATCGTCCTCGGCATAGAGGCCGACCGCGAGGGATTCGACGTCTGGCATATCGGACGAGTTGGAATGCAGCATCCGGCACGATTGCGGACCGAACGGTTGTGGAATCGTGGACCAATCGACATCGGGACAATTGTCGACGCCTGCTGAATATTGGTGCAGGTCCTGGCGGTAGATTTCTCCGCCGACACGGAATGTGTGTGTAAGATTGCCGATCTCGGTGCTTTTCAGAACATTGCCGGTGAGGCCGTAGCTGTCCTGCTTCAGCTCGTTATCGCGCGTGTAGACGCCGGAGGGATAGCCGTAGAAGAATGGGTCGCCGCGGATGATAAATGACCGACCGTCGCGGACGCGAACGCCGTCTGTTGTCTTGGTGAGGATCTGCTGCTGCCAATAGGCTATGGCATGCGCCTCATCGATCCAGCCGGTCTTGTCAGGCGATATATAGTCGTAGCTCGCGGATATCCGCTTGCGCTCGACATCATCGCCGGATTCGAGACTTCCTCGAACGTAGCTCGCCGTCGAACCGATCCTGTCATCGATATCCGCATCGCGCTTGAAATATTCGCCGGTTATGCCAAACCGATGACCACCGTCGACATTCTGATAAATCTTGGCGAGAAAATTGCCTTGGTCGAAGTCTAATGGATTGGCTTCAGTTCGCGTTGCGCCATAACCGCCAACGTCGCCCATGTTTTCGAATTCATGTCCTTGCCTATATCCGCCCTGGATCAGGAATTCCGTATCGTTGGCGCGCGCTGCTACCGCAGCATTCGTGCGCCAGCTCTGGTCAGCACTGTCATAGACGCCCTTGGTTATAGCACCCCAATTGCGTCCGTCCGTCAAAAGGTCCTCCGGATCGAGCGTCTGCAGCTGTACAACGCCGCCCAAAGCGCCCGAGCCATAGCGGCTGGAATCGGCACCCTTGGTAATGTCGATTGCGGAAAGGCCGTCAAAATCCACGGCGTTCAGCCCGCCCGCATTGCTGCGGGGGTCGGTCAGCCACGGCACGCGTATGCCGTCGACGGTCGTCAGGACACGATTCTCATCGAGGCCCCGCAAGTTAATACTATTGTTTTGCGTGTTGAAATTGACGCCCGCATCGACGCGGCGCCCAAGATCCTCGAAACTCTCGACCATGCGCTCCTGAATTTCTTGCCGGTCAGTCACGGTGGTCAATCGGGATTTTTCACCCTCGGCCGCTTTTGGACGCGCCCCTTTTACGACGATTGTTTCGAGTTCGATATTATCGCCAGTGTTTGTGGTGTTTTGCGCGATCGATGCGCCAGTGCTCAATCCAACCATCACCAATGTACCGGCGCCGCCACACATAAGGCGCGCGAGCAGAGTCTTTTTAGCCATGTCCCAGTTCCCCAAACCCAAAGAGAATGCCTGGCTGGCTTACGTCACACGAAAATACCGTTGTGGGTCAGTGGCTTGCTGAGCAAATGAAGCGTGTGTTCACGCTGTACAAATGTTCAGTACTAAAAGTTGAGTAGCAAAGTCAACATTAATAATATGATTTTTACCGGGATTTCATTTTCGTGAACGGCATGGTGGATCAAGCAGTTGCAGTGCCCTCGATCGCCCTGCCCCAATCGATCAGCGGTTTGGCCCTCACAGCAAATTCAAGAAGATCATCCGCAAGCTTTGGCGAAGTGATATCGGCGGGATCGATTGGATAGCGGACGACGAAATTCCGGTTGCGCAACGCCTCGATCAAATCAGCATCCGTGACTGATTCAAATCCACGCGGCGTACGCTTCAATGCGTCCGTATCTTTCATCGCCAGCCCATTTTTCTTGAGCGCCTTGACCATGGCGCGATAGTTTTCCGGCTTTTCGACTATGGCCTTGCGCATCGCCAGCAGGAGTTCCGGTTTTTGCTGCCACCATGCGACAGCGGCATAGCAGCCGCGATAATCTTCGTGGCCGATGCAGACATAGAAACAGCCGCTTTCGGCCCACTTTGTGCCGTCTGGCGAAAGAAGTGCGGACAAGTGGCGGTTATACGGGCTCTTGTCTTTGGAAAAGCGCACATCGCGCTTGATACGGAACTGCGACTTCTTGCGATCGCCCCGGAACGGCAGACCCGCCTTTTCGAACCGGGCCATCAGATCTTCAACCAGATCGCCCAGCGGTTCATAAAGATGAGCCTCAAATATATCCTTGTTCTCCAGAAACCATTCGCGGTTCTGGTGAAAATCGAGCGCTTTCAGAAAAGGCAAAGCCTTTTCGCCGAAGCCTTTGAAAACCACGTCGCTCATGCGCCCACCAGTGTAAACCAGGAATCCTCATCGATGACTTCAATGCCGAGAGTCTGGGCCTGCGCAAGTTTCGATCCCGCTCCGGGCCCTGCCACCACGAGATCGGTTTTCTTGGAGACGGAACCCGCCGTCTTGGCGCCATAACGTTCGGCCATAGCCTTGGCCTCGTCGCGCGACATCCTCTCGAGTGACCCGGTGAAGACGATGGTCTTGCCTGCCACCGGCGAGTGGCTCACGGTTCTGACTTCCTCATCGAGCGGCGTGACTTCGGCGAGCAGCGCATCGAGAGCGTGGCGATTGTGCTCCTCGGCATAGAAATCGACCAGCGCCTCGGCGACAATGCTACCGATGCCTTCGACTTCGTTCAGCTCGCGCCACGCATCATTGCCCTTGTCGGCTTTATCTCTGGGGGGGTTGGCAGCCATGGCCACACTGGCAAGCGCATCATAGGAGCGATAGGCTCGGGCGAGCCGCTTGGCATTGACCTCACCCACATGGCGAATGCCAAGCGCGTAAACAAAGCGGCTCAGCGAAACTTCGCGCCGGTCGTCGATCGCGTCGTAGAGCTTCTTGACTGAAGTTGCGCCAAAACCATCGATGTTTTCGAGCTTGGTTAGCGAGTCGGCTTGACGTTTCTTCAATGTGAAAATATCGGCAGGAGTACCGATATGCAGCGCCGGATCTTCCGATTTGAAGAAGAACTCCACCTGTTTCTCGCCGAGGCCCTCTATATCGAAGGCGTTGCGCGAGACGAAATGCCGGATGCGCTCCACCGCCTGCGCCGGGCAGATCAACCCGCCCGTGCAGCGCCGCACCGCCTCGCCTTCCTCGCGCACCGCGTGGGAACCGCAGGCGGGGCAAATATCCGGGAATTTATAGGGCGTCGTTCCGCGCGGCTTGTCGGCGACGATATCGACAATCTGCGGGATGACATCGCCTGCACGCTGCACCACGACCGTATCGCCAATGCGCAGGTCCCGCCCCTCACGGATCGGCTGGCCATTCTGACCGATACCCTTGATGTAGTCTTCGTTGTGCAGGGTCACATTGGTGACGACCACCCCGCCAACCGTGACAGGCTCAAGCCGAGCGACCGGTGTCAGCGCGCCGGTACGTCCGACCTGAATGTCGATACCCTTGAGGATCGTCATCGCCCGCTCGGCCGGGAATTTATGTGCTATTGCCCAGCGCGGGCTGCGCGAGACAAAGCCGAGACGCTGCTGCAGCGCCAGCTCATCGACCTTGTACACCACGCCATCGATATCGTAGCCGAGCAGCGCCCGCTGTTCCTCGATCTGGTGATAGTGCTTCACCAGTGCTTCTACCGTCTCGAACCGTTGCATCAGCGGATTGACGCGGAAGTCATAGGATTTGAATGCTTCGACCATACCCATTTGCGTCTTGGCAGGCATGTCGCTGACCTCGCCCCAGGCATAGGCAAAGAATTGCAGCGGCCGCGAAGCAGTGATCGTGGGGTCGAGCTGGCGCAAGGAACCCGCTGCCGCATTACGCGGATTGGCGAAAATCTGCTTGCCATCCTTGGCTTGCCGCTCGTTCAACGCAGCGAAATCCGCGTGGCTCATATAGACCTCGCCGCGCACCTCCAGCACCTCCGGCGGTTTGCCGCTGAGCACATTGGGGATACTCGCAACTGTCCGGGCGTTGAGCGTAACGTTTTCGCCTGTGGTGCCGTCGCCGCGGGTCGCCGCCGTCACCAGCCTGCCAAGCTCATAGCGCAAGGAAAGCGACAGGCCATCGATCTTGGGTTCCGCCGTAATGCCTATTTTCGCCTCGGCTCCAAGCTTGAGAAACCTGCGGATGCGGCCGACGAAATCCTCGACGTCGCTGTCATGAAAGGCATTATCCAGCGACAGCATCGGAATTGAATGGGTCACCTTGCCGAACTTTTCCGATGCGACGGCACCAACTTTGTTCGATGGCGAGTCCTCACGCTTCAGATGCGGAAAACGCTGTTCGATTGCGAGATTGCGGCGGCGCAGCGCATCGTACTCGGCGTCCGAGATGATCGGAGCGTCTTCCGTATTGTAGCGGTAGTCGTGCTGGGCAATCTCGGCTGCAAGGCGGCCAAGCTCCTCGGTGGCGTCCGCCTCGCTCAACTGTTCTACGGGAATATCTGCCATGTTTTGTCCGACGCTGAAAATACGGATTCGGGCGGGAGATTAGGGTCAGGACTCATTGATCTGATCGAAATGGTAGGAGGCCATTTGTTCGGATACGAGGAGCAAAGGCGATGGCAATGTTTATCCATTGTCGAGCCTTTGCGACAAAGTAGCCGGGCAAATGGACCCTATCCTGCGGACGCCGAAACGGCTGCAAGCTGCAGTGTCGAACTGCTCGGCCGGGGGAAAGACCCCGCCCTTCACATCTCTCCTCGCACCTTCTTGCCGTTTCATGCGCCATTTCGATCATATCAATGAGTCCTGACCCTAGCGTAAGAGAATTGGAAAAGCATCGTTCAAAGTGCGCATCCGACGCAACAGCAGCCAGTTCCTGACATCAGGCTAAATCACTGCCGCGTTTTCCCGGAGCAACCGCACTGCTGCTGCGCGCGCTTCATCGGTGACGCTGGCGCCGGCCAGCATGCGGGCGATTTCTTCCTGCCTGTCGCCGGTTTCCATCGCCCGTATGGATGTCGCCACGCGGTCATTGCCAGCGGCCGCCTTGGCGATGAGGAAATGCGTCTGAGCTCGCGCGGCAACCTGCGGCGCATGCGTAACGGAAAGAACCTGCACATTACCTGCAAGACGTCGCAGGCGCTGGCCAATGGCGTCGGCTACCGCACCGCCCACGCCTGTGTCGATCTCGTCGAACACCAGCGTCGGCGCCGAGCCGCGATCGGCAAGTGCTACTTTCAGCGCCAGCAGGAAACGCGAGAGCTCACCGCCAGACGCGACCTTCATCATGGGACCGGCGCGGGTGCCCGGATTTGTCCGCACCCAATATTCGACCGTGTCGATCCCATCCGCTGTGCGGCTCTGTGCATCCGTCTTCATCTCGACGATGAACTCGGCGCGCTCGAGTTTCAGCGCCGGCAGCTCCGCCATGACAGCCTGTTTCAAATGCTCGGCAGTCTCGCGGCGGTCATTTGAAAGTGCGAGCGCCGCCAGATCATAGGCGTCGCGTGCGGCCTGCGCCTCTTTTTCGAGCGCGGCCAGCCGCTCGGCCCCCGCGTCGATATCGGCAAGGTCCGCATCCATCCGGTCACGCAGCGCGGGAAGATCATCGACTGCAACGGAATACTTTCGCGCCGCGGCACGCAATGCGAAGAGCCGTTCCTCCGTTTGCTCAAGCACACGCGGGTCGAAATCGATGGCACGGATCGCCTGTTCGATGCCGTTTTGCGCTTCCGCCAGCGCATTCAGAGCCTCGTCGATGGCCTTGACGACCGGCTCCAGCAGCTGCGGAGCCTCCGGCACCTTGCGTTCCAGCCTGCGGACCAGGCTGGCAAGAGAAGGCACGGGAGACGCGTTACCGGACAGCACCTCGTTGGCATCGTTGACGTCGCCAGCGATCTTTTCCGAACGCATCATGTCCGTCCGCCTGATCGCCAGTGTCTCTTCTTCCAGCGGTTCCGGATCGAGCTTGGCAAGTTCTTCGACCGAGGCGCGCAGATAATCGGCCTCGCGGGTCGCCGCTTCCACCTTGGCACGGTGACGGACCAGAGTGTGTTCCGTATCGCGCCAGGTCTTGTGAAGTGTGCGTACAAGCGCCGCCTTGATTTCAAGCGCTCCAAAGGCGTCAAGCAGTGTACGGTGGATATCGAGATCGACAAGCGCACGGTCGTCATGCTGGCCATGGATTTCGACAAGCCTGCGGCCGAGCTCCTTCAGGAGCGTGACACTTGCGGCCTGATCATTGATGAAAACCCGACTGCGGCCGTCGGCATTTTGCACGCGGCGCAGGATGATATCGCCATCATCGTCAATATCGTTCTCACGCAGCAGCGCGCGAGCCGGATGGCTTCCAACGACATCGAAAACGGCAGTAACTTGCCCCTGCTCCGCGCCATGACGCACCAGCGAGGCATCGCCCCGCGAGCCCAGGGCGAGGGACAGAGCATCAAGCAGAATCGATTTACCAGCACCTGTCTCGCCGGTCAGCACCGACAAACCTTCGCGAAACTCGATGTCGAGCCGTTCAATCAGAACAATATCGCGGATCGACAGATGCGAAAGCATGGTTGCTCGGGTTATGGTTTCTTCGTTTTACGCAATTCCGGACGGAAAACCGGTTCCCACTTTTCCTGGAATTGCTTTAGACGCCGTCTTTGCCACCAGTGATAGCCTCCGCGGCTTTCGATAGCCATGAGCCGGAATTCTGCCGAGGTTCAAGCCCGCCACTTTGCAGCAGCTTATAGCTGTCCTTGTACCACTCGCTATCCGGATAATTCTGGCCGAGAACGGCCGCCGCTGTCTGGGCTTCGTTGGTGATACCCAGGGCGTAATAGGCTTCGACCAGACGGGCCAAGGCTTCCTCCACCTGCCGCGTATTCGAATATTGCTCGACAACGCCGCGGAAGCGCTTGATCGCTGCCAGATATTCCTTGCGCTCGAGATAGTAACGGCCAACCTGCATTTCCTTGCCGGCAAGCTGATCGCGGCCGAAGCGGATTTTCTGCTTGGAATCCTCGACATATTCGGAATCGGGGTACCGTTCGACCACCTCATTGAACGCAGCAATCGAGCGGCGAGTCATGCTTTGCTCGCGCGTCACATCGGGGATCTGGCGATAGTAGCAAAGGCCAGTGATGTAATAAGCGTAAGCCGCCTCTGGCTGCGTTGGATACAACGCAATGTAGCGCTTGGTCATGGCAACCGCCTCGTCATATTTGCCTGCGCGGTAATTGGCGAAGGCACCCATGACGAGCGATTTGCGGGCAAATTCCGAATAGGGGTGCTGACGGTCGACAGCATCGAATTTCTTGGCCGCCTCATCGAGGCGGCCGGAATTCAGATTGGCCAGAGCCTGGTTATAAAGAACGTCTGCAGGTTCGATCGTGTCGACATAGGCGTTGAGATCGATGTCGTCGTCCTTCGAAGCACAACCGGAAATGGCTATAGCGCTGGCGACTGGAAGGAGTAGAAAGGCCATCCTGGCCTTGCCCCCAAAGCCTTTACTTATCGACATTCTGCTATTCGCCATGCTGTTTCCGGCCCCATAAAATAATTTGAGAGCAATGATCGCAAACCCGATATCACGTTTGCATCCCACACTCTAGGCATAGTCAATCTACCGTCGGTTGGGCGGTCATAAACCACAAGCGACGAGAATCAGCAATCTTATTGCCATGTAATCGTCCAATTTTGTGGCGGAGCCGAAAATGAACTGCAAATCCCTAAGATTCGCTTATTTTGTTTCAACTAGGCGTTTTCAAGCAACTGGGCTTCACCATTACTAAAGGACCACTCATCCCGGCTTGAAGTGCTGATGATAATCATGACGTCCTCCGGTCGAACGCCGGGCGCCTCGCTGAGCAGCTTGACCAGACGTTTGTAGAATGCCTGCTTCGTCGCGGCATCGCGAGGTCTGCCGATGGCAATCGCGAACACCATGAAGTCGTCTGAACGCGGACCACCAAAATAGTTGCGGTCGAACACGAACTCACCCGGGCGATGCTGGTGAATGGCCTGGAAACGATCGTCAGGCGGAACATTGAAAGTTTCGACCATGGCTCGATGCAGGCTATCGGAAACGGCTGCCAGATACTCGGGGGATTTTCCTTCAAGGAGCGAAATGCGTGTGAATGGCATGGAACTATCCTTTCTTTAAAACTCTTGACGCCGCTTTTATAGAGCGGCATCATCATCCTGAAAATCGGAAAGTTTTGTACTAATAGTTCCAAAAACTAGGACAATTAAAATGCGACGGGTTACCTTCGATCTTGATGTGTTGCGCACTTTTGCGACCGGCATGGAACTTGGCAGTTTTGCCAAAGCAGCGGGCCGGCTTGGCCGATCCACATCGGCGGTCAGCGCGCAATTGAAGAAACTCGAACAGCAGGCGGAAACGCCGATCTTCATCAAAGCCGGGCGCGGGCTGGCGCTGACAGAAGCCGGCGAGACGATGCTGGCTTATGCACGCAGGCTACTCGACCTGAACGACGAAGCTGCAACGGCAATTCATGGCACCGAGCTTGCAGGATGGGTGCGGCTTGGACTGCAGGAGGATTTCGGCGAAACCATTCTTCCGGACGTTCTTGGACAGTTTTCCCGCGCTCATCCAAAGGTGCGAATCGAGGCCCGGGTAGCACGCAATGTGGAGTTGATCGATCGCATCACATCCGATCGCCTTGACCTGGCGTTGGCCTGGAACGACGGATCTGTGACGACGCCTCACTCCGAGCACATCAGGGAGGTGCCAATGTGCTGGGTTGGTCCGTCCGGCGATCCAAGGAATTGGCGAGCATCTGCGGACGAACCACTAGCTCTGGCGTCGCTGGAAGCCCCTTGCCTCTTGCGTACTGCCGCCACAAACGCGCTTGACCGCGCTGGCATACCCTGGCGGCAGTCGTTTGTCAGTCCGAGCCTGTCGGGATTATGGGCTGCAACGGTAGCGGGCCTCGGCGTAACCATTCGCACCCCGTTCGGGCTACCGCCAAGCGTACAACCTCTGGTGCCAGCCGACAGCGGACTGCCACCGCTACCCTCTCTCGGGCTTGTCCTTCATCGATCGCAAGCGCAATCAGATCCGGCAACCGCACGCCTTGCATCGATCATGCTGCAAGCGGTGCACAATGCGATACCAGCGTACTAATAGGCTTCAGATCGCCCAAGGCGCAAAAACAGGGGCGTTTACCGCAACAAGCGATGCGCCGCGCGATTGGCCGCGTTTACCGGCCATTTCGACGATCTCGAACGCCGTATGATCGGAGAGCAGTGCGCGGAGCGCCGCAGCATTCAGCCGGTGCCCGCCGCGATAAGAGCGGAAGCAGCCAATGAACGGCGCACCAGCGAGGGCAAGATCGCCGATGGCGTCCAGCGCCTTGTGACGAACAAACTCATCCTTGTAGCGAAGGCCACCCGGATTGATGACGGAATGATCATCGCCGATGACCAGCGAGTTATCGAGTGATGAACCCAGCGCCAGGCCTGCCGCCCAGAGCTTTTCAACGTCGCGCATGAAACCGAAGGTGCGCGCCCGCGAAATCTCCTTGCGGAAGACCGCCTCATCCATATCAGCGGCAAATTTCTGACGGCCGATGACCGGCGTTTCAAAATCGATTTCGACCTCATAGCGCGTTCCATCATAAGGACGGAACTCGGCCCAGGATGCCCCGGCCTCAATGCGCGATGTCTTGAGTATCCGGATGAAACGGCGTTTTGCCGCTTGCCGCACAAAACCGGCCTGCTCGAATGTGTCGAGGAACACCGAGGATGTTCCGTCGAGAATTGGCACTTCCGGGCCATCGATCTCGATGATCATGTTGTCGATGCCCGAACCGGCAATTGCTGCCATGACGTGCTCGACTGTGCTGATCGTCACCCCTGCCCTGTTGGCAAGCGTTGTCGACAGATCGGTCGTCCCGACTTCCGATACAAGCGCCTTGATTTCGTGGCTGGCGCCACTTCCGTCGAGCCTGTGGAAAACGATGCCCGTATCGGGATCGGCCGGGACGAAAGCAATCGTCACCGGCGCACCGCTGTGCACGCCAGCTCCTGAAAGGATTATTCGCTCGGCAATCGTTGTCTGGTAGTCGCGCAAATTGAAACCTCGTGCCCATGTACCGCCCGGATCATCCATCCGGTTTCCGACATTAACTTGCGGCGCTGCACGTTTCTGGAATCAGCATCGCTCATCGTTATTTTGCGGCGCAAGATACAGTCGGCATCCCATGAAGCAAAATCACGGTTTCGCGACGTTTGTAACGAAACCACTGCGCCATCAGCTAAGTCGTTTCTGTGACCTTTCAATGGCTTGAAAGAAAAATTCCGCCATTGAGGCAATGGCGGAATTCATATCCTTTAACAATCCGTGATCAGATCAGTTGGCCTGACGGCGAAGGAACGCCGGGATTTCAAGCTGATCGTCTTCGGAAGCCTGGCGCGCTTGCGACTGAACGCGACCCTGCTCATCGAGCTGTCCACGGCGCGGCGCATAGATCGACGCATCCTGCGAAAGCGGACGGCGCTGTTCGACCGGACGCATTGCGGGTTCCCGCGGCTGCGCTGGTTCGAGCCGGGCGGTCTCGTCTTCGCGGCGAGTCAAACCGGCAGTGAGGCGCTTGAGAAGACCCATCGGCCCACGGTCTTCCTGGCTGTCATAGGAAGGTTCGCGATTGCTCTCACGGCTTCCCATGTCGCGGGCGTTGAGTTCTGCCTGAACCACAGGCGGGAAATCAGCGACATTCGGCATGCGTGGGGCAGCCGGCTGCGGTGCAGGTGCAACCTGCATCTGCGGAGCAGGCTGATGCACAGGAGCCTGAGGCGCGGCAGCAAAGGGAGCATCAAAGACCTCCGGCGCCGGAGCCTGGAAAATGCGGCTCTGCGGGCGGAATTCCTCGGCGGGCTGTGGAGCACGCTGCACCACCTCCTGCTCTGCAGCGCGGATCGCATCGGCTACTGGGTCCGCTGCCCGTGCCGCGGGCTGCTGAACAACCGGACGTGCATTTGTACTTGCGGCGGCCTGCTGAACGGGCTTGGCAATCGGCTTCAGAGGCTGGCGAAATTCGATCGGCGCGGGCGCCGACTCTCCAATCTGCTTATCGATGCCAGTTGCCACGACAGAGACGCGGATGATGCCTTCGAGGCTTTCGTCGAAGGTTGCGCCGAGGATGATATTGGCATCCTGGTCAACTTCCTCACGGATACGGGTAGCAGCCTCATCGACTTCAAAGAGCGTCATGTCGCGGCCACCGGTGATCGAAATCAGCAGACCTTTGGCGCCACGCATGGAAGTTTCGTCAAGCAGGGGATTGGCGATTGCAGCTTCTGCCGCTGCCATTGCACGGCCGTCACCGGAGGCTTCACCCGTCCCCATCATCGCCTTGCCCATCTCGCGCATGACCGAACGAACATCGGCAAAGTCGAGATTGATCAGGCCTTCCTTCACCATCAGATCGGTGATGCAAGCAACACCGGAATAGAGAACCTGATCGGCCATCGCGAAGGCATCCGCAAAGGTCGTCTTGTCATTGGCAATGCGAAAGAGGTTCTGGTTCGGAATGACGATGAGTGTATCGACGTTCTTCTGAAGATCGGCAATACCCATATCGGCGGTGCGCATGCGGCGCTGACCTTCGAAATGGAAAGGCTTGGTGACGACGCCAACGGTCAGAATACCCTTTTCGCGTGCCGCCCGGGCAACGACTGGCGCGGCGCCGGTACCGGTGCCCCCACCCATTCCGGCAGTGACGAAGCACATGTGCGTGCCCTGGAGATGATCATTGATCTCGTCGATGCATTCTTCGGCTGCCGCGCGGCCAACTTCCGGCTGCGAGCCTGCACCAAGGCCTTCGGTCACAGCGGCACCAAGCTGAACCAGACGTTCAGCCTTTGACTGCGACAGCGCTTGTGCGTCGGTATTGGCCACAACGAATTCAACGCCGCGCAAACCGGCATTGATCATGTTATTGACCGCGTTGCCACCACCACCGCCAACACCGAATACGGTGATCCGTGGCTTAAGCTCGGTAATGTCCGGCTTTTGCAGATTGATACTCATTTGTTTCGTTCCTTTTCGTCTCTACCGCCTCGCCGCTGCGGTGTTTTTTTGGGTTTCCCCGATTGATTAAAAACTCTCTTTCAGCCATTGGCCGATACGCTGAAAACGCCCACCTGTGCCTGTCATCAACGAAGATGAACCAGCCTTTACAGAACGCTCCTCAATTCCTGCCACTTGCGGATAAATCAGAAGACCAACCGCTGCAGAGAAAGCCGGCCCCTTGGCTGCCTCGGGAAGCCCCGTGACACCAAGAGGACGACCAATACGCACATTGCGAGCCAGGATGCGGCGCGCCGCCTCCGGCAATCCCGCCAACTGACTGGCACCGCCCGTAAGCACCACGCGCTTGCCGACAATCTGGCCGTAGCCGGACTGGTTGAGGCGATCACGCGCAAGTTCCAGCGTTTCCTCAACGCGGGCGCGGATGATGCGGGTCAGTACCGCGCGCGGATATTGATTGGGAACATCGCGGGCATCATTGCCCAGCGGCGAGACACTGATCATATCGCGATCATCAGCGGCACTTGGCAGAGCCGAACCGTGCATGACCTTCAGCCGCTCCGCGTCGTCCATATGAGCGGAAAGGCCGCGCGCAACATCCATGGTCACATGATTGCCGCCAATAGCGATAGCATCGGCATGGATGAATTTGCCTTCGGAGAACACGGAAATCGTTGTCGTGCCACCACCCATGTCGATGCAGGCAGCGCCCATCTCGGCCTCATCATCGACGAGTGCTGAAAGACCGCTGGCATAGGGCGTTGCGATCATCGCCTCGACAGACAAATGACAGCGATTGACGCACAGCTCGAGATTGCGCAGCGGCGCTGCGTCGGCAGTCAGAACGTGCATTTCGACGCCGAGCGTATCGCCAATCATGCCGAGCGGATCGCGAATGCCGCGCTCACCATCGAGACCATAGGCGATGGGCAGCGAATGCACGAGATGACGTTCAGCGGCAAGCGCCTGCTTGGCTCCGGCTGCAAGCACCCTGCGGATATCCGCTTGATCGACCTCATGGCCACCAAGATTGATGCTGGCGGAAAAGCTTTCGCTCTTCAGGCGGCCCGCCGAAATATTGACGATCATCGAGTCGACCGTGAGGCCCGCCATACGCTCCGCGGCATCGACGGCAAGACGGATCGCCTGCTCGGCAGCATCCAGATTGACGATAACGCCCGACTTGATGCCACGCGACTTCTGATGGCCAATTCCCAAGACTTCGATGCGATGTGTACGGCCTGGCAGATGCGCGCTTTCCTCACGCGGACGCAAACGCGCGATGATGCAGCAGACCTTGCTCGAACCGATGTCCAGAACTGTCAACGAGCGCGTCCGCTTGGCGGATGGCGCTCCTGTCGATGAACCTTTTCCGTTCAGAATACTCATACACGCTTCTCCGAACGCTTGGGCGCCTTGTCACGGGCCTTCAAATACTCAACGCGCTGTACCATTGCTTCTGGCGTCAGCCTGACAACCACGCGGTCCGTCAGGCGCATATCGACCGATGCGATATCGCGAGACAGAAGCCCTGCCTTGCTGTCCATATTGGCAATATCAGTGAGAGCCTCGTCGATGCGGGATTCCGGCAACATCAGGCTTACGCCGTTTTTCAGCACCAGATCCCAACGGCGATCTCCGACCCGCTGATAGGCCTTGACCTCGGCAGCGATTTGCGGGAAGGCGGCCATCTGCGTCAGGAGAAGCTTTGCCTGCTTGTCAGCACCTGCACCGATCACCACCGGCAATGAAGCACTGCGACCGCCATTGAAAGGTACGATCATGCGGCCATCGGCATCGATCACCGAAAGCTGGTCGCCATTCTGCCAGACCGCCAAGGCGGTGCGCTCGTGGATCGAAATCTGGATCGTGTTCGGATAGACCTTGAACACATCGACGGATTCGACCCAAGGCAATCCCGCTACGGCCTTTTGGGCGTCTGCAGCACTCAAACCGACCAACGATGTCTCGCCGTCAAGACCAAGAGCGCCGAGAACGTCGATCTCCGACGTTTCCTTGTTGCCGACGACCTTCACATCTTCGATGGCGAAGCCGAACGTCGAGGTTGTAACCTTGACGACTTCGGGCGCATGACCGCCAAGGATTGCGCCATAGGCACCGGTCAAAGCCAGAAAAGCCAAGGCACCGAACGTCCCGACATGGTTCGGAATGGTGACTTCGCCTTCGATGGTGCGGGCAAGAACGCGAACAGGCTTGCGCAGGATTTTTGGCAAGACGATCCGGAAACGGCCAAAAGTCGCCAACCTGCCCGAAGGCACCGGCGCAGCACCTCGCGGGTGCTCATTTTTGCCCTTCAACGCAAACACGATGCGTCCTCCACCATCCAACTCAACAATTCACCGAAGGTATGCCCCGCAGCTTTGGCGATATCAGGCACGAGAGAGGTGGGAGTCATGCCTGGCTGGGTGTTGACTTCCAACCAGATAAGCTCGCCATCCTCGGAAAAACGGTCGTCGTAACGGAAGTCCGACCGGCTAATCCCTTTACATCCAATTGCCTGATGCGCCTTGAGTGCCAGTGTTTGTATTTTTTGGTAAATTTTTAGTGAAATTTTAGCGGGAACAACATGATTTGATCCGCCTGCAACATATTTTGAATCATAATCGTAGAACTGATGCCCGACCGGGATGATTTCGCATACGCCAATGGCCACATCGCCCATCACGGCACAGGTCAATTCGCGCCCATAGATGTAGCGCTCGACCATGACGCTATCACCATACCTCCATTCGGCAGAGGTGATGATCTGCGGTGGATGAGGCTGATCCTCCTTGACGATGACGACACCGAAACTGGAGCCCTCGCTCACAGGCTTCACGACGTAAGGCGGCTTCATCGGATGCTTCGAGGTGAAGTCCAGACGGTTCATGGTCTTGGCTTCAGCCACAGGAATGCCAGCCGCTTTGGCGACGATCTTCGCCTGTTCCTTGTTCATCGCGAGAGCAGACGCGAGCACACCTGAATGCGTGTAGGGAATTTCGAGATATTCCAGGATGCCCTGGATGGTGCCGTCTTCGCCAAACGGACCGTGCAGCGCATTGAAGGCAACATCAGGCTTGAGGTCACGCAACACGCTGGCGATATCGCGGGTAACATCGACACGGGTTACAGTATAGCCTTCGGCCTCCAAAGCATCGGCGCATGAATTGCCGGAAGACAGCGACACCGGACGCTCCGATGAAAAGCCACCCATTAGCACCGCAACATGCTTTTTCGCCATGAAGGCAACCCCTCGAACACTTCCCCATCAAAGCTGAAAACAGACATGAGTCCGCGCACATCCGGCGGCCAAGACCGCAGATACCCGAGACTGGCAAAACCAGCCGACTCAAATCAGTTAACGCTTGTCCCTAAAGAATCAGAGAGTTGATTCGCTGACAAGTCCCCAATGATTCAAGAGTGGAAATTCAGGTAAAAAAATATGTCAGGAGGGTGATCACGCGGCGCGAGCAGCTGCCTCGATCGCGTCGGCTACCCATTCATTGAGACTTTTGTTTTCTGCAGCAGCTGCCAAGACGGCAGCTTCGTGAACTTCCGCAGCAAGGCGTACATTGAAACGACCAGAGAATTCGCGGAATGGAGGAATGCCTTTCTCAGCACACATCTCAAGAAAAACCTTGAGCGACTTACGACCCTCAACAATCAGATCATCGACGCTCCTCGCATAAAAATCTGCGCCTCCGGACAATCCGAGAAATTCTCCACGGATCATACCGATTTCCGGATCAAGCGAAACGACCGCTTTGTGACCGTCGATATCAATCACATTTTTCATGGCTTCACTCCATGGCTTTCCAGCCATTTTCTGATGCTCGCAATTGCACCCTTGTCGGTATCCGGCGATGGATGCGGGCGGTGAAACACTCGAACTTCGCCAAATAAAACGACACCGACACGCGAGCCTTCTCTTTCGCTGATTTCAACACCGAGACCGACAAACAATGCTTCCACATCTACCCAGCGAACTGAACCACTGACTGGACGAGCGAAAATCTGCATCAAGGTAATGTGGTGTTTACGCTTCATAAATTGAGTACCATTTTTTAGTACCATTCGCAATGAAATTTAAGCAATGAATTATTTGAAAAAGCTATTTGATCCAGATCAGAGAAGCTGCCCCATGAACTCATGGACTTCATGACCAGGGCGGAAAAGCCCAAGGCGTTTAATTTCCCAATGCAGGCGAACACCCGAATTCTGCACGACCCGCGAACGGATGGTTTCGCCGAGCGTCTCGAGGTCATGACCTGAGGCAGTGCCCGTGTTGATCATGAAATTGCAATGCATCGGTGACATCTGAGCGCCACCGATCATCAGGCCGCGCCCGCCAGCCTTGTCGATCTCTTTCCAGGCCGATGACCCTTCAGGGTTCTTGAACGTCGAACCGCCGGTCTTTTCCCGGATAGGTTGCACCGTTTCGCGGTGCTGCTGGACCGCATCCATCGCTGTCTGGATGTCCCCGCGATCACCCGGTACGCCTTCGAACAGCGCCGAAGTGAAGATCAGATCATTTGCCGCGCCGGAATGCCGATAGGCGTAGCCCATGTCGGCGTTTGAAAGAATTCGAACCTCACCGTTACGATCAAGTGCACGCACTTCCACCACGCGCTCACGCGTTTCAACGCCGTTGGCACCGGCATTCATGCGCAGCGCGCCACCGATCCCGCCAGGGATACCGTGATAGAAATGGAACCCGGCAATGCCTGCTTCCAGCGCTGCAGCAGCCACACGTTTGTCTGGCGTAGCCGTGCCGGCGCGCAACTGCGTCTCGCCAACCCGCTCAACCTCGCCGAAACCCTTGGCCGACAGGCGGACGACGAAACCCGGAATACCACCGTCCCGCACCAGGAGATTGGAGCCAATACCGACGACGAGGATCGGATATTCTTGCGGGACAGCTTTGAGGAATGCCGACAAATCTTCCTCGTCCGTAGGCTGGAACATGACTTCCGCTGGACCGCCGGCGCGGAACCACGTGACCTTCTCCATGGCCATATTGGGTGTCAGCCGTCCGCGCAGACCAGAGAACCGATCTCCCAGCTTTTTTAGCAGGGCTTCGCCATCGATAAGTGAAGACATTGTATCCTTCCCGCCGAACCATCCCTGTCGGAGCAACCGCCAAATCTAGAGCGCTGCGAGTTCCTTTGGCAAGGCATAGGCCCATTGCGTTATATTGCCCGCTCCAAGAAAGATTACGAAATCATCCGGCTTGGCGATTTCGGCGATCAAAGGTGCCACCTCTTGCGGACCCGCGATATAGCGCGCATCACGGTGTGCGGCGGTTTTGATACGCGAAACCAACGCCTCTGAATTCACTCCCGGAATCGGATCTTCACCAGCCGAATAGACGGGAGCCAGGACAACCGTATCGGCATCGTTGAAACAAGCTGCAAACTCATCGAACAGGCTGGCGAGCCGTGTGAATCGATGCGGTTGAACGACCGCGATCACGCGGCCCTTAGCGGAATCCCGCGCCGCTCTCAAGACCGCTTTGATCTCGACCGGGTGGTGGCCATAATCGTCGAATATCTCGACACCCTTCCATGAACCGGTATGGGTGAACCGGCGCTTGACCCCGCCGAAGGACGACAAGCCCTTCTTGATGTCGTCGGCCGAGATGCCAAGCTCATGCGCCACAGCGATCGCCGCTGTGGCATTGGAGACGTTGTGACGTCCCGGCATCGGCAGGCGCAGCCCCGTAATCTCGGTGATCTCACCTGTCTTGCGCTTGGCGATATGAACATCGAAACGCGAGGCAGCCCCATCAACGACGAGATTGACGAAACGAACATCAGCCTGCGGATTTTCACCATAGGTGATCACCCTGCGGTCCTCGATCCGCGATACCAGCGATTGGACCTCCGGATGGTCCAGGCACATTACGCCGAAACCGTAGAACGGCACGTTTTCAACGAATTGCCGAAAGGCCTCACGAACGCGATCGAACGTTCCGTAATGATCGAGATGTTCCGGGTCGATATTGGTGACAACGGCCACATCAGCGGGAAGCTTCAGGAACGTGCCGTCGCTCTCGTCTGCTTCGACGACCATCCAGTCGCCCTCGCCCATGCGTGCATTCGTACCATAGGCATTGATGATGCCACCATTGATCACGGTTGGATCCAAATTGCCCGCATCGAGCAAAGTAGCGACCATCGAGGTCGTCGTCGTCTTGCCGTGCGTGCCGCCGATGGCAACTGCCTTGCGGAAACGCATCAGTTCGGCCAGCATTTCCGCACGGCGGACGACCGGGAGCAGCTTCTCTCGGGCCGCGATCAGTTCAGGATTGGATTTCTTGATGGCCGTTGAAACAACGACGACTTCGGCGTCGCCTACGTTCTCCGCCTTGTGGCCAACGAAGATCTCGATGCCTTTTTCGCGCAGACGCTGCACATTGGCGCTGTCAGCCTGATCGGAGCCTTGCACCTTGTAGCCGAGGTTGTGCAGGACTTCGGCAATACCACTCATGCCGATACCGCCGATACCGATGAAATGAACAAGGCCTATATTGAGCGGCATCTTCATTGACGCACTCCTTTTTTGAAATCTTCAATCCGTTGACCGGACGCAATAGCTTCTGCGAGGTCCGCAAGCAACCTTGTGGCTTGAGGTTTGCCGGTGGTGCGGGCTTTTTCCGCAATAAATGCCAGACGGGCGGGGTCGTTCATCGCACTTGTCAGGATGGACGCAATGCGCTCCGGGGAAAGCTCGGACTGTTTGATAACGTCAGCTCCACCTGCAGCCTGGAGCGCCGCTGCATTAGCCGCCTGGTCATGATCAAGGGCATGCGGGAAGGGGACAAGAATGGCTGGCCGGCCGATGGCAGCTATCTCGGAAACCGTGGACGCACCTGAACGGGAGAGAACGAAATGGGACTCGGCGATGCGATGCGGCATATCAAGAAAGAATGGCGCAACCTCGGCCTTGATACCAAGCGATTGGTAGGCCGAGCGGACATATGACTCGTCTTCCGAGCGCGCCTGCTGCATCACAACAAGGCGCGCGCGATCGTCCGGCGCCAGCAGTTTGATGGCAGCCGGCACGGCAGTGGAAAAGTATTGCGCGCCCTGACTCCCGCCAAAAATCAGAAAATGAAAGGGCTGGTGCGCCTGCGAGGCCCTATAAGGCTTGCCCACCTCTGCCAGGACTGCCGGACGCACCGGATTTCCGGTGGTGATTGTCTTTTGCGCAAATGGTCCATCGGTATCGGTCAAAAAGCCGCCAGCAATTGCATTGACACGGGCTGCCAGCGCTTTGTTGGCACGTCCCATCACTGCATTCTGCTCGTGAATGAGTGTCGGTATTTTCATGCCGCTCGCCGCATAGAGCGGTGGCAGTGTTGGATAACCGCCAAATCCGGCAACCAGCTTTGGCCGAAACGTCCGGAAAAACTTGCGGGAATCGAGATTGCCGAGCCAAAGGGTCCAGAAGGTCTTTGCCAAGGCAACTGGATTGCGCCCAGCAATAGTGGCAGATCTCACGACATGTATCTGCTCGGCTGGAAACGCGCCCGTAAAGCGTTGTGCACGTTCGTCGGTCGCCAGATGGATTTCCCACCCACGCTCTATCAATTCATGTGCGAGCGCTTCAGCCGGGAAAAGATGCCCGCCTGTACCCCCGGCAGCGAGAAAAATAACCCCCTTGGACATCGATCAGGTGCTACCTGCCATCAGATGCATTTTCGAGTTTGCCAAAGTCGCAGAACGCCGTGCCTCGGGGCGGCGGCGTGTAAGCGCAAGCAGAAGTCCCGTCGAAATTGCAACCGCGATAAGCGATGAACCACCATAGGAGATGAACGGCAGCGTCATGCCCTTTGCGGGCATCAGGTGCAGGTTGACCGACATATTGATGATCGACTGGAACCCGAACAGGATCACCAGACCCGATACAGCAAGTCGGGTGAAATCATCGCGTTCTTTAAGCGCGATCGACAAACCACGGATAACGATGAACGCAAAGATCAGCACGATCAACAGGCAGAGCGCAATGCCATATTCTTCAGCGGTCACCGAGAATATAAAGTCGGTGTGGCTGTCGGGAATGATGCGCTTGATGGTGCCCTCGCCCGGACCCTGACCGAGCCAGCCACCCCGGACAATCGCCTCACGCCCCGCGTCTACCTGGAAAGTATCGCCCTCGCCGGTGAGGAACCGGTCGATACGGCCGGCAACGTGCGGAAAGACCGTGTAGGCACCGAAGAATCCGCCAACTGCCAAAACACCCAAGAGGATGATCCAGAACCACGGAACACCTGCCATGAAGAACATCGCGCCCCAGGTAACGGCTGTCAGAATGGTTTGGCCAAGATCGGGCTGTGCAACCAGCAATGCTGCAACCACTACAAACAACACCATGGCGAAGAAGTTGCCGGGAATATCCTTGCGGCGCTCGTTTTCTGCAAACAACCACGCACAGATGATGACGAAGGCCGGCTTCATGAATTCGGATGGCTGAATGGATATACCGGCAAGCGAGACCCAACGCCGGGCACCCTTGACCTCGATACCGAAAAACAGGGCGCCAACCATCGCCACGAGGGAAATACCGAGCATGATCATGGCAAAGCGCCGGATTGTTTTTGGCGCCATGAAGGAGACTGCGAACATCACCATGACAGCTGGCACCATGAAGAGTGCCTGCCGCTTGACGAAGTGAAAGCTGTCGAGGCCGATGCGCTCGGCTACCGCGGGGCTCGCGGCGAAGGATAGCAGAATGCCAAGCCCCATCAGCGCCAGACAGGCGGCCAGGAGAAATCGATCGATTGTCCACCACCAATCGGCAACGGGACCACGGTCAACACGACTAACCATTATGAGCACCTCCGATTGGCGATACGCCTTCAAGCGCGAACACGGCGGAGCGGAATGCGTCGCCGCGTTTTTCAAAGTTCTGAAATTGGTCGAAACTGGCACAGGCCGGCGACAGCAGCACCACGGGTTCACCGGAATCGTCCTTGGCTGCATCGCGCGCGGCATGATCCACAGCTGCGCCGATTGTGCCGGATATCTCGAATGGTGCGGCGTCGCCCAGTGTTGCCGCAAATTGCGGCGCCGCCTCGCCGATCAGATAAGCCTTGGCAATGCGCGGGAACAAACCGGATAGCGAAGTGATGCCGCCTTCTTTGGGCAAGCCTCCGGCGATCCAGTAAATACGCTGAAACGATGACAACGCGGGTGCAGCTGCTTCCGCGTTTGTTGCCTTGGAATCATTGACGAACAAGGTCCTGCCGAGCCGCGCGACCTGTTCCATGCGGTGAGCGAGACCTGGAAACGTCTTCAGCCCCGCATTGATTTCTTCAGTCGAGAGGCCGACAGCACGGCAAGCCGCGAAGGCAGCAAGCGCATTTTGCGCATTATGTTTGCCGCGCAGCGACCCTATACCCGCGAGCGAAGCAACGACTGTTTCATCGCCCTTTCTGGCAAAGATCAGTTCGGGACCGTTGACAAAATACCCATCGCGAAGGGCCAAGCGTTTTGAAATGCGAATGACGGATTTGCCTGTCCGCTCCAGCCGGGCGGCGATTGCCGCCGAAAAGCTGTCATCCACGCCGACGATTGCGGTTTCGCTACCGGCGACCAGACGTTCCTTGATCTCGGTATAATGTTGCATCGTGCCATGGCGGTCGAGGTGATCCGGCGTCAGATTGAGCAGAACACCTGCAGTCGGGTTGAGTGAAGGCGCAAGATCGATCTGATAGGAAGAGCACTCGACGACATAAGAACGTGCATCTGCCGGCGGCTCCAGGGTCATGACTGCCGTGCCGATATTGCCGCCAAGCTGCATATCACGACCCGAACTCTTGATAATGTGAGCGATCAGCGCAGTTGTGGTCGATTTGCCGTTGGTACCTGTAATAGCAATGAAAGGGCTGTGTTTGTGAGCCAGGTTGCGTTCGCGCACGAAAAGCTCGATATCGCCGATGATCTCGACGTCTGCCGCCCTTGCAAGATCCACCGTCCAGTGTGGTCGCGGGTGAGTGAGCGGCACGCCGGGTGACAACACGAATGAGGAGAACTGCTTCCAATCGACCTGACGGAGATCAGCTGTCTCTATTCCCGCGCTTTGTGCACGCGCCACACTCTCCGGATTATCGTCCCACGCAATGATCTTGGCTCCGCCCGCGATAATCGCCTTCGCCGTCGCAATGCCCGAACCGCCGAGCCCGAAAAGCGCGACGGTCTTGTCCTTCATGGAGTGGGCAGCGATCATGCAGGGACCTATCTCAGTTTAAGCGTGGAAAGGCCGATCAGAGCGAGGATCACGGCAATGATCCAGAAGCGGATCACGACCTGGCTCTCCGTCCAGCCTTTCTTTTCGAAATGGTGGTGAATAGGCGCCATCAGGAAGACACGCTTTCCCGTCATCTTGAACGATGCCACCTGGATGATCACCGACATTGCCTCCATGACGAACACGCCGCCGATGATGGCGAGGACGATCTCATGCTTTGTGGCAACGGCAACTGCACCGATGAGGCCGCCGAGTGCGAGCGAGCCGGTGTCGCCCATGAAAATAGCGGCGGGGGGCGCATTGAACCAAAGAAAACCCAGTCCCGCACCGATGACCGATCCGAGCACAACGGCCAGTTCACCCGTGCCCGGGGTAAAGTGGATCTGCAGATAATCGGCAAAAATCGCGTTACCTGCGAGGTAGGCGATGACGCCGAACGAAGCAGCCGCGATCATCACAGGAACTGTCGCCAGACCATCCAGACCGTCGGTGAAATTCACCGCATTGCCTGCGCCGACCATGACGAAGGCAGCAAATGGAATGAAGAATATGCCGAGATTGAGGATGAGTTCCTTGGCAAACGGGAATGTCAGCGAGGACGAGAATGGCTCCTGCCCTGCCCGCATGATGGCAACGCCGGCTATGGCAGCAACAAGGAATTCGATGCCGAGGCGTGCACGCGCCGAAAAGCCCTTGAACGACTGTTTGCTGACCTTGAGATAGTCATCGTAAAAGCCGATCGCCCCGAAGAACAATGCGACAAGAAGAACAATCCAGACATAGACGTTCGACCAATTTGCCCACAGCAGCGAAGAAAGGACAATGCCGGTCATGATCATCAGACCGCCCATCGTCGGCGTTCCGGCCTTCTTGAAATGGGTCTGCGGACCATCGGCGCGGATCGGCTGGCCGCGTCCCTGCCGGATCCGCAGCGAGTCGATGATGCGCGGGCCAAACAGGAAAACAATCAGCGCTGATGTGATCAGTGCTCCGCCGGTCCTGAACGTGATATAGCGGAACACGTTTAGAAACTGGATATGTTCCGCCAGACCGGCGAGGTAGTACAACATGTGTCAATTCCCCATACACGCAGGCTATTCGGCAGGACCGAGCGGCTCTACGGTGTTGTATTTCTGCAGAAGCGTTTTCACGATCTGCGCGAAGCCGGTCCCCTTGGATGACTTGACCATAATCACGTCACCGGCTCTGATGGCGTTCAGCAATTGCGGTTGCAATTCGTCTACGGTCTGCCTGTATTCGGCATGAAATTCAACCGGCATGGCCGATTTCAGCGCTGCCATCTCCGGTCCGCCGAGAAAAATCATGTTGATTGGATTGGCCAGGATCACCGAAGACAACTCGGCGTGCAGCTTCGGTGCCTGCTTGCCGAGTTCCAGCATGTCCCCAAGAACCGCAATGCGACGGCCCTTTCCCTGCGGCGTTGCGGCCGCCAAAAGCTCGATTGCCGCGCGCATCGATGCAGGATTGGCGTTGTAGCTTTCGTCGATCAAGGTGAACGTTCCATTGGCGATCTCAAGGAGATGGCGCGCCCCGCGTCCGCTCTCCGGCCGCAAGGATGCAAGCGCCAGCGTTACCTTGGTCATATCCGCCCCCGTCAGGTGCGCGGCGCCAAGGACTGCAAGTACGTTCTGGACGAAATGCCTGCCGGGAGCACCGATTTTGACGACCGCTTCCTCGCCGGCAAGACGCGCCGTCAAACAAGAACATTCGTCGTGGAGTTTAAGCTTCATCAGGCGGTAGTCGGCACGCGCATTCTCTCCAAAACTCTTGATGTGCTCGACACCCGCATCGTGCGCCAGCTTTTCCAAAAGTTTGAAGTGCTTGTCATCACGGTTGAGCAACGCATAGCCACCCGGCACTAGTCCTTCAAAGATTTCCGCCTTGGCGATGGCGATTTCCTGCAGATTCTTGAAGTGCCCGAGATGTGCAGCAGCAATCAAGGTAATCAACGCGACGTGCGGACGCACCATTTTGACGAGCGGGCGTATTTCGTCGGCATGGTTCATGCCGATTTCAAAAATGCCATAATCAGTGTCCGCCGGCATGCGTGCGAGCGTGAGCGGCACGCCCCAGTGATTGTTGAAGGATGCGACGGAAGCATGCACTTTTCCGGCCTGTGCAAGAACATGCCGCAGTGCTTCCTTGGTGGTTGTCTTGCCGACCGATCCGGTGACGGCAACGATCTGCGCATGCGAGCGTTCCCGTGATGCAATGCCCAGCCGGGTCAACGCTGCCAGCACATCGTCAACGACGATCATCGGCGCTTTTAGTTTTCCGAGCGCCGGCAGTTTTGCTTCTGCGACCACGAGGAGTGCAGCGCCAGCTGCTACGGCAGCCGTTGCATAGTCATGGCCGTCGAGCGCATCACCCTTGATGGCAAAGAATACTTCACCGGTCTGCAAGGTGCGCGTATCGATGGAAATTCCGGTAATCCCTTCGGGCAATTTGCCGACGGGCCTTCCATTCATCGCTTCGACCATCGCATCGGAAGTCCAGAGCAGGCTCATGCGCCCTTCTCCCGCGCCAGCCGGTCCTTGAGCGCCTGGGCGACCTCGACGTGGTCGGAAAACGGGAGCACAACGTCGCCAATGGTCTGTCCTTCTTCGTGCCCCTTACCCGCAATGATCAGCGTATCGCCAGTCTTCATCATGGCGACGGCCTCCTGGATCGCCGCACGGCGGTCTGCGATTTCGCGGGCACCGGTAGCGGCAGCGAGAATTTCGGCGCGGATGGTCGCAGGAACTTCAGAACGCGGATTGTCATCGGTCACAATGACAACATCAGCAAGGCGCGTTGCGATTTCGCCCATCATCGGGCGCTTGCCCTTGTCGCGATCGCCGCCGCAACCGAAAACCACGATAACACGACCCGTCGTGAACGGCCGAACTGACGTCAGCACATTTTCGAGTGCGTCGGGCTTATGGGCATAATCGACATACGCAGGAGCGCCATCTTCCGTCGCGCCAACAAGATCGAGCCGTCCCGGCGCACCCTTCAACCGCTCAAGCCCGCGCATGGCCGCTGCGGCAGGTACACCTGAGGCCATCGCAAGGCCTGCTGCGACCAGACCATTGGCCACCTGGAAATCACCAGCGAGCGGTAGTGTGATCTCAAAGATCTCACCGGCGATGTGCACTTCAACGTGCTGGCGGAACCGCTCGTGCTCGACCCGCTTCAGCGTGATGAAATCACCCTTCCGCCCAACGGTCAAAACCGTACAACCGGCCTGCTCTGCTGCGGCGATAGTGGGCTTTGAGAACGGATCGTCTGCAAAGATGATTGCCGGTGCGCCCTTGGGCAGAAGCTCGGTGAACAGCCGCAGCTTTGCTGCATGATATTCCTCGACTGTCGCGTGATAATCCATGTGATCGTGGCCGAGATTGGTGAAAGCGCCGGCGAAAAGCCTGACGCCGTCGAGCCGGCGCTGGTCGAGGCCATGGGAGGAGGCCTCCATCGCCGCGTGGGTTACCCCCTCTTCCACCAATTCGCGCAGCAATCTGTGCAGTTCGACCGGATCCGGTGTCGTCAACGAACCATAATCATCGCGCTTCGGTGAGACGACGCCAGTTGTTCCGATGCTTGCCGAAGCAAAGCCCGCCTGCGCCCATATCTGACGCGTAAATGACGCAACGGACGTTTTGCCGCTGGTGCCGGTAATGGCCACCATCACATCCGGCTGCAACTTGTAGAAACTGGCGGCAGCCAGTGCCAATGTCCGGCGTGGGTCATCGACATAAATGATGGGTACGGAGACATTGCCAAGCTTTGCTCCGCGCGACGTCACGATCACGGCTGCGCCGCGCGCCACCGCGTCGGCAGCATAAGCGACGCCATCCGCCTTCGAACCCTTTAATGCGGCAAAGAGAAATCCACGCTCGACCTGACGAGAATCCGACGTCAGGCCACGGATTGTCTTCTCTCCGAGTTCAGAGATAGCCAAGGCTGGTATGCCGTTCAGATCTTTCAGTTTCATGGCCGGACTGGACCCATCTTCTCTTTAAAACCATCGAAAACGCGACGATACGATTCGCGTTCTATCGTTATTGATCAAAATTAACCATCAATGGAGCGGATTCTTGTTCTTCGCGGAAATCAGGCTGAACCCCGAGGAACGATGCCGATCTGCGAATGATATCTGCCACCATTGGTGCTGCGTTGAAACCTGCCGTAGCGCCAACCTTGCCTTCCTCCGCTTTTGGCTCATCGACAATAGTCAGGACTACATATTCTGGCTTGTCGATCGGAAACGCTGCGACAAAGGCGTTGAAGCGTACGTCGCTCGAGTAGCGGCCATTGATCACTTTTTCCGCAGTACCGGTCTTGCCACCAACGCGGTACCCGGGAACCGACGCCCGGTTACCGGAACCACCGGAGCCTTTCTCGGCATTAAGGCGATAAAGATAGCGCATATCCTCGCTGGTCTTTTCGCTTACTACCTGTTTTGCGACCTTGTTTGCCGCTTCGATCGTGCGGGGCAGGAAGGTAGGTTCAATGAGCTTCCCGCCATTCATCAAGGCGGCTGCACCAACAGCCGTCTGCAATGGTGTCGTTGCCATGCCGTGACCGAAGGCAATCGTAATGGAATGCACTTTCTTCCAAACCTTCGGTTCCATTGGCCGCGCGACTTCGGGCAATTCCGTCTGCATTCGATCAAGCAGGCCCATGCGATGGAGGAATGCACGGTGTCCCTCGATACCAACAACGTCCGCCTCCTTGGCCGAGCCGATGTTTGAGGAGTAGATAAAGACTTCCGGCATGGTCAGGATGCGATTTTTCCCATGGAAATCGCGGATCGTCTGTCGGCCGATGGTGATCGGGCGCCTCGCATCGAAGGTACTCTGCAGATTGACCTTGCCGGAATCGAGGGCCATTGCGGTGGTGAAACTCTTGATGGTGGAACCCATCTCGTATGTGCCGGCGGACATGCGATTGAGGTGGTCTTTATCCAGCGCATTGAACGGATTGTTCGGATCGAAATCCGGCGCCGAAGCCATCGCAAGCACTTCGCCGGTACGCACGTTGATCACTACCGCGCCGGCCGCAATCGCCCTGTATTTTTGCATCGCTGTGATGACCACGTCGCGCACGACATGCTGGACACGCAGATCAATCGACAATTTCACCGGCTCAAGGGAGCGACCGTCGGCAAGACCGACATCGCGCAAGTCGGACAGCCCTTGTTCGTCGATGTATTTCTCCATGCCGGCAATACCCTGATTGTCGATATTGACGAGACCAAGGATATGCGAAGCAGTAGGACCACCCGGATAGAAACGGGCTTTCTCCGTGCGGAAGCCAATGCCTGGAATGCCCAGCGCCATGATTTGGCTCTTCTGCTGCGGTGTCAGCCCGCGCTTGAGCCAGGCAAAGCCGGTCCCGCTCTTGAGGCGGCTATAGGTCTGTTCGAAATTAAGATCCGGCAAGACTGTCGAAAGCAATTCGATGGCTTCGTCCGGATCGACGATCTTGCGCGGCTCGGCATAAAGCGAGGCGGTCTTGATATCGGTGGCCAAGACTTCGCCGTTGCGATCGAGAATATCGGGACGCGACGCAAGGACCGCCCCGGTCGGGCCATTATAGCCTGTCGTGTCTTCCTGCATCCCGTAATAAACCAGCCGCCCGCCGATGATCCCGTATATGCCGACGAAACAGGCTATCGCCATAACGACGCGATTGCGGGCGCGATTGCCCGATTTTTTCTTTTTGGCGTCCAGCGCGAAAACAGGCGAGATACCCGTTACCAATTCAGCTTTCTTCTGTTTGATCCAGATCGCAGCCATCAATAGAGCCCCGCTGCCTTTGGCGCCGCAATCGGCACAGTTCGCTTGGGCGGCTTGGGCGCCGCCTTCGGTTTGTTGATGCTGCCGGTCAAAGTTGTGTCTGGTTTGATTTTCGCACCTGCATCCGCCTCGGTGATAATGTTCGCGACGTCATCCAAATCTTGCGAGACGGGTTTCGGCTGCGGTAATTCATCGATGTTGATGATCTGTTGCGCTTCCACCTGCTGCAGATCGAGCTGGCCTTGAAATGTCTCAACCAGCTTTTGAAGACGGTTCGGCTGGGTCAGCAGGCTCCAATCAGCCTTGAGCAGATCGATCGTATCCCGCTCATCTGTTATCATGCGCTGGAGCCGGGTAACCTGCGTCATCTGGTTTTCAGCATCGTGCTTGATCTTGTAGGTCACGGCAGCCGCCAGGATCATCAGCCCGATCAAAATGATGTCGAATGTACGCAGCACGGATCAGCCCCTCGCTGTTTCATGGAACACTGGAAGATTCGGCAAGCCATAGATCGAATGATCTTCGGCCAGCGGCGGATTGTCTGTGCGGATGCCGGCTCTTAGTTTCGCCGAGCGGGCTCGCGGATTGCGAAGAGCCTCTGCCTCGCTCGGTGCCACAATGCCTTTGCCGAGCGGGGTGAAGCTTGCCAGACGCTGTTCGAGTTGCGGCAGATGACGCGAGCCGCCACCAGTCCCCGAGCGGTCGGAAAAGAACCGCTTGACGATACGGTCTTCGAGCGAATGGAACGTGACGACGACGAGCCGCCCGCCAGGTTTCAGGACCCGTTCAGCAGCATGCAGCGCGCGTACGAGTTCGCCCAGTTCATCATTGACGAAAATGCGCAAGGCCTGGAACACCCGCGTCGCCGGATGGATCGGCACTTTCGGGTTTCTGCCGACAAGCGCCTCTATGGCATTGGCAAGGTCGCGCGTGCGGATGAATGGTTCGGTCACTCGGCGCTTGTCGATCATGCGGGCGATGCGCCCGGCCTGACGCTCCTCCCCGAGAAAATTGAAGATACGCGCCAGATCACCGATCTTCAGGCGATTGACGACATCGGCGGCACTCGGACCGGTACTCGACATACGCATGTCGAGCGGGCCATCCTTCTGGAACGAGAAGCCGCGCTCAGCCTCATCGATCTGCATGGACGAAACACCAATGTCGAGAACGATGCCATCGGGGGCGCCAAGCAAAGCGACCTGGTCCAGTGTCGAAAAAGTGCCCTGCACGAGGGTCAATCGCCCGGAATATTCCTTTTCCATGATGCGACCCGCCGCGATAGCCGACGGGTCACGATCGATGGCCATGACGGAAGCGCCTGTTTCAAGGATGCGTTTGGTGTAGCCGCCAGCGCCAAATGTGCCATCGATGATCAGCTGACCCTTTTCCGGCTGGAGCGCAGCAACGACTTCATCGAGCAAGACCGGAATATGACGGCCATCGCCCGCATCTGGCGAAGCCGCCATCAGTTCTTCCTCGCGGTCAGATTTTCCTGACGGCGCTTTTCCGCCAGTCGCTGCCGGACCTTTGCCCGATGCGCCTCGAACCGGTCCGGGTGCCACATCTGAAAATGTGTGTTGGCGCCCGCAAAGGTCACATCCGATGAAATGCCCGTATGCTCGCGCATGAAATCCGTAACTGTTATCCGCCCATCCCCGTCCAGCTTCAGGAAACCGCCATCCGCGTGAAGATAAAACGACATGTCGTCCGCCGTCTCCGCGAAAGGATCGGCGCTGTCCAGATGATTGTCGAAGCGCGTCAGGAGTTCCGGGCCGCCCGCATCGAGCGCAGGCAGATGCAGAGAACGGAGCGCGTAGAGTTCTGTGTGGCCGGCCGCCTGGATGATCGAACGAAAGTGCGCGGGAACGGACACCCGCCCCTTCGCATCGATCCTGTTCGTCACATGTCCGAGGAACCGGTTCAAAACGCAACTCCGCCGTTTCCGCCCCCTGGGCTTCCATCATCTCTACCTCTGTCTCGCCCTCCGATCGCTTCGAAGCGCGAGCCCCACCAATAGATGTCCAAGCACCGGCAATCTGAGCCGAACGCCAGCCTTGGCATGCCAAATCGTATTTCGGGAAACACCGTGTCGACTGAACGCTACTGATGAAATCAATCGATATCATGGGGCACTATGGGCGTCAATGGGATTACAAGACACAGAGTGGGAATGAACCGCAATTCCGGCACACTTCCGGCGATTCTGAATTTATCGCTCATTAAGCTTAATGAAGGGTTAGGACTCTTCGGGAAGTTGTAATTGACAGTGCACGGTGCGACCGCTCGACAGCAGCGAAATCATTGAATTGAAAATGCCAGCTGGCCTGTAAGCCGGGTTCTGTATGGCTGGATTTTCATCCAACGCGGCAGCCATTCATCTTGGACGGATGTTGCCATCCGCCTCCTGCAACCCACCCGGACGACTGACCCGGAAACTGATCGCCGGACTTTCGCCCGGCACGCCGTCCCTATTCGGTTTTGCTCCCGGTGGGGTTTGCCATGCCGCCCCTGTTACCAGTTGCGCGGTGGGCTCTTACCCCACCCTTTCACCCTTACCCCGTCATTCCTTGCGTCCAATACGAGCCGTATGCGGCGCAACGAAAGACGGGGCGGTTTCCTTTCTGTGGCACTTTCCCTGGGGTCACCCCCGCCGGACGTTATCCGGCACCGTGTTTCCATGGAGCCCGGACTTTCCTCACATGCCGCCTTTCGGCGTATGACATGCGCGGCTGCCCGGCCAGCTGGCGATGCGTATAAATGCGTTTCGGAGGAAAAAGGCAAATGAAAAAAGGCCGGAGACTTTCCGGCCTTTGAACTCGGCAGAGGTTTGAGCAGCCTTACATGGAGGCCATTTGCAACTTCACCTTACTGCAATAGTTGGCAGAAATCGGATTCATGCGCGTAGCGCCATGACCGGCATTATAGCGCAGGATAGTGCCGCAGGTCGTGCCGTTACCGAGCTTGTGCGCGCCGGCAAGATACTTCATGCCCCACTGGATATTTGTTTCCGGGTTGTAGAGCGCTTGCCGCGAACCCGTATAGCCAAGGCCACGCGCTGTCTCAAGCTTGATCTGCATCAATCCGATTTCACCGGCGGCGCCGGTCATGTTCGGACGATAATTGCTTTCCACCCTGACAACCGCATTCGCCAGAGCAAAAGGGACACCATAAGACGACGCGTAGGAACTGATAATCGTCGAATAGTTCGACGATCCGATCGCTGAAGGGACACCGCCCGTGGTCATTGTATCGACTCGGTTGATCGTCTGATTGCGAACGACGGTCTTCACCCGCGCTTTGGCGTGAACCACCGGGCGTTTGTGGGTCGAAGCCTTTTTACTCACCCGCTGCGACTTGACTACGCTTTTCTTGACCACTGTCTTTTCTGCGCCGCGTTTGGCATAAGTCTTTGACTGTACTGGCTTCGTAGACTTGTTAACGGCTTTCTGCTTTTCCGCTTCGGCCCGTTTTGCCTTCATGTAGTCGGCGAGGTTTGTCGGCTCTTTTGGAGCGCTGAATGCTGAATTTGTGCCAAAGAAGGCCATCGCCCCAAGGAGGGCGAAAATCATACCAATTTTTTTTGTCATCTTTTTCCGTCTAGAAGCTTGGGCCGCACGAACGTGCACGCCGGGACCGTTCCGTGCCAAAAAACACAAGGGCAATTACCCGGAACATTGGCCAAGGATTTGACGGCGCAATGCAGCCGAATATTGATCGGCCAAATAACTTTGTGTAACCCATTGAAATATATATGCTGCAACGCACAAAGCCTATTGGAAAAAGACTTTTTTGTTCAACAACTTATGACGTGACCGCCGGCAATGCAGAAAGTAGCCTGTGCAGGGTTTCAATGGTCGATACGTCCGCTACTCCATCGACTTTCTCAGGGCGAAAGTGCCGCTGGAAGGCCAAAATGCCCAATTGTGTCGACAAACCGAAGACGCCATCGATAGGCACACCATAACCATAAAGCGCTAGCATTGATTGCAGGGCCTCGACAGGTTGCCCCTCATCGCCAAGCGAAAAAAACCTTCCGCCACGTACCGGCGAAGGGCCGACCCAATGGCCAATGCCCGCGTCGTAAAGCGCTGGCCATGGAAATTTTTCGCCGGGATCGATCTTGCGCGCCGGCGCGATATCCGAATGCGCCAAAACATTTTCCGGCCGGATGTGGTGGCGCGTCACGATACCCTTGCAAAGATCGATCAATGCCTTGATCTGCTGTTCAGGGAAATCCGGAAACCCGAGCAGTGGACCGCCATTGACGATCTCGACTCCGATCGAACAGGAATTGATATCGATCTCGCCTTTCCAGGAACTCTGCCCCGCATGCCAGGCGCGTTCGCTTTCTGGCACCATCTGTACGATGCGGCCATTTTCGTAAACGACGTAGTGAGCGGACACTCCACTTTGCGGATTTGCCAGCCAGCTTTCCGCTGCCTCGCCAGTTTCCATGCCGGTATAATGCAGGATTAGGATGGAGGGACGCTTGCCGTCCTTGCGCGGACCAAAATTTGGCGAGGCATGAACATCAGCCCGCGGGTGGTCAGGCTCAAACGTGCTCATATGCCTTAAGGTCTTTTTCGACTTTATCCCAAGCTGCATTGATGGCGGCTATGCGCCGGTTGGCAATGGCGATGAACTCTTCCGGTACTCCGCGAGCCATTAACTTGTCCGGATGGTTTTCGCGAACGAGGGCACGATACTGCTTGCGTGCGGTTTCAAAATTGACGTCCCGTGGAAGCCCGAGAACGAGATATGGATCCGCCTGACTGCGACCGACATGCCGTGCCAATATGATATCGAATTTCTCCTCATCAATCGCAAATACCTCCGCAACTGTCCCGAGAAAAATCAGTTCCTCATCGTGCAGAGCGCCGTCTGATTTGGCGATGTGGAACAACCCGTCAAGGATGTCTTCCAGCATCTTGCAGTTGGGCTTGCCCGAGCCGCACAGCGAAGCCAATTGCGCGGCGTAAGCTTCGTAGCCCGCCACATCCTGCTTGGCGAGGTTATAAAGGCGTGTGACCTGATCTTGATATTGTGGCGGCACATGGAAAATGTCGTTGAAAGCGTTTATCTCCACCTGCGTCACGACGCCATCGGCCTTCGCCATCTTGGCCGATAGTGCAATCATGGCGATGGAAAATGCTACACGCCGTCGCGTTTCCGGATCGCCTTCGAACGCAGTGCGCACCGCCTCGATGATGCTCGAAAAGGCATCGATCGCTGTGCTGGTAATGAAATCGCTGATGCGGCGCCAAATCGACATATATTCGTTTTATTCAAATTCTTTCGCAATTGCGAGAGCGATCGAGTATCGAAAAACACGTTTTGCCGGGACCGGTTGACGCACGCATTTGCATGCTTGGCAAAGCGGCCAGCGCATGGCTGGCCGCTCCGTTTCATGGAATAGTGTCTTACTGGACGCCGAGCGCGTCCTTGATGGCTTTTTCTGCAGAGTCCGCAGCCGCCTTCACCTGATCCGCGGTCTGACCGGCGGCCGTCGCGGCATCCTCAGCCGCCTTCCGTGCAGTCGCGACGGCAGCCTGCTTTTGCTCAGCCGTCATTGTCGCTGCCTGATCCTTGATCTTCTTCAAGGTCTCTTCCGCGTTCATTGGCGCCGCCGGCGCTTCCGTAGCCGCAGGCGCTGGGGCCGGAGCTGGTGCCGGTGCTGGGGCTGGTGCGGGCTGTTCGGCTTTTGCCGGCGGCTGTTCCGACTTCTGCTCGCTCTCACCGCAACCGGCCAGCGCCAGAAGCGAAGCCGCCGCCAGCGAAACAACAAATTTGTTCTTCATAGTTTCCTCTCCGAAATTACTAGATGGCCCCTCGATCCCACCTTATCGAAAATAAGGCAAAGTTCGATTTTTGTTTTTGCTTTCGGTTAATTCCTGTGTGGATAACCACACATACGCAGAAAATTTAATCCAGATGCTGCAGCCGATTGCGCTTGCTAACCGGGCCTGTTTATTGTGAGGCGGCGGCGCAAGCTCGCCGAAATTTTGCAAATCACTAATTTCGAGATCGGACTAATATTATGAGTGACAAATGGGATTTCTGGATCGATCGTGGCGGTACATTCACCGACGTCATCGCACGCGATCCTGAAGGAGGCCTACGAGCGCACAAGCTTCTTTCGGAAAACCCTGAAGCTTATAAAGACGCAGCAATTCAAGGCATTCGTGAACTCCTCGGCGTCGGCAATGGCAATCCAATCCCCTCTCAGCGGATTGGCGAGGTCAAGATGGGAACGACCGTCGCCACCAATGCGCTCCTCGAGCGCAAGGGTGACAGGACGGCCCTCATAATCACGAAAGGATTTCGTGACGCCTTGAAGATCGCGTATCAGGCCCGGCCAGACATCTTCGCCAAGGAAATCATTCTCCCAGAACAGCTCTATGAGTGGGTGATCGAAATCGACGAGCGCGTCCGTACAGACGGGACGGTGGAAATCCTTCCTGACACCGAGCAAATCCGCGCCGCATTAACCGATATCAAGCAGGCGGGCATCGATGCAGTTGCGATTGTCTTCATGCACGCCTGGAACTATCCAGCGCATGAACGGACAGCAGCCAAAATTGCGCGCGAAATGGGCTTCGGCCAAGTCTCCGTCAGCCATGAGGTCTCGCCGCTGGCCAAGCTCGTTGGCCGCGGTGACACAACGGTGGTCGATGCCTATCTCTCGCCCATCCTGCGGCGCTACGTCGAGCATGTTGCGCGCGAGCTTGGCATAGAGGGCAAGTCCGATGACGGGCCTCGCCTTTCCTTCATGATGTCCTCCGGCGGTTTGACCGCGGCAGATTTGTTTCAAGGCAAGGATGCGATCCTCTCCGGCCCGGCAGGCGGAGTCGTCGGCATGGTCGAGACAGCAAAGCTCGCCGGTTTCGACAAGGTGATCGGATTCGACATGGGAGGCACCTCGACAGATGTCGCGCACTACGAAGGGGACTACGAGCGTGCTTTCGACACCGAAGTCGCGGGCGTTCGCATACGCGCGCCAATGATGCGCATTCATACGGTGGCAGCGGGCGGCGGATCGATCCTGCACTATGGCGCCGGCCGGTTTCAGGCGGGTCCCGATTCTGCCGGCGCCAATCCTGGCCCAGCCTGCTACCGCCGCGGTGGCCCGTTGGCCGTGACCGATGCCAATGTCATGCTCGGCAAACTGCAGCCCGAATACTTCCCGGCGATTTTCGGCCCGGGGCAGAATGAGCGGCTCGGCCGCGAGGTGGTGGTCCAAAAATTCACTACCCTCGCCGCAGAGATCGGTGAAGACAAGACACCGGAGGAGGTTGCCGAAGGTTTCATCACCATCGCGGTCGAAAACATGGCCAACGCGGTGAAAAAGATTTCCGTGCAGCGCGGCTACGACGTCACCCGGTATCTGTTGAATTGCTTCGGTGGCGCAGGAGGCCAGCATGCCTGCCTCGTTGCCGACGCCCTTGGCATGGAAGCTGTGTTGATCCACCCTTTTTCCGGCCTGCTTTCCGCATATGGGATTGGTTTGTCCTCCATATTCGCCTCCCGCCAGCAGGCGTTGGTGAAAGCCTTGTCGCCAAACACATTGAGCGACATACGCCAGCTGTCCGACCGCCTCTCCGAGGTTGTCATCGCGGAAATCATCGAACAAAGCGTGCCCCGTGAACACATCGCGTCCCGCCCGATCCTGCATCTGCGCTATGATGGAACCGACACGACGATCCCTGTCGATTTCAGCGATTACTCGCTCGACAACGCTAGAGCCACATTTGAGACTGCACACAAGGCACAGTTCGGCTTCATCTATGACAACAAGGGTATCGTCGTGGAGGCAGTTGGGGTCGAGGGCTCCGATAGCCGCGGGCACAAGCAGATTGAAACCGAGCAACGCCGGGACAATTCGAAGCCCGCGGCCGGTCAGACCTGCACGGTCTACACGGGAGGAGCCTTCCACGACGCTGTAACTTTCCCGCGCGACAATCTCCGGCCTGGGCACAAGGTCAGTGGTCCGGCGTTGATCATCGAGACGCATCAAACGATCGTCGTGGAACCCGGCTGGCAAGCGGAAATCACCCCGCTCAACCATGTTCTGATGCGCCGGATCGTAAAGAAGACACGCGCTGCTGCGCTTGGCACGCAAGCCGACCCGATCATGCTGGAGGTGTTCAACAATCTCTTCATGTCGATCGCCGAGCAAATGGGCGTGACGCTGCAAAACACCGCTTATTCCGTCAACATCAAGGAGCGGCTGGATTTCTCCTGCGCAGTTTTTGATCGCAATGGCGCGCTCGTCGCCAATGCCCCGCATATGCCGGTCCATCTGGGATCGATGGATCGTTCCGTCGAAACGATCATCAAGTTAAATGAGGGCGACATTCATCCGGGCGATGTTTTCGCGCTCAACGCACCCTATAACGGTGGCACGCATCTTCCCGATATCACGGTAGTTACTCCGGTTTTCGATGACGCCGGCAAGAACATCCTCTTCTATTCGGCGTCGCGTGGTCATCATGCGGATATCGGCGGATCAGCGCCAGGATCGATGACGCCGCTGGCGACGACCGTGGACGAAGAAGGCGTATTGATAGACAATTTCCGTCTCGTTGAACGGGGCCACTTCCGCGAAAAAGAACTGACCGAGCTTTTGACCAACCATCCATGGCCTGTGCGCAATGTTCACCAGAATATTGCCGATCTGAAAGCCCAGATCGCCGCCAATGAGAAGGGGGTGAATGAACTCAGGAAGATGATCACTCAGTTCAGTCTCGATGTGGTCGAGGCCTATATGGGCCACGTTCAGGACAACGCGGCCGAAAGCGTACGCGGCGTTCTCGACCGATTGCCTGAACATTCCGAATGTTCCTATGCGACCGATACGGGTCAGACGATCAAGGTCAAGATCACCGTCGACAAGCGCGAGCGCCGGGCGACTGTCGATTTCACAGGCACGTCGCCAGTGATGAAAAACAATTTCAACGCGCCAGAACCAGTGGCGCGCGCGGCAGTTCTTTATGTCTTCCGCGTCATGGTTGAGGGCGCGATCCCCATGAACGCAGGCTGTTTGCGCCCGATCGACATCATCATTCCCGATGGTTCTATGCTCAAGCCCGCCTATCCGGCAGCGGTCGTGGCCGGCAATGTCGAGACGTCGCAGCATGTTACCAATGCGCTTTTCGGGGCGCTTGGTGCCATGGCAAATTCGCAAGGAACGATGAACAATCTGACCTTTGGCAACGATGAGTATCAATACTACGAGACAATTTGTTCGGGATCTCCCGCCGGGCATTTCAATAATGGGGCCGGCTTTGCCGGAACATCCGGCGTTCACACGCATATGACGAATTCGCGCCTCACTGATCCGGAGATACTCGAAATGCGATTTCCCGTCCTGCTCGAGGACTTTCACGTCCGCGAAAATTCCGGCGGCATCGGGAAATTCCCGGGTGGTGGCGGTACCAAACGCACTATCAGGTTTCTAAGGCAGATGGATTGCTCGATCCTTTCATCACATCGTAATCGTCCCCCGGAGGGTCTCGATGGCGGCGGTGACGGCGAGGTTGGCAAGACCGAAGTACGCCGCAATGATGGAACTATTGAAACATTGAAAGCCTGCGACCAAACTGTGCTTGAGGTGGGTGAAGCCGTCATCGTCACAACGCCAACGCCTGGTGGTTACGGCAAGATCGGAGCCTGACAATGGTGCGCGCCGCCGTTCCCTTCATAAGGATTTTGGACGGTAGCGATGCCGAAACCTTTCACGCGCTGCGCCTGCATGGCTTGCGCAGTGCGCCGGAGGCTTTCGGTTCAAGCTACGAAGAGGAACGCGAACTCGGCATGGAGGACGTCCGCCAACGCCTCGACGACCATCCCAATGCAGTCTTTGGTGCATTCGCCGATGATGTCCTTGTCGGCATCGCCGGATTCGCCATGAACACCAAAAGCAAGCAAAGACACAAGGGACTGCTATGGGGCGTGTTCGTCGACAAGGACTGGCGCGGGCATAGCCTCGGAAAGCGATTGACGGAGGCCGTCATCGATTATGCTCGGGGTCATGTGGATACGCTGCACGCAACCGTAATGGCCACAAACATATCGGCACGTGCGCTTTATCTGGGGCTTGGCTTCACCGTGTTCGGCTTTGAAAAAGATGCCTTGCGCGTCAACGATCAATCCTATGACGATGAACTATTGCGGTTGGACCTGCGATAATACCCGCGGACATTTATCTCCGGAAAGATTTGTCCTGCCCCATCCGGCATCATGTCATATAGCGAGAACGAGCAAACCCAACGGGTTGCCACTACAAGTTGAATCAATTTGATAATTCGTTGCACCGGCACCGTCACCCGTCTGTTACATCGAAATGTTAGGCGAGTAGGAATTTCCAACAAAGGGGATTCGATTAGATGCCGTTTGCTCGACAATCCACAAATACCCCTCTCCCGCGCAGTGAGAAGCTGAACAAGGCCGTCCGTCAAAACAGGTTTCTATCGCGAGCGGGAATGTCCGAGCGGCTTTTCGCCCATGTCTTCAAGGGATTGGTCTATCCGCAAATCTGGGAAGATCCCGAAGTCGACATGGAGGCGTTGCAGATCTGCCCTGGGCATCGCATCGTCACAATCGCATCGGGCGGCTGCAATGCCATGTCCTACTTGACCGCCGACCCTGCGAGCGTCGAGGCCGTAGATCTGAATACTGCCCACGTCGCGTTCAACCGTCTGAAGCTCGCCGCAGTGGCGAACCTGCCCAACTACGATGCGTTCTACCGCTTCTACGGCACAGCCGATGACAAGGCCAACCTCGCTGCCTATGAACGTTTTATTCGCCACCATCTGGACTCCACGAGCCGTGCTTATTGGGAAAAACGCATGTTGTCGGGGCGTCGGCGTATCACAATCTTCTCGCGCGATCTTTATCGCCACGGTTTGCTCGGGCTGTTCATCGGCATGGGGCACCGCGTGGCAAAACTTTACGGCATCGACCCACGCGATATTCTGAAATCGTCGACCATGGAAGAGCAGCGCGCCTATTTCGACAGCGCCCTCGCCCCGCTCTTTGACAAGCGCATGATCCGCTGGGCGACGAAGCGAAAATCGTCCCTGTTCGGCCTCGGCATTCCACCGCAGCAATATGATGCGCTTGCTACTGCCGGAAATGGCAATATGGCACAGGTTTTGCGCGGGCGGCTTGAAAAGCTTGCGTGCGGCTTCCCGCTGTCCGAAAACTACTTCGCCTGGCAGGCCTTCGGTCGTGGATACAGCGACAACGCCGAAACAGGCCCGCTGCCTCCATATCTCTCACGCAACAACTTTGCCACAGTGCGCGACCGCGCCGGTCGGATGAGCGTTGTCAATGCTTCCCTGACAGAATTTCTCGCGGCAAAGGCCGTCGCATCCGTCGACCGCTTCATCCTCCTCGATGCGCAGGATTGGATGAACGACACCCAGCTTACCGAACTCTGGAATGAAATCACCCGCACCGCCGCACCGGGCGCTCGCGTCATATTCCGGACCGCTGCCGAGCCGACCATTCTGCCAGGCCGTATCGATGACGCCCTGCTCGAACGCTGGTTTTATCGGGATGAACAGTCGCTTGCCCTTCACGCCCGTGATCGTTCGTCGATCTACGGCGGTTTCCACCTCTACACGCTGAAGGATTAGTTTGATGCTTGCCAAGATTGAACATGGTCCATTGATGGATCGGGTCTACCGGCATCAGCGTCATTTCTACGATGCGACCCGCAAATATTACCTGCTTGGACGCGACCCCATGATTGCTGGCCTCAATCCCCCTGGGAAGGGCAGCATTCTTGAAATTGGCTGCGGTACCGGCCGGAATCTTGTCCTGACCGGCGAAGCCTATCCCAACACTTCGCTCTACGGCATTGATATTTCGAATGAAATGCTTGCGACAGCCACCAGGAAAATAGCAGCAGCGGGATTGGACGAACGCGCGCACCTCGCATACGCCGATGCTGCGGATTTCGATCCGGAAGCGCTGTTCGGACGGCGTGAATTCGACCGGATCTTCATTTCCTATGCGGTTTCGATGATTCCGCAATGGCAAGAGGTAATCCGCGAGGCTGTGAGCCACCTGACGCCTGCCGGCGCCTTGCATATCGTGGATTTTGGTGACCTGAAGGACCTGCCCGGCTTTACCAGGACTGCCCTGTATAAATGGCTGGAATGGTACCACGTCACACCGCGCAACAATCTGCTCGACGTTGCTGAAACGATCGCTGCGCAGTCCGGATGTACAAGCGAAGCGCGGCGGCTCTACCGCGGCTTTGCCTGGATTTCGGTTATTCGCCGCAAGAAATAAGCTTTATTTACACAGATCGCTCTTTGAGCCTTCCGAATTCGGACCCGCAAGGCAATAGAGCATGGACATCTCCGCGGCCGTCCGGTTTTTTTGCGGATTTGCCTCCTGCGCATCGCCACTTGTGGTCTTGTTCAATTCGCAATCGGCGCGAAGCAGGCACATGACCGGGATCCGGGCCATGGCAACGGCAGCCCTTTGCATGCCTTGCGGGCCGGCGAAGTTTCCGGCGTTTCGCACGCGATACCACTGGTGGACCCGTGAAATCCGGAAGAATGCGCGCGGGTTAGACAGGATTGCCAATCTCGACGGAAGCGTATTATCGGCAAAAAGATCAACGACCTGGCCATCATACGGCTCCGCCAGACGGCGATTGTTAGATATGAAGCTCGAATTGAAGACGATAGCAGCGGTACATGGAAACGCAGCCGCCATGTGACGCGCAAGCCCGCCCCCAAGGGCATGTCCTACCATTATGTATTCAACCGGAAGGCCGGCCGCGTTCCGTTGGGCTTCCCTGCGAACTTTGGCGAACTCCTTGCGCGCGGTGCGATATTGGTCCCAGGGATTGATCATCTGGGTAAAATAAGTGTTTTCGCTGACGAGATCGTTGAGACTTGTCGAACCATCTTTGCCCCGGAACACCATCATCACAGACAGGCGATCAGCAGCGCGGCGATAGTACACTTGGGCGTAGAAGCCACCTGGCGTTACGATCGGTTCGCCTTGCGGAGCCCAGCCGAAATAGTCCGGCTGCAGTTTGAAGCGCTCACGCGGGATCGGTTGATAGACATTCGACGCATAGGCAGCATAAATGCCGAAATAATCGGAGATCAGTTCATTGTCATAATCGGGATAGCCACGGTAGTTGCGCCAGAAACTTGGAATCGACGGGCGGATACAACTTCCGGTCTGGCCTACGGAAACGCCAAGATCATTGCGATCGATCGTTACCCAGGAACTCAAAAAAGCATTTGCGAACGCGACGAAGCCGACGAGCAAAACCAGCAAGCCAAGTCTTCTGATCATTTCTTGCCCCCAAATGGCAATGCTGCAATGGATACGTCTCAAACGTAGGTTGCAACGAGTAACACGCGCCAGAAATTCGTGCAGCTAGGAAAATGGGGGTGTGGCCTGCGAACATCCCTGTATGGCGCAGCTGGTCATGATCTATTAAGCATAATGACGCATCAGTAAGGCACCGCCCACAATTCGATACGGAACTCCCCAATGAAACGACTTGCAGCCAGTATATTGACCCTCTTGCTTGCCGGCTGCACGACAGTTGACTACGACTTCTCCGCACCAACGCAAACTTCGGCCGTCCAACAGATTGCCGCCCCGAAAGGCAGTGTGAGCGCGCCGCGTTTCGGTGATCGCGATCCTCATGAATGGAACGGCAAGACGCCGTGGCGTTATCCGGTTCATGGAACAGACGTCTCGAAATATCAGTCCACAATTGATTGGCAGACGGTTCGCAGCAGCCGTATTTCCTTTGTCTTCATCAAGGCGACCGAAGGCGGCGACAGATTCGATGAACGATTTGGCCAGAACTGGGCAGCGGCACGCGCAGCAGGTATCCCTCGCGGTGCCTATCACTTCTACTATTTCTGCCGTACCGCCAAGGAACAGGCGCGCTGGTTCATCGAGCATGTTCCCAACGATCCCGGCGCTTTGCCTCCGGTTCTCGATATGGAGTGGAACGCCGCTTCTCCAACCTGCAAGCTCAGGCCAAATGCTGCTGTCGTGCGGGGCGAAATGCGTACCTTCCTGGATATCCTCGAACGTCACTACGGCAAGCGGCCAATCATCTATACGACCGTCGATTTCTTCGACGACAACGATCTGCGGCAACTTGCCAATTATCCATTCTGGCTGCGCTCGGTAGCTGGTCACCCCGATGAGAAATATGGACCGCATCCCTGGACATTCTGGCAATATACCGGGACCGGAGCAGTCCCTGGCATACGCGGCGATGCAGATATCAATGTTTTCGCGGGCAATGAAAGCGGCTGGAAACAGTGGCTGGTGCGCAACAAGGTCCGATAAAGCTCGGCGCGAGCGTGTTCTCGCACTTCTTTGACTTCACGCCATCCACATATTCGTGCATTAGCAGGAAAAATTCCGCGTGTACTGAATGCGCCCGTTTTAATGAGATTTCCTTATGAACAAACTATCGATTGCACTTGCCGTCAGCCTTTTTACCCTATCCGGCACCGCCCGTGCCCTGGATCAGGTGGCACCGACGCAACCGGTAGTGGCAAAGCCCGCATGCGGGGGCGAACTGGAGCCGTGGTTCAATGGACTGATCGCCGAGGCAAAAGCAGCCGGTGTGAGCGATAAGGGCTTGGGCGAGCTTCTCAAGGCTTCGATGGACGATAAAGTACTGGAGCGCGACCGCGCCCAAGGCGTCTTCAATCAGACTTTCCTCACTTTCTCCTCGCGCATGGTGTCCGATTACCGTTTGAAACAGGGCGCGGCAAACCTCAAGAAATATGCGGATACCTTTGCCAAGGCAGAAGCTGAGTATGGCGTTCCAGGACCGGTAATCGCAGCATTCTGGGGTCTTGAGACAGATTTCGGTGCAGTTCAGGGCGATTTCGATACATTGAACGCACTCCTGACCCTCTCCTTCGATTGCCGCCGGCCAGAACTCTTCCGCCCGCAGTTGATCGCTCTTCTGAAGCTTTTTGACAGCGGTGTCGTCGACGCCAAGACGACCGGCGCCTGGGCTGGCGAGATCGGCCAGATGCAGATGCTGCCAACCGATTATCTCGAGCGCGGCGTCGACGGGGATGGCGATGGCAAGGTCGATCTGAAGCACAGCGCGCCAGATGCGATCATGACCGCTGCTCGTGTGATGCGGGATCTGGGCTGGCGCAAGGGTGAGCCATGGCTGGAGGAAGTAAAGCTTACACAGGAGCTGCCTTGGGAAAATGCTATGCGCACCAACCGTCTGCCCCACTCCAAATGGGCCGCATGGGGTGTTACCGGTATGAAGGGACCGCTCGGTCCCGACGATGGCGATGCGTCGCTGCTGCTTCCGATGGGCCGCAAGGGGCCCGCTTTCCTTTCCTATGCCAACTTCGATATTTTTGTCGAATGGAACAAATCAATCATCTACGCCACGACTGCAGCCTATTTTGCCACCCGCCTGGCTGGCGCGGGCCCGCTTGAGCCGACCAATCCTGAAGCCGGGCTCAATCCCGATCAAATGAAGGAATTGCAGAACAGGCTTGCCGCGCGCGGCCACGATATGGGCCAGAAGATCGATGGCGTGTTTGGCATTCTTACCCGCGATGCGGTACGCGACGAACAGATTCGCCTCGGTCTGCCCGTTGATGCGTGGCCAACACCAGAGCTTCTCGGCAAGCTATAAACGATATTTTTAGGTAGAAAATTATAATGGCGACCACAATTCCTCCTATTAAAACACTATACTTCATTCAATTTTTATGATTTTAGGAATTATTCTTCCTATTTTTTTGATCTTCGGAGCCATTTTAGCGGCATTTATTGACAATGGAGAAGGTGACATATCCAAATATTGTACATATACGATGGACACAGCATGGTACATGTTGCTATATTCCATTTTTGTATTATTTCCATATATCATGTTATTTTCATTTATATTAGACAACGACTTATTATTTCTCAAACTAATTATTTCAGCTTTCTTTTTACTTAATTTGAGCAGAAACTTTCGTTCTCTTTCATATTTTAATAAAGCTCTTCAACGATAGTAAATTGTTCCAGTTTCAGAGTGCGGTACGCAACGAACAGATTCGCCTAGGTCTGCCCGCCGATGCGTGGCCGACCCCGGAGCTTCTCGGCAAGCTCTAGTCCCAACATGTCTCCAGAGAACTGGAGGGTACCCAATTCTCTGTTTTTGGCCCGGATGCTATTTCAGCCCCATGCAATTTGCGTAATAATTTGTGGTCGCCGGCCAATCGGAAAAGATGCCCTTCACCCGGACTTGTTGAGCAAGAACGTCCACCAACCCATACGTCTCGTCACCAGTGTTTTTCGGCATTCCATCCCGCTCCAGCGTCCAGCCAACAAGCTCGATGCCGGCCCTTTTTGCTGCCCGAGCAGCATTCGAAGGAGTGAGTTTTCCCTCTGCATTCTTGGTGACAAGCTGAGCCAAGTTTGACGAAATTGTCCTGACGCCCTGTGCATAGAGCTTTTCCATGTCGCCGACCAGGGTTGGAGAATCAGCCGGACTGTAGAGGTACGAAGACCGCTGACCGAATTCCGGCTCATGCTTTATCCAATAGAGCACATCAGGCAGATTGAACGACTGGATGAAAACGTTGGAAGGGTCGATCTTCGCTGCTTTGTATTCGTCGACAACCTGCTGACGATACGCATCGAGGCTATAGCCACCGGGAATCCTGTCCAGATTCTTCAATTCCGGAGTCATTTTGACACCCGCCTTGGCGAAAAGGGCAATCGACTCGGCATGAGACATCAACATGCCGCGCCGGGTAGAATAAAGATCTGTGCGCCAATCGGGTGTACCTTGCTGGAACTCGGTTACCGTGGTTGCCTTGGTATTTTTGCCCTCCATCTTGCCCTTCAATGTCTTGAATTCGGCAAGCGTAATATCCGATGTGCAGCATCTGGCAGATGCCTCTTTTCCATTCTTTGCGGGTGAAAAGGGCTGCGCGCATTGTGTAGCCAGAGACGTGCTTAAAATATTGGTCGTTTCGGCAAGATCGCACTGACTATGACGGCAGACCAGCTGCTTGTCCTTCGTTACGGTAACGTCGCATTCCAGAATACCTGCACCCATTCGGATGGCAGCCAGATAGCCCTCCTTCGTATGTTCCGGAAATTGCAACGGCGCGCCGCGATGGGAGATGGCAAAATCCGTCCGTTTGAACGGACCATTCTCACAAGATTTGAGCTGGGTTTTCAAAGGGCTCTCGCTCATGTCGTCAACTAGAAAGAATGGCCTTGGCCCGAGTTGCGCCTGCCCCTCATGAATTTTTTCGCTATCGGCCGAACGCCCCTCCACTATCGCATCGCCGCCTTCGCGCCGTGTGGTCTGCCTATCGTCGATCCCGCTCCCGGTTCCGCCCCCCTCAGGCTCAGTAACTTTCGGATCAGACCCGGCAAACTTCATATCGCTGGCTCCGGCTCCGGCGTCTTCTGAGAATGTCCCTTGCGTTACGGGCTTTGTTGACGGCTCATTCTTCGCTAAATTGCTGTCGTTGCAAGCCGAAACGGTGAAAAGTAAAGCACACGAGACTAAAGTATAACAAATACTACGCATCAATATCTCTCCTAAAAATATTGACCGAGGTACAATTATTTTATGACAGTAATATTTCGTTTGTTGTTATTGTAGCGGCAGAACAGGACCTGCGCATTACTGGCTACTGCGCAGGCGCCATCGTCTCGAGTGAGGCAAAACCTTCCGGCCGATCACCTTCATCGAAGGGCGTTTCCACCTCCACGAACGTGTCAGGGTAAAAGCCGTTGAAGCGGGTGCGCAGCGACAGCGAGTAAGCGCCGATATTACCGATCTCGATCCAGTCGCCGGTGTCGACCGTTTCCGGCAACCAGAACGGGCGCGACAGGATATCCACGGAGTCGCACGTCGCCCCGCACACCCGGAACGGCACAATTTCCTTTGGATCGCCATTGCGGTGTTTTTTGGCCGGATCGGGGATGAAACGGGCTGGCAGCGTGATCTTTCCGGTCCACGAATCCGACAGCGACGCCCAGATACCGTCATTGATGTAGAGCCGTCTGCCCTTGCGTAAAAGGACCCGCACGATCAATGAAAACGCCCGAGCGACGATGACCCGGCCCGGCTCTGCCACGAGGGGCAAATCACCAAAACCATACTCCTTGATATCGCCCCGCAGCCGCGACATCAGTTGGCCGAGCGAAGGCATCTCGACATGCTTGCGTTTCGGGTCATGTCCATACTCGGCGGGAAAGCCACCACCAACGTCGAGACCCGCCAAGGGAACCCCGGCGCGGTTGCGTACCCAATCAGCCGAGCTCAAGGCACGCTCATAGGTGTCGGGGTCCTCGATCTGGCTGCCAACATGAAAACACAGGCCGACCATGTAGCCGATCTTGTGGGCGCGCTGCAGCAGCTCTACCGCATGTGCCGGTGCGGCACCAAATTTCTTCGATAGCTCGTAGGCGGCATGTCCCTTGGTTTGCAGCCGTATGTACAGCGTTATGCTGGCTGGATCGATATCGAGTGCGCGCACGATACGGGTTACCTTGGCGATCTCATCTTCATGATCCACTGCCAGAACACGAATGCCATAGGTTTCGAGAGCCAGGCGAATATCCGACTGCGCCTTGATCGGGTGCATATAGAGCATCTGCGCATCCGGAGCAACCTTGCGCACCGCTTCGAACTCTCCCGGCGATGCCACATCGAAAACGTTGATACCATTGCGTGCCAGCGTTTCGAGCACAAGATTTTCGCCATTGGTCTTGACCGCATAAGCCGTCTCGCCCGGGAACATCTTCATGAACTGGTGTGCGTCATCGATCAGAACTTGCGGCCGAAAGCAGTAGACTGGCTGATCCGGCCGCAGGGTAAGCGCTGCTTCACGGGCCGAGGCGAATCGTTGCATCGTTTTGTTCTGCGTCATGCAAATCTCTTATCAAGGACAGGTGACAGACGAAAGTCGGTTTCTCGCAGCTGGAATCGGGTGGTTTTATACCGTTGAACAGCTAGAAACCTTATCAGACAGCACTGTTGAAAGGATCTATCCGTGTCCACCGCGCAAACAACGTCGCCCAATCCTCTCGCCATGACCAGCTTCGCATGGTTGCAATTGCTCCTTCTTGGCGCAATCTGGGGTGGGTCGTTCTTCTTTGCGCGTGTCGCGGTTCAGGTGGTTCCGCCGTTAACGCTGGTACTTTTTCGCGTGGCGGTAGCAGCTGTGGCACTTCATCTCTATCTGCTTAGCCGCGGCGTCCGGTTCTGGGACTACCGGGATCATGCATTTGAGTTCGCCGGCCTTGGCCTGCTGATGAACGTCATCCCCTTTTCCCTGCTCTTCATCGGGCAGACAGTTCTCGGCGCAGGTGTCGAGTCGATCCTCAATGCGACAACACCTATCTGGACGGTCGCCGCCGCCGCCATCCTTACCGTAGACGAAAGGATCACGATCAACAAACTTGCCGGCATTCTTCTGGGCATATTCGGGCTCGTCATCATGATCGGACCTGGTGTTCTCACAGGTCTCGGTGGTCCGCTTTGGGCCGAGATCGCTGTGATAGGCGCCACCCTCTCCTATGCTTTTGCTGGCATTCTGGCGAAGCGCTTCAAAGGTGTGCCACCCACTATAACATCCACAGGCCAGATGACCGCATCCACGCTCATCATGATGCCCGTGGTGCTCATCTACGACGGCGTTCCCGCGGTAGCGAACATCGATACAGGTGTCTGGTTGGCCATTCTCGGTCTTGGCCTCCTGTCGACTGCTTTCGCTTATATCCTCTATTTTTCCATCGTCCGAACGGCCGGCGCGACAAACGCTTCACTCGTCACTTTGATCGTTCCAGTCAGCGCTGTTCTGCTTGGAACAATTTTTCTTGACGAACAGCTCGCGCTTCAGGATTTCCTCGGCATGGCATTGATCGCTCTTGGATTGTTGACGATCGATGGCAGGCTACTCGCAGCCCTGCAAAAGCGCCTAAAAGCCTAAAGTTTTCAATATACCGTTGGCCTTACAGCTTGGGTCCGCGGCTTAATTCCGGCTTAATTGTGGCAAAGGTCCAGCCACACCCATGTGTGTGGCCTTTTTGCTGCACTGCAAAAATATACCGCTTAGACGAACATTTTATCGTGATTTCAATATTTTTTGCCGCTCTAAATGGGTTTAAATTCAAAAACTTAGGTTTGAAGGGCAAAAAATTTCTACTATCGACGTCACAAGACCGCAATATTTAGGCTTTTTATGTGGCAAATTTGCGCTATGCTAAATGGGTTAACTGCAGGAGACGAGCGATGGGACTAACTCGATCGATGAATGTCCTTATGATCTGTGCAGCGTTCGCATTTATTGGTGCAATGGTCGTAGGACTAATCCCCTGATTGTAAATAAGAGCGCTACGAAGATGGTCTCTGACCGTTAAGCGAATAAAATAGGAAGGCGGCCCGGTTATGGCAACCGGGCCGTTTTCGTTTCAGAATTCAGGCGGCAGCGCCAGCCAGATTGGCCTCGACCGCATTGCCGCTACCAGGACGAATGCCGATCAAATGACAAATTGCGAAGGGCAGATCAGCCCGGTTCATTGTGTAGAAATGGAAATCCTGGATACCGCGCTCGACCAGATCGAGCACCTGTTCGGCGGCAACTGCTGACGAGACCAAGGCGTGCGTCTGCGGGTCGTTGTCCAGCCCATCGAACCGCTCGGCAAGCCAAGCGGGAATGTGCGTTCCGGCCTTCGAACAGAAATTGGTGACCTGCGTGAAATTATGGATCGGTAATATGCCGGGCAGAATTGGAATATAAATACCAGCGCGACGAACCTTTTCAACATAACGTTCATAAAGATCGTTCTCGAAAAAGAACTGCGTTATCGCCCGCGTCGCGCCATTGTCGACCTTGCGCTTCAGCATGTCGATATCTGTAGCAAAGTCTGGACTTTCCGGATGCTTTTCCGGATAGGCGGAGACGGAAATGTCGAAGTCCGCGAAAGCTTTGAGTCCTGCGACCAGCTCGGCGCCGTTCTCATAACCACCTGGAGTTGGTTTGTAGTGCGCGCCAACGCCGCCGGCCGGATCGCCACGCAATGCCACAAAGCGCTTGACGCCCATGGCGGCAAATTCACGCACAATCGTATCCACCTCTTCCTTGGTCGCATCGACGCAAGTCAGATGGGCGGCGGCATTGACGTCGGTCTCGGTCAAAATGCGCTTGATCGTACGGGCGGTACGCTCCCGAGTGCTGCCGCCGGCACCGTAAGTCACCGATACGAATTCGGGATTGAGCGGCGCAAGACGCGTCACCGTTTCCCAAAGCCGTTCTTCCATGACTTCCGTTTTCGGCGGGAAAAACTCAAATGAAACACGGATATTTGACCCAATATCCGAACGGCGGGACTGGCGGAAAAAACTCATTATACGCTCTCCGTTATGCGGGAGGTTGAATCGGGATCGGCGATCAGCAAGCGCGGGTCGCGTGCCAGCCACAATTTGACGGTCAGTTTGTCATCGCCCTTCGGTTCTAGATCGCGGCTCTCTTCGAGCATCAATCCAGCCTCGGTCAGCCAGTCGCGCATCTGCCCGTCATTGAACCCAAGACGCACATGCGCATGATTGTCGCGCAGGAACTCAAGCTCATGCGGGGCAAAATCGACGATCAACATTCGCCCGCCTGCCCGCAACGCACGCGCCGCTTCGCGGATTGCTTCCGCCGGATTATCGAGAAAGTGCAGGACCTGGTGAATGGTCACGAGATCGAAAGACTCCCGATCGACCGGCAGCGAGTAGACGTCGCCATGGCGAACCTGTGCATTGGTAATCCCGTCGCGGTCAAGATTCGAGCGGGCAATAGTCAACATGTCGCGATTGATGTCGATGCCGACACCGCGCACATAAAGCGGCGCGAAGAGTTCGAGAAGACGGCCCGTGCCAGTCCCAACGTCAAGCATGGCCTGGAAGGGCTTGCGACCGACAATTTTGATCAGTGCGTCTTCTACAGCGCCATCCGGGACATGCAGCGACCTGATCGCGTCCCAGCTGGTGGCATTGGCGCTGAAGTAGGCAGCCGCACGCTCACGGCGCTGCAGCTTCACCGAGGAAAGACGCTCGAGATCACGCTCCAACAGCGGATCGGTGTTGTCCAGACGATCTAGAAGAGAGCGCGCGATGTCGCCGACGATCAGCGATTCCGCCAAACGGAAATAGGCCCAGGAACCTTCCTGATAACGATTGATGAGGCTTGCTTCAAACAGCAGCTTGAGGTGGCGCGACACACGTGGCTGTGACTGGCCGAGAATGGTCGTAAGGTCTGAGACTGTCAGGTCGCCGCGCGACAAGAGCGCCAGAATGCGCAAACGGCTTGGCTCTGCCGCTGCTTTCAGCGTATCGACCATCAGATCAAGATTGAGATCACGCTTGTCCATCATTCACCTCAAAAGACATAAAGATATGTTTATGTGAGAAATCCAATCTTGGCAAGTTGTTTTTGCCGTTGACGACAAAATTTGCCGCGTTTGAAACCGAGCAGTTCCAGGATAAACAGTTGACCAAGAATCACGCAAGGAATCCGCATGAGCACGGGAACAAACCGCCAGCGCGCGATCAACAAGGCGCTGACGCTGCTTCTCCCGGCGGTGCCCTATTCGGATTCGGAGCCGATAAGGGCTGCTGCCGGTGCACCGCACATGCGGTCATTGCCCCCTCCCATCGCGGTGTGGCTTGCTGCCGTGGCGCATGTCCGCCACCAGCACACGGACTATGACGCCCTGCGCGATGAAGGATATGACAAGGAGAGTGCGCGGTTCTTCGTGCTTGATGCCATCAATCGGAAGTTGACAGAGTGGCGGGCGACGCGTCTGCTGGATCCTGATGAGGAAGATCCGAGCTGATATTGGTTGTGTCCTGCCATCGATCTTGGAAAATCAGGTTCTCTAGCGGTAACCTTTTAGCCCAGCCGCGCTTTTGCAGTTCCGGCGTGTCATAGAACTCATCGACATAACCGATACAAAGGTACGCTATGATCTCGACATGCTCCGGAATGCCAAGGATACGGCGCATATCCTGATCGTGGTAAATGCTGACCCACCCGACCCCAATACCCTCGGCTCGAGCTGCAAGCCAAAGGTTTTGCACGGCGCAGACTGTGCTGTAGATATCCATTTGGCGATTATGCGTGCGTCCAAGCACCACCTTGCCCCCGCGAGTGCGGTCGCAGGTGATGCACAGGTTGATCGGCGCCTTGAGAATGCCTTCGAGCTTCAGCGAAGCATAAAGCGCTTGCCGTTCGTCGCTGAACAGCGACTTGGCCTCCTCGTTGGCGCGAGTGAAGGCGCGATGTATCTCCACCTTTCGCGCTTCGTCCCGAATGACAATAAAGTTCCACGGCTGCATGAATCCGACCGACGGCGCATGATGCGCGGCGTCCAGCAGCCGCATCAGCACCTCGTAGGGGACAGCTTGGGGCAGGAACTGGTCGCGCACGTCGCGCCTTGTATGGATGGCTTTGTAGACTGCAGCGCGTTCATTTGGGGAAAAATTGCTGGCTGCAACCGGACCTGATAAAACATCGCGCATTGTTTGCTCCCGACAACGCTTGGAAACTCTCCCCGCCGTCCGCGCGGTTTAAGCTATGAGGTCCGGCCGGTCTTCTGACTGAGGTTCATCTGAACCGCGCGCCTTCCGGTATATCCGTGGCATCTGCGCGGCCATCCCCTTTACAGCGTTGGGCACGTGCCGGAGTCACACCGGCTTCCCGATTCTCCCGCGAAGAGCAGGCACCGGACCTTCATTCCATTCGCCATAGAAAAACGCTTGGTGCAAGCCTCAGATCGGATAAATCCATTGCTCGGGCACGCGTATATCGACTTTTTCACCGGCGCGAATGGTGCCCGGTTTCTCAACCCAGGCGACGATGCCGCGCAGGCGCTTCGAGACCCTGACGAAATCGAGCGCCGTCGTCGTATGATCTTCGGTATCTGCATGTTCGCCGATGGAGCGTCCTGCTACCTTGCAGGGGGCATTCTGCCCGTCCACCCTCAAAGTGACGCCTCCTTCGAAGAACATCAGCGTCCGTGGCGGCAGCATCGAAAGCGACGGAATACCGTCAATGACCATGTTGCCGCCGATCCATTCGGCCTTCAGTTCAGACAATCCCATGCCAGCAGCGACATCCGACAGTTCATCCAATGCGAGAATGGAAAGCTGGCGCTCGTTGCGCATTTCCGTGCCCCGCGGATACCAGGGCTCGCGCCCGCCGGACCTGCGCGTTGGACCGGCATGAAAATCGCCAACGATGCCATCGAACGTGAGCTCAAGAGACGCTGCAGGCGTCGTGACAAAGTCGCCTGCAAGAGCTTCGAACAGTCCACTTACCCGCCCGCTAAGCTTGCGTGAAGGGAGTATTTCGGTTCTGGTTTCAAACAGGTCAGTCATTGCGCCACTCCGTGAAGATTCCCCGCATACTAGAAATTCAGGCCACGAAAACCAGCAAATAAGCCTGATGGGTTCGTCAAAAATGGTGATGGGAGAACGTCTCCGCCTCCCACTACCGTTATCGAGTCAGCGGCTTATAGCTAGGACGCTTTGGATTGACGCTATCCGGGCCAAGGCGGCGGATCTTGTCGTTCTCGTAATCCTCGAAGTTGCCTTCGAACCATTCCACATGACTGTCGCCTTCGAATGCGAGGATATGCGTCGCGAGCCGGTCGAGGAACATGCGATCGTGGCTGATGATCACGGCGCAGCCTGCATATTTTTCCAGCGCGTCCTCGAGTGCCGCCAACGTTTCAGTGTCGAGATCGTTGGTGGGCTCATCGAGAAGAAGAACATTGCCACCAGCCTGCAGCATCTTGGCGAGATGCACGCGATTACGCTGACCGCCGGAGAGATTGCCGACCTTCTGCTGCTGATCGCCGCCCTTGAAGTTGAACGCCGAGACATAGGCACGGGAGTTCATCTCGTACTTGCCGAGCTTGATGATTTCGTTGCCGCCCGAAATTTCTTCCCAGACGTTCTTATCCGCCTTCAGATGATCGCGGCTCTGATCCACATAACCAAGATGCACGGTTTCACCGATGCGGATGGATCCGGAATCCGGCTTTTCCTGTCCGGTGATCATCTTGAACAGGGTGGTTTTACCTGCGCCGTTGGGGCCGATGATGCCAACAATGCCACCGGGCGGCAGCTTGAATGTAAGGTCTTCGATGAGCAGTTTATCCCCGAAAGATTTGGTGAGACCTTCCGCTTCGATGACCACCTGACCAAGGCGCTCGCCTGCCGGAATGAGAATCTGTGCGTCGCCGGGCCGCTGATCGTTGGCCGCATCGACCAAGGCGTCATAGGCCTTGATACGCGCCTTCGACTTCGCCTGACGCGCCTTGGGGCTCGCCGAAATCCATTCGCGCTCGCGCTCCAATGCTTTCTGGCGCGAGTCATCCTCGCGGCCTTCCTGCTGCATGCGCTTGGCCTTGGCGCCGAGGTAGGCAGAATAGTTGCCTTCATAGGGAATACCGCGACCGCGATCGAGTTCGAGAATCCAGCCGGTAACATGGTCGAGGAAGTAGCGATCGTGGGTAATCAGTAGGACCGAGCCCTTGTATTCGCGCAGATGCTTTTCCAGCCACGCCGTGGTTTCCGCATCCAGATGGTTGGTCGGCTCGTCGAGGAGCAACAGGTCCGGTTGCGACAGAAGAAGCCGGCATAGAGCCACACGGCGGCGTTCACCACCGGAAAGGTTGGTTACCTCGCTGTCGCCAGGCGGGCAGCGCAATGCTTCCATGGCCATTTCGACCTGCGATTCCAGGTCCCAGAGGTTCTTGGAATCGATGATATCCTGCAACTTCGCGCCCTCGTCGGCGGTCTCGTCGGAATAATTCATCATGACTTCATTATAGCGGTCGAGAATGGCCTTCTTGTCGGCAACCCCGTCCATGACGTTGCCCATCACGTCCTTCGTCGGATCGAGAACGGGCTCCTGAGCGAGATAACCAACTGTCGCGCCCTCAGCGAGCCAGGCTTCGCCTGTATATTCTCTGTCCATACCGGCCATGATCTTGAGGATCGTCGACTTACCGGCACCGTTCGGTCCGAGGATACCGATCTTGGCATCGGGGTAGAAAGAAAGATGAATGTTTTCAAGAACCTTCTTGGTTCCATATGCCTTGTTCAGGCCGGCCATATGATAGATGAATTGGCGTGCCATAACGCGCGTCACTCCGATGTTCGGGATTTTAGGGACATGAATTTGCGCCGTATGTAGGCGAAAGGGGCTCCTGTGGCAATGGATGGCGGCTTATTTCAGGTGTCCGAGCCATGTTAAGGGTCTCCCTTGCCACGCCCTCCTCGGAGTCTGGCCATTGCTTGCATGCTGGGAAGACGGGCGGTCGTCGAAGCGCGTCTTTGTAGAATAAAATGCGATCCGAAGACCGCCCGTCCGGCGTCTTTTGATCCCGTCCGTTCCGCTTGGGAGGCCTTCCGCGTTGGGTGAATTGCTTCACCCGCTGCCGAAAGCCCCTTTCGAAGTGCTCGTCCAGCACACGCCAGTCGTAGTACCGGCAGGGGAACCCTCGGACGGAACTTCCCCGGACAGCGGGCCCGTTACCCGCCATCGGAGGCGCCGGTCCTCTCCCCACTTCGAACGGCTCCGGAAGCAGTTCCCTGTGGAGAGGACGGGGATAGAATAAGCGAGGTTTGGAGGTGTTGGATAAGTTTGCGGGATTTTGTTTGGTAAGAGCTCTTCCCTCTCCGTCATCCTCGGGCTTGACCCGAGGACCCACCGCCAACGAGCGAAAACTTATCCACGATCTCGGCGGCATCCAGCCACCGTAGCATCCTTCACTGGAAGGCGTTGTGGAACGTTATGCCTCAACACTTCCTGGCCGTGGGTCCTCGGGTCAAGCCCGAGGATGACGGAGACGTCGGGATTCTATGCTGCTGTGCGTGGTTCGACAAGCTCACCATGAGGGAGCTTGTTTGGTTGCAGGGAACCAGCAACAGCAACGCCGATGCCTGTCATGACGTCTCCGGTTACCGTGCAGCCCACCCGTTTCCCTCATGGTGAGCTTGTCGAACCACGCACAGCAGCAATGCCATCCGGACAATTAGGATAAGCGGGCGGCAACAGGGCAAGCCTCCAAAACGAGCGAAACCGGGCGCGGATATTTCCGTCACCCGGTTTCCCCTCTGGTGCCGCTTTCGGGGAGCGTCCTCTTCTCCCCTGAACGGCCATGTAACTGGCAGAAACCGAGTGCGTTTCATTGTTGCGGTTGCAACGATCGCACATTCAATCTCTTTCGGAGTGAAGTTCTGAGGGAAGTTTTTATCGATTGCAAGAGGCTTTGCAAAATTAAATTGCATACGGTTTTACATGATTATTTATTGTGCAGGAACGAAAAAATTAAGCGGATTTTATCGGAATTTATTGCGCATTGACTATTCGTGCGCCACCACTTCAACTGCGACGGGAGGCAGAGAATGGCATTCGAGGACGTGGAAACGATTGCAAGCGCGACAGGGGCAATACTTGCGATGCGGTTTTCCGCGGCCGAGGGTCAGGCGCACGCCATCGTCCAGATCAGTCACGGCGTCAGTGAACATTCCCTGCGCTATGCGCGGTTTGCCCGATTCTTGAACGGACAAGGTTTTCACGTCTATGCTCACGATCATCGCGGACACGGACTTACCAAAGCAACTGGAGCTCCGGCTGGACGATTTGCGCAAAGCGACGGAGTCATGCACGTTCTGGACGACGTCGATGCCATCAACAGTCTTGCCCGCCAGCGTCACCCTCACCTCCCCATGATTCTGTTCGGGCACTCGCTCGGCGGATTGATCGCAATGAACTACGTGCTGAAGCATCCAGGTAGAGTGGATGCCGCGGCGATCTGGAACGCCAATTTCAACGCCGGACTTCTCGGCCGGGTCGCGCAAGGAGTCCTGCGTGCCGAGCGCATGTTTTTGGGATCGGACGTTCCAAGTATGTTGCTACCGAAATTCACCTTCCAGCAGTGGGGCCGCAGCATTGCAAACGCCCGTACGGCGTCTGACTGGTTATCGCGCGACCCTGACGAAGTAGATGCCTATCTTGCCGACCCATTGTCGGGCTGGAACCCGACAGTGAGCATGTGGCGCGATATTTTCGACCTCATCTTCACCGGTGCAGATAATTCGTTGCTGGCCAGCGTCCCTCGCGACTTACCCTTCAATCTCGTCGGCGGTGCAGAAGATCCGGCCACTGAAAAGGGCAAAGCTGTCAGGCACCTTGAAAGCAGATTGAAACAACTTGGATTTTCCAACGTCACTACGAAGATCTACGATGGTACACGGCATGAGGGCCTCAACGAGATCAACAGGGAGGTAATCATGCGGGATTTTGCGGATTGGGCGACACGAACAGTTTCGAAACGACCGACACATCTGGAGAGTGCTTGAAACATGACTGATGCTCCTCTGAAGGGTGTGCGCGTCATCGAACTCGCTCGCGTCCTGGCCGGGCCATGGGCCGGCCAAGTTCTCGCCGACCTTGGCGCTGATGTCATCAAGGTGGAAAATCCTGCTGGAGGGGACGAAACGCGCGGATGGGGACCGCCATTCATCGCCAGCAGTGAGGGCGAAAATCTCTCTGCCGCCTATTTCCACTCCTGCAACCGCGGCAAGCGCTCAATCACTTTGGATTTCACGACCAAAGAGGGACAGGAAACCGTCAAGGCCCTGTGCCGTACTGCAGATGTCGTGCTCGAAAATTTCAAGGTAGGCGGCCTGAAGAAGTACGGTCTCGACTACGCATCTCTGAGCGCCGACAATCCGCGTCTCGTCTATTGTTCGATCACAGGCTTTGGTCAGGACGGTCCGTACGCTGCCCAGGCGGGCTACGACTTTATCATTCAGGGCATGTCGGGGCTGATGTCCGTTACCGGCGAACCCGACCGCGAGCCGCAAAAGGTCGGCCTCGCCGTTGCCGATGTCTTCACCGGCCTCTATTCCGTCATTGCCATTCAGGCTGCGCTGGCACATGCAGCGAAGACAGGCGAAGGCCAGATGATCGATATGGCCCTGTTCGACGTGCAATCCGCTGTCATGGCCAACCAGGCGATGAACTATCTTGCGACGGGCAAGAGTCCGCACCGCATGGGCAACGCGCACCCGAATATTGCGCCTTACGAAGTCGTACCGACATCAGACGGTCACATGATCCTGGCCGTCGGCAATGACGGGCAGTTCGCCCGGTTCTGCAGCATCGTCGGGTTGACAAATCTCGCCAGCGATCCTCGCTTCCTGACCAATCGGGCACGACTGGAAAATCGCATTGAACTGACGGCCCTGATCCGGGCCGAAACGCAGAAACGTACCCGTGCCGAATTGCTTGACGACTGTTCCCGAAATGCGGTTCCGGCAGGACCGATAAACCGGATCGGCGAGATGTTTGACGATCCGCAGATCGTATCGCGGCAATTGCGGCTTGATCTCGACGACAACCATGGCAGCACCATCCCCTCGGTGCGTACGCCGATCGTCATGTCCAGAACGCCACTCGCCTATCAACGGCCTTCGCCACGTCTTGGTGAGCACAGCGCTGAAATTCTCGAAGAACTGAAGGATACATCCAATGAAAACGGGCGGTGAATTGATCGTCGAGGCCTTGGCGGCTAATGGCGTCGAGCGGTTGTTCTGCGTACCTGGCGAGAGCTACCTTGCCGTGCTCGACGCGCTGTACGACGCAAAGATAGGCGTCACCGTTTGCCGGGCCGAGGGCGGAGCCACGATGATGGCGGATGCCTGGGGAAAGCTCACAGGCAAGCCAGGCATCTGCTTTGTCACACGTGGTCCAGGCGCAACCAATGCCTCCCCCGGAATCCACATCGCCAAGCAGGATCTCGACGCCACTGATCCTTTTCATTGGCCAGGTGCAACGCGACGCACGTGAGCGCGAGGCCTTTCAGGAAGTCGAGTACCGCCGCTTCTTTGCCGATACAGCGAAATGGGTGGCAGAAATCGACGATGCGCGGCGCATTCCGGAATTCGTTACGCGAGCATTTTCGGTCGCGACCTCGGGGCGCCCAGGACCTGTCGTGCTGGCGTTACCGGAAGACATGCTGACCGACAAGGTCGAAGCAGTGGCGGCTCAGGGCTGGCAGCCGGTCGAGACGGGTCCTTCTCCGGCCAGTATCGAAAAGCTCGCCGATCTTCTTCAGGGCGCAAAACGGCCTTTCATGATCCTGGGCGGATCACGCTGGAATGAAAAGGCAGTCCAGTCGATCACGCGCTTTGCCGAGAAATGGCACCTCCCCGTCGGATGTTCCTTCCGCCGGCAGATGCTGTTCGATCATCTGCATCCGAATTATGCGGGCGATGTCGGTATCGGCATCAATCCGGCTTTGGCGGCGCGCGTGAAAGAAGCCGACGTGTTGCTGCTGATTGGCGGACGTTTCGGCGAGATGCCCTCGTCCGGCTACACGTTGATGGACAGTCCCTACCCCAAACAGACTCTGATCCATGTGCATCCGGATGCGGATGAACTTGGACGGGTATATCGCCCAAGCCTCGCGATCAACTCTGCACCCGACATGTTTGCCGAAGCTGTCGAACATCTTGCACCGCCGTCCCACATCAACTGGCCGGGGGAAGCAGAAAACGCGCATAAATCCTACCTCGCCTGGTCGACGCCACCAAAGACCGGACCCGGAAAGGTCGTGATGGGACCAATCATGTCCTATCTCGAGAGTGTACTGCCGGAGGATGCGATCATGACCAACGGCGCGGGCAACTATGCCACATGGCTGCATCGCTTCCATCGATTCCGCCGCTTCAGCACACAGGCGGCTCCGACATCGGGATCGATGGGTTATGGCCTCCCGGCGGCGGTTGCTGCAAAACAGCTTTATCCAGAGCGAACGGTCGTCTGCTTTGCCGGCGACGGATGCTTCCTGATGAACGGCCAGGATTTTGCGACGGCAGTACAATACGACCTGCCGATTATCGTGCTGGTCATCAACAACAACATCTATGGGACGATTCGTATGCATCAGGAGCGCGAATATCCCGGGCGGGTATCCGCGACGGATCTCACCAACCCGGATTTTGCCATGCTTGCCCGGGCCTATGGCGGTCATGGTGAGACCGTGGACGCCACAGAGGAATTCGAAGGAGCATGGCAACGGGCCGTCGAAAGCGGCAAGCCGGCGATCATTGAAATTCGTCTCGATCCCGAAGCGATTACACCGGCGAAGACTCTCTCCGACATTCGCAACAAGCGTTGACCGAAGGGGTGGCATTACAGCTTCGTAATGCAAATGAGGATGGCACGGCGGCGCTTTCGATGTTATGGAGCGCGCCTGAAGTCCCACTACGAAAGCTTGCAACTTGAGCAATCCGGCAATTACGATCGTCATTCCGTGCCGCAATGAGGCCGCCAATCTAGCCTTTCTCCTCGATGAAGTGGATGCAGCCATGGAAGGCCGCAGCTACGAAGTGATCGTCGTCGACGATGGCTCCACAGACTTGACGGGTGAAGCATTGGGCGAGCGGATCAAGGCCGGGAAGCCTCTGCGCCATATTCGTCACGACAAGTCTGCGGGGCAAAGTGCGGCCGTTCGCTCGGGCGTATTTGCGGCAAGGGGTAAGGTCGTGGTCACCATGGATGGCGACGGACAGAACAACCCTGCCTACCTGCCACGACTGGCCGATGCACTGCTGCAGGCCGGTCCGGCAATCGGGATCGCAGCAGGGCAGCGCCTGAAGCGTACCGACACGAAACTGAAGCAGCTCGCATCGAAATATGCCAACAAGCTGCGCAGCGCGATCCTGAAGGACAATACGCGCGACAGCGGCTGCGGTCTTAAGGCACTGCACACCCAGCTTTTCCGCGAATTGCCTTTCTTCGATGGCTGGCACCGCTATCTGCCTGCATTGGTGATCCGTGAAGGCTATGGCGTCGTGCATGTCGATGTCCTCGATCGCGAACGCCGTCACGGTAAATCAAACTACGGCATTCTCGACCGCGGCCTGCGCGGTATTCTCGACCTTTATGGCGTCTGGTGGCTGCGCAAGCGCCGCAAGACCGTTCCAACGATTACGGAGATCAGTCATGGCTGATGCTATTACCAATTGGCTGCACTCGGTTTTCGTGGCCCAATTCGACGCCTGGATTCTGCTGGGCTTTTTTGCGCAGGGCTGTTTCACCATGCGTTTCGTCGTGCAGTGGATTGCCTCCGAACGCGCCAAACGCAGCGTCGTACCGGTGACGTTCTGGTTCTTCTCGCTGTTTGGCGGCATGCTGCTTTTTGTCTACGCGGTCGTACGCAAGGATCCGGTGTTCATCGCCGGTCAAGGCCTCGGACTTATTGTCTATATTCGCAATCTCTGGCTTATCGCCAATGAGAAGAAGGCGATGACGCTGGACACGTGAGCAAGGGATGTTGATGACCTCTTCGGACCTCGCTCCTGGCGGTGGCACAAAACTTCGCGCCAGCCATTATCTGCTGCTGGTTTTCATCTGCCTCGTCTCCTTCGTACCCGGCATCGCCTCGATTCCGCCGCTCGACCGCGATGAAGCACGATACGTGCAGGCGACGCACCAGATGGCTGAAAGCGGCGACTATGTCGACATCCGCTTTCAAGACGCATCGCGCTACAAGAAGCCAGTTGGCATTTACTGGCTGCAGAGCGCTGCGCTCAAGCTCACAGGTTACAATAACGATGCCCCGGTATGGATCTATCGACTGGTCTCTGTGACCGGCGCTACGATTGCGGTGCTCGGCACGGCTGCTCTGGGAGCATTCCTTTTTGGTCAAAGCGCCGGCCTTATGGCCGGTATCGCCCTTGCAGCGATCGTCATGCTGGGCTTCGAGGCCCGCGTGGCAAAGACCGACGCGACGGTGCTGGCGACGGTCGTCATCGCACAGGGTGCGCTTGCCTCGATCTGGATGGCAAGCCGCAAGCAGGCTGCAGCCAAATGGGCACCAGCAGTGATCTTCTGGGTGGCAACCGCAGCCGGTGTGCTGATCAAAGGTCCTATCACTCCCTTTGTCAGTCTTTTGACGATGGGCTCTCTCAGCCTTTTCTGCCGCGAGTGGCGATGGCTGAAACGCCTGAAGCCATTAAGCGGTGTCCTCATCCTGCTGGCAATCGTGCTGCCATGGCTCATCCTGATCACGCTGAAAAGCGGCGGTGCCTTCTTCAACGAATCCGTCAACAAGGATTTCCTGTCGAAGGTTGGCGACGCGCAGGAAAGCCACGGCGCGCCGCCAGGCTATTTCGCCCTGATCTTCGTCGTGTTCATCTGGCCATTCGGCGTGCTCGCTATTCGCGGCGGTCTGCAGGCGTTGAGCCGATTGCGCGAGGATCCGCGCCTTGCTTTCCTGATTGCCTGGTACATTCCATTCTGGCTGGTAACCGAGCTTATCCCAACGAAGTTGCCCCACTATATCCTGCCCGCTTACCCGGCCCTGCTGTTGATGATGGCTTGGGCGATCGACACTGGTGTAGCCGCCCAACCCTATCGCGGCCGCTGGCAAATCTGGGTCGAGCGGCTGACGCTTCTTGGCCTTGCCGCTGCGACACTCGGCTTCATGGGCGCTGGGCTTGTCCTGCCCTACGTCATGACCGGATCATTTTCGTTTCCGGGGATCATTGCCTTCTTTACCGCAGCTGCCGCCGGTGTCTTTGCCAGCGGTCTTGTGTTCAATCACAACCTCAAGCGCGCGCTGCAAGCCTCTGCAACCTTTGCGATTATTACGCTCACGTTGCTTACATGTGGCGTCGTTCCGGCACTGACACCGATCTGGCTCAGCCCGGCCATTGCCAATGCGTTCAATGCTGCCAAGCCGTGCGACAACAGCGTACTGGCTTCTGCCAGCTATGCCGAGCCGAGCCTGGTGTTTCTTGCCGGGACGAAAACGGTCCTCACCGACGGTGCAGGCGCGGCCAAGCATCTCACCGACGATCCGGCCTGTGCGATTTCAGCAGTCGACGAACGTGAACACGACACCTTCATCAAGGCTCTGCCGCAGGGCGAGAAGTCGGTTGCTGCAGTGGCGACTGTCAGCGGCATCAACTACAGCAAGGGCCGCAAGACGACCATTACGCTGTACAAGGCCGCGCAATAATCGATTGACTTGCGACTAATGTCGAATTGACAGCTTCATGCGCTGATAGGAATATAGTCCTTTTAAAAGGACCTTATTCATGCATAAATCACCGAAGGAAAGCCCAGGCTACCACAAGCTGCTATGGCAGATAAGAGCCAACGATTCTTTCCTGAGAACACCGAAACGCGGGTGCTCAGCGGCGCAAGCCAAGCAGGACCATCTACTCCTGCAACAGAAGCAGGATTTTCTCTACAAGCAGCTCGAGTTTTTGGACGAACTTGACCTCTTCCTCAAATTCGATCCAGATCAACCTCGCGTGCCTGCTGGAAATTCTGATGGCGGGCAATGGACGAATGGCCAAGGCGGGATTGATCCGATCACCGCGGGCGCCACATTGGCGCATAGTAGTTCGAGCCCGCAAAGCAGCTCATGGATTAAACGGACCGAGCAACTCGGACAGCACATCGACCGTGAAACTCCACTGCGGGCCATTGTCAGAAACAATCCCGTTATCCGTTCTGCCACGGCTCTACTTTCGTTTCTGAAAGCACCTGAACTCGAATACCCGCTAGCGGACGCGGTTGCGCAATACAACGCAATTGCAGCTGCTGATGATCCTTATGTCGTGCCAATCCTTTCGCTGCGCGCAAGACAATTTAGCAAAGGGGATTCCGACGCAAAAATCTGGGCGAGCGTTCGCAAGGCGGATATGGATACCGTCAGCAAGTTTTGCCCCAGGTACTGGACGATACAAACTATAGCGGACAGCGTTGCATCGACGATGGGACCCATTGGGTCATATGGAACACCGCAAAACTACGGAACCCAGTTTCACCTGCGTGCTGCAAATATGGTGAACGGCTTAAACGACGGCACTCTGAAAGCAGAACTATTTCTTATGGCTCCGCTGGCTGCTGCTCCATCCGGGTACTACCGGGAAAAAGTCGGAACACGGGAAAAAGGATCACTAGGGCTCGATGTGCATGAGACAGTCAGGAGCGATCTGACTTGCATCTACGATTTTAAGACAGGGATAAAAGAGCTTGATCTTACACGCATGGGGAATTTTGCTCATTCAACCGCAAAGACCTACCCCAAAACAAACGAGTTCTTTGTCATCCAGATCAAGCCAAGTGCCGGTTCCATCAGGAGATAATCATGACCACCATCAAAGGCGTACGTGATGCAGTGCGCCCGCTCATTGAGCGGCGGAACGATCTGATCTCCACGGGACGATTCGTCTTCATCAAGCCCGTGCAGCACTTATTGCGCGGTGTTCATATTGATAGCTCCTTGGACCCAAGCGTTTTCATTCCCCAAGTTTCAGTACGCTTGCTCGCCCCCAAAGCGGAAATCAGGTCGCCCGGCTGGGGCATGCGGTTCAGGCAAGCCAACTATGGCGAGTACATCAGGAAGTACGGCTGGACGATGAACAAGCCAGACATAGTCGCGCAAATGCTGGACATAATCGAGGGCGCTCTGCCGGCACTCTATGCCATTGCAAGCCTGGATGATTATTTTGCCTATCTCTCTGCCATGACGGTGCCAGAGGTGAGTTCAACAACAATTGAACTTTTCGAGGTATTGATACCAGCCATGAAAGGGGAATTCGATATTGCACTGAGCTTTTTGCAGAAAAATAAGTCGGTAGCTGAGCATGTGGATCGCCTTTCGCCGGAGTTCTATCCAGCGCTCGTGGCTGGAGATCGAGCTGCAATTGCCCGAATTCTCCACGAATGGGAGGCAATCACTGTCAAAACCTACAAGATCGAAAAAATCTGGGAGCGAACGCCATTTCCATTGGAACTGCAGGACAGCTAGCTGTGGAACCTCAACAGGTTGTCCCGATCCAGGCCGAGACGGCTGATAGGTGGTTTTGATCCTAAACTGCCGTGCGGCCTGTGCCAATTGTAGCGATGAAGCCAGTGCGGCAGCTCCTCCGTGCGTTCTTGAGAGTTGTTGTAAGCACGAGCGTAAGCCCATTCGCGTAGGCTCGTCTGAATGAAGCGTTCGGCCTTACCATTGGTCTTAGGCGTGTATGGTCTTGTGAAGACTTGACGCAAGCCCAGACGTTTGCAGGCTGTGCGGAAAGCCTTTGACCGGTAGCATGACCCGTTGTCGGTCATCACGCGCTCGATACAGATACCCAGCTTCGCATAGTAGGCGACGGCAGCCTCCAGGAAGGCAACGGCGCTCTCTTTGCGCTCATCTGGCATGACCTGCACAAAAGCGACCCGCGAAGCGTCATCAATGCAGACGTGGACGAACTCCCAGCCGATGCCCAGATGGCGGTTGACAACGCCCGTTTGCCGTCCGGTGATGCGGTGTCCCACCGAGCCAATACGGCCAAGCTTCTTAATGTCGAGATGAATGAGTTCGCCCGGATGTTCCCGTTCATAGCGGCGCACGGGTTCGGGATCCAGGGCGCTCAGTTTGTTGAGGCCCAACCGGCGCAGAACACGGCTGACAGTTGCCGGCGAGACGCCGACCTCGGCAGCGATCTGCTTGCCTGTCCAACGCTGGCGGCGTAACCGCTCAATCGTCCCGACAATGGCTTCAGGGGTCGGCCGGCGCAAGCGATGTGGTCGCGACGAACGATCCTCCAGTCCGCTCAAGCCCTCGCGGCGATACCGATCGACCCATTTGCGCACCGTCCGCGGGCACACGCCTGCGGCTTCGGCAACGGCCTGCGGCGTCTGCCCGCCCTCGACCTGGCTCACAATTCGCTCTCGACCATACCGCGTAAGACGGGCATTCTTGTGGATGTTCATCCGGTCCTCCAAGAGTCACTGAAGCTTCGACAACCTCAGTCTCCCCGGTTTGGACCGGATGGACAACCTATTGAAAGCTCACAGCTAGCTAATCAGCCAGCAAAGGGAAACTTCGACTGAAGCCAATCTCCTATCAATTTTCCTTCGTCGTCATGCAAATCATGACCAGTGGGAAGCACGTAGGTTGTGACATCAGCGCCGCATTTTTCTAATTGGACTGTCATCAACTTCACATCGTCCGGAGAGCGCCGTGTGTCTTTTTCGCCCGCGCTAATGAATACTGGCAGACCAGCGAGTTCAGGGAAATCATCGTCGGGGGCTGGCGAAAGTGGCCGGATCAGAACCGCGCCAGCTACAAGAAACGGTGCTCGAAAGAGGATCGATGCTGCAGTGATCGCACCATTGGAGAAACCTAGGAGAATAGGCTTGGATTTTAAGACGCCCGTTTCCAAGGCGGAAGCCAAGAATTCGCACAAACGGGACGTTTGATAGCTCAGATCAACGTAATCGAGGCTCCTGTCGTCATTCCTTTTGAAGAAGGCGAAGCCCGCCTCCCATTCGACAGCTCCCCTTATGGAAAGATAATCTCTATTCGGACCTACGCTTTCGACAAGCGGAATCAGGTCGTTCTCGTTGCCACCGCTCCCGTGCATGAGAAACAGCGGGGCGGCAGCACCAGTCTGGTTGCCGGCATCCACATAGCGAAATCTGTTCAGCTGGCGCACGGAGCTTTCCATCTGAATATCCGTCAGGTATTGGCGCTTTTCCCCACAAGAGGTCGTCCGACAGAGTGGTATTCCAGGCCAGAGCCTTCAAGATCTTGCGCGTTGAAGACATTGCGCAGATCGAACAGGAGTTTGCCGCTCATAAGCGTAGAGACCCGCTTGAGGTCGAGTGCACGGTAGGCATTCCATTCAGTCAGTAATAGTGTAATGCCCGCCCCGTCGACAGCCTCGTAGGCGGACTTGCACCAGGTGACATCGTGCAGGACCGGTTCTGCTGCCTCTCGCGCCTCTGGATCGTGCGCTCGCACACTTAGGCCCGCTTTCTGCAGGGCTGGAACAATGTCGAGCGCCGGCGATTCGCGAATATCGTCCGTGTTGGGCTTGAAGGCGATGCCGAGCACGGCAACGGATTTCGCACCGGTCCGCCTTGCTGCTTCGATTACCCGCTCGGCCATGGAACGCTTGCGCTGTTCGTTGACCGTGACGACCTGTTCGATAAGGGTTTGGGGTGCATCCATCTTGCGGCCGGTAGCAGCATAGGCACGTGTATCCTTCGGAAAACACGACCCGCCAAATCCCGGCCCCGCATGCAGGAACTTCGAACCTATGCGGTTGTCCATGCCGATGGCCCGCGCCACGTCCTGTACGTTCCCTCCAGCCTTTTCGCAAAGGTCAGCCACCTCGTTGATGAAGGTGACCTTCATGGCCAGGAAGGCGTTGGCGGCATATTTGATAATCTCGGCATTTTCCAGGGTCGTGACGATCATCGGCGTTTCGCGCAGATAGAGCGGACGATAGACGCGCTTCATGGCCGCCGCGCCGGCCTCATCATGAACGCCGACCACGACACGGTCTGGCCGCAGGAAGTCTTCGACGGCCGAACCTTCACGCAAGAACTCCGGATTGGAGACCATGGAGAACGGCACGTCGGGCCGTGCCTTGGCGATGCGCGCCCGCACATCGGCGTTGGTGCCCACGACCACGGTGGACTTGATGACGATGACAGCATTGGGCTTCATCGCCGCGGCGATTTCATCGGCAGCCGCGTGGATATATTGCAGGTCGGCTTCACCATCGCCGCGCCGTGAGGGTGTACCGACCGCAACGAAGATCACATCGGCATCGGCGACGGTCTCGGCGAGTTCAGTCGTGAATGTCAGACGGCCGTCGCGCGCATTGCGTACCAGCAGTTCATCGAGGCCGGGTTCGTAGATCGTAACCTCGCCAGCCTGCAACCGGTCGATAATAGCCGGGTTTTTATCGACACAAGTGACCTGAAAGCCGAATTCGGCAAAGCAGACACCTGACACCAGACCGACATAACCGGTCCCGATCATCGCAATCTTCATTGAACGGTCCAATCCTTATCTTGCATTGCGTGTTGCGTTACTTGCGTGCAGGGCCCTTGCGTTCGGCCGAGGCTGCCCAAAGGTTGACGTTCGCATCGGTTGCATAGCTGTCGATCTCGGCAAGCTCGGCGTCTGTGAATGCAAGATTATCGAGCGACTTGACGCAATCGATCACCTGCCGTGGCTTGCTGGCGCCAATCAGTGCGGTGGTGATGCGGCCTTTCCTGAGCACCCACGCGATTGCCATTTGCGCGAGTGTCTGGCCGCGTTTTGAAGCGATCTCATTGAGTGCACGAATGTTTTCGATGTTGCGCTCGTTGAGGAAATCCGGATTAAGCGATTTGCCCTGCGCCGCACGGCTCTCTTCGGGTACACCCTTGAGATATTTGTCAGTCAGCATTCCTTGCGCCAATGGCGAGAACACGATGGAGCCGATGCCGAGATCTTCCAGCGCATCGATCAATCCGTCTTCCTCAATCCAGCGATTGATCATCGAATAACTTGGCTGATGGATAAGACATGGCGTGCCAAGCTCTTCGAGAATCGCTGCAGCCTCGCGGGTGCGGTGGGAGTTGTAGGATGAAAGGCCGATATATTGAGCCCGACCGGACCGCACAATCTGGTCCAGCGCCATCATCGTTTCTTCGAGCGGCGTATCGGGATCAAAACGATGCGAATAGAAAATGTCGACATAGTCGAGGCCCAGCCGCTTCAAGCTCTGATCGCAACTCGCGATTACGTATTTGCGGCTGCCCCATTCGCCATAAGGCCCGGGCCACATGTTATAGCCCGCCTTGGAGGAGATGATCAGCTCATCGCGATAACCTTTGAAATCATTGCGCAAAATCTCGCCGAATGCTTCTTCCGCAGAACCCGGGGGCGGACCATAATTATTGGCAAGATCAAAATGCGTGATGCCGAGGTCAAAGGCCTGACGGCAGATCGCCTGCTTGACGTTGTGCGGCGTATCGTTGCCGAAATTGTGCCACAACCCAAGAGAAATGGCCGGCAGCTTGAGCCCGCTCCTGCCGCAACGGTTGTATTTCATGGTGTCGTAGCGCTTGGAATCCGGTGTCCAGCTCATGGTATTCGTCCTGCTCTTGTCCTTAGAGCCCGCTTCTAAACTCTACTGCGGCGGCCATCTAACGCGATTTTCTGCGCTTCCGGTGCTCACGTACTTTAAGTACGCTGCGCTCCGGTTCTCGAAAATCACGTTATATCCCTCACCGCAACGACTTTCCAAACGGGCTCTTACATTATTGACGCGGGAGGCGACTCCCCGCGCGCCGGACTATGCCCCATACGCATGGTGATGTCATGACATGAATTGGCTCTGGTGTCGCAGACTTCCGGACGACAAGGGTTGCCGCCTGCCGTAGTAAGGAATGGCGCGGCTTATCCCTTGATGACCTGTCCCTGGTCATCAAACCGGTAGGTCCGGCCGGCATCCGGAGTGGCATAGAGCACGCCGTCGACATCGTAATTGTGCTCGCCGAAGAGGCGAACGGTCAGCGGGCCGAAATCTGTCTGGAGGTAGATGATCGTATCAGCCCCGAGATGTTCGACATGGATCACCGAACCTTTCCATTCGCCGGATGTCTTGCTGACCTGAATGTGCTCTGGACGGATACCGATGGTTTTCGCTCCACTCTGGCCGAGCTTGGTTGCATCGATCAGGTTCATTTGCGGCGACCCGATAAAACCGGCGACGAAGACTGTCTGCGGTGAATTGTAGAGCTCCATCGGTGAGCCAACCTGTTCGATCCTGCCCTGGTTCAGCACTACGATCTTGTCGGCAAGTGTCATCGCCTCAACCTGATCATGCGTCACGTAGATCATGGTTGCCTTGAGTTGCCGGTGCAGACGCGCGATCTCGATACGCGTATTGACGCGTAGCGCGGCATCGAGGTTCGACAGCGGCTCGTCGAAAAGGAACAGTTGCGGCTCGCGAACGATGGCACGGCCAATGGCGACGCGCTGGCGTTGGCCACCGGACAGTTCTGCCGGGCGGCGTTCGAGATAAGCATCGAGCGACAACATATTCGAGGCGATCCCGATGCGCTCCTTGATTTCGTCTGCTGGCTTACCTGCCTGCTTCAAGCCGAGGCCCATATTGTCGCGAACGGAGAGGTGCGGGTAAAGCGCATAGGTCTGGAAAACCATGGCAATGCCGCGCTTGGCAGGCGGCGTGTTGTTGACCTTCTTGCCATCAATCAGGATGTCACCCGATGTCGCATCCTCGAGCCCCGCAATAACCCTCAGCAATGTGGATTTGCCGCAACCGGACGGCCCGACAAAAATCACGAACTCGCCATCCTTGACCTCAAGGTCGATGCCTTTCAGGACATCGACCTGCCCGAAGGACTTGCGGATATTTTCAATTTTCAAAGAACCCAATGTCTTGTTCCCGTTTCTTGATTCAAATTTATAGGTCTACCGGCTCGCCGGTCCGCACGCTTTCATCTGCTGCCAGGCAGACACTGAGCGAACGGACTGCGTCCTGCATATGTCGGTCGAGGTCGAGATCTTCGTGAATAGCCTTGAGGACAAACGCCTGCTCCAGATTGCAGAGCTCCTGATGTCCTGGTTCACCAGCCATGCTCAAGAGCTCGTCGGGCTTTGCGAAGCGGCCATCCGGTCCAAGCTTTGCCGAGTGCAGACGAATTGTCGAAGTTTTTGTGTGGGAATCGATGTCATCGGACTTGGCGTTCTGGTCCATGACGATGGAAACGCAACCATTCGGCGAAATCACATCCTTAACGAAGAACGCCGTCTCCGACATCATCGGACCCCACCCGGCCTCGTACCAGCCGACCGTCTTGTCATCGAACAGCACTTGCAGGTGTCCGTAGTTATACATGTCCGGGTCGATCTCATCGGTGAGACGCACGCCCATGCCGCGCACCTGAACCGGCTTGGCGTCGGTGATCTGCAGCATGACATCGAGATAGTGAACGCCACAATCGACGATCGGCGACGTAGTCTTCATCAGCGATTTATGCGTTTCCCAGGTAGCCCCACTCGACTGCTGATTGAGGTTCATGCGGAAAACGTAAGGACCGCCAAGCTTGCGGGCCTCTTCGATAAGCCGCATCCACGACGGATGGTGGCGCAGGATGTAGCCTATCACGAGCTTGCGGCCGTGCTTCCTGGCGGCGGCGACGACCCGCTCCGCATCTGCAACCGTCGTAGCCAGCGGCTTTTCGACGAAGACATCCGCACCCGCTTCCATGGCAGCAACCGCATAGTCTGCATGGCTGTCGGAATACGTATTGATGGAAACGAGGTCAGGCTTCAACTCGGCGAGTGCCTCGTTGAAGGAGGAATGGATCGTGTAGGCACCAAGCTCTTCCGGCAGGGGCACGATGGAGCGATTGACCAGCCCGACGATCTCGAAACCGGGGTTGTGGTGATAGGCAAGCGCATGGCTGCGGCCCATATTGCCAAGCCCTGCCACGAGAACCCGCACTGGCTTTTGAGCCGTCATTTGACTGCTCCCGAAGTGATGCCGCGGATCAACTGGCGCGAGAAGATAAGATAGAGAACGAGGACCGGGACGATCGCCAGCGTCAGCGCCGCGAGCACTGCATTCCAGTTGGTGACGAACTGACCAATAAACACCTGGCTACCGAGCGTTACGGTCTTGGTGGCGTCGCTGGGCGCAAGGATGAGCGGGAACCACAGATCGTTCCAGATCGGGATCATCGTGAAGACGGCGACGGTCGCCATCGCTGGCCTCACCAGCGGCAGCACCAGGCGGAAGAAGATCGAATATTCCGAGAGGCCATCGATGCGCCCGGCGTTCTTCAGATCGTCCGAAACGGTTTGCATGAATTCGGTGAGAATGAAGACCGCCAGCGGCAGACCCTGAGCGGTGTAAACAAGGATGAGCGCGGTGAGCGTGTTGACCAATCCCGCAGCAACCATGCCTTGCAAGATAGCAACGGTTCCCAAACGGATCGGAATCATGATGCCGAGCGCGAGGTAAAGCCCAATCAGCGTATTGCCGCGGAAGCGGTATTCCGACAGCGCAAAGGCCGCCATTGCTCCAAACAGCAAGACGAAGAAGATCGAAACACCGGTGACGATGAAGCTGTTCTGGAAATACAGAACGAAATCCCCCTGTCCTAGAACCGTCTGATAGCCGATGAGGCTGAACGTCGAAGGCGTTGGCAGACCCAATGGATCGCGGAAGATCGAACTCCTGTCCTTGAAGGAATTGATGACGGTAAGGAACACCGGAAACAACGCGATAAGCGTATAGATGATGAGCGCCAGATGGACGAGACCGGTGCGGACGGGCGATGCTGTTGGCTTTGCCATGATCTCGATCCTAGAACTGGTAGCGGCGCATGCGCCGCTGGATGGCGAAAAGGTAGAGGCAGACGCCCGACAGGATGATGAGGAACATCACCGTCGCGATTGTCGCGCCCATGGATTTGTCGCCAATCTGCAGCTGGAAACCGAAGAAGGTTCGGTAGAGCAAGGTACCGAGAATATCCGTCGCGCCGTCCGGTCCGGCGAGCGCACCTTGCACGGTATAAACCAGATCGAAAGCATTGAAATTGCCGACGAAAGTCAGAATGGAGATGATGCCGATGGATGGCAGGATCAGCGGCAGCTTGATCTTCCAGAACTGGCTCCATCCGGTCACGCCATCGCATTCGGCCGCCTCAAGAACTTCTTCGGGAATGTTGAGCATGGCTGCATAGATCAGCATCATCGGAATGCCGACATACTGCCAGACCGAGATCAGCGACACGGCTATCAGCGCGCTGCCCGGTTTACCGAGCCATGGCGAAAAGAGAGATTTCAACCCGACCAGATCGAGCAGGAAAGGTGAAACGCCCCATATCGGCGACAGAATAAGCTTCCAGATAAAGCCGACGATCACGAAGGACAGAAGCGTCGGCAGGAACATCGCCGTGCGATAGAAGGCACCAAAGCGCAGCTTCGGCACGGACAGCAGCGCGGCAAGCGCCACCCCGATGGGGTTCTGCACCAGCATGTGGATCAGGAAGAAAACGAAGTTGTTGCGGAGCGCATTCCAGAAACTGGCGGCCCAACGCGGATCGCCGAAGAGCACCTGGAAATTGCCGAAGCCGACAAAGATGCTTTGATTGTCTTTAACGTTGAACAGGGAAAGCCGCAGCGTTTCGATGAGCGGCAGGATCATCACAGCCGTATAGACGAGCAAAGCGGGCGCCAAAAACACCAGAATGTGCCAGCGCCGACGGTGTCTGTCCTCAGCTCGATCGATCGATATTTCTGCGACTGTGGTCATTAAATCCGAGACCCCTGCTTTGATTTTTTGGTCGTGCATTACGCGGCACACGACAGCCGTTTTTTGGCAATGACAGCGCAACGACGCGCATCAAGCCCAGATGAAGAGATAGCCGGGACGATCGTCAGACGCCCCGGCTATCGATCAATTACTTGGCAGGCTTGTACCAGCTGTCGAGACCGTCCTGCAGCTTCTTGGCAGCAGCGTCCGGCGTGTCGGTGCCGTTGATGACGTTAGCCGATTCAACCCAGGTTTCGTTCTCGAGGTTTGGCGTGCCGCGCGACAGAATCTGGTAGGTCGAGCGGATGGTCGGCTTGCACTTTTCGCGCCATGAAACGAATTCCTGCGCGAGCGGATCCTGCATCTTCACCGGTGTTGAGTTCAGGCTGAAGAAGCCGGGCAGCGCGTTGGCATAGATCTCTGCAAATTCCGGCGAAGCAACCCAATCCAGGAACTTCTTGGCTTCTTCTGCATGCGCGCTCTTGGCATTGAGACCGACACCGATGTCGTTATGGTCGGAAATGTAGCAGGCATCACCGGCATTCTTCACCGGTGGCGGGAATGCTCCCATCTTGAACTGGGCCTGGGTATTGAACAGACCGATTTCCCACGAACCGGCTGGATAGATCGCAGCACGTCCAAGTGTGAAGAGATTCTGGCTATCCGGATAGGTCTGGGCTTCGAAACCATCGCCGAGATAGTCTTTCCACTTGAGAAGAACCTTGTAAGGCTCGACCCACTCCGGATCGGTCAGCTTCTGTTCGCCCTTGATCAGCTTGGCGCGGCCTTCTTCGCCCTTCCAGTAGGTCGGTCCGATATTCTGGTAACCCATAGTCGCGGCTTCCCAGAGATCCTTTGTACCCATGGCCATCGGAATATAGGTACCATCGGCCTTGATCTTGTCGAGTGCGGCGAAAAACTCGGCTTCCGTGGTGGGAATAGCAATACCGAGCTTGTCGAAGGCATCCTTGTTGTAGATGAAGCCGTGGATAACCGAAGCCATTGGCACGCAGAACGTGTCCTTGCCATCATCGGTCGTCCAGGCAGACTTTGCCACGTCCGAGAAGTTCTTCATCCCCGGAAGATCGTTCAGGCTCGTCAGATTGCCGCGCTTGAACTGTTCCAGAGACTTATCGAAGGGACGGCAAGTAATGATGTCGCCGGCACTGCCCGCATCGAAGCGCGCACCCAGCGCAGCATCATATTCCGTCGGAGGCGTCGGAGCGAACTTCACCTTGATGCCGGGGTTCTTGGCTTCGAAAGCTGGAATGAGCTTTTCCTGCCAGACGGCCAGATCGTCGGTACGCCAGCTTTCGATCGTCAGCGTGGTATCGGCGGCATGGGCAAAACCGGCCGTAGCCAGAATGCTTGTCGCCATAAGCAATGTTTTTAAAGTCGTGCTTCCCATTTTAGTCTCCTGTTGCACCCTTTTGAGCAGTGCCGTTAATGAGAGTCCGGGTTCCTAGCGGGAACCATGACTCTCTTTGAGTTCCGAAAGCGCCGGGCGAAGCCTCTGTTGATTGCTTTCGAGAAGGTTTGATGCATTTTCAGCGCTCGTTGCTCCAGCAGCGAGCAGGATCGCTGACTTGACCGAGCCGCCACTGGCTTCCAGCAATTTTGCTGCGTCGCCGATATCGCAAGCGCTGATCGCCGCTACGATGCGCGCAGCGCGCTCGCGGAGTTTGATATTGTCCGCGACGAGGTTGACCATGTACCCGTCATGCACGTGACCAAGCCGGATGGCCATCAAGGTGGACAACAGATTGAGTGCGATTTTCTGCGCGGTGCCCGCCCCCATTCGTGTTGAACCCGCCACCATTTCCGCCGGTGTTTCCAGCGCAATCGCTACGTCCGCCTTTTCAAACATCGGAACGTCGGGATTGTTGGCAATCGAGATGACCTTGAGACCGCGCTTCTTCGCCTCGTCGATTGCGGCAAGTGCATAGGGCGTTGTGCCGCTGGCGGAAATTGCAATCAAGCAGTCACCGGCCATCAACTCTGCAGCCGCAATGTCGCTCGCGGCTTGGCTCACGTCATCTTCGTAAGTGCCAGCCAACCGGTTGAGACTGGCGACACCGCCAGCAAGCAGGATGACGACACGGTCGGGAGCAATGCCATAAGTACCGGGTAATTCCAGCGCATCCGCCATGGCCATCAGCCCCGAACTGCCAGCGGCGGCGTAAGCAAGACGGCCACCCGACGCGAGCGTGTCGGCAGCAAGCAGGGAGGCCTTTGCAATGGAATCCCTGGCGCGCGCTACCGAAGCGGCAGCTTCAAGCTGTGCTTCGTGCAGCAACCGCAAAACATCTTCTGGCGACTTCTCGTCCAGTCCCAATGCGTTCTCGTTGCGCTGCTCGGTGCGGGTTAGTGCCACTGCTCACTCCTCGTTCCGATAATTAATGCCAAAAAAATACCACTTGTCCAGCAATTCCTTAAAAAATTTACGCAACGATTTAGGGCAATAGATTTTTGTCCAATAATTTCAACGACATTTAGAAAAAGCCGACGAGACACAAATTAACGCTTGGCTATTGGTATTTTATTGGTATTCTGAATGCTGGAGGACGATTGAACGTGACTTATCTCCTTGGACTTGATGGCGGCGGCACAGGTTGCAGGGCAGCATTGGCTGATCTGAGCGGCAATGTTCTCGGCACTGGCAAGAGTGGTTCGGCCAATATTATGACCGACATGAATACAGCACGTCTGAACATTCTCGATGCAACTGAAGCAGCATTCAAAAAGGCTGGAATCGACGCTGGCCAGACCAAAACGGTCTTCGCGGTCCTCGGCCTCGCCGGCGCCAATGTCGGCGGCAATGGCGCAAAGCTGGAAGCTATGCTGCCGTTTCAAAAATCGCTTGTTTATTCGGATGGCGTGATTGCACTCCAGGGTGCACTCGGCGATCATGATGGCACCGTGGTGATCCTCGGCACCGGTTCCGCCTATGTTACCCGGCTCGGCAAAGACATTCGTTTTGCTGGCGGCTGGGGCTTCAAGGTAAGCGATCTCGGCGGAGGTGCGCGGCTTGGCCGGGACCTGCTCGAAGAAACATTGCTCGCCTATGACAAGTTTCATCCCAGCTCGCCAATGACAGCGGCAGTTTTGGAACGGTTCGGAGGCAATCCACATCGGATCGTTCAATTCGCCCATTCCGCGACGCCGAGTGATTTCGGCACGTTTGCGCCAACCGTCTTCGAGTATGCTGCGAAAAATGACGCAGTCGCCGTTGCTCTTTTGGACAAGACCATTGGCCAAATCGAGAGAGGGCTCGACGCCACCATGTCTCCAGCCCCCATGCGTCTTTCCTTGCTGGGCGGTCTTGGTGCTCTGTATGGTCCCCTTCTCTCACCTCACTATCGGGCAATGCTGCAAGCACCGTTGAATGACGCTCTGACAGGCGCAGTCCAGCTTGCAGCGCGCAATTTTGCCGCGACACCGGCGGAGACTGCTCATGGGTGATGGCCTGATCGATATTCTGCCTTCGCTCAACGAAAACTCTGCTGTCGGTGGTCCGCTCTACGTGAAATTGCAGCGGCTGATCGAGAATGCCGTTCGCGAAGGAAAACTTCTACCTGGAGACGCATTGCCTCCGGAGCGCGAACTTGCCGCAATGGCAGAAATCTCGCGTGTAACTGTACGCAAAGCCGTCCAGGGTCTTGTCAATGATGGTCTGCTTGTCCAGCGGCATGGCTCAGGAACATTTGTTGCACCGCGCTCCGCACGCGTCGAGCAATCCTTGTCGCACCTCACATCCTTTACTGAAGATATGGCACGGCGCGGGATGATTGTCCGCTCGACTTGGCTGGACCGAGGCGTCTATGCTCCTTCCCCCGAAGAAATGGTGACGCTCGGCCTCTCGTCCGGCGAAAAGGTGGCGCGGATCAGCCGATTGCGCGTGGCCAATGACACGCCCATGGCAATCGAACGTGCCGCTCTGTCCATTCATGTGCTGCCAAATCCGGAACTTGTCACTCTTTCGCTCTATGCGGTACTGGCGGAGAGCGGCAATCGTCCAGTCAGGGCGATCCAGCGCATTTCGGCGGCCATTTTGAAAGAGAATGATGCTAAGCTGCTCCAGGTTCCGGCGGGTTCCGCCAGCCTGAATATCGAGCGGATATCCTACCTTGAATCCGGGAAGGTGATCGAGTTTACCCGATCGATCTACCGTGCCGACGCCTATGAATTTGTCGCCGAACTCAAACTCGGCGAGTCTTCAGAAATTTCAGGAGCAGTGCTGTGAATACCAAAACAACCCTCATGCGGGAAGAAATACTCTCCATTCCCGATGTGACAGCAAAGTTCCTTGATGCGTCCCGCGACACGCTGGCTGCCGCCGGTGCGAAGTTGCGGGAAAAAAACCCGCCCTTCCTTGCATCGATCGCTCGGGGCTCGTCCGATCATGTCAGTGCCTTCCTGAAATATTCGAGCGAACTCACGGCCGGTATTCCTGTTGCTTCGCTCGGGCCTTCTGTCGCCTCGATCTATGGCGTGAAGCTCAAACTTGGCTCTGCTGCGACCCTATCCATCTCGCAGTCTGGCAAGAGTCCCGACATCGTCAGCATGACAAACGCAGCCCGTGAAAGCGGGGCACTGACCATCGCCATCACCAACGTCATCGAGTCTGACCTCGCGCGTGCCAGCGACTTTGCTATCGATATCCTTGCAGGGCCAGAGCGCAGCGTCGCCGCCACTAAGTCTTTCGTCAGCTCGGCGGTTGCCGGTCTCGCGCTGATCGGACATTGGACCGAAGACAAAAAGTTGCTTGCCGCTATCGACGAGCTTCCAGCCGCACTCGCCAAGGCCGTCGCCTGTGACTGGTCAGCCTTCGCAGGCGCTGTGACCAATGAGAACTCGCTGTTCGTTCTTGGACGCGGACCATCTCTGGCAATCGCCAACGAGATGGCGTTGAAGTTCAAGGAAACGAGTGCGGTCCATGCGGAAGCCTTCAGTGCTGCGGAAGTCATGCACGGGCCGAAGGCCATTGTTGGTGAAGGCTTCCCGATTCTCGTGCTCGCCGCACGCGACGCAGCCGAAGATTCGCTCGTGGATGCTGCCAATCGCTTGGCCGACCAAGGCGCCGCGGTGTTTCTCACATCGTCCAAACCATCGAAAGCGACAGCCCTGCCCTTCGTCGCGACATCACACCCGCTGACCGATCCACTGGCACTGCTCGTTTCGTTCTATGCTTTCGTGGAAAGCTTTGCCCGCAGTCGTGGATTGAATCCGGATGAACCGCCGCACTTACGAAAAGTGACTGAAACCCTATGAGCACTATCTATGCCCTTACCGGCGCCGAGATCTTCGACGGCGAAACCTGGCACACCGATTCGGGTCTGGTTGTCGATGGCGATGTGATCAAGAGTATCACGCCGTTGTCGAATTTGCCCGATGACATCCGCCGGGTTGAGTTGAAGAGCGGTAAGCTTGTACCGGGCTTCATTGATGTACAGGTCAATGGGGGTGGTGGCGTGCTCCTCAACGACGGCCCAAGCATCGAGGCAATCCGCACCATTTGCGATGCGCATTTCGCCTTTGGCACAACTGGGTTGCTGCCAACCTTGATCACTGATACGCCGGAAATAACAGCAGCAGCTATCGCTGCAGGCAAGGCCGCGGCACAAGAGAAAGTGGCCGGATTTATTGGCTTGCATCTCGAAGGTCCGCATTTGTCCTTGACACACAAGGGCACGCACGACCCAAAGCTGATCCGTCCGATGGACGACGCTGACCTCCTTGCCATCATAGAGGCAGTGCAGGAATTGCCGGTTCTGCTCACCACAGTCGCACCGGAAACGGTATCGGCTGAAAAAATCCGGGCGATGGTCGATGCCGGCGTTATCGTCAGCCTCGGCCATAGCGGCGCATCCTATGAAGTGGCGCTGGCAGCCAAGGATGCGGGTGCGACTATGGTGACACACCTGTTCAATGCGATGAGCCAACTCGGTCACCGCAGTCCCGGCGTGGTCGGCGCGGTGCTTGAGTCGGGTGAACTGTCAGCGGGACTGATCGCCGACGGTTTTCATGTCGACAGAGCTTCGATGGCGATCGCACTGCGTGCCAAGCAGGGTCCGGCGAAGATATTCCTCGTCACCGACGCAATGTCGACCATCGGCACAGACATTAGCTCATTCACGTTGAACGGACGCAGGATCACACGTGCCGGTGGACGTTTGACGCTGGACGACGGGACACTGGCCGGTGCCGATCTCGATATGATCTCCGCAGTGCGTTTTGTGCATCGCGAGCTCGGTCTGTCTCTCGATGAAGCGCTGCGCATGGCATCCCTCTACCCGGCCGAGAGCATTCGAATCGATCACCACTATGGGCGCCTTGCGCCGGGCTATATCGCCAATATCGTCCATCTCGACGAGAAGCTCGATGTCAATCACGTCTGGATTGGCGGCGACTCGCACTACGCACGTTGACGGAACAGTCTGACTGGTCATACTTACCCAATCACCTCACTGGAGAACCGAGATGGCCAAGGACGCGCTGATCGTCGTTGATGTGCAGAATGACTTCTGTCCGGGCGGGGCATTGGCGGTCGATGGCGGGCATGAGATCGTCCCGATCATCAACAAGCTTATCCAACGTTTTGATCGCGTCGTCCTCACGCAGGATTGGCATACACAAGGGCATTCGAGCTTTGCGTCGTCGCATCCCGGCAAGGCACCGTTCGAAACAATCATGATGCCCTATGGCGAGCAGACGCTCTGGCCGGATCATTGTATTCAGGGGTCTTCAGGTGCCGAGTTTCATCCGGATCTGGTTTGGACAAAAGCCGAGTTGGTGATCCGCAAAGGGTTTCATCCGCATATCGACAGCTATTCGACTTTCTACGAAAACGACCGCAAGACCCCTACCGGACTTGCCGGCTATTTGCGCGAGCGCGGCATTACCAATGTGACTTTCGCAGGTCTCGCGACCGACTATTGCGTCGCATATTCCGCGCTCGACGCGATCGCGCACGGCTTTACGGCCGAGGTCCTGCTCGACGCATGTCGCGGTATCGATCTTGGCGGTTCGCTCGCTGCCATGACCGTAAAGATGCGCAAGGCCGGTGTTGTGCTTGTTTAACGGGCTCTCAAAGTGAACAGCTGAGCATTTTTTCCACAGCCTTGAACCAAGGTATGAGCTTCCAGTCACAAAACTGTTGTTTCCCTGTCACATAATGGCGATACTGCCCTCAAGCGCGCTTTAGACGACGCCTCATATATGGGAGATTCACATGACTTTTCGCGGCACTTCACTAAGCCTTGCTCTCGGCATTGTCCTCGCCTCATCCACCTCGTCTTTCGCCGTCGTCACCGAGATCAGCTGGTGGCATGCGATGACTGGTGCCAATAACGAGGTAGTCAACACGCTTTCCAAGGAATTCAACGAAAGCCAAAGCGACTACAAGGTGGTTCCGGTGTTCAAGGGCACGTATCCCGAAACGCTGAATGCCGGCATTGCCGCCTTCCGCGCCAAACAGGCCCCGGACATCATTCAGGTATTTGATGCGGGCACCGGCGTGATGATGGCCGCCGAGGGCGCGATCAAGCCGGTCGCCGACATTCTGTCGATGGGCGGCGCCAAGTTTGACAAGAGCCTCTATCTGCCTGGAATTGTCGCCTATTATTCCAAGCCCGACGGCACGATGCTGTCTTTCCCGTATAACAGCTCCTCGCCGATCCTTTACTACAACAAGGACATCTTCAAGAAGGCCGGACTCGACGAAAACAAGCCACCCAAGACATGGACGGAAGTCTGGGACGCTGCGAGGAAGATCAAGACAAGCGGTGCAGCAAAATGCGGATATACCTCGGCTTGGCTGACCTGGATCCACACCGAAAACTTCGCCGCCTGGAACAATCTGCCTTGGGGTTCGAATGAAAACGGTATTGGCGGCGTCGATGTCGAGCTGAAGATCAACGCACCAATCTACGTCAAACATTTCCAGGAACTCGCCGATCTCGCAAAGGATGGTACTTTCCGTTACGGAGGTCGTACGTCTGAAGCCAAACCGCTGTTCCTTTCCGGCGAATGCGGCATCTACAATGATTCATCGGGCGGCCTCGGTGACGTGATCAAATCGGGTATGAACTACGGCACAGGTCCGTTGCCCTATGACCCGGAGGCAAAAGGTGCTCCGCAGAACACGATCCCCGGCGGTGCCAGCCTCTGGGTTTTTGCGGGCAAGAGCGACGAACAGTACAAGGGCGTCGCAGCTTTCTTCAATTTCCTGTCCAAGACCGAAATTCAAGCGCGCCTGCATCAGGTGTCAGGCTATTTGCCGGTAACCTTGGCCGCCTATGAGGAAACCAAGAAATCCGGCTTCTACGACAAGAATCCCGGTCGCGAAACGCCGATCCAGCAGATGATGGGCAAGACGCCGACTGAAAACTCGAAGGGTGTCCGCCTCGTCAACCTGCCGCAGGTTCGCGACATCGAAAATGAAGAGTTCGAAAACATGCTTTCGGGTAAACAGACTGCCCAGCAGGCCCTGGATAATGCCGTCAAGCGTGGTAACGCTGCGATAAAGCAGGCAATCGGCCAGTAAGCTTCATTTCATGACAGCCCGTCCGTAATTGACGGACGGGCTATTTCAAAACGAGGCATTCATGGCATCGTCAACGCGCGTCACTTTTCCGAACAAGTTTTTGCCTTATCTGCTGCTGGCACCACAACTCGCCATCACCGCAATATTCTTCTACTGGCCCGCATCACAGGCGATCTATCAGTCCGTCCTGCGCGAAGATCCGTTCGGGCTGTCGACGCAATTTGTCGGTCTCGATAATTTCCGGCGTGTGCTCGGAGATCCGAACTATCTGAACTCTCTTCAGGTCACGGTTATATTCTCGGTAGCCACTGCACTCATCGCGATGGCTCTTGCCCTTCTGCTCGCCGTCATGGCCGATAAGATTATCCGCGGCAAAAGCATCTACCGAACGCTTTTGATCTGGCCTTATGCAGTCGCACCGGCCATCGCCGGCATGCTCTGGCTATTCCTGTTCAATCCATCGATGGGAACGCTCGCCTATCTCTTCCGCTCGACCGGCTATAATTGGGACCCGCTGCTCAACGGCGATCAGGCAATGGTGCTGATCGTTTCAGCCGCAGCGTGGAAGCAGATCAGCTACAACTTCCTGTTCTTCGTCGCCGGTCTGCAGTCGATCCCCAAATCGCTGATCGAAGCGGCTGCCATCGATGGCGCGGGCGAAACGAAGCGCTTCTGGACCATCGTTTTTCCGCTACTAGCTCCGACGACCTTCTTTCTGCTCGTCGTCAACACGGTCTATGCCTTTTTCGACACGTTCGGCATCATCCACGCGGTCACAGGAGGCGGCCCCGGCAAAGCTACGGAGACGCTCGTCTACAAGGTTTACAATGACGGTTTCGTCAACCTCATCCTGGGCGACTCCGCCGCTCAGTCGGTGATCCTGATGATCATTGTTATCGGCTTGACGGCTATTCAGTTCCGCTATGTCGAGCGCAAAGTACATTACGGCTGAGGATAGATCATGATCCAGAACAATCCTGTCGGCCGTCTGATCGCCCATGTGATATTGATCATCGGTATATTGATCGTGGCCTTCCCGATCTACTACACCTTCGTCGCCTCGACGCAAACGCTCCAGGAAATATTGCGCCCGCCCCTATCATTGCTGCCAGGTGGACACTTCTGGGAGAACTATTCCGCAGCGCTCTTCGGCGGCGTTGGCCGTATCGGCGGTGTGGGCGTAGACCGGCTCCTGTTCAACACGCTGGTCATGGCGCTCGGCATTGCCGTCGGGAAGATCTGTATCTCGATCCTTTCTGCCTATGCGATCGTCTTCTTCCGCTTTCCCGGGCGCATGGTGTTCTTTTGGCTCATTTTCATAACCCTGATGCTGCCGGTCGAGGTTCGCATCCTGCCAACCTACAAGATCATGGTCGACCTTGGTCTGATCGATACCTATACGGGGTTGATCCTGCCGCTCATGGCGTCAGCAACGGCCACGCTACTGTTTCGGCAGTTCTTCATGACCATCCCCGGCGAACTTGTCGAAGCTGCCCGCGTCGATGGCGCAGGACCGTGGCGATTCTTCAAGGATATCCTGCTGCCACTATCCAAGACCAATATCGCCGCCCTGTTCGTGATCCTCTTCATCTATGGCTGGACGCAGTATCTCTGGCCGCTTCTGATGACGAACCGCAACGACATGTCGACCATCGTCATTGGTTTGCGCAAGATGATTTCCTTCGCCGATGCTGATACCGAATGGCACCTGGTGATGGTGACCTGCATTCTCGCCATACTGCCCCCAATCCTCGTTGTCGTTCTCATGCAACGCTGGTTCGTGCGCGGTTTGGTCGAAACGGAGAAATGATACCGATATGGCAAATGTAGAATTGACCAATGTTCGCAAGGTCTATGGTAGTTCCGTCGAAGCGGTCAAAGGCATCAACATTGCCGTCGACGATGGTGCGCTGTGCGTGCTGGTCGGTCCATCCGGCTGCGGAAAGTCCACTTTGCTGCGTATGATCGCGGGTCTGGAGTCTATCACCGACGGCACAGTTAAAATCGACAACAAGGTGGTCAATGAGCTCGGACCTGCCGAGCGGGACATCGCAATGGTATTCCAGAACTATGCGCTCTACCCGCATATGAAGGTCTACGACAACATGGCCTATGGCCTGCGCAACCGGGGCATGCCGAAGGATCAGATCGACAAACGTGTAAAAGACGCTGCTCAAATCCTTGAATTGACTCAGCTTCTGGAACGCCGTCCGAAAGAACTTTCGGGCGGTCAGCGTCAGCGCGTCGCCATGGGCCGTGCCATTGTCCGCAGCCCGAAGGTGTTTCTTTTCGATGAGCCGCTTTCCAATCTCGATGCCAAGCTTCGCGGACAAATGCGCGTTGAAATCAAAAACCTGCAGCGGCAGCTGGGCGTGACCAGCGTCTATGTAACCCATGACCAGCTTGAGGCTATGACGCTCGCTGATATCCTTGTCGTCATGAACGCCGGTTCCGTAGAACAGATCGGTGCACCGCTCGATATCTACGAGAAGCCAGCCAGCACCTTTGTCGCAAGCTTCATTGGCGCCCCGCCTATGAACCTTGTGCCGGTCACAGCCGACCATTCGGGACTGGTTCTGAAGGACGGCACACGCATCGGGGCAGAGGGCCTTGTCCTTCCAGCGGATGGAGCCTTCATCGGTTTCCGGCCGGAAGACCTCGAGGTCTCCGCTGGATCAGATACGCATGTCGGCGGACTGGTTCTCGATCTCAAAGTACTGGGTGTCGAGCCGGTTGGTGCAGAAAGCTATGTCTACGGCATTGCCGGCGGCGAGCGTGTCGTGGTGCGGGTTCCGGGCCGCTCTGCGTCACAGACCGATGATCACCTGCGGGTCATCATCCCCAAGGACAAGCTGCATCTCTTTGGGACCGACGGGAAGAGAATCCCACCTGCATAGGGTGAGATTCTTTCCAAGATCGGGTTACCAGCTTGGGACCGCCGCGCCCTTGTATTTGTCGACAATGAACTGCTTGACCGGATCCGAATGATAGGATTCGATCAGCGTCTTCACCCAGGGCTTGTCCTTGTCGGCGGTGCGGACAGCGATGAGATTGATGTATGGAGCCTTTTCACCTTCCTTCAGAATTGTGCCGTTCATGGGATCAAGTCCTGCTTCCAAAGCATAGTTTGTATTGATCGCTGCGGCATCGACGTCGTCAATCGAACGCGGTAGCTGGGCGGCATCAAGTTCAACGAACTTGAAGTTCTTTTTGTTTTCGGTGATGTCGGCAGGCGTGACCTTCAGGCCGGCACCGTCCTTCAGCTTGATCGCAACCTTGTCGGCGAGAATGAGCAGGGCACGGCCACCATTGGTCGGATCATTCGGAATCGCAATCGTAGCCCCATCCGCTAACTCGTCAAAACTCTTCACTTTTTTCGAATAGACGCCCATCGGAAAATTCACCGTATAAGCGACGTCGACGAGATCAAATTTCCGGTCGGCAATCTGATTGTCGAGGTAAGGCTTGTGCTGAAAGGAATTGGCATCGAGCTCGCCGTCGTTCAATGCCTGATTTGGAACGACGTAATCCGAGAACTCGAGAATCTGGATATCGAGACCCTTGGGCTTGGCGACCTCCGCGACCTTTTCGAGAATTTGGGCATGCTCGCCCGGTGTAACGCCGATCTTGATCGTTTCGGCCAGCGCACCAGTCGCGCCGAGGATCGCCGCCAAGGCTGCTACACCAAGTATTTTCTTCAACATTTCATTCTCCTGCTTTTTAACAAATTCAACGGGGACGGCTGCGCTTGTCGAATTGCCGCGCCAACCGGTCACCGGCGCTCTGAACAAGTTGAACAAGCACGATCAACACCACAACCACGACGGCCATGACATCCGGCATGAAGCGTTGATAGCCGTAGCGGATGCCAAGGTCGCCGAGGCCGCCGCCACCAATCGCGCCAACCATTGCCGCATAACCAATCAGGCTGACGATCGTCAGGGTGAGTGCAGAGGTAATTCCGGGCCGCGCCTCTGCAAGCAGTACCTTGAAGACGATCTGCATCGGGCTCGCACCCATTGCGCGCGCTGCTTCCGTCAGACCAGGATCGACTTCACGAATTGCCGTTTCGACCAGACGAGCAACGAAGGGGATCGTCGCAATCGTCAATGGCACTATCGCGGCAGTGGTTCCTATTGATGTGCCGGCAACGAGCCGGGTGAACGGGATGATGGCAACGACCAGAATGATGAACGGCGTCGAACGTGTGGCATTGACGATGGCGCCAAGCACCTTGTTGACCCAAGGCGCAGCGAAAAGCTCGCCTCGCCCGCTCGTCGCCAGAAACACGCCGAGCGGAATACCCAAGAGTGAACCGATCAGTCCAGCGACCGCGACCATATACAGCGTCTGGCCCGTCGCATTGACGATGAGAGCGATGATATCAGCGGACATAGCCGACCACCTCCGATGACAGGCCGTGATTGGCAAGGAACTGCCGCGCCTCGGCAATTTTCGCCTCATCGGAACGCAGGGAAACCACCAGCATACCGAAAGGACGCCCCGCGATCTCGTCGACTGCACCGGCCATGATATTGACCTCGATGCCAAGATCGCTTCCAAGCCGCGCCAACATCGGTTCCGTGGCATTTTCACCCTTGAATATGACACGAAGAATAGTCCGCGAGCCGGGCTCCGCTCGCTGCGACATCCGGCTGGTCAGGAACTCCGGCAAATGCATACCTGCGAGGCCACCGAGAAGCGCCTTGGTGGTTTCGTGCACATGCCCGGTGAACACGTCGAATGTCGGGCCTTGTTCGACGATGCGGCCGCCATCGATCACTGCCACATGGTCGGCGATGGCCTTCACCACCTCCATCTCGTGGGTAATCAGAAGCACGGTCAGACCGAGCTCCTTGTTGATCTTCCGGAGCAGGGCAAGGATCGAGCGCGTGGTTTCTGGATCGAGCGCTGATGTCGCCTCGTCGGAGAGCAGCAGCTTTGGTTCGGTTGCCAAAGCGCGCGCGATGCCGATGCGCTGTTTTTGACCACCGGAAAGCTCGGAAGGATAGCGGTCGCGCTTGTCGGACAGGCCGACCAGATGAAGCAAGGGCGTCACGCGCTTTTCGATGTCTTGCCTGCCCATGCCGGCAATTTCGAGCGGCAACGCGATATTGCCGAAGGCAGTGCGCGAGGAGAGCAAATTGAAATGCTGGAAGATCATGCCGATCGAGCAGCGCGCGGCGCGCAGGCTCTTCTCATCCAGCCCAGCGATATCCACGCCGTCAACGAGGATGCGGCCAGAGCTCGGCCTTTCGAGCCCGTTGACGAGCCGGATCAGCGTCGATTTGCCAGCTCCCGAACGGCCGATGATCCCGGTTACCGATCCACGAGGCACCACGAGATCTATGTCGTTCAGTGCCACCACTTCGGCGCCAGTTTTCCCTGCCGCAAAACGCTTGGAAATGGCTTCAAATGCCACCATGGGATTGGTAGCCTCGGGCACAGTCGCCTCATTGTCTGGTAGCATTTGCCGCGTACTCGTCGCCGTACTTCTCAAAACAGCCATGTTCATTTGCGGAGCTCGCACGTCCGCCCTGTTGCCTTTTTAGGGCCGTCTATACAGACCATCTTCGCGTTTCGATAGACCTTGGCGACAGGCATCAACATTTTCAGCTCTGTTTGAGATATCTCGGGTGGCCGGAAGGCCTCGGCAGAGATGACGATACGCAATGTTATCGACCGATGACACGCAGCGGGTTTCATATTTGTATCGATTGCAGGAATGTCTTTCCAAAACGGCCGCATCGGTCAGCATATCGACTCTGTATCCTCCATACTTGGGGGGAAGAATTCGACTCTGAGCGCTTGAAATTTGGCTGACAGGAGCTAATTCTAAAGAGCTACTAACTTGACGGCGCGACAAATCGAATAAATTGGTCCACGGAATACATTTGAATAGAAAAAAGTTGTTTCAGAGATATTACTTTGAACTTTATCGTATAAATTGTAGATATACTGATATATGAAGAAATATGACGTATTTTCCTGCACTAATACCCTGTAGTCACAAATTTTATCTTAACCAAAGTGCGACACTAGGACATAAAGACATTGGTAACTAATAGAAAAAATGCTAAGTATATTAACCAATGCCGAACGTAAAAAAACTAACATGGGTCAAAGATGAACTCACCTGCCTGAGGTCTGTGCGTGCAATTGTCCAATTTCCATACTTTTGACGCTATCCGATCGATGTTCGGTATGCGGGGTGCTATCAACCCGGCAGTAAAGCGTCGTGTCTATGCGGAGCAAATGGACGTTGCACTAAGGCTGGCGCCTTTTACGGTTCTGGTGGCAATGTGCGTTGTGTTTGTCGTCGCGTTCGTTTTCTGGGACCTCGGCCCCCGCCCCTATCTCGCGGGTGTGTCGATAATGGTCGCATTGATGACTGCGGGCTCACTTTTCGCCTGCTGGCAATGGTACACGGTGCCCAAGGTCAAGGAGCTTGGCTTTGATGCGATCAAATACCTGATCATCATATCAGCCCTCTACGGCATCTGCCTTGCGAGCATTCCCCTGATGCTGTTTCTCGACGCTGATCCCTACCACCGGCTTCTGATCGCATGCACAGCAGCAGGTCTCATGGCAACCGGTATTGGCGTGGCCGTGGTGCCCCTGGCTGCGATCGCCTATTCGGGCACGATCATTACCGGTTCGTTCTTTGCGCTTGCGTCAACCGGTGAAGATTTCTTTTTGTTCATCGCGATCCTGCTCGCTTTCTATGCGCTCTTCATTCTGTTCACCATCGTCCACATGAGCAATCTTATTGTCATGCGCACGCTGGACCAGATCAAGGTCGAGCAGCAGAAGGAGGTTATCAGCCTGTTGCTGTATGATTTTGAAGAAAACGCCAGCGACTGGATTTGGGAAACCGACGCCGACCTGAAGCTCCAGCATACCTCGCCGCGCCTGGCGCAAATTGCGGCAAAAACGACCAAAGAGCTGCAGGGCATGCCTTTTGCGCAACTGTTCAAGATCGACCAGTCTCATGCGGAAGAGGCCGTCAAGGTTGGCTCAATCTGGCAGGCCATCGAGAACCGGACGACATTCCGCAATCACATCCTGCCCATCAACATCAAGGGCGAGACACGTTGGTGGTCGCTCACCGGCAAGGCGATTTTCGACAACGCAGGCCAGTTTGTCGGCTACCGCGGCGTCGGCTCCGATGTGACCGCTGCAAAGCAGTCAGACGATCAATTGTCCTATCTCGCCCGTTATGATGTGCTGACCGATCTGCCGAACCGTACGCTATTTACCGACCAGCTCTCGCAAGCCACCAAGGACCTTGAGAAAGGACTGCGCAGCTTCGCAGTGTTTTGCATCGATCTGGATGAGTTCAAGACGGTCAATGACAGTTTTGGTCACGGTATCGGCGATCAGTTACTCAAACAGGTGGCGGATCGCCTGCGCGGCGCGGCTCCCGCAACCTATGTCGTTGCCCGTCTTTCCGGCGATGAATTCGCCATTCTGGCGCGCGGTGCCGATCAGACTGCGGCGACAGAGCTCGCCGAGCAGCTGGTCCAGAGCATCGCACAACCCTTCTGGATTGATGGTATCCAGATCAACATTCACATCAGCGTCGGCATTGCAATTGCGCCGACCGACAGTGTCAACGACATCATGCGCTGCGCCGACCTGGCGCTCTACCGGACCAAGAATGAGGGCCGCAACAGTTTCCGTTTCTACGAGGTGGAAATGGATGCGCGCATCGAAGCCAAACGTGCGCTCGCCATGGATCTGCGTGGTGCGCTGGCAAGGGACGAATTCATCCTCCATTTCCAGCCCATCATTTCGGCGCAGACACTCAAGACGGTAGGGTTCGAGACGCTGCTGCGCTGGAAGCATCCGGTGCACGGCTTCATCTCTCCTACTATCTTTATCCCGATCGCGGAAGAGACAGGAAACATCATTCCGCTCGGCGAGTGGATCATCCAGGAAGCGTGCCGTATCGCCGTGTCGTGGCCGCAGGAAATCCACGTTGCAATTAATATATCGGCGATCCAGTTCCGGCACTCCGACCTGGCGTCCATTGTTCGCGATGCCTTGACCAAGAACAAGCTCAAGCCAAATCGGCTGGAGCTGGAGATCACTGAATCCGTCTTCCTCGAAGCGAATGTCGCCGCGATTTCATTGTTGCGCCAGTTCCGCGCCATGGGAGTAAGCATCGCGCTCGATGATTTTGGCACCGGCTATTCCAGCTTGAGCTACCTGCGCAAGATGCCGTTCGACAAGATCAAGATCGATCAGTCCTTCGTGCGCGACCTTCCGCACAATCGGGGCAGTCTTGCAATCATTCGTGCAGTGATGGGTCTTGGAGCCAGCATGGGCATGAAGATCACTGCCGAAGGTGTCGAGACCCGTGAACAACTGGCCTGCCTGCAAAAGGAAGGCTGCGATCAGGTACAGGGGTTCCTATTCAGCCCGGCAGAGCCCGTCGAGAAGACTTTCGAGCTGCTCGCCTTCGATCGTGACCGATACCAGGTTGCCAGCTAGAGCCGTTCATACTGAATAGAAGCAGTTCTCTGTTCAGGCACGTAAGGCTCTAACGGTTCGCTCAGATCACGCCTGCCGCTTGGCAGCATCCTGAATATTTACTGGCCGGTAGTTCGCAGACAAACGCGATTCCTTTGGCCAATATGGCAGGAACCCTTTGATTACCTCTCCCGGAATATCGAGTGGATTGTAGTGGTCGCGGTCGACGAACATCAATGACTGCTCGCCATGCCCGAGCAAGCCCTGCGCGGCGCTGTGGATCTCATGCTGCAACGTCACGAACTTCCGATTGTGGCGCGCAATCTTGATGCGCACGGTAATCTGCTCGAACTCCTTCGACTCGCGACGGTAATCATGGGTGAAGGAGCGCGTGAGGATATAGAGACCGCGTGGTCGCAAGGTCGAAATCGGGCATGCAGACGTTGAAGAACAATTCGCGCGCTTTGCCGACCCAGCGCACGTAGTTGGCGAAATAGACGTTTCCGACGGAATTCGTATCATCATATGTGGGAACGAGCTGCATGACGAACCACTCACCGTCGAATCCATGCGATGGCGTGACGTCGTCGCTCCCCGTGACGTTGGCAAGTGGCGAAGGCGACATCATCCGGATGGGTTGATCGACTATCTCAACGGGAATGGCCTTGGAGGCCGGTCCGAACAGTTCGATGATGACTGGCAAAGCGCCTATCAGACCGATGAACGGAGAAATGAACAGGAATCCCGGCACCGGCTCGATGTAGCCGATGATGAATATCAGCGACGAACCGCAACCGATCATAAAGCTCAGCACCGGATCAAACTTTGGCTTCGCGCCCAGCGCCTCGCATACCAGGTTCGCCGACGCACTGACGAACAGGGTTGCAAACGGCATCATGAAATACATCAGCGAAAAATTCGCGGGTACCGCCGTGAAGGCAATCCAGGCGGCGCCAAGCAATAGCCAAAGCGGCGATGAAGCGACGCCGTCCGGGATGAGAGCAAGCAAGGGACTGTTACTGCGCAGGTTTTTACCCTTCAGGAACCAGGATGTTGCGCAATAAAAGCTGTCCACGGTTGAAGCCAGGGCAATGACAGTCCAGATGACAAAGGCAACCGCCAGATATGGCTGGCCATTTTCCGCAGCAAGAACTGTAGCTGCCGAGACGGACCCCTGGGCACTTGGCAGGCCATCGATGGACAGGATGCTGCCTATCGGGCCGACCGCCGAAGCGGTAAGCGCATTGAGGAACAAAAATCCAAAAAACATCAGCGCGCCGACACCATAGGCCATGCCAACATCGCCACCTTCACGTTTGATGGTAACCGCGCGCTGCCAATGCTGAATATCGAGCCACGGTCCAAGCAGGAAGCCGATCAGCGTTGGCATGATCAGACCATAGAAGCGGCTATCAAACTTTTCTAGTGGCACACCTGGATAGTCTGATGTCTGCCGCAGTCCGATGAGGAGGACAATGCCCGCAGCCACCCCGACGACCGTATAGACGATGTGCAACAGCTTGAGTTGCTGCAGCGACAGCGCATGACCGATAGCACAGGCAAACAGCAACAACAGCGCAACGCCGAGCGCCGAACCCTCGCCCACGATCGGCTGCCAGAGATAGGCAACAAACCCGAAGATCGTTACAACCAGCGCCGCCATCTGAAACAGCAGAAACACGCCAGCGTAGCGGCCTTCAATATCTTTGATGATCTGATCGGGCGAGCGCTTGGTTCGCCCGAGAATATATCCAAACAGCCAGAGCCCTGCGACATTGGCTATGGCAAAACCAAAAAACCCCAGCCAACCATAGGTCAGAGTGACGTGGATGGAATAGAAGAAACCCAATCCCCACAGCCAGGATAAGCCTATTGTTGGCGCCCACAAAAGATTCCGCACGACCGTCATGACTATCCAGCTTTTCAAGAAACGCTGCTTTTACAGCACCCTACTTTAGTCGATGTTATTCGCGGAAATAAGTCAATGTTCTGTTCTTAGACTGGCATCAAGAGTTTGGCGTTTGGATAGTGTTACGGAAACTTGGCTGCAGACGATGAGCAGATCATAAAACTTATCGGTGACGAATATACAACTCGTTCACCAGTCTAGCGTGTAAAGGTGTCCAAACCGTTGCATATCCTGCGACACGCGGCCGATCGTTTGAAGGCGGCGTTTCAATCATTGGCGCAAGCTGTCCACCAAGGCCAAAACATCCGCTCCGAGCGCCCTGTCGTCTTCCAGCTTGGGCGAAACTGCCCGAACGAAATCATAACTTTGTCTCGTTCCGCTGCCGCAGCGAAGTCCCGGCCTCAAATCTATGGCCTGCGCCGCGGCCAGCATCTCGCAGGCAACGAGTTGCCGCCACAAATCGACTATCTCCGCACATTTTGCCACCGCGAGCGGCGTCTGCGTCGCGTGGTCCTCGACTCCTTCCGATACGGCAAGGAAATCGAGCAGGACTGGATTGGCCTTGTGGCGGATGGCGCCAACGAGTGCGGCTACCGTCTTCTGCAGAGGTACAAACCCAGCCGAAGCCCCGCCGACCGGGCTCAAATAGCGCGGCAGGCCATGACGACCAGAGCCAGTGAGTTGAATGAAGCGTGCAGCACTGGCCAGCGCCGCTTGCGCGATGGCGAGCCCGAGTGTTTCGAAAACCAGCGCCAGCGATGGCGTGTGGAAATTTCCCGTCGACAGTACTCGCTCTTCATCAATGATCACCAGCGGATTGTCCGCGGCCGAATTGAGTTCGAGTTCGATCGCGTCTGTCGCGGCCCTCAAGGCATGGGCAAGCGCTCCTTGAATGGGCGCCACGCAACGCAGGCTGAGTGGATCCTGGATCGCCGTCCTCGCTTCCAGCAATGACGAGCCTTCAAGCAATGCCAAAAGCCTTTCCGCCTCTTCCACCTGACCCGCAGCGGGGCGCGCAATCTGGATCGCAGGTGTCAGAATGTGCGGATTGCCGCCCAAGGCTTCAAAGCTCATGGCAACTGCCCGACGCTGAAAATCCAGAAGCACAGCAGCGTCAGTCGCAACCAGCGCACCCCGTCCGACCGACACCGCCGAGGCATTGAGCAGCGACAACCCGTCTTTCGGGCCAAGCGCCGACGGTTCAAGACCCGCCTTTTTCAAAGCTTGAGCAGATGGATAGACCTTACCTTGATACTCTGCAGCACCCTCTCCGATCAGCGTTGACGCCATAGCCGCCAGCAGGACGAGATCACCAGCGCCTATGGACCCGATGGATGGCGTAACAGGATGAATCTGTTTATTGAGCAACGCCAGCAAATCCTTGAAAACTGACGGAGAAATTCCGGATCCGCCGACAGCCAGCATTGAAAGCCGCGTAGCCATGACCGCGCGGGTAACATCGCGTTCCAGTGATGGGCCAACGCCTACATCGCGTCCGCGCACCAGTTGCTGTTGGAATGCGTCGATATCCTCGGTCACCGCTGTTTTCAGATTAGCGCCGAGTCCAGTGTTCAAACCGTAGATTTGCTGTCCTGATGCAGCCGCGCTGTCGAGGATCGCCCGCGCCTTTTCCAGCCTGTCGTACACGGCGGGCTCGATTTCGACCGTTGCATTCCCGCGAGCAATCGCTGCGATGTCAGCGATTGTGGTGGTCGCTCCACTGAAGACAACCGGGCTCATGCAAAGCGCAGCCGCTGGCCGATATTGGAGGCTTTGGCTTTTTCCAGCATGGCATAACCAAGCGCAATATCGCTTAGCGACAAGCCCCGATGCCAGAACAGAATTGTCTCATCTTCATTCTCACGGCCTGACTTGCGTCCGGCAACGATCTGGCCAAGCTCCGCATGCAAAGTCTGTTCCGATAGCTTGCCCGCCTCCACGTGAGCGCGCAGGGACCCAAATTTCCCGCCCTTGCATTGGCCCCAGTCATCGACGACGAGCTTGTCCATGATGTCGGTCAGCGACAGCTCTATTGCGCTCATTGTTCCATAGGGCACAACGAATGCGCCGGGCTTGACCCATTCCGTTTTCAACATCGGTTGCGGCTCCGGCAGGCGCGATGCTTCAACGACGATGTCGGCGCCTTCCACGCAGGAGCGCCAGTCGTCCGTGACGATGATCCGCTTGCCGAGATCATGGGAGAGCTTTTCGGCAAAGGCGTTGCGGCTCTCGGGACGACGTGAATGCACGCGAATCTCGTCGAAATTGTAAAGGTGATCAAGGAGCCTCACATTCCAATAGGCCGTGCCGCGCGCTCCGATATGGCCAAGGATCTTCGAGTTCTTGCGTGCGAGATATTTTGCTCCAAGTGCGGTGACGGCGCCTGTGCGCATATCAGTGATGACGGTTGCATCAAGGATGGCCCGCGGCGCCCCGGTACGTGGATCGAACAGATTGAGCACACCGAATTCTGAGGGGTAGTTCAGCTTGTAATTATCGACAAAGTCCCCGACGATCTTCACACCTGCCAGATTCAAAGGCGCAACATATCCCCGCAATACATTGAAATGGCCATTGAAAGTTGCGTCCGGCTCAAGGTGCACTCGCGGCTCGATTACGGTCTCGCCATTGCCCTGCGCGGCAAGCGAGGTTTCGATTGCACCGAGAATTTCAGCATCAGTCAGTGCCAGCGCGTCGATGTCGAGCGCATTCAGATAGTCGATGTAAATGGGTTTCATGTCTTTGCTCATGCTGCACGCGCCGGGATTCTGATTCCGAGATTTTCGCGCAATGTGCGCCCTTCATACTCATCGCGAAAGAGGCCTCGGCGACGCAATTCAGGAATAACCAGGGTGATGAAATCCTGAAGTGCCCCGGGGAAATAGGCACCCATGACGTTGAAGCCATCCGCTGCTTTGGCATGGAACCGCTCCTCCAGTTCATCGACGATCTGCGCCGGTGTGCCGATCAATTGCCAATGGCCACGCGCGCCGGCGAAATTGCGAGCAACCTGCCGGATAGACAGGTTTTCACGCCGCGCAAGATCGATGATGAGCTGCTGCCGGCTTTGAATGCCATCGGTCGCCGGCATTTCGGGCAATGGTCCTTCTAGCGGATACTGTGACAGGTCCTTGATGCTGAGATAGCTGGCGAGCAACGCCACACCAACCTCGTCGGGAATGAGTTCTTGCAGGGCATCATATTTCGCCCGCGCTTCGCTTTCGGTTCGGCCGACGATTGGCGACACACCGGGCAGGATCTTCAGATCGTCGGGATTTCGATTGAAGGCCGGCATGCGCGATTTCAAATCAGCATAATAGGTTTGGGCTTCCTGCAAGGCCTGCGCTGCTACGAACACCACATCCGCTGTACGCGCTGCGAGGTTTTTGCCCGCATCCGAAGCACCAGCCTGCACCATCAGCGGACGACCCTGCGGCGAACGCGGACTGTCGAGAAGTCCGCTGACAGTGAAATGTGTGCCGTGATGATCGACGGGATGTAGTTTGGACCGGTCGGTGTAGCTTTTTCCATCGATCACATAAGCGCCGGTATCGACGCTGTCCCAGATCATCCTTGCCGCGTGTTCGAATTCCTCGGCGCGCTCATAGCGCTGCGCATGGGGCCGCAAGCCGCTCGCAACAAAATTCTCCGCTTCGAGTTCGCTCGCCGACGTGACGAGGTTCCAACCAGCCCGGCCACCGCTCAGCTGATCGATGGAGGCCAGTGTCCGCGCAAGGCCATGAGGCTCATTGTAGGTCGTGGAGGCCGTAGCGACCAAGCCGATATGGGACGTATTGACTGCCAGCGCCGCAAGAAGGCTCAACGGCTCGAACATTGTCGAACGCGCAGCCTGGCTCGCGGTGTTGATGTTGCGCTCGCGGATCGCGGCTGCATCCTCAAAGAAAACCATGTCGAATTTGGCGGCTTCTGCGAGGCGCGTCAGAGTGATGAAGTGGTCGACATCCACACCGGCGGCAGCAACCGCGTCCGGACGCCGCCAGGCCGCAATATGATGGCCACCGGCCATCAGAAAGGCGCCAAGCTTCATCTGTGTTTTGCTCATGATGTTTGCTCCGCTGTTTGGCTGGCCGGATGGTGCGGACGGTGCATTCCAAGATGCTCGCGCAATGTGCTGCCCTTATAGGAGTTGCGGAACAGGCCGCGCTTTCGAAGTTCCGGTACAACGTGATCAACAAAGGCGTCGACACCTTCGGGCGTCACCGGAGGAAGGACGGTGAAACCGTCGACAATGCCCGACCACGCTTGCAACGCATCCGCAATATCGAGGGGTGTGCCGATGACCTCCAAACCTCCAGGCCTTTCTCCATCGGACGACAACGCATCCAGCCTGTCATGCAGTTGCTGTGCGTCAGATTTGGTGGCGCCGATGAACGGAATGACATTTGCAAGGATTCTCACCTCGGACCGTTTGCGGCCATGACGCAAAAGCCGCTGCGTGAAATCGGAGACAAGCGCCCTCGCCTCGTCCAATGACGCTGGATCAATGAAAACAAGTTCAGCCGAGAGCGCGGCAAACTCGGCGGTATCGGCCGTCAGCACGTGCGAAACAACAGGCTTGCCTTGCGGCGAACGATTGACGTTGAGCGGACCACGCACGGTGAAATATTCACCTTTGTGATCGAGAAGGTGCATTTTCTCCGGCAGGAAAAAACGGCCTGAGGCCTTGTCATAAACAAAGGCGTCATCCTCCCAGCTGTCCCAAAGTCCGTTGACCACTTCGAGATATTCCTGGTTGCGCGCGGTTGCGCCCGGCGAAACCACGACATTCCACCCAGCCCTGCCCTTGCTGATCGTATCGAGCGAGGCAAAGCGGCGCGCGAGGTTGTACGGTTCGTGCTGGGCGGTCGCCGCTGTCGTGATCAGCCCGATCCGGCGGACGACAGTGGCAAGCGCCGCAACCAGCGTCGTCGGCTCGAAAGGCACGGCCTGCGGCGACAGATCGTTCAGGGGCCGCTGGCCAAGCCGATCGGCAAAGAATGCGAAGTCCAACCCGCCTTCTTCTGCTTTCTTCACCTGCGCCGCCAAAGCGTTGAAATGAATCGCATCTTCCGATTTCTCACGCCACGCGGCGGGATGATGGCCAAACGGCGCGATCGATATTCCGATGTGCATTGCTCGGTTACCCTTGCTTTCGTACCGGCCGTCAGACCGCAAAAATAGCGTCCCGCGTCAATTGCCCCTTCACTGCGCCGCTCTCGTCGACAACGGCAAGAACGTCACTATTGGCGGCAACCATCAGCGCCAGCGCATCGCGCAGACTACTGGACGGCGCGACCGTACTGGCGCCCGTGTGCGGCGAGGCACTGTTCATCGCATCGTTCACAGTGAACAGGCTGAGCCGCTTGATCGCGCGGTCTATCCCGACGAAATTTTCCACAAAAGCGTCGGCGGGGTGAGACAGCACTGCATCCGGCGTATCGTACTGGATGATCTTGCCGTTTTTCATGATGGCGATGCGGTCTCCAAGCCGGATGGCCTCGTCGAGATCATGCGTGACGAGCACAACAGTCTTGCGCACGCGACGCAATATCTGGCGAAATTCGTCCTGAAGTCTCGTCCTGGCGATCGGATCGATCGCGCCAAAGGGTTCATCCATCAACAGCACTGGCGGATCGCCTGCAAGCGCTCGTGCCACGCCGATACGCTGGCGCTGCCCACCGGAGAGCTGGCGCGGGTAGCGCTTCAGCATTTCGCTCGGGTCAAGCCCGACCAGATCCAGCAGTTCTTCCGTACGGCTGGTGATTTTCGCTTCGGTCCAGCCGAGCAATTTCGGCACCGCCGCAATGTTCTGAGCAATGGTCATATGCGGAAACAGACCGACCTGCTGGATCACATAGCCGATGTGCCGGCGCAGCTCGACCGGGTCGACCTTCGTGACATCCTCGCCATTGACGATGATCTTGCCATCCGTTGGGTCGATCAGGCGGTTTATCATGCGCATTGTCGTGGTCTTGCCGCAGCCCGATGGACCTATCAGCGCTGTTGTCGTCCCTTCCGGGACGACAAGCGAAAGATTGTCGACCGATGCCGGTCCGTCCGCAGCGAAGCGTTTGGTCACATGTTCCATGTTGATCATGCGGTAGATCTCTCTGCAAAAAAGACTTTTTCGGCGAGGCCAAGGGTAAACTCGGTCGTGAGCGCGAGCAGCGCAATGGGAATGGCACCGACCAGTAGCCTCGACATATCCATCATACTGATGCCGACGGCGATAAAATCTCCGAGGCCGCCACCGCCGATGAAAGGGGCGAGCGTCGCACCAGCCAGTACTTGGACGGCGGCGGTGCGTGCGCCCGCGAACATGGCAGGTGCGGCAAGGGGGATGCGTATCTTGCGCAGAACCTGCCCCCCGCTCATGCCCATTCCTGTTGCCGCTTCGACGGCATCGGGGTCGACATCACGCAATCCGATAAAGGCGTTGAGCAGGATCGGCGGCAAAGCGAGAATGGTCAGGGCCACGATGGACGGCCACAATCCGATGCCAAGAAGCGGCATCATGATAGCGAGGATCGCGAGACTGGGAATCGTGCGCAGCGCGTTAATTGTGTTGATGACGGCGAAGGCGAGGCCGCCCCGGTTGATGATCAGGATCGCCAGCGGCAGTCCAATGGCCAGTGCGAAGGCCAACGAGACGCCTGACATGATCAGATGCTGGCCAAGCGCCTGGTAGAATTCCGGCTGATGATTGCTGATCCAAGTGAAGGCGGTAATCAACATATCATGCCCTCCCCCGAACCAGATATTTCTCGGCCTGACTGAGCACGACATCGAAGAAGATCGCCATCAAGGATGTCAAAATGCCGCCGACGAGTATTTTCTCGGTATAGTTTTGATCGATCCCCATGAGAATGATCGTGCCAAGCCCGCCGCCATCGATGAAGGCTGCCACGGTGGCGATGCCGATCACGGTCACAAGGGCAATGCGTATGCCCGAAACAATGAGCGGCAATGCAAGAGGGAGTTCGATCCCGACAAGCCGCTGCCAGGCATTGTAGCCCATGCCATCTGCGGCATCGAGAACATCGGCCGGCACACCGCGCAATCCGGTTACGACATTGCGCAGGAGGATGAGCAGGCAATAGGATGAAAGGCCAACCAGCGCCGGCTTTGTGCCGAGGCCAAGCCAGGGGATCAATAGTGCAAATAGGGCAAGGCTTGGAATCACAAAAATGATGCCGGTTATCGTTAGAACAACGGCATACAGTTTCTGGCGGCGTGCACAGATGATCCCGAGGATCAATGCGATCACCAGTCCTATCAGTACCGAGGAAGCCGAGAGCACCAGATGCTGCCAGGTCGCAGTAAGTATTTCCGGAATGTTTTTGGGAGCCCAATTCAAGGGTGCCGTCCTGCCTGCATAATCGCTTCAGCAATGAAATAGCGGAGATGTGGTCATCTCCGCCATACACGTTCAAATGATCGGCGAAACCGCTCGGTTCCGTCGAGTTTAATCAAATACCTTTTTCTTTCAGGAACTCTGCAGCGACTTCCTTTGGTTCCTTCTTGTCGCGTTCGACGGCTGCATTCAGGTCGCGCATGATCTCGTTGGTCAAAAGCGGACTGACCTTGTTGAGCACGTCCGCAATCTTGGGGTTCTTCGCCAACGCATCCTGGCGCACGACAGGCACAAGGTAATAGGGCGGGAACAAATGCTTGTCGTCGTCAAGAACAACAAGATTACTATCGGCGATCTGCCAGTCCGTGCTGAAACCATAGGACACGTCGATGTTCTTGCTCGTCAGAGCACTGTAGCGAATACCGAGCTTGGCGAAGATGCGGAAATCCTTGAACTCGATGCCGTAGACCTGCTTCAACCCCGGCAAACCATCCTTGCGTTCGCCAAAGCCGCCTTCCGCGCCAAAGGAGAGCTCCTTGGAGGCTGGACCAAGATCCGTCAGCGTCTTGAGTTTATATTTTTCGGCGGTCTCGGGAAGCGTGATGATGGCATAGCCATTGTTGATCTGCGTTGGCTCGAGCAGTGTCAATTGCAGGTTCTTCTCGTAATAATCCTTGACGTCCTTGTAGATCTTATCGGCCGAGCCTGACAGATCACCCTTGACCACCGCCGCGAGCGCGGTCCCGGTATACTCCGGATAAAGATCGATCTCACCGTTCGTCAGTGCTGAATGGGCGATGAGCGTAGCGCCAAGGTTCAGCCGGCGCTCGACTGTGATGCCGGCCTTCTCCAGCGCCTGCGCATAGATTTCTGCAACAACGAACTGTTCAGTGAAATTCTTGCTGCCAATTTTCACTGTCTGCGCAAAGCCGGACGTTGCCGCCGTCAATGCTACCAAAACGCCAAGCCCGATTGAGGCGACACTTTTCAAGATCATGGTTTTCCCTGCAGCTACTGTAGGATTTCATCCGTATCCTACTGGTTTCGTTGTCGAATTCGCATGCTAGCAATCTCGGATACTAAGTTCGCAGAACAATATGCCAATGTTCCATGAGAAGTAGAAATTATTTGCTATGCGTTTGCAACCGCCGATACGCGCACATCCTGACAGCGGTTGATCTCTGGTGTCGCTGCATTCTCCTCGCTACATTGCCGGTAACATCGCGAAGAGGCAGGAGGCATTGATGTCAGACGATCATCAGCAGGGAAACGCGCACACGCATGACGACCATCCAGTCGACTGGCGGGTGCATGGGGTCAAAATTATCCCTGGGGATTCCCTTGATCCAAATACAGCACAAACGCCGGGTATGAACCGGGCCGCTGCCATCAACCACGCCCGGGCTGGAGCCGAAAAAATCTGGGCGGGGACAGTTGTCATTCATCCCAACGCCAAGACCGGCGCGCATCACCACGGCGATCTGGAAAGCATCATCTACGTGGTCAAAGGTCGCGCACGCATGCGCTGGGGCGAAAGGCTGGAGTATGTCGCGGAAGCCGGTCCCGGCGATTTCATCTTCGTGCCGCCATACGTGCCACATCAGGAAATCAATGCCAGTCCGGACGAAGCGCTTGAATGTGTTCTTGTCCGCTCCGGTCAGGAGCCTGTCGTCGTCAATCTCGATATCGATCCGGTGGAAAAGCCGGAGGGTGTTTTATGGAAGGATCCGATTCACCGCTGACTGCGCTGCAGCTTCTCATAACGCTTGATCAACCTGTCACGCTTGAGTTTTGACAAGCGGTAGATCCAGAATACACCGTCGAGCTGATCGATTTCGTGCTGAAGGCAGATGGACAGGAGGCCGGTCGCTTCTTCTGACTGAGACACGCCCGCAACGTCCTGATAGCGGATCCGGATGTTGACGGCCCGCTCGATCTCATCCGAAACGCCTGGCATTGAGACACTACCCTCCTCCTGCCTGACGGTGTCAGCCGAAAACCATTCGATCTCCGGATTGACGTAAAAGCGAGCTGGTTGGCCCCGGTCAAGTTCGAGAACAACAATGCGCTTCAAAACGCCAATATGTGGAGCAGTTATGCCTATTCCCGGCGCCGCCCGCATTGTCTCCAGGAGGTCATCGGCCAGCAAGCGAAGATCATCTCCAAACTCCGTTACGGGTTCAGCCGATGAACGTAGTGCAGGATGCGGATATTTGAGGATCGGACGTACTGTCAAAACTTGGACCTTTCAAACGGATCGGGTGGCACATCAGCAACGCCGCAAGCCCGTGTTGCCTCAAACCGCATTCGAAGCGCAAGCTTCCTTTACAAGTAACGCTGCGACCGATAATCGACAGCAAATGAGCAAGACCGTAGTCAAACCGCAGGTTCTGCCGAAAGGCGCGTTGATCATGACGCTCCTGACGCTGGCGACAACGATTGTCTCATTCGTCATCATGATGGGTATTACCGACATCTCGCCCACCAAGCGGACGACGCAGATCATTATTGCAGCCAATGCGATTTCGATTTTGGTGCTGATCTATTTGTCCTACGCGACGCTCCGGAAGCTGTTTTTGTTCAAGAGCAAGGAAAAGCACCGGGATCTGCATACCAACATAACGATCATCTTCGCGTTGATCGCGTCGATCCCTTCGATCATTGTCGCCTGTTTTTCACTTATCGTCCTCGACAACCGTTTGAACTCATGGATCAATCCCGAAAACAATCAGATCATTGATATGTCGATCAAGGCCGCGCAGTCCTACACCGAGGACAATGCGCAAAGTCTTTTGACCACAACGCTTTCGATGGCGATCGATCTCGACCAGCGGCGGATGCTCTACAGTCTCGATCGAGGTGCCTTCGCCAATTGGCTGACCTATGACGCAGGCCGCAACAACCTGCTTGGCGCATCCCTGGTTAGATCCAACGGTGAGGTTGTCGTCAGTGCCCAGCTCTTCAACGATCATACCCTCCCCGAAGCACCGCTGGAGGCGTTGAAAAGTGCAGCGGGCGACAGGCCGGTGCTGATACCGCCGGCGGCTACCAATCTTGTCGGTGCAATCGTCAAGACGCAGGCGCTGCCGGATTTGTATCTCTATACGATCCGCGCCGTGGATTCGTCGGCGTTGGATAACATGCGCGTCATGACAGACAACAATGCCGAATATCAGTCGCTGGCGAGCAACCGAAAGAATACGCAGATCGCTTACGCGCTGCTCTATATTGAGCTCACACTGTTGCTGCTTTTGACCGCCGTCTGGACTGGTATTGCCGTGGCCAATCGTGTGGTCAGGCCCATTCGCTTGTTGATCGGCGCGGCCGGCGACGTTGCCACAGGCAATTTTGACGTGTCAGTGCCTGTCCGCGCTTCGGATGGCGATATCGGTTCACTATCCCACACGTTCAATAATATGGTCGAGCAGTTGAAAACCCAGCATAACGATCTGATTTCGGCGAAGGATGAGATCGACGAGCGCAGGCGCTTTACCGAGGCGGTTCTGTCCGGCGTGACCGCCGGCGTCATCAGCGTCAACTCGCAAGGCGATATCGCTGGTCTGAACCGGCCAGCCGAACACATGCTGTCGATCGATGCTGCACAAGCTATCGGCAAGAACCTCGTTCACATCCTTCCGGAAATCGGTGCTGTATTCGAAGCGGCGCGGGGGAACGACAGATCTTCCAGCCGCCAGCAGATAGGGATTACCCGCAATGGTATCGTACGCTCTTTCAACGTGCAGATTACCCGGGAAGACGCCGGCACACACAATACCTCCTACGTGGTGACGGTCGACGATATCACCGACCTGGTCGCTGCCCACCGCTCATCCGCTTGGGCGGACGTTGCACGCCGCATTGCACATGAAATCAAGAATCCACTGACGCCAATTCAGCTCTCCGCCGAGCGCATCCGCCGCCGCTATGGCAAGGTCATTGTCGAGGATCGCGAGGTCTTCGATCAATGCACTGAAACGATCATCCGCCAGGTCGGCGATATAGGTCGTATGGTCGATGAGTTTACTGAATTCGCCCGTATGCCCAAGCCGCAACTCGCTGCAGCGGATATCCGCGCTGTACTGCGTGACGCGTCCTTCCTCGTGGAAATCAGCAACAACCAGATCAGGTTCGAGCATGACTTTACCGACGAGCCGCTCGTTGGAAATTTCGACAACCGGCTCCTTGGCCAGGCTTTCGGCAACATCATAAAAAACGCTTCGGAGTCCATCGAGACGGCGCTCCAGACAGGAGCGATCGAGGAAGGTTTCATTCTCGTTCGCGCTGCCAGCACGGCCTCGTCCATCATTGTCGAAGTGCTCGACAACGGCAAAGGATTACCCGCTGACAACCGTCATCGACTGCTCGAGCCCTATGTGACAACGCGCGAAAAGGGTACCGGACTCGGCCTCGCCATCGTCAAGAAAATCATCGAAGATCATAGTGGGCATCTCGAAATGCTGGATGCGCCCGAGAGCTTCCACACTGGTCGCGGGGCGATGGTGCGGATGACCTTTCCAAGGCTCGTCGAGGCCAGTGCGGCGTAGCCGTTACCCAGTATCACTTTCCTTTCACTCGATATCAAAATGTGATGAAACCAAGGCACGGCGCAAATTGCGCTCTACATTGAAAGCGCTATAATCCTTTCCAGTGAAGCCGGGATGATGGGACTAAGCCTTCCATGATTTGGGTAAAGCACATGATCACGACAATTTGAATCGATCGCTGGCAACTCAAATCAGCGACGGGTGTTCATGATTTTTTGAGAACGCGCCGGTCCTATCCGGCTACGCTCAGGAGGAGTCAGGCGATGCGACACACGAAAGAAAACGGCGATATCTCCAACTGGATGACATGCTCGATGATTTTGTTCGGCGCGCTGGCAGTTGCCGCTGTCGTCTTTGCAGTTTGACTATCGGGATTTGATCCGATCAACATAAAACTCTGAGAATTTGTGTGCGTCTGACAGAACGCGCAGGAGTTGGTATGGGCTGGTTTCCAAGCCAAACTGGCCCATTGCATATTGGGCCTTTAGTCCGTTCTCACTACGGAGAGAAGCAAAACGAAAAGCGCCACGAAATTCAAAATGGCGCTTGCTGCATGCGAATACTCCCATTGATAGCGTAGCGTTTCCCAGGCCTCTGGCAGGACGGTCCAGTTTTGAGTCGCTTTGTTGGCGGGAAATGTAAACAGCCAGAAAATCACCTGCGTTGCCACAATGCAAAGAAATGCCGTCGCCGCCAGCCAGTGAGGTTCGCCCGAACGGTTAAGCCAGATTGACAGGGCGAGCGTCGAAACCAGCGCGGCAATGATGACAATGGAAAAAAGGCTCCAACCGTCATAGGCTCTCTGTGAGATAAGATACTCGGCGCGATCGAGGTGAACCTTGTTGATCATCGCGAACAGATGCGCACCCGCAGGAATAAGGGCAAGCGCGACCAGGAGCACGCTGGTCAATCTCAGGGTATAAATCATAACGATTTCCTCCACTCACTTGGATTGAATGGAAACGCAAAAGCTCCCCCGTTGATCCCTGATGCACGGCTCCGTTGGAACCAAAATCATCACAGACAGTTTTTGATCGTGGGGTGAACTGAAATGCCGTTGTCAACTGGTCCCCCTTGATTCGAAAACCCGACTGGCAAGAAGTTACTTGAAGCAGGAAAAATAGTGGATATTGCGCAAAGCAACCTTAGTTCTTCACTTGCAGCTTTGCACAGCATGGACAACTTCAGCCGTGATTCCCTGATCATGGAACTGCCTATTCCGGTTTATACGACAGACAAAACCGGCATTATTACATTCTACAATCGCGCGGCGGCTGAGTTTTGGGGGCGCGAACCGCGGATCGGCGAAGAGCATTGGTGCGGATCATGGAAATTATACTGGCCTGACGGCACACCCATGCAGCATGACGAGTGCCCCATGGCGATGAGCCTGCGCGAAGGTCGGGATGTGCGAGGGCTGGAAGCCATAGCCGAGCGGTCCGACGGCAGCCGCGTTGCGTTCCGTCCATTCCCCGTTTTGCTTCGGGACAATAATGGTGACGTTGTTGGCGCCATGAATATGCTTGTCGATCTCACAGAACAGAAGCGCAATGAAGAGTCGGCGCAACATCTCGCGGCGATCGTGGAATCGTCCGACGATGCGATCGTTAGTAAAACCCTCGCAGGCATCGTCAGGAGCTGGAACAGGGGTGCCGAACGCGTATTCGGTTACACAGCCGAGGAGATGATTGGCCGTTCGATCACCACTGTTATTCCTCCCGAAAGATTGGGCGAAGAAGCGTCCATCGTCGACAGAATTCGCAAAGGTGAACGCCTGGATCATTATGAGACAATTCGAGTGCGCAAGGACGGAGTGCGCATCCATGTCTCGCTAACCATATCGCCAGTCAAAGATTCGACCGGCCGTATCGTTGGCGCGTCCAAGATTGCGCGCGACATTACCGAGAGAAAGGAAAAGGAGGAACGGATCGTCATGTTGATGCGCGAGGTAAACCACCGCGTCAAAAATCAATATGCGGTCATCCTGTCCATGATCCGGGAAACCGGCAATCGCACTGGAGACAGTACCGAGTTCGAGCAGCAGGTGCGGGAAAGGATCATGGCTCTCGCGCGATCACATGATCTTCTTGTCCACGCCGAATGGCGCGGAGCGACTGTATCGGATCTGCTTCTGGCGCAAACGAAGCCGTTTGGCGATGAATCCAGCGTCGCAATTTCAGGTCCTCTCATAGTCCTGCAGCCCAATGCCGTTCAGTATCTGGGGATAGCGTTCCATGAATTGGCTACGAATTCGGCCAAATACGGCGTGTTTTCTGCTGACCAAGGCAATATCGCTGTCGATTGGTATGTCGGCGATGATGGTAAAACCTTTTATCTGACCTGGACTGAATCTGACGGGCCCCCTGTGAGGCTTGGGCGCACCCATGGATTTGGCAAGATCGTCCTGGAGCGCGTGACGCCATTGTCACTCGGAGGGACAGGCACTTTGGAACAGACTCCAAAACGCCTCGTCTGGACTCTGCGGGCACCAATGGAAAACATCGCAGCGTCCATCACCTGACCAAGCATACAAAGCTCATTCTTAATGCTTAATGCAGCTTGCTGGAAACCACTGTCGCTCGCGTGTATTGTGCACGGTATCATTGAATTCTGGTTCAGGGGGAGCCAAAAATGCCACAGATTTCTCAACTTTTCTTCAAGACGGCCATCGTATGCCTTATCATCGGGCTGGCGATGGGCCTGCAAATGGGCATGTCCGGAAACCATACGGTGGTTGCTGCTCACGCACACCTCAACCTTTTGGGCTGGGTTTCCTGTTCCATTTTCGGCGGCTATTACGCACTTAATCCATCCAAGGCAGTCAAGAGATTGGCTATGGTTCACTACGTGGTCTACACGCTTGGTCTGATCGTCATGCTGCCGGCGCTCTACTTCATGGAACTGGGCAATCGCCAGTTGGAACCGCTCGTCGGGATAGGATCACTAGTCATTTTCGCTGGCGTATTGATCTTCGCGGTGGTGATGTTCTCGAAGGAGATCGCGGCTGTGTCCGAAGCCAGACGGGTCTGAGCCGGTTTATCCTCACGAGGGCCGATGAACAAAAAGGCTTAGCGATTTCTCGCCAAGCCTTTGAAATTGTTGGTGGGCCCGGAGGGACTCGAACCCCCAACCAAGCGGTTATGAGCCGCCGGCTCTAACCAATTGAGCTACAGGCCCCACCTGAAATCAGACGCAGTGGAATTGGCCGCGCGTCTCCCGCGATCAATAACGGGAAAAATCGCGAATGCAATCCCTGACTTGGATTACCCGGCGCTCTTGTTTTGATTTCCAACGGAAATTGCAGGCAAAGCTCAACCATTTTCCTGTTCGGCAAGCACCAACAAGCGGCGGGCACTTTCCTCATCGGTGATGAACACTGTCGGACGAACGAGCGCCATAGCGCCATAAAGCGCCTTGATCTTTTCCTTGCCGCCAGATGTCAATACCCGCGCCGGCACGCGTTGCACCGTGTCGATGCCAACGGACATGACGAGGTCATGGATAGGATGATCCACCAGCCGGCCCTGTTTGTCGTAAAAATGGAACAAAAGATCGCCAACTGCGCCACGCTCCGCCAGGGAAGCCTGATGTCCCTGATTAAGGAAACCGATGTGATAGGGCGTGCTCGACGCTGTTTCGATGGCTCCTACACTCAGAAGCACGAGGTCTAGATCCTCGGCCATCTCGAACACGCTTTTGAGGCCGCAGCGTTCAATCAAGGCGGTTTTGGTCTCGATACTGTCCACCATGGCAGGAGCGGGAATGAGATAGCCATCGCCCTGGAACAACTGTGCGAATTGCCAGGCAAATTCCGCCGGGTTGAACCGCCGTGGCTGGCTGATGCCGCCAAGCAGCGAGATAACCGTAAAGTTCTCAAGCGCCCGTGCTTCGAGATAGGACAAGGTGTTGAGAAGCGTCCGCCCCCAACCGACGCCGACGCGCATGCCATTGCTGACGATCCCGGAAAGATAGTCTCCGGTGGCTGCCGCTATCGCCGGGATCGGGTCGTTATCCGGATGGGACAATGGCGCGATGATCACCTTGTCGAGACCGAATTGCTTTTCAACCTGCCTTTCCAGTGCGACGAGGTCCGAAAGATAGCCCTGGATTCCGATCTTGACCTCGTTGCGCGCCCGCGCTTCGGCCAGCATGCGCACAATGGTCACGCGTCCGACGCCGAGGATTTCGGCTATCTCGTTCTGCGTCATCTGCTCGATATAGTACATCCAGGCGGCGCGCATACGCATCCGGCTGATCTTGGTGTCCGGCTGCCCCACATCCAGAGGAGTCTTTTGGAGGCTCTTCGCCGTACCATTCGTTCGCTTGCGTCGATCGCTCAATCATCCCCCCTTTGATCGCTCCCGTTCCTCCAAAGCAGCAATGCTGCATCAAAGCCGGCGCGACCTGCACACTACACCTCACGAGAATGTTGTTTAGCAAGCCAAGAAAAAAAGGTACAAACGATTATCCACTTGCGCGCAGAGGTACGCCATCATGATCCGGGATATTTCAAGCGATATTGTCGTCAGTTTGAAAGACCGGCTGCGCGATGTACGCCACCTGATCAGGGCAAGCCGGCAGGATAGCAAGCCCGTTCATCAGGATCTGCCGGATCTTCTGTTCGGCAAGGCCGCCCGCGTCATGGACAAGGCTTTGACGGCCGCAGAGACAATTTCGATCTCTCTGGTTTCGCAAGATCCGGCTGCCCATTCGACAACCATCGAAGCGCGTGGTCTCGATGTCTATTTTCCCGTCGATGCCAGCAAAGGCGAGGCGCTGTTCCGGCGCGACGTCTACTACCTTACGAAGCGTATCCTGAGCGTTTTGGGATCACGCAATGCGCTCATTCACGAATCAACATTCGCATCCGTGCATGCGACAGTGATTCGCCGCCACGAGGCTTTGTTGTCTGGCGCTAAGGATGGCGATCTGAACGACATTGCGGAAGCATGCGCCCGACTGGCCATCGAGCTGCAATCACAGTATCAACCGGCCCATTTGCCATTGCCCGGCTATACCGGACAGCAGCCGGATCTGGACACCCAGTATTTGTGCTTTTCCGCCATCGCCCTTGCGATCGGTCTTGCCACCTATGCAGATCATGAACCGGGCGACGAAAGATTGGTCGAGAGCGCGTTATTGGCTTTGCAGGCCCGCGAGGACAAATTCAATCAGGCAATCGGCGCACCGGATAAGGTGAAAGCCTTGTCAGGCCTATTCGCCTTCTTGATTCCCCATTTGCCCTAGTTCCAAAACGCATTTCTTTGCGCGTTGAATGGAGGCCGGACTCATGCTGAGTTCCGTCAGCCCCATTTTGACGAATGCCGGGATGAGATCAGCGCGGCCAGCTGCCTCGCCGCACATACCGACCATGATTCCAGCCTCGACACCGGCTTTCGCCGTAAGTTCGATAGCTGTCATTACCGCCGGATGCGTCACGTCATTCAACTTCGCAACTGTCGGGTTGAGGCGATCAGCTGCCATGATGTATTGGGTCAGATCATTGGTACCGATGGAAAAGAACGCAACCTCTTTGGCCAGCATGGGTGCAATCATGACGGCTGCTGGTGTCTCGACCATGACACCAAGGTCGAAATTCGCGTAGTCCCTCCCCTCTGCTTTGAGTTCTGCGGCACACTCGTCGATCAGGCTGCGCGTAGCGCGAACTTCGCCAAGATCCGAGACCATCGGCAACATGACCTTGATGTTGCCATGTACGGCGGCACGCAGGAGCGCACGCAATTGCGGTTTGAAAACATCCGGACGGTCGAGGCACATGCGAATACCGCGCCAGCCCAAAAACGGATTTTCTTCATCCGGAAAATCAATACCGGATATCGGCTTGTCGCCGCCGATATCCAGCGTGCGGACAATCACAGGATATGGCGCGAACGCTTTGGCAAGCGTAGTGTAGGTTTCGGTCTGCAAATCTTCAGATGGCAAGTGAATGTGCCGCATGAAGAGCAGTTCGGTGCGAAATAGCCCAACGCCCATGGCACCGGCTTCCTGCGCCGCTTCGATCTCCTCCAGTGAGCCGAGATTGGCTGCGATCTCGATGATCGTTCCGTCGGCGCGTTTCGGTACGATATCCTTATAAGCCTTCAATGCCTGCCTTTCCGTTTCGGCTACGCCGATTTGCACATGGAAACGATCGATCGTCACCTGGTCCGGATCGGGGAAGACATCTCCATTATTGCCATCCAGCGCAACGCTCTTGACCTGCTGCAATTCCTGCACGGAATGTCCAAGCCCGAGAACCGCAGGGATCCCGTGGGCTCGGGCAATGATCGCGACATGCGATGTAGCACCACCATGGCCGCATATCACACCGGCAATACGCTTCAATGGCGCGCGGGCCAGATCCCATGCGCCGATATCGTCGGCGATAAGAATTGAACCGGAAGGAATAGCGTCAAGATTGGCATCGTCCTGCCCCAGCAGCGCAAGGCAAATCTGCCGCCCGACTGCATTTACGTCATCAGCCCGGGCATTGAGGTAAGGATCATCCATTGAAGCGAAATCCGCCGCAATTCGTGACGTGGCGCCAATGACGGCAGAAATCGCATCCATGCCTTCTCTCACCAGCGCTTCTGCAGCCTGTGTGAGTTCATCGTCACAGGCAATATCCTTGAGAGCGGCGATAATGCCACGGTCGCTTTCTGCAAGATCCGTCGCGGCCAATGACATATCCATACGATGCTGCACCGTCGCAAAAGCTTGGGTCAGCCGGCTGGTTTCTGCCGGTATTTCGTCCGCTGCGAGCAGGCGGTCTTCATGTCTGATTTCCCCCGGGAAAAAGCCGAAGGCTGGTCCGATGGCAAAGCCTTCGCTGGCGGCGACCCCGCGCAATTTGCCCGAGGCTGAGGCGTTGGAATTTGCCGAGAAGGCCTTGGGCCGAACAGAGGCGGCTTCGACGGATGCTGTTTCAGCTCCTTCCTCCTCTGCCGTGCCTGCATGCGGATCTTCAAGGTATCCGATCAGTGCCTCGATAGCCTCGATCTCATCCGCACCACGCGCCCTTACGGTAACTGTCTCGTTTTCTTTGACGCCCAGCAGCATCAGCTTCACGGAACTCTTTGCACTGACGGATTTGTCGGCCTTGATCAGCTCGATATCCGATTCGAAACCCTTTGCGAGTTTGACAAATCTGGTGGCTGGCCGCGCATGCAATCCGTCATGCACCCGCACTATTGTCGAGCGTTCCATTCAAATCTCTCTTCGATAATTCATTACCCGATGGTAATCGTCGTTCCAATTTTCAACGCCGATACCAATTCAGCCGTATCGACTTCCGATGCGCAAATTTCACCTGGGCGTTCAACTTGGTCGGACCCATTGAACGTAATCACCACATGTCCAATATCTTTGACCTTCTGCCAGGCATAGTCGCCAATACCCGTGATGCTGGCAGATACGTCACCAATACGGATTGCGGCCCCCACTGGCGGTGTCTCGTCAGAAGGCTTGCCCTCTACAGCGTGCAGGATCGAAACTTCTGCAAGCTCAGGCGGCGCGCCATCCGCAAACAGGATGACAACGCCTCCCTCGGCAAGATCCGCCACCTCAGGCCCAACGGCTGTTACCCGTGTTTTCAATAGGACTGACATATGGCGAACCTCTTTTTCTTCTTAGTGAACTCAAAATACGATCAGGCTGACGATCCAGGCTATGACGACCGATACGGGGCCCATGATCTGGCGACTGATCAAAACCGCTGGCACACCGATTTCGATCGTCTTGGGCTTGGCTTCACCCAACGCCAGACCAACCGGAACAAAGTCACAACCCACCTGCGTATTATAGGCGAACAGTGCAGGCAGAGCCATTGCCGGTGAAATCGTGCCGTTGGCAATCTGCGGTCCGATAATCGCCACACCGATAACCTGGGCGATAACTGCACCTGGTCCCAAGATCGGCGACAGGAACGGCAGGCCGCAGATGGCTGATAGGATCAGCAAACCGACGATATTGTTGGCAAGCGGTCCCATTGGTTGCGCCAGCACATCGCCAATCCCGGTATAAAGGATGAAGCCGATCAGCATGGTCACAAACGCCATGAACGGCAGGACGTTGCGCACGACCTGATCGATGGTACGGCGACCGGCATTGAAGAAAATGCCGACCACACGGCCCATAGCTCGGCCGATAGTGCTAATAAAGCCTATTAACCCACCTTCACCGTTGTCCGACGCTGCAGTCCGGCTTGCCATGGATGCGGCAAGTTCTGCGGGCGTGGGCGGCGAGTCCTGGGACGATCTTGCTCCCGGAACCGCAGCAGCTTGCGATCCATCAGCCATCTCGATATTGGCCTCTTTCACGCCTGAAACGTAGATATCCTCAGTAATGAACTGCGCCAACGGTCCTGCTTGGCCGACCGGCGTCAGATTGACGGTCGGAATACGTTTGCGTGGATAAACACCGCAGCGGGCCGTACCGCCGCAGTCGACGACAACAACGCCCATCTCTCCTTCAACCGGCGGCGCCTTGAAACCGTCAACCGCCTCTCCGCCCGTGAGTTCTGCAATGCGGCGTGCGACGGGATGAATGCCGCCACCGGTGACGGACACGACCTTGTTGCGCTCAGGCGTCAGCTGAATGACCAGGGGGCCGCCCCAACCATTGCTGCCTCTGGAAATTTTTACTGCCTTATAGGTCTTTGACATTTTGCTTCTCCCCGCCCCGACTTAAAGTTCAATGCCCTGACGGCGCGCCATGATGGCAGTAATACGCTCGGTCAGCATGCCCTTGAGAAGGATGACAACCAGACCAACGAGCGCATACCAGATGGCGACGTTGATGTGATAGCCGACGGGAACCGCGCCTTTTTTCTCAAGTTCGAGAAGCGCGACGAGAATACCGCCCCAGACGAAATATTCGCCGGGATTAATGTGCGGGAACAGACCAAGCGGCGGATGCACATAGGATACGGCCGCATCGTAGAACGCGGGCTTGTGCTTTTCTTCGAGGAATGAACCGAACGTATAAGCCATCGGGTTCGTGAGGAAGAAGACGGACAGCACGGGCAAGACGGTGTAGCGCGTCAGCGCGATACGGCCTGCACCCCGGGCGATACCATGCACGCGTTCTTCGCCGACAAGCTCCGTCAAAGCGTAGAATGCGGTCATCAGCACGACAAGCGTCGGGATAATGCCTGTTACAAATCCGGCGAAAACCTCGCCGCCCTTCTGGAAGATACCGATAAAGTATTTACCGACGTTGGTCAGCCAGCCGAGTTGCTCCTCCTGCTGGACGTTCTTCAGCTTGTCCTTGAATTCCTCGACGGTGATATCTCCCGTCGATTGCGCAAGCACGACAAGATCGTTGCCCGCATGCGTGATGGCCTGCTTGCCGTGGAGCGCCGCATCGGAGACCATCGATCCCGCCACCGAAATATGGTGCGCGGCGATGTCCGCATGTTGCGCCAGCATTGTTAAAATTGACATGTTCCCTCCTTCCTTATCGACCGTTTTTCAAACGGTCGTCCCTATGCGTTGACTGGCTTGATCCCGATTAGACCGGACCGTTTCGGCTCGGCCCTGGCCTTGTCGATCTGTTCGATTGCACGCTCCGCGGCCTTGGCGATATTCGGCTCCCCCAGACCCGTCATCGCAGGATCGGTGCGCAATGCACTCAATGAGATACCCTCAAACTCCTCGCGCCGCTTGAATTTCGCAAAAACTGATCTGCCGCTCATCACGAGAAAACGCTGAACCACGAGGTCCGGCGTGACGAGAATGAGAACGATCACGCCTTTGCCAAAACGGCCGCGAACATTGCCCGCGCCAACAAAACCATCATTGTATTTGGAAGTGATGCCCTTCATCACATCGCTGTAGTGGCGCATCTGGTACCAGACGCCCAGTGATTGCAACGCCCACAAAATCCCAAGGGCCAGCAATCCCCATTGCCACATTGCCATGTCTTCAACCTCCCAACGCCCGACCGCAAACATATGCTATGATCGAACGAAAAAATATAGAACATTTGTTTTTTGTAATGTCAATATGTATGATTTCGGTTCTGTTAAAACTTGGCTTGTGCTGCATCACAGCGTATGACGTGATACAATGAATTTAAAGGTGAGAAGGCATGGATTTTCTGTTCAGAGACGAATTGGTCCATATGCCGGATTTACGGCACCGGCTTCGTCAACTGCGTTGGTTTCGCATGGCTTTCCGCAAGAATGCCGCGCTGATTGCGGAGCATTATGGTTATCATTTTACCATCGATGAAACCAGGCTGACCAAGGCTTTTCTCAACTGGGTCGAGACGGTTGAACAACAAAAGTCCTATGCCCAGATTGATCGCAAGGATTTCATCATCTTCGCTGCGGGCCTTGTGCTCAAAGAGCTTATCACCATAGGACCAGCAACGGTCCGAAGCCATCCCAAGCAGAGCAGAATCGCAGCTGACAGAAATGCAGGAGATTATCGCGTTCTGGCCCGAAGGGTTCCTCTACACCAATTACTGTGTCGGCGCGATCGCCGCAATTTGCGAGCAGGAATTCGGTACCACTCCGAAGATCGACGCATGCGCGGACGATCTGCGCACATGGTGGTCGTACCGCGAGAACGTCCGCGAGATTCCAGATCAAGCGATCGCCTTTCTCGACAGGTTCCTCGGCGCGGAGCCCAACTGGATCATGCCAAATCTGGCTTCAGCCCGCAGTGCCATTCAGCGGGCGCTCGTTTCGCCGAAGTCGAGCAGCACTACGCTACCGAACGGCTGATCTCTGCCAGTATCCGCATGATCTTTTCTCGCTGTTCCAGCTGCGGCATATGTCCGGTCCCGGCAAAGAGATGCACAGCGATTTCGCCCGGCAGCCCGGCGGCATGTGTCGCCGGGATCACCCGATCGGCTGCTCCGAAAATCACACGGACCGGAATGGTCAAGTTGGCAAGGGTCGACCTGACATCGATGACCTGCGTTCCGTCAGCGAAAAAACGGTCGGCAACGAGCTGCTGAGCGTCGCGCAAAGCCACGTTCTGCGATTGAGCCAGCGTTGCGCTGATAAATGGCTTGGTCAAAAGACTTTCATCCTGCACCAGCTGCTTCATCCACGCAACGAGGCTCGGCTCGGTACGGGCGCGGACGAACCCCGACAGAAACGCACCATTGATTTCAGGTCCAAGCCCGGCTGATGCCATCAGAACCAGCGCACGAATGTCGAGATGGCTGCGGGCAGCCACTTCGGTCGCAACCGCGCCGCCAAACGAATGTGCCACCAGGATTATTGGTCCAGAGTGACAGGCAGCAACGGTTTGCTCAACCAGTTCGGCAATCGCATGCAGGTCATCTGGAACGGTGTGCGGCGAAGCACCATGACCGGGCAGATCGATGGCAAGGATCGGATTGTCCAGCGTTCCACCGCCCAGCATCGGTCTCCAGCTGTTGAGATCGGAGCCGAACCCATGGATCAGGACAAGCGGTGCAAGCTCCGAGTTCTTGCCTTCACGCAGCCATGCCGCATGAAGCGGAGCACCGGCTTGAACGGCAGGTTCGCGAACCTGTACAACTGGCTTCGTGGCCGCCGCACCCTGCGGGGTGGCAATTTCGACATCTTTCTTCTGGATGCGTCCCTTAGGTCCCGAGCCTGAAACCGATGTCAGATCAATGCCGGCTTCCTTGGCAACCCGCCGGGCAAGCGGCGTTGCACGAACTCCGTCGGCTTTACCGGCGATCGTTACCGTCGTTGCAGGCGGGGTTTCTTTTGATTCCGCCGCAGGCTTTGCCTCTGGCGCAACTACTGCCGGTGCATCTGCAATATTTGTTGGTGCCACAGCCGTGAAAGCCTCACCTTCGGCAAATATCCACGCTACAGCCTGGCCGACAGGAACTGTCGTCCCCTCCGCCGCCGTGACATTGCGTAAAATGCCCGAAGACGGCGCGTCCACTTCCATGGCGGCCTTGTCAGTCTCGATTTCGAACAGCACCTGCCCTTTGGTGACAGCTTCGCCATCCTTGGCGTACCAGCGCGAAATCTGGCCGCTTTCCATATCCATGTCGACCTTGGGAAGGATGACCTCGACGGGCATGGCTTAACGTATCCCTTTAACGAGATCGCGAGCACTCTTCAGGATACCAGGCACTTGCGGCACCGTGGCCTTCTCTAGCTCCGGATTATAGGGAATAGGCGTTTCCGCACCACCAAGGCGCACGATAGGCGCATCGAGATAGTCAAAGGCCTCGCTTTCGGCGATCATCGCGCTGACTTCCGCCCCGATGCCGAGCGTCTTCACGCCTTCATAAACGCACATCAGCTTCGACGTCTTTTTGACACTGGCGATAATGGTTTCCTTGTCCATCGGACGTACGGTGCGCAAATCGACGACCTCGACATTGATGCCTTCATTCTCGAGCTCACGCGCCGCTTCCAGTGCCTTGTGAACCATGATGGCCGAAGCAACGATGGTCAGGTCAGTTCCTTCGCGTACGACAGCAGCCTTGCCTATCGGCACGGTATAATGCCCTTCCGGAACGTGACCCTTCATCTTGTAGAGCAGCTTGTGCTCGAAAATCATGACGGGATCCGGGTCTTCGATAGCCGCGAGCAGCATGCCCTTGGCATCATACGGTGTCGACGGCTGGATAACCTTCAGGCCAGGTACGTGACCGAACCACGCTTCAAGGCTTTGGCTGTGTTGCGCCGCTGCCCCTGTACCGGAGCCGGCGGGAAAACGCATCACCAGAGGCACCGAGACAGCGCCGCCGAGCATATAGCGAATCTTCGCCGCCTGATTGACGATCTGTTCCATCGCCAGCGCGGCGAAATCCGAAAACTGGAATTCGAAGATCGGCCGCATTCCGGTCAAGGCCGCACCGACGGCAACGCCCGCACCGCCAAGCTCGGAGATGGGCGTATCCATCACCCGGTCTTCACCGAAACGATGCACGAGGTCACCGGTCACCTGAAAAGCGCCGCCGTAGACGCCGATATCCTCGCCCATCAGAAACACGCGGTCATCGGCCTCCATGGCAATGGCCATGGCTTCCTGGATTGCCTGCGAATAGCTCAGTTCGCGGATTATCTCGTCCATCAAATTTCAACCGTGTAAACGTCGCGTGTCAGGTTATCGAGGGTAGGCGATGGGCTGTTCCTGGCGAATTCGATGGCGTTTGCGATCTCTTTCTCGGCATCCGCGCGAGATCGCCGCAATGTCGGCGTCAGTTACGAAACCGAATTCCTTCAGCTGATCTTCGAACAGATGGATCGGATCGCGATTGCTGATCCAGTCCTCGATCTCCTCTTTTGTCCGGTAGCGGTTGCGGTCGCTCTTCGAATGACCGCGATGACGATAGGTCTTGCACTCGATGAGGGTTGGTCCCTCACCCCGACGCGCCCGCTCCACCGCATCGTGTGAGGCTTCGGCGACATCGGAGAGATTGTTACCATCGACGACAACGCCCGGCATGTTGTAGGCGACCGCGCGATCAGCAACGTTGGCAACAGCCGTTGAACGCTTGGTTGAAGTGGACATGCCATAGCCGTTGTTCTCGCAGACGAAGACCACCGGCAGCTTCCAGATTGAAGCCATGTTGAGCGCTTCGTGAAACGCGCCCTCATTGTTGGCGCCATCGCCGAAATAGGAGATGACGACCTTGCCGTTCTTCTGCTTCTTTGCGGACAGAGCAGCGCCAACCGCAATGGGGATACCGCCCCCGACGATGCCGTTCGCCCCGAGATTGCCCTTGGAGACGTCGGCGATATGCATGGAGCCGCCACGGCCCTTGCAGTAACCGGTTTCCTTGCCGAAAAATTCGGCGAACATTTTCGAGACTTCCGCACCCTTGGCGATGCAGTGACCATGACCGCGATGCGTCGAGGTGATCATGTCATCTTCGGCGAGCGGCATCGAAATGCCGACCGCACTCGCTTCCTGACCGATGGAGAGGTGCATGGTGCCGTGGATAAGACCGCGCGTATACGACTCCTCTGCGCCCTCTTCGAAGCGACGTATCAGATACATCTTGCGCAGTGCTTCCTTCAGCTGCTCCGGCGGATAATGCCGAAATGCGAAGGGAAGGTTGCTACCATCGTCATGGCGCTTGGCGCTTGAATTTCTGGCGGATGCCATATCGGCACTCCCTGTCTGATTTTAGAGACGCTTTCGAGGCTTACGCCCCATAAACCAGCCTGTCCTGGCGGGCCCTGAGTTCGACGATCTTGGAGCCTTGCGCGGGGGCGGCATTGGCGCTGGTGATGAGTTCACCCTTCTTGATCGGGTGGGTGACGCTGCCGCCCTGCAAGAGGCCGCAGGGGATGGCCCCGGCGCTTCGTGCTTCTTCAGCGGTCATGATCCAGGCGCGGTAGCAATATTCGCCAATCGCATCGAGCCGGTCGCCGGGTTTCAGGTCCTTCTTGGCGACGGCACAGACCTCGGCAACCGGTTTGGCCAGCGGCACCATGTCGGCCTTGCCGTAGAGCACGACGCGGGCGCAGGTCAGCGGCACCTCGAGCGAGGTCAGGTGATAGGGCCGATGGAACGTGAAATACGGACCCTTGCCCATCTTCAGGTCCTCCATGCGCTCCGAGATGCGCGGATGCGACATGTCGGCGACGACGAAGACGCCCGGCGCCACGCCCTTGCCGATCGAATAGTCGACGACACCGACCCTTGAGAGCACGCCGCCGTCTTTTTCCGGCACCAGCACCTTCGACAGCTGGTCGAGCGTTGCCGCCGGACCATGCATGCCCGGCTTGTCGGGGACGAGCCCGGTGGCATTGGCGATCGCCGCCATCTCCACCATGGTCTTCGAGCCGTCGACGAACTCGACCAGCATGCGCACATTCATGTGGCGGCGCCTGGCTTCTTCCTCGTAATCGTCGGGTATGGCATCGATGTTGAGCGGGTTGTTCTTGCCCTTGCCGGCGGCGACGATCGGATGGCCCATGGCCGAGACGAATTCGATCAGTTCCATGCATGAGGACGGCTCATCGCCGGCACCCAGCGAATAGGTGACGCCGAGCCGGTCGGCCTCGCTCTTGAGGTACGCGCCGATGGTCACGTCCGCCTCGACATTCATCATGACGAGATGTTTGCCGTGCTCCATTGCCTTCAGGCCGATCTCGGCCCCGACCGCCGGCACCCCGGTCGCATCGATGACCACATCGATCAGATCGTTCGCAAGGATCAGACCGGCATCATCGGTGACGGCGATCTTGCCGGCCTCCATCGCTTCCGTCAGCGCCGACGCATTCGACACCTCGCGCGAATGGCCCTGTTCCTGGTAGGCGATGTCGACGGCCTTCAGGGCATTGGCCATGTTCAGTTCGGAAATCGCCCCGATCTCGATGCCGGGCATATGCGCCACACGCGTGACGATATCGGTGCCCATCTCGCCCGAACCGATCAGGCCGATGCGGATCGGACGGCCCGTTTCCGCCCGCGCCTGCATGTCCCGCGCCAATCCCGTCAATGCAACATTCGTAGCCATCAATGCCTCCCTGTGCCAGCCTCTGATGGGGACTTCGAGGCTGGTCAATCAAGACATCGAATATTGAACATTTGTATTTTAGTCAAGACCTATGTGCAGAATAGCCCGAGGAATACCGCAGGCGGATTCGACCCCCGCGAGCACCGTTCACTCGAAGCGATGCCCTTCCCGTTCCGGATCACGCGAAATCTCTGCCTCCTCGTCATCATCGGGCAGAGCCTCGTCGCTTTCCTGGTATGGATTATCGTCGTCTTCCTCCGAGAGACCTGCATCATCCGGTTCGACCTGCCGTTCACCCAGAATGGCAAGCTCATCGTCGGCTTGCATCTCCGCTTCGCCGGTTCCGATATCATCCAAGTCCGGTGTTTCGATGGGCACAGTCGATGCCGGTTCCCGGGGCTCAATGCGTTCAGGGCTGTTCTTGGGTTCTTTACCAGACATGTCATGCTCCTTTAGTTGCAAAGGAAACGTCTCAGAAACTGTTTGGATGCATAAAATGCGTAGGTCTTCGAATGTTTTGCCTTTTGCCCTAATCCACCCATAATCACCTGCGACGCAACAGCTCCACGTCACTTGGGGAGATATCCATGACATCGAAATTTGTAAGCCTGGCCTTTGCGACAACCGCAATGATGGCAGTGCCGTTCGCCGCATTGGCCGACGAAACACCGCGTCCACGCATTGTCGTGACTGGCGAGGGCCAAGCGGCATCAGCGCCGGACATGGCCATTGTTTCAATGGTGGTGCTGCAGGAGAAGCCCACCGCGCGCGAAGCGCTGACGGCTAACAATGAAGCCATGGCCAAGGTACTCGACGCAATGAAGAAGGCAGGCATCGCCGAACGCGACCTGCAGACGTCAGGCTTCAATATCGAGCCTCGTTATGTCTACCCTGACAACAAGGATAATACACAACCGCCGGAAGCACCGAAGATTGTCGGCTACGCTGTTTCCAACTCATTGACTGTACGCGTGCGTGATCTGAAGAAGGTTGGCGATATTCTCGATCAGTCCGTGACGCTTGGCGTCAATCAGGGCGGCAACCTCACCTTCACCAATGACAAACCCGAGGCAATTGTCGAAGAAGCCCGCAAGAACGCCGTTGCAAATGCATTGGCCAAAGCGAAGACCCTGACGGAAGCTGCAGGTGTTGGTCTCGGCAAAGTGCTTGAGATCAGCGAGCAGTCCTACAGCCCTCGCCCGATGCCGATGGGCCAAGCCAAGATGATGGCGGCCGCACCCGCGGATTCAGTTCCTGTAGCTGCGGGCGAAAACACCTACAATGTGAATGTCAACGTCACGTTTGAATTGAAGAATTGACCTGATCAATTCTTGGAAATGAAAAAAGGGTGCCAGTCGGCACCCTTTTTGCTTCTTGTGGTAAATGGCTTAGAGTCCGTTTGGAAAGTCGCTGCGGCGAGTTAGATGGCGTGGTTTTCGAGAACCGGAGCGTAGCGTACATAAAGTACGTGAGCACCGGAAGCACAGAAAACCGCGTCAGATGACCGCTGCAGTAGACTTTCGAGATGGGCTATTAGCGGATGATCGGGCAGCCTGGCGCACGGGCAAACACAACGGCAGTGCGAAGACCCCGCCTCCATCCGGATACACGAACGACGTTGCGATTAACGACTACCCGTGGGTTGCGGATACCCATGCGGCTCGCCTTGCTGGCAGCCTGGCCAGGGGTGCAAGCGCGATATGGGCGATGGCCATAGCGATATTGGACATCGACAAGTGGAGCGGAAGTTGTCCCGTGCTGGACGACGATCGGTGAAGCAAGTGCTGGTGCCGCGAACGATGTGTTGGCGCCGAGGATGGCACCGATGCTGATCGCAGCGCCGACTGCAAGCAGCTTGAGTGAAAGACTAGCCATATGAGCGTTCTCCTGTTTGATTGTCCGGGTTTTGGGGGAAAGCGTTTTTCAGACATTCTGAAAACCGGACAGGCCCCCTTGTCCCACAGACGATCTGAACAAATCCTCAACGCATCATTCACACAGCGTTCACTTGGAAACCGCTCAGGATGGCAATTTTTCTCGCATCATATGATCAAAATAATCTTCGTCCTCTTTCAATTCGTGATCGAACGCAGTGATCTTGCCCCGTACCGAGATCCCGGCTTCATGGACTGTTTCGGGGTTCCCTGAAACAAGCGGATGCCACCAATGAAGATCCTTCCCCTCATCGATCAGACGGTAACCACACGTCTCCGGCAACCAATCGACTGTCCGTACGATTTCCGGCGTCAAGAATACGCAATCGGGCACCTTTTTCTTGCGATGTATATAGTCTGAACACTGGCACGTACCGGCGTCCAGCAAGGTGCAAGCCACTGTTGTGAAATAGATTTCTTCCGTGTCCTCGTCTTCCAGCTTGTGTAGACAGCAGCGCCCGCAGCCATCGCACAGGCTCTCCCATTCCGAGCGGTTCAGCTCATCCAGAGTCTTGGTTTTCCAGAACGGTTCTTTCGACATGCGCTCAAATACATCCGGGGCGATCCCGCGTCCACGTTTTTAACATGAACGCGGGATGAACAGCGTCTTCACTTGGGATACAGACTGCCCCTGCAATCCTTCGTCCATTGCTAACCACGATCGCACCAGACAAACCGTTGCCACAAACGGGAACAAGGTTGCGATCGCAAACATTTGACGTGTTTCAACAATAAGAAACGCGAGACAGGGATGAACATGAAACGGACAGCACTCTTTTTTGCATCGACGGCGATTCTCTTTTCTTCACCGGCGGCAATGGCAGATCAGCCCCCAATCAACCGGCCCTTCATCTCCTCGAACAGCAATGTACCCTCACAAATGTTGGCGCAGGCGGACGAGACCGCGCCTCAGGCGGAAGAACCTGTCGAGGAGCTGAAAAAGCCCAAAGGCGGGCGTCAGGCAGAAGAGGCAAAGAAACGGGCCTCTGAGGAAACGGAGGCTGCGGCGAAGGAACAGCAGAAGGCCGAAGAGCAGGCGAAACGCCAAGCCGATCAAGCCGCCAAGGCCTCTGAAAAAGAATCTGAACAGAAGGCCGAAGAGGCGAAACGCGCTGCAAATGCGGAAGCTGACAAAGCCGCCAAGCAACAAAACGCGATAGAAGAAGAAGCAAAACAGAAGGCCGCACAAGAAGCCAAGGCTGCAAAAGCAGCCGAAAAGGAAGCGGCGCAGGAGGCCGAAAAAGCCAGACGGGCCACTGAAGCCGAATCCAATAAAGCCGCCAAGCAGCAAAAAGCTGTAGAAGAGGAAGCGCGAAAGAAGGCAGCGGCAGAATCCGATGCCGCAAATGCGACCGAGAAGCAAACAGCCAAGGAGGCGGAAAAGGTCAAGAAGACGACCGAGCGGGAAGCGGATAAGGCTGCTGAAGCGCAAAAGGCCGCCGAGGACGAAGCCCGCAAGAAGACCGATAGCGCCCAGAAGGCGGCGGACAAGCAAACCGACAAGGCTGCCGAAGAAGCGAAGAAGGCAACCGATAAGGCTGCAAAGGAAACGCCGCCAGCTCCTGCACCCGACGCGCCCGCTACCGCTGAACAGCCGTCGCGGGCGGCGCCGGCAACACCGGCAGAGTCGACCACCAAGGAAGCCAAGCCCGTCGATCCCGCCACCGGCAAAGCCGTGCAGCAGGAAGCTTCGCCTTTACCGGAGAATGCTGCTCCAGCACTCGACAGCGCCAAACGGGCTCCCGCCGGAGAGGCGTCCGATAAAACCAAGCGGGGGCAAACAGCCGAAGCTCCTGCGGATCAAAAATCTGTTGCCCAGCAGCCAGCCACTGCAGCGGCCCCGCCAAGGAACGATGCGGATGTTCAACAGGAGCTTGCTCCCGTCAAGATCGATTCCGTACTAACGGAAAAGGGTACCCGCACCAGGGAGCGCAGGCCTGATGAGCGTCCAGGCGATGTACAGGTAGTCAAGAAATTCGGAGACCGGACCGTCGTCAATATCGACAACAACGTCTATGTCGAGAGCTCCGACCGGCCACGTATGTCACGCGATTCGAAGGACGTGTATTACGAAGAGTTGCCTCGTAACCGCACGAGAGAAATCATCGTTCGCGACAATGGCGTCCAGATTGTCACGATCCGCAATCGCTATGGCGATGTGATCAGGCGCTCACGCGTCATGCCGGACGGCCACGAGGTTGTGCTGACATACACGCCCGACTACGACCGTGAGGAGCGTCTGGAATGGCGTGATCCAGGTGATGACCTGCCGCCGCTCGCACTCAACATTCCGGTTCGAGACTATATACTGGACGCGGAAGAGGCCCCTCAGGAAGAGGTGTACGAATTCTTCGAGCAGCCCCCAGTGGAACGAGTCGAACGCATCTATTCGATCGACGAGGTCAAGCGCTCGGCGCGTATTCGCGACAAGGTTCGCCGCGTCGATCTCGATACAATCACATTCCAGTTCGGCTCGGCAGATGTCGGCGAGGACCAGATCAGCCACATTGAAAGCGTCGCTAAGGCAATGGCGCAAATCCTCAAGAAGAATCCCGCCGAGACTTTCCTGATCGAGGGTCACACCGACGCCGTCGGGTCCGACCAGGCAAACCTTGTCCTTTCGGACAGGCGGGCGGAATCGGTGGCCCAGGCGCTGACCAATGTCTTCGATATTCCGCCTGAGAACATGGCTACCCAAGGCTATGGCGAGCAATATCTGAAGATCAAAGCCGACGGCCCGGAACAGGAGAACCGCCGCGTCGCCATTCGCCGCATCACACCGCTGGTTGCCCCGGTCGCCAGCAACTGACACCGGCCTTCCAACGAAAAACCCGGACTTAGGCCCGGGTTTTTTGTGTTAAATCCTTGAGTTCGGGTATGTTGTCGCTATTTGTTGACCTGAGCCCGATTGTTCAACCGGACCCTTATTTTATGAAACGTCTTGAAATCTTCGTCGAAAACATCATCCTCGCTTCGCGCTGGCTCCTGGTCGTCTTCTATCTTGGCCTTGCCGCAGCGCTTGCAATTTACGCGTTCTCTTTCGCCGGCAAGCTGGTGGACTTCGTATCCAAGGTCACCATCCTCAACGAAACCGATACTATCCTCAAAATGCTCAGCCTGATCGATGCAGCGCTGGTCGCCAGCCTCGTCGTCATGGTCATCATTTCAGGCTATGAGAATTTCGTCAGCCGCTTCGATCAAGCCGATGAGGTTCACTGGCTTGGCACGATCGATGCGGGATCGCTCAAGATCAAGGTCGCATCGACCATTGTCGCCATATCGTCGATTCATTTGCTGCAGGTCTTTCTGAACCTGACCCAGTTCAGTACCGAACAGTTGACATGGTTCACCGTAATCCACCTTGCCTTCGTGTTCTCGGCGCTGTTTCTCGCCTATATCGACAAGCTGATGGTGAAGGACAAGGGCGACAAGAAGGCAGAAGAGCCATCGCTTTGAACGAACCGCATAACAAAAAAGCCCGGCACTTGGCCGGGCTTTTTTGTTTGTCGTGACTTCAGAATATCAGCTGTCGAGGAACGAACGCAGCTTTCTGGAGCGGCTCGGATGCTTCAGCTTGCGCAGTGCCTTTGCTTCGATCTGACGAATACGCTCACGGGTCACCGAGAACTGCTGGCCAACTTCTTCCAGAGTATGGTCGGTGTTCATGCCGATGCCGAAACGCATGCGCAGCACGCGTTCTTCACGCGGTGTCAATGAAGCCAGAACCCGCGTTGTCGTATCACGCAAATTGGCCTGAATGGCAGCGTCGATCGGCAGCAGCGCATTCTTGTCCTCGATGAAATCGCCGAGATGCGAGATCTTCCTCGTCGCCAACCGGTGTTTCGAGTGAGATCGGTTCCTTGGCAATCTTCAACACCTTGCGCACCTTCTCAAGTGGCATGGCGAGCTTTTCAGCAAGCTCTTCCGGCGTCGGTTCACGGCCGATTTCATGCAGCATCTGGCGCGATGTGCGAACGATCTTGTTGATCGTCTCGATCATATGCACCGGAATACGGATGGTGCGCGCCTGATCGGCGATCGAACGGGTGATCGCTTGACGAATCCACCAGGTCGCATAGGTCGAGAACTTGTAACCGCGACGGTATTCGAATTTGTCCACCGCCTTCATCAGGCCGATATTGCCCTCCTGGATCAGATCGAGGAACTGCAAACCGCGGTTGGTATATTTCTTGGCGATGGAAATAACGAGACGCAGGTTTGCCTCGACCATTTCCTTCTTGGCGAGCGCAGCTTCACGTTCGCCTTTCTGCACCTGATTGACGATGCGGCGGAATTCCGAGATCGAAATGGCGGTTTCTTGCGCCATGTTCTGAATTTCCGTGCGCAGGTTCTTGATCGTCTCTTTTTCGTTCTTGGTATATTCCTTCCAGCCGCGCGTCGTCAGATTGGAAACAGCCTTCAACCAGTTCGGATCGAGCTCGTTACCCTGATATTCCTTGAGGAAGTCCTCGCGGCGTACCCCATAAGATTCGGCAAGACGCAGCAGGCGCCCTTCGTTCTGAACGAGACGCTTGTTGATGTCGTAAAGCTGGGCGACCAGGGCTTCGATACGGTTCTGGTTCAGTGATAGCGACTTGACCGCCTTGATCAGCTGATCCTTGAGTTCCTTGTAGCGGCGCTCCTGACTCGGTGATAGCGATCCGGAAGCAGCAAGGCGGTTTTCCACCTGCTGGTCCTGCAACTTGCGCAGCTTCTTGTAGGTATCGGCAATAACGTCGAGGGTTTCCATGACCTGCGGACGCAACTCGGCTTCCATCGCGGCAAGCGACAGATTTGCCTCATCATCCTCGTCGTCATCTTCTTCGACGGGCGTATCACCGCCGACATTGGTGATATCGTCATCGTCGCGGCGGCTGCGCATCCGATCATTGGCCGCAGCCGGCTTCTCTTCTTCGACGCGTTCGATCACCGGAGCCTGTTTGGCTTCCGGCCCCGCATAGGTCGTTTCAAGGTCGATGATTTCACGCAGCAGGATCTTCGACTCGTTCAGATCCTCGCGCCAGATGATGATCGCCTGGAAGGTCAGTGGGCTTTCGCAGAGACCCGAGATCATGGTTTCGCGACCCGCCTCGATGCGCTTGGCAATGGCGATTTCGCCTTCGCGCGACAACAGTTCGACCGTGCCCATCTCGCGCAGATACATGCGGACAGGATCGTCGGTGCGATCGGTCGGTTCCTTTTTGGTGGTCGTGGGCGCTACGGCAGTCCCAGTCGACTCCGCAAGTTCGCGGGCATCGCTTTCCTCGTCGGCGCTGTTGTCTGTTTCTTCGGCGTCAGCGTCCTGCTCGTCATCTTCGACAACGTTGATGCCCATGTCACTCAACATGGCCATGGTGTCTTCGATCTGTTCGGAAGTGACCTCTTCGGATGGCAGAACTGCATTGAGTTCGTCCATCGTGACATAGCCGCGTTTTTTCGCGAGCTTGATCATCTTCTTGACAGCGTCATCGGAAAGGTCGAGAAGCGGTCCGTCTGGCGCGCCTTCGCGCTCGACTTCTACTTCTTCGTTTTCCTTTGCCTTCGTTGCCATATTCTATATCTCCAAGCGGTGTTCGCTTTGTTCCCCTGATGGGCGCTTTGTTCATGCATGAAAACAACGAGCGCGGCAGCGCACCGGTTCCCCTACACCATCAAGGTATAATGATCGACTAGCCGAAATCCTGTTAATGGCGGATTAACCCTGTTATTCCGACACGCTTACATATCTGCCGAATTTGCCGGTTTTTTCGCTTTACCCGCAAACATCAACGAAATATCTTTAATTCGCGCACTCTGATTCCGTCATTATTGACCCACGTCAACCCCGACTCAACTGATTCGTGGGAAAAAAAGCGAATCAATTCGGTCAAAACCCCTTGCCCGATCGCCCTGACGGTATTCCGAACCCTTCGATCAGCGCCTCAGTTGCCTGCGCATTGCGAATATCATTCTGAATATCGAGGAGCCGGTTAAGGTTTTCATCGGTGGCTTCGCTCGCCAAGGCGGTTTCAGCTACTTTCAGCTCTTTATGTAGTGTGCTTGCGCGTTGATGCAAGTGAATCGCCTGCTTTAGCGCCTCCAAAGCATCTTCTTCTGCCGCTTCCGCCGTCGCGGTCCACATGCGCGCACGGCGCGTCAATGCTTCCAGCGCTTCAATCAAAGCGCCATGATTGGTATCGACCATCGCCTTGCGCATCTCTGTCCCGTTGGCGACATGATGCTCGGCCATTGCGTTGAGCATGGCCGCATGAAACCGCTTGAGGTCCGGATGGCTGAATTCAAGCCGCACCACGGTTTCGAAATCCTCCTCGATCAACCGCGGATGATTGAACAATGTCATCAGGATTGCGGTCTCGCGCAAGGGAGGGGCCGCCGACGTGGTCTTGACCAAAACTGAACGCGCCAGACTGTCGGAAACCGCAAAACGGCCACTGGCTGCGCCCCTGCCCCGTTGGCCATAACCATTCTGCTGGCCGAAACTGTTCTGGTTGTTGCCGCGTGCGTTATTGTTGCTGCGCTGGTTCGAACCGAAGAACTGCTGGATACGCTCACGCACATCCTGTGCATAGTGGCGGCGCACATTCTCGTCGCCGATCAGCGCCGTCATCTGCTTAAGGCGTGCTTCAAGTTCGGCGCGCCGCTCCGGCGTGTCGAAGACGCCGCTCGCCGTTTCGCGCGTCCACAGCATGTCGGCAAGCGGTCGTGCATCATCGAGTACAGCCTGGAAAGCCTGTGGACCGGAACTCTTGACCAGATCGTCAGGGTCCTTGCCTTCCGGCAGAACAGCAAAACGCAGGGAGAAGCCGGGCTTCAACGCGGGCAGAGCCAGATCGATCGCGCGGTGCGCGGCCTTGATCCCCGCATTGTCGCCATCGAAACAAAGTATAGGCTCTGGCGACATGCGCCACAGGAGATCGAGCTGATCTTCCGTCAATGCGGTTCCGAGCGGCGCGACGGCCTGGGGGAAGCCGGCCTGCGCCAAGGCAATGACATCCATATAGCCTTCGACGGCAATGACGGCCTTTGCCGGCTGGCCGGCCTGCGGTTGCGCCGCCTTTCTGGCACGCAGGGCGTTAAAAAGAATTTTGCCCTTGTGGAAGAGTTCGGTCTCGTTGGAATTCATGTATTTTGCGATGGCATTGGGCGCCAGCGCCCGCCCGCCAAAGGCAATGATACGGCCCCGCAAATCCTCGATCGGAAACATGATGCGATCACGGAAACGATCAAACGACACCGGCTTGTCGTCGCCATAGACCACCAGTCCGCCGGCCTCGATCTGCTCCTTGGTGGCATTCTTTGAGGCCAGATGTTCCTTCAGCGCGTTGCGGCTCTCCGGCGCATAACCCAGACGATAAGAATGCTGCGTCGCAGCGCTCAAGCCCCGCTCTCGCAGATAAGCACGGGCCTTTGCTCCTCCCGCCGCCTGCAGCTGTTCCTCGAAAAACTTGGTCGCCATTTCCATGACGTCATAAAGCGTCGCGCGCTTCGCCTCGCGTATTTCCATTTCGGCGTCGCGCGCCGGCATCGGCACTCCGGCCATGTCGGCAACACGCTGTACGGCCTCGGGGAAACTCAACCCTTCGAGCTCGGTTAGAAAACGGAAATGGTCGCCGGTAACGCCGCAGCCGAAACAATGGTAGCGGCCCTTGCGGTCTTCACAGTGGAAGCTCGGCGATTTCTCCCCGTGGAATGGACAGCAGGCCCAGAAGTCCCCCTTCGGGGCGTTAGTCTTTTTCCGGTCGAACGAAACGCGCGTCCCGATCACGCTGGAGATCGGTACACGCTCCCTGATCTCATCGAGAAAGGACGGCGGAAATCGCATGCGGCTCTTCGTTCTTCAAAATTGGCGCTTCGGAAAGTCGGTCTTGGCAGCCTGAAACTCCATTTATCAGGCTCTGAACCATATTGCATTAAATAGGAACACGACGGAAGTCCGGCAAGCACATCATCCCCTGCTCATCGCGTCGAACGGCCCATCGACGAGCTTCGGCCTTTACAAAGCCGGCAAATGATCACCTGGCGGATTCAGAACTGTCATAAAATTGTTATAATATGCCAAAAGCGACACATTTTTTCTTAGCCGGAACATATTTTTTTCCCTTTTTGATTGATATGTTATCTTAATAAATTGCAACTAAAATCGTGTAGTTGCATTACCGTTTTTTCCGTACCCGACAGGATCATCACAAGTGAACGGTTCCGCAATTTTGTTGCATCTGGCAGGCGCCGTGGCGCTCTTGCTCTGGGCAACACGCATGGTTCGCACCGGCGTAGAGCGAGCCTATGGCGAGCGCATGCGCCAAAGCTTGCGCGGCGTACTGCACAATCCTGTTCTCGCCGTCCTGTGGGGACTGATGCTTTCCATCGCGCTGCAGAGCTCGACGGCGGTCAGTCTTCTGGTCGGCTCCTTCGTGGGATCAGGCTTTGTCAGCGGCATTGCCGGGCTCATGGCCGTGAGGGGCGCCGAAGTTGGGTCAGCGCTCGTCGTCAAGATCCTGAGCTTCGACCTGACATTGCTGGTACCGCTCTGCCTGGTGGCAGGAACCGTTATTTTCATGGCGACCGAACGAAGCAACTGGCGGCAGGTGGGCCGTATCCTTGTCGGCATCGGCCTTCTCGTGCTTTCGCTCGAAATGACCGGCCAGGCAACAGAACCTTTGCGCAACAGTGAACTGCTGCCGGTGATCGTCGGCTATTTGAATACCGATCCCGTTACCGCATTCCTGATTGCAGCGATCATGACATGGCTATTCCACTCAAGCATCGCCGCCGTATTGCTCCTGGTGACATTTGCCTCGCGTGGACTCATCCAGCCAGAACTTGGTATCGTGATGATTTTTGGCGTGAACCTTGGCTCGTCCTTCATCGCACCGCTTTTGACCCGCAATGCCGCCCCGCAGACGCGTATCGTGCCGATGGGCAATCTGCTGATGCGCGGAGCCGGTTCCATCGTTATCCTGATCCTTTATCTGTCGTTCAAACCATCTGTGACCTTCCTTGGCTCCGCACCAGCTGATCAGGTCATCAATGGCCACATCCTCTTCAACATCATCATCTTGCTTGCTGGCGTTCCGCTTTCCGCGCTTGTCCTCAAGGTAACCAAGGCCGTCGTCGCGCTCAATGTTCCGGTCGAACAGCCAAAATCGCTCGATCACGCGGAACTCAGCGCCTTGGACGAAAGCGTTCTCGATACCCCGAGCCTTGCGCTCGCCAATGCCACCCGCGAAACCGTCCGCGTTTGCGAAACTGTCGAGATTATGTTGCGCGGAATCATCGGGCTCTACGAGAATCCTGTTCAGGAGCGTATCGACGAATTGTCCGGCCTTGATGACAAGGTCGACCGCAAGCATGCGGCCATCAAACTCTACCTTGCCAAGCTGACGACCAAGCCTCTGAGCGACTTTGAAGTCGCACGCGCCCGGGAGCTGCTTGGCGCATGCGTAAAGCTGGAACAGGTCGGCGACATCATCGTCCGCAACATGCTGGCGCTGGTGCAGAAGAAGATGGACCGGAAACTCAAATTCACCGACGAAGGCTGGCTGGAACTCAGCAACTTCCACGCCAAGGTGCTCACCAACGCGCGTATGGCGTTTAATGTGCTCGTCTCACGTGATCGCGAAACGGCCCATCAACTGGTGCTTGAAAAAGACCACTTGCGCGATCTTGAAAAGCAGAGCAGCGAGCGGCACTTCCGCCGCCTGCGTGAAGGCACGACCCGAAGCGTCGAGACGAGCTCGATTCACCTCGACACGATCCGCGATTTGAAACAGGTCAATTCGCTGCTGGCAGCCATGGCGTATCCCGTCCTCGAAGAACAGGGCCTTTTGAACACCACACGTTTGCGCGCTTTGCACAGCTGACCGTCAAGGGCGACCGTCGGCGCAACATCCAGCGAAACGCTCAGATGATCTCACTTGTGCCAGTGTATTTCGTGTCTAATAATCGCGATGAATGTGACTGTTGGACCCAATGAAAGCGCCCATGGCGGTACCGATCAGAAGTCCAAGAAGTACATTGCCCATGATTGCTTCGCCAACACCCGCGCCAACTGACAATCCAGCCAGCATTCCAATAATAGTCGACCAGGTTTGTTCTTTCATTTCAGCCTCCGTTTTTATGATAAATGAACGCCGCAAAGTCATTCGAGTTCCAGCGGAGCGCCGAACTACAAATCAACAAAACGGGAAATGAGCGTGATGATTTCGCTAAGACCGATGCGTGCCGATGAATACGCGGCTTATCTGGACTATTTCATTCCTGACTACGCGACGGAAATAACAGCCAATTACCAACTTTCACCTGTCGAATCTCGTTTGCAGGCCTTGCGGGAGATTGATGAAGATCTGCCACAAGGCGTGGCAACACCGGGCCAGGTGCTGCTGTGTATAATCGACAGTATTTCAGGTGAGGACAGTATAATCGGTTATCTCTGGTACCGGCCGGATATCCCGGCACGCTCGATCCACATAAGCGATTTCCATATTTTTGCCGTGCATCAGGGAAAAGGCTACGGCAAGGAAGCCTTGGCCGCTCTGGAGTTGGAACTGTCCAAAACGGGGATCACGCAAATCAAGTTGCGCGTGGCTGAAGACAACAAACGGGCGAAACATCTTTATGATGTTTCTGGATTTCGCGTGACAGGCGTCAATATGAGCAAAGCGATCGGATAAAAGAATGACCAATGTCGAAGAAGTGAAACAAGGTCTGTGGGATGCCGAGCGAAAATTGCTTCACCATTTAAGGGCAATTCGCCGGCGGGATCGCAACATCAAACCTGCCGACATCGAAAATCAGCTCACCCGCGGACAAAAGATCGCCGACAGAGTTGCCGCAACGATGGGATCCTGGTCATTCATCATCATCCAGACGACAATCCTGTTTTTCTGGATAGTACTCAATGTCACCGCCTACGTGCGGGAATGGGATCCCTATCCTTTCATTCTTCTCAATCTGGCTCTGTCATTCCAGGCAGCCTATGCCGCGCCGTTCATCATGATGAGCCAGAACCGTCAGCAGGATATCGATCGGAAGGAAGCGGAGAACGACTACCGCATCAACATCAAGGCAGAGCTCGAAATCGAACTGTTGCATGAGAAGATCGAACTTCTTCACCAGAAGATCGACCAGATGCGGGAAAAGGAAGTGGTGACTCTCGCGGAGGCAGTCGAGGAACTGGCAACCCAGAAGCAACCGCCTGACGAGGCCGATGATAGCTCCAAATAAAAAAGGACCGCTGCGGGAGGAGGTGCAGCGGTCCTGATTGTAAATGTACCGCGGGAGGAGGTGCAGTACATTCGATGTTGGGGTATCTGGGAGGAGAAGAACCCAACATCTACAAAATAGCACCGCACAAAAATCTGGCAACTTACAAAAATGCATAATAGCTATGCAAATTGTCGCATTGACCAGATCGATGCTGTAGCCACTTTCAAAAGTCCGACTCAATAATCGTAAAAGAAACCCAGTAAAATGGGCATTTTCAATCGTTTTCTCGGTGGAAAGCCGAACTCGAAACTAAGATCACGTGAGGGCTCCGCATCTCCAGCGTTCAAAATTGCTCACCGCAAGGACATTACTCGGCGGCCATAGCTGTTTGCACATGCACCTCCTTCAGCGAATTTCTATCGGCGTCATTCTCCCCGGGGTTGATGCGGAACCAGGTAGCGTAAAGTGCGGGAAGAAAGAGGAGGATCATTACAGTACCGACGGCCGTACCGCCGATCAGCGTGTATGCCATCGATCCCCAGAAAACCGAATGGGTCAGTGGAATGAAAGCAAGAACGGCCGCCAGTGCAGTCAAGATAACGGGACGAGTCCGCTGCACTGTAGCCTCGATGACGGCGTGGTAGTCATCGAGACCAGCCGCCCGGTTCTCCTTGATCTGTTCGGTAAGAATCAAAGTGTTACGCATCAGGATCCCTGCCAATCCGATCAACCCGAGGATGGCGTTGAAGCCAAAAGGCTGATTGAAGAGGAGGAGCACCGGCACCACCCCGGCCAGACCGAGCGGCGCTGTCATCATGACCATGGTCATCGTCGACAGGCTACGAACCTGGAGGATAATAACGATCAACATGGCGGCAATCATCGCTGGAAATATCTGAACCAGCGCGAGATTGGCCTTGAGCGATTCCTCGATATTGCCACCCATCTCGATGCGATAGCCCACGGGGAGCGAGGCAATGAGCGGCTGAAGCGCCTTCAGAACCTGCTGGGAGACTTCCGGAGGTTGCGCCGTTTCATTGATGTCCGAACGGACTGTGATGACAGGCGTCCGGTCGCGGCGTTTCAGGATCGGTTCCTCAAACTGGATCTCGGAATGGCCGATCTGATCAAGCGGGATCTGCCGGCCATCCCTGCTCGTCAGCGAGAAATCGGCCAATCTTGAGGGGTCGAGCCGGTTCTCACCGGCGCTACGTGCGACGACAGGCACGTTGCGGATGTCTTCCCGCACCTGCGTAATCGGGATACCCGTCAACAACAATTGCATCTGCTGGGCTGCCTCCGCTGGAGAAAGGCCGATCAGATTAAGCCGATCCTGGTCAGGAACGAAGCGAAGTACAGGCGTTCGATTGCCCCAATCTCGATTAGCTTGGCGAACGTCGGGCACGCCTTTCATGATATCGAGGGCCTTTTCCGAGATGTCGTACAGTTGGTCGGGGTCGGGGCCCATGATGCGAAACTCGACCGGAAACGGAGTGTAAGGGCCGAACACGAGCTGGGTGATGCGGACAGAGGCTTCGGGGACTAGCCCGTCCGAAACGGCAGCCCGAAGGCGATGCTTCAAAGCCTCGCGCGCGGGAGAATCAGGAGTGAGTACAACGATCTTGGCGAACGCGGGGTCTGGTAATTCCGGTGCCATGGCAAAAAAGAAACGAGGAGCGCCCTGACCGACGTAGCTTGTGACGATTTTTGCCTCGGGCTGGTTTTGCAGCCAACTTTCAACTTTTGCGACCGCGCCGGTCGTCGCCTCGATGCTGGTACCTTCAGGCATGCGAACCTCGACCAGGACCTCGGGGCGGTCCGACGTCGGAAAGAATTGCTGTTTCAGAGCTCCCATCCCCACGACAGAAACGGCCATGGCGATGCCGACCACTCCGCACGTCATGAATTTATGGCGAACTGCTAACTCGATAAGCGAACGCAGGCGACGGTAATTCGGAGTATTATAGATGGCGTGATGACCACCCTGCACTGCCTTGATCTCTGGCAACATTTTAACGCCTAGGTACGGCGTGAAGATCACCGCGACGACCCACGAAACAACGAGCGCAAAACCCACCACCCAGAAGATGTTCCCCGCATATTCGCCGGCGGTCGATCGGGCAAAACCAACTGGCATCAGCCCGATGATCGTCACAAGTGTCCCGGACAGCATCGGCGCTGCGGTATGGCTCCAGGCATACGCGGCCGCCTTTATTCGATCCATCCCCTCTTCCATTTTCACTACCATGACCTCAATGGCAATGATGGCATCATCAACAAGAAGTCCGAGCGCCAAGATCAGCGCGCCGAGCGTGATACGATCGAAAAACCTGCCGGTTTCGAGCATTATGAGGAAGACGACGGCAAGCGTGAGCGGAACGGCAAGCGCAACAACAATTCCTACACGCCAGCCAAGACTGATGAGGCTCACAAGCAATACTACGCCGAGTGCCATGGCGAATTTCATCATGAACTCACCGACCGCAGCTTCGATGTTCACCGCTTGATCGCTGACCTTAGCGAGCGTAATGCCGAGCGGAAGGGTTTGAGCGATCGCGGCAGATTTTTCCTCGAGCGCCTTGCCGAGCTCCAGACCATTCCAACCTTGCTGCATTACTGCGCCAAGCATGATGGCCGGCTCACCCTCATGACGGATGATGTAAGTGGCCGGGTCTTCATAGCCGCGCCGCACTTCTGCGAAATCTGAGAGCTTCAACGTGCGCCCGGCTGCGACAATGGGCGTATCCGCGATTGCCTGGATACCAACATATGCACCGTCGAAACGCATGAAGACCTGCGGACCTCTCGTATCGATTGAGCCGGCAGGCGTTACCGTGTTTTGTCTCTGTAAAGCGGCAGAGATGTCTTGTGGCGAGATTCCAAGAGTGGCCAGCTTGGAATAGGAAAATTCGACAAAGATCTGTTCGGGCCGCTCTCCGAGAATATTGATCTTCTTGATGCCCGGAACATGGAGAAGATCCTGACGGATCAATTCGGCTTGCCGCACGAGCTCTCGCATAGGCAATCCCTTGGCCTTCAGCGCATAAAGAGCGAAGCTCACATCGGAGTACTCGTCATTGACAAAAGGTCCGTAGACACCTTGAGGCAGTTTTCGCGCCTCGTCTCCAAGCTTTTTGCGAGCCTGATAAAACTCTTCGTCGACGGCATTAGGTGGCATACTATCCTTTAAAGTAACGGTCAAAAAGGCATAGCCTGGTCGAGTTGTCGTCTCGACACGGTCGTAATACGTCAGTTCCTGGATACGCTTCTCAAGTGGCTCAGCGACGAGATCCTGCATCTCGTGCGCTGTTGCACCTGGCCATGCGGCTGTCACTGTCAGGGTCTTGATGGTGAAGGAGGGATCCTCTGCTCGGCCGAGCTTGACGAAGGCATAGACACCCGCAGCGGCCAAGAGCAGGATGAAAAACAAGGTGACGGCCCGCTCACGAACTGCCAGCGCTGAAAGGTTGAGGTTCATTTTAGTTCGCCACTCTGGTTTGTTCTGCTTTGGTTCGGACGCTTGCCCCGTCCACCAGCAAATGGGCCCCAAGAGCGACGACCGGCTCGCCTGTCTCGAGGCCGGAGACAACTGCGTTCTCCTCGCCGATATGTTCGACCTTTATCTGCCTGAAGTGGACGATCGAGGGCTTCTCGTCGAATACCCATACCCCGGTTCGACTGCCATCATCCAAGACAGCGCCGACAGGCACCACTGCATGCGCTTGGCTGCTTTTGTTGGAAACTCTTATTGTCACTGTTGCACCTAGCGGAGCCGATGCTGCTGCGCCCTCCAGAACCCACCGAGCCTCATAGGTGCGAGTCTGAGGGTCCGCAGCGTCCGATATCTGGCGAAGCCGGGCCTTATCTTCCTCCGCTTCGTTTCCGTAGACACTTGCATGTGCCACTTCCCCGAGTTCCAGCCGAAGCGATTCAGGAAGCCAGACGAGTGCTTCCCGCGGCCCCGCCTTGGCAAGCCTGATGACAGTTTGGCCTGCCGCTACGACTTGTCCGGGCTCCCCGAGCGCCTCAACCACGGTTCCATCGGAGTCAGCGACCAGAAGCGAATAGGTTGCCTCATTCTCCGAGACGCTTGCATCGGCTTCCGCCGCAGCAAGCTGCGCGGCGGCAGTGTCGAGAGCTGTCTTGGCTTGCTCATAACGTTGGGGAGATGCAGCCAGGCCATTTTTAACGAGGGCGGCGTATCTTCGCTCGTCTGCTTGCGCTTGTGTGAATACCGCACGGGCAGCGGCAGCTGCATTGCGTTTCGCCGCAAGCGCAAGACGCAAATCAGTTTCATCGATGCGCATTAGAGGCTGGCTGCCTTTGACCTTTTCGCCGACGTCCACGTAACGCTGAACGATCTTGCCAGGCACACGAAACCCAAGATTGCTCTGCACCCGGGCGGCGATGGTTCCTGTGAAGGTTCGCTCGAACGTCTCGGGCGCCTTTGCTTTCACCACTTTGACGAATGGGGCCGCCATGCGGGGATCCGCGGCTTCCGCTGCCTTTCCAGATGGTTCGACGACGAACACAATTCCCGCAGCGCCGGCCGCCACCAGAAACGCTATCGATGAGAGAAGAAATTTGCGGTTCATTGCAATTAGCCTTGTTGACAGGTGCAGGGTTCGATTTAGATTGCGATCTAACTCTAAACTTGCTATAGATGTCAAACGAAATCTAATTTTGGAGGTCAAAATGCGAGTCAGCCGTGCACAGGCCGAAGAAAATCGCGAAGGGGTGATAAACGCCGCAAGTCGGCTCTTCCGGGAGCACGGCTTTGACGGCATTGGACTGAAGGATTTGATGAAGGGCGCCGGCCTTACTCAGGGCGGGTTCTATAAGCAGTTCGAATCCAAAGCCGATCTTGCCGCACAGGCTTCAAGACGTGCGATGGAACACGCAACCCGCAGATGGTCGTCAGCAGCTACCGGCAATCCTGATCCACTTGAAGCAGTTGTTTCGTTCTATTTGTCCATGGGCCATCGCCAGGAGAGGAGCGACGGGTGCCCTCTGGCGGCACTTGGTTCTGATGCCGCGCGGCAGAGCGAAGAGGTACGGGCTCCGTTTCAAGACGGCATCGAAGCTCATCTGAAGATCCTGGATGAGATGATGCCGAAATCGGAGAGCTCCAAACCTTGTCATAAAGCGATGGCCGTACTGTCCCTCATGGTTGGGGCCGTGGTGGTCTCTCGTATCATGACAGATGAAGATATGTCGCAGCACGTTCTCGAAGCAGCGGCTGACGAGGTCAGGCGTATTGCGCTTTCGTCCCGAGGGCCATGACATTCCAATCCTCTGCGCGACATGCGCGGCTTCGGAAGATGGCCAGCATCACTACAGATGCGATGAACTCACCTATTGCAGAATCTCTTTCACGATGCTGCTGGCTTTGCTGAAATCCATCTGGCCAGCGTATCTTTCTTTCAGCACATTCATGCTCCTGCCCATGTCACGCAGGCCGCTTGCACCAATCTCATCGATTACCTGCTTGGCGGCATGGCGGATCTCCGCTTCGCTCAACTGCTTCGGCATGAAATCACGAATGATCTCGATCTCCGCCCGCTCCTGCCCGGCGAGTTCCGAACGATTGCCCTCTTCATAAAGCTTTGCCGACTCTTCGCGCTGCTTGATCATCTTGGCGAGAATGGAGCTTATTTCCTCATTCGTTGCGGGTTCCTTGCCCGAACCCCGGTTGAGAATATCGCGATCCTTGATTGCGGACATGATCAGGCGCAGCGTCGGCACGCGGCGCTTGTCTTGTGCTTTAATGGCTGTGGTCAGTGCCGCTGCGATGGTATCGCGCATAATTTGATCTCCTGCTTTCGCGCACCCTAATGTTGACGGCAAACAAAGACAATCATCGCGAAACGCCGATTCTGGCATGATTCCACGAAGAGTTCTTGTGTCGCAATTGACCTTGTGCGCGGCTTTGTTTATGGACTGGGTCTTAGCCAGACATTTTGTTGTTGCTGCGGTGGGGAGCCTCGTCACCACCGCGTTCAGCCATGTCATATGGAACGTTGGACGGCGTTTTTCAACGCCGGCAACGACGCAAGCCCACGCTCAGGAGTGCCGCATGACCACCAACACAACGACAGACGCCGGTACATCCTCAAAGACCGCGGGCTGGACCGAATTCAAGCCGACGGCATTGCTGGTTCTGGCCGATGGCACCGTCATCGAAGGCAAGGGCCTTGGCGCGACCGGCATCTGCGAAGCGGAAGTCTGCTTCAACACCGCGCTTACCGGTTATGAGGAAATTCTAACCGATCCGTCCTATGCCGGCCAGATCGTCACCTTCACCTTCCCGCATATAGGCAATGTCGGCACCAACAAGGAAGACATCGAGGACCTGACCCCGGCCAATCGCGCGGGTGCGGTTGGCGCAATCTTCAAGGCCGACATTACGGCACCCTCGAGCTATCGCGCTGCCGACCACCTGGATCATTGGTTGAAAGCCCGCGGCGTTATTGCTCTGGCTGGCGTCGACACCCGTGCCCTGACGGTTCTCATCCGCGAGAAGGGTATGCCGAACGCGGTGATTGCCCATGATCCGGACGGGAAATTTGATATTCCAGCGCTGAAAAAGCGCGCCGCAGCGTGGCATGGCCTGCTTGATCTCGACCTCGCCAAAGACGTTACCTCGGGGCAAAGTTCCGTTTGGACCGAGAAGCCATGGGTATGGAATGAAGGCTTTGACGAGCAGACAGCGCCTGAATTCCACGTCGTCGCCATCGACTACGGCATCAAGCGCAATATCCTCCGGCTCATCGCCGGTCTCGGTGCCAAAGTCACTATTCTCCCGGCTTCAGCCACCGCAGAAGACGTTCTGGCCCATAAACCCGATGGCATTTTCCTCTCCAATGGACCAGGTGATCCGGCGGCGACCGGCAAATACGCCGTTCCTGCCATCAAGGAGCTTATCAAGACCGACATTCCGGTCTTCGGCATCTGCCTCGGTCACCAGATGCTGGCGCTCGCACTTGGCGGCGATACCAAGAAGATGCACCAAGGCCATCATGGCGCCAACCATCCGGTGCGAGACGACACAACGGGCAAGGTCGAGATCGTTTCTATGAACCATGGCTTTGCCGTCGATGCGCAATCCTTTCCGGATGGTGTCGAGGAAACCCATATCTCGCTGTTCGACGGCAGCAATTGCGGCCTGCGTGTTGTTGGGCGTCCGGTCTTTTCAGTGCAGCATCACCCCGAAGCGTCGCCCGGTCCGCAAGACTCGCATTATCTGTTCCGCAGGTTCTTCAACCTGATCCGGGAGAGCAAGGGCATGCAGACACTGCCGGAACGGGACCACGCCGCCTGATCAAGGACTAAGCGCGACTCACGGAAAGTAGAAATGAGGAGTATCGACCATGCCGGAACAGCGCCCGCCCCTACCTCCATTTACTCACGAAACCGCGGCGCAAAAAGTTCGTGGCGCGGAGGACGGTTGGAACAGCCGCAACCCCGAGCGGGTATCGCTGGCATATACGATCGACAGCTATTGGCGCAATCGTGCAGAGTTTGTGGAGGGGCGCGAGGCAATCGTGGCTTTCCTCACGCGCAAGTGGAACCGTGAACTCGATTATCGGCTCATCAAGGAGCTTTGGGCATTCACCGGCAATCGCATCGCCGTTCGTTTCGCCTACGAATACCACGATGATTCTGGCAATTGGTTTCGCGCCTATGGCAATGAAAACTGGGAATTCGCCGAAAACGGCCTGATGCAAAAGCGGTTTGCTTGCATCAACGACCTTCCGATCAAGGAATCCGAACGCAAGTTTCACTGGGATCGTTCCGGACCACGTCCAGCCGATCATCCCGGCCTGTCAGACTTGGGACTATAAAACCGCTTAACCAGCCTCGTTCTGGGCCAACGCACCTGGAACGAGAACCTCGTCTTTGGCCAGCGATGGCTTTTCGACGCGCAGTACAAAAACGATCAGGCCGATCAGCACGAAAATCCCGCCAAGCACATAGGGAGCGCCGCTAAAGGTGATGGATGCGCCCGGCGCGGTGTAGATCGCGAATATCTGCGTGAAGATCAGCGGCCCGATAATATTGGTGATGCTGAACAGGCTGGTCATCGCCCCCTGCAACTCGCCCTGCTCCGATGCAGGCACTTTTGCGGAGGCGATACTGCGCATGGCTGGATCAGCGACCCCTTCAAGGCAGGTCGCAACGATCACCACATAGACCAGCCAGCCCTGCCAGGCGCTGGCATAACCGAAGAAACCGAGCGCCGCAAAGGCAAGGCCGATGACGGCCGTGCGCCATTCGCCAAATCTCGACACGATGCGAGGCAAAACAAGCCCCATTACAATTGCCGCACACAGGCCGTAGATGCCAAGTGATATGCCGATATCGCTTTCGCTCCAGCCGTAGCGGTAGCTGCCGACATAGGCCCATACTGCGGGATACGACATGTGTCCGAGCGTCAGCATAAAGAACACGAGCCCGAGCCACAGAATGCCCGTGTGATTGCGCATCTGTTTTAGAGCGCCAAGCGGATTGGAACGCTTCCATTCGAATTTCCGGCGATCCTTCGCGGCAAGCGTTTCGGGCAGAAGGAAATAAGCCGCGACGAAATTCAGAAACGAGATCAGCGCCGCCCCGTAAAACGGTATGCGTGGGCCAAACTCGCCGAGGAAGCCGCCAATGATGGGTCCAAGAATAAAACCGATACCAAATGCAATGCCAAGCAGGCCGAAATTCTTGGCGCGGTTTTCGTCCGTGCTGACATCGGCGATATAAGCGGAGGCCGTGGAGTAACTGCCGCCGCTGATACCTGAAAGGATTCGGCCAATCAGCAGGATGGCGAAGTTTGGCGCAAGCGCACAGATCAGATTGTCCAAGGCAAAGGTGATAACCGACGTCAGCAATATTGGCCGGCGGCCGAAGCGATCGCTGAGATTCCCGATCAGCGGCGCAAAAACAAACTGCATGCCGGCATAGGCGAAAAGCAGCCACCCGCCGTAGATTGCTGCATTCCCCACATCCGTGCCGGTCAATTCCTCAAGATACTCCGGCAAGACTGGCACGATGATGCCGATGCCGATGATGTCCAGCAGCAGGATCATGAAGACGAGCGTCAGGCCGCGTTTGGCCAGGATAGGGTCAATCATCGGAAAACTCGCAACTGGCGTTTATGTCCGCGATTGCGCGGAAAATCGTTGTATTGCATAGGATAATGCGAAACAATCCGTGAACATGATCAGGAAATCTGCCATTCCGCCACCGGAAAGTGCATTCTCGGCGAAATCCTCCTGACAAACCCTGTCAAATTGTGCGCAATCAGGCCGGCATCACCTGAATCTAGCGGGCATAGTGCGTTGGCACCGCTGTAGTCGCTTTCAATGTTTCCATCGAAACAGAGGCGGATATATCGAAGAACTCGACCTTCTCCACAAGCGCCTTATAGATGTCGTCATAGGCTTCGACGCGCGGAAGCACCAACTTCAGGATATAATCGATCGTCCCGGTCATGCGATGCACTTCGACAATTTCGGGAATGTCGACGATCGCCGCGCGAAACTGTTCGAGCCAACCGGCAGAATGGCGGGCTGTACGCACGATCACGAACATCGTCGTCGGCAGGCCGGCATGTGCACGATCCAGAAGCACGACCCGCTTGGCGATATAACCCTCGTCCTCCAGGCGCTGAATCCGCCGCGAACAAGCCGAGATCGAAAGGCTTACCCGATCGGCCAGATCAGAGACGGCAAACGACGCATTCTCCTGCAGCAAATTGAGAATCTTGCGATCACGATCATCGAGCATCTCACCCCTCCAGCAATTTCTCAGCGCATTTGGAGAATTATACGCCTGATTTTTGTCTGCCGGCAAGGAACTTCCACAAACTTTGCCAACACTCCGCGCTCAAGCCGATTTATTATCCTGCCAGTAATCAATTTAGGGAACTTGCGAATGCGTACTATCGGACTGATCGGTGGAATGAGCTGGGAGAGTACGGCGGTCTACTACCGCCAGATCAACGAAATGGTCCGGGCACGTCTGGGCGGTCTCGCCTCAGCCAAAATCGCCATGCAATCGCTGGATTTCGCCGAAGTCGTCGCGTTGCAGAAAAGCGACCGCTGGGATGACGCCGCAGCCCTTCTCGCCGACGCGGCCAAGCGACTTGAAGGCGCCGGTGCGGACTGTGTCCTGATCTGTACCAATACCATGCATCTGGTGGCCGATGCGGTTGCCGCGTCCGTCAATGTTCCGCTCATCGATATCAGGTATGAAACCGGCCGCGCGCTCCAGGCAGCGGGCAAGAAGCGGCCACTGCTTCTCGCGACGCGCTACACTATGGAGCACAGTTTTTACGCAAACTATATGCGCGATCAGTTCGATATCGAGCTGATTGTGCCCAATGAGATTGACCGCGCCAAGGTGCATTCGGTGATCTTCGACGAACTTTGCTGCGGCGTCGTCAAGGATGATTCCCGTCACGCGTTGGAAAAGATCGTCCAGCGCGGCAAGGATGCCGGCGCCGACTGCGTCATTCTCGGGTGCACGGAGATCTGTCTGTCTCTGACCGATGACAATCTCGCTCTGCCGGTGTTCGATTCAACGACTATTCACTCAAACGCCGCCGTGGCGCATGCTCTGGGGATGGATTTCATGAGCGAGCAGGACGCGGGTTGATCGAAGGAAATAGCACGGCGCCTCTTATCTCTACCCTTGTGGGAGAGAAAGGATTTTCCTGGATTTAGCCTCTTCGCTAAATCCTTGGAAAATCCAAGTGAGGGGGTAGTTCATTGGGGCGGATCCCCTTTCTTGCAATTTCTAGCACTTAGCAAGGGCTAAGATGCTGAAATCGCTTTCTCCCCACAAAAGGGGAGATAACTAGGCTCAAATATTCCCGCTAAACGTGTCGCAGCTCTCGAGCTTGCCACTGTCGAAACCGCGTTTGAACCAGTTGGCGCGTTGAGCCGACGTGCCGTGGTTGAAACTTTCCGGCACGACATAGCCCTGCGTCCTCCGCTGCAGATTATCATCGCCGATCTGCTGGGCAGCATTGAGTGCCTCTTCGAGATCGCCAGCTTCAAGTATGCCTTGCTGCTTGGTGAAATGCCCCCAGATACCGGCGAAGCAATCCGCCTGAAGCTCGACACGCACAGACATCGAATTCGCGTCGGCTTGACTCATGCTCTGCCGCATCGCGTTGAATTTCGGCAGGACGCCGATGAGGTTCTGTATGTGGTGGCCTACTTCGTGCGCTAAGACATAGGCCTGTGCGAAATCCCCGGAGGCGCCGAATTTCTGTTCGAGTTCGTCATAGAAGCTCAAGTCGATATAGAGCTTCTTGTCGCCGGGGCAGTAGAAGGGCCCGGATGCGGCGCTCGCAAAGCCGCAGGCGGAGCGGACCTGGCCGCTGAACAACACCATAGTCGGAGCCGGATATTGCTGTCCTTCGGCCTGGAAAATACCGCTCCAGACGTCTTCGGTCTCGGCAAGAACAGTGCGCGCGAACTGCGTCATCTGATCGTCGTTCTTGACCGAAGTGCCGCCGCTTGGCGCTTGACTCTGGCCGGGCACCAGCTGGCCGCCGCCTTCACCGACCAGTATCTGCATGGGGTCTATATTCGTGCAGAATTTCAGGAAGAGGAAAATCGCTGCAAGAATGACGATACCGGAAAAGCCTCCCCCGCGCGCTGTGCGAAAGCCGGAACCACCTGGAAGTCGAAAGCCGCCACCGCGGCCGATACCGCCGGGAAAACCACCGCCCTCGCCGCGTTGATCTTCAACATTGTCACTCTGCCTGCGGCCCTGCCAACGCATTTCCTGTCTCCCGGCTCTTGCATCGGCACAGACGTCGATGCGCTGTAGTTCCAACAGTATAGTGCGATATTTGTTTCACGCACGATGCTATTTTTCAACGTGTAGCTGCAGTCGATAGATAATCAATTTTCGTGACTGATTAATGCACACGATATATCTGGCCGAAAACTGCTCCGAAAAACCGTAAAATCGCGCGTTTTTGGGGTTACACAATGCGCTTCCTTTGCCTATAAGGCAGCCTTAGCCTCGCATTTGGAATTATATGCCTGCCCGTACGGTCAAAACCGTGCGGTTTTTTGTGCAGCACGCTATTGATAGGAACCGAACATGCCAAAACGCACCGACATCAAATCTATTCTGATCATCGGCGCAGGTCCGATCATCATCGGTCAGGCATGCGAATTCGATTATTCCGGCACACAGGCCTGCAAGGCACTTAAGGAAGAGGGTTACCGCGTTATCCTCGTCAATTCCAATCCGGCAACGATCATGACCGATCCGGAATTGGCGGACGCCACTTATATCGAGCCGATCACCCCGGAAGTTGTTGCCAAGATCATCGCCAAGGAGCGCCCGAACGCGCTGCTGCCGACGATGGGCGGACAGACTGCGCTCAACACCGCGCTGTCGCTTCGTCGCATGGGTGTGCTTGACCGCTACAATGTCGAGATGATCGGCGCCAATGCCGAGGCGATTGATAAGGCCGAGGACCGCGCGCTTTTTCGTGAGGCGATGGCCAAGATCGGTCTCGAAACGCCAAAATCCATGTTGGCCAATGCCACCGAAGTCAAGGACCACGACCGCAAGTTGCATCAAGAGCAGCGGGAAGCCGTGAAAGCCAGATATTCCGACGCTGAACTCGACGCGGCCTTGGACAAGCTTGAGACCGAATGGCAGCTTGGCGAAGGCGACCGCAAGCAGCGCTATGTTTCCCATGCGCTGGGCATGGCAGGTGCGGCGCTCGATCACGTCGGGCTTCCAGCCATTATTCGCCCGTCGTTTACCATGGGCGGCACCGGCGGTGGCATCGCCTACAATCGCACCGAGTTCTACGAGATCATTGGCAGCGGTCTCGATGCGTCGCCCACGACCGAAGTGCTGATCGAAGAATCCGTCCTTGGCTGGAAGGAATATGAGATGGAGGTTGTCCGCGACAAGGCGGATAACTGCATCATCATCTGTTCCATCGAAAACATCGATCCGATGGGTGTCCATACCGGCGACTCCATCACCGTCGCCCCTGCCTTGACCCTGACGGACAAGGAATACCAGATCATGCGCAACGCCTCGATCGCGGTGTTACGCGAGATTGGTGTTGAAACGGGCGGCTCCAATGTGCAGTTCGCGGTCAATCCCGAAAACGGCCGTCTGATCGTCATCGAAATGAATCCCCGCGTGTCGCGTTCATCGGCGTTGGCGTCGAAGGCAACGGGTTTCCCGATCGCCAAGATCGCGGCGAAACTTGCCGTCGGTTACACGCTGGACGAGCTCGACAACGACATTACCGGCGGAGCCACACCTGCTTCGTTCGAGCCTTCGATTGACTATGTTGTCACCAAGATCCCGCGCTTCGCCTTCGAAAAGTTCCCCGGCGCCGAACCGACGCTGACGACCGCAATGAAATCCGTCGGCGAAGTCATGGCCATTGGCCGCACCTTCAAGGAATCGCTGCAAAAAGCGCTGCGCGGCCTTGAAACCGGGCTTACCGGCCTTGATGAGATCGCAATTCCCGGCCTTGGCGAAGGCAATGACAACAATGCCATCCGTGCCGCCATCGGCGTGCCGACACCCGATCGCCTGCGCATGGTCGGCCAAGCCCTGCGTCTTGGCCTCTCTGTCGAGGAGGTTCACGAAGGCTGCAAGATCGATCCATGGTTCCTCGAACAGATGGCGGAGATTATCGCTACGGAAGAGCGCGTGCGCGAGCATGGCCTGCCGCAGGATGCGCAAAACCTGCGCATGCTGAAGGGCATGGGCTTTTCCGACGCCCGCCTTGCCGGCCTCGCCAGAATCGAACCAAGCGAAGTCACCAAGCTGCGCCACAAGCTCGATGTACATCCGGTCTTCAAACGCATCGATACCTGCGCCGCCGAATTTGCTTCGCCGACCGCCTACATGTACTCGACCTATGAAGTGCCCTTTGCCGGTGCGCTCGCATCCGAGGCACAGGTTTCCGATGCCAAGAAGGTTGTCATCCTCGGCGGCGGTCCGAACCGCATTGGCCAGGGTATCGAGTTCGACTATTGCTGCTGCCATGCGGCCTTTGCCCTGCGTGATGCAGGCTACGAAGCCATCATGATCAACTGCAATCCGGAGACTGTCTCGACCGATTATGACACGTCGGACCGGCTCTATTTCGAACCGCTGACAGCCGAGGACGTGCTGGAGATCCTGCGCGCCGAACAGACGGCCGGAACGCTGCACGGTGTCATCGTCCAGTTTGGCGGTCAGACCCCGCTGAAGCTTGCGGATGCCCTTGAGAAAGCCGGCATCCCGATCCTCGGCACCTCCCCCGATGCTATCGATCTTGCCGAGGATCGCGACCGGTTCCAGAAGCTCCTGATCAAACTCGACCTTGCCCAGCCGAAGAACGGCATCGCCTATTCCGTTGAACAAGCCCGCACCATTGCCGGCGAACTCGGCTTTCCGCTCGTCGTTCGCCCGTCCTATGTTTTGGGCGGCCGCGCCATGCAGATCATCCATGACGAACGCGGCCTGCAGAGTTACCTGCTCGATACGGTGCCGGAACTCGTGCCCGAGGATATCAAGCAGAAATATCCCAACGACAAGACCGGCCAGATCAACACACTGCTCGGCAAAAATCCGCTCCTCTTTGATCGTTATCTGAGCGAAGCAATCGAGGTTGATGTGGACTGCCTCTGCGATGGCAAGAATACGTGGATATCCGGCATCATGGAGCACATCGAAGAGGCCGGCATCCATTCGGGCGACAGCGCCTGTTCGCTTCCGGTGCACTCGCTTTCAGCCGAAACCGTCGCCGAGCTCGAAAAGCAAACTGCTGCGCTTGCCAAATCGCTCAATGTCGTCGGTCTGATGAACGTGCAATACGCCATCAAGAACGGCACGATCTATGTGCTTGAAGTCAATCCACGTGCCTCGCGAACGGTTCCGTTCGTCGCCAAGACCATCGGTACGCCGATTGCCAAGGTTGCGGCGCGTATAATGGCTGGCGAAACGCTGGATGAAGCGCTGGCCAATTATGGCGGCAAACCTTCGACCACGGCGCGCAAGCACATCGCGGTAAAAGAAGCCGTATTTCCTTTCGCACGTTTCCCCGGCGTCGACACATTGCTCGGACCGGAAATGCGCTCGACCGGCGAAGTCATGGGGCTCGACTACGATTATGCCTTGGCCTTCGCCAAGTCACAGCTTGGTGCCGGTGTCGACCTGCCGCGCGATGGAACGCTGTTCGTGTCGGTGCGCGATGAGGACAAGCAGCGCATTCTCGCACCGGTAAAACGTCTGGCGGCGTTGGGGTTCAAAATTCTCGCCACCGGAGGCACCGCCCGCTTCCTCGGCGAAAACGGCGTCGAAGCCCAGAAAATCAACAAGGTGCAGGAAGGCCGGCCGCATGTAGAGGATGCCATCCGCAACCGTCAGGTGCAGCTGGTGTTCAACACCACCGACAGCGCCAAGGCAATCTCGGATTCGAAGTCGCTGCGCCGTGCAACGTTGATGCAGAAGGTGCCGTATTACACAACGCTGTCGGGAGCCGACGCAGTCGCCGAAGCCATCGCTGCACTGAAGGCCGGTTCGCTGGAAGTGAGGCCGCTGCAGGATTATTTTCTCTGACGTTCTGCCAATCAAGGGACGTCGTCGTCTTGCCATTTTCCGAGCATTATCCTATGTATATCCCAATGGGATGTACATAGGATTCACCATGACCAGCTCCACCGTTTTTACGACCAATCGCAGTCAGGCCGTCCGCTTGCCGAAAGCAGTCGCTTTTCCCGAAGACGTGCACCAAGTGGATATCCTTAAGATCGGCCAGGGTCGTCTTGTGGTTCCTCAAGGCAAGCGTTGGGATGATCTTTTTACGCAGGGACCGCGTTTGAGCGACGACTTTATGAGTGAACGCGAACAGCCTGTAATCGAAGATCGCGAGCCGCTTTGATGCTACGGTATATGCTGGATACAAATATCTGCATTTACGTAATGAAAAGCTATCCTCTTCAATTGCGGGAGAAGTTCAATGCACTCGCGGAACAGCTATGCATATCCAGCATCACACTCGGCGAAATGCATTATGGGACGGAGAAATCAGCTCGCACCGTTGAAAATTTGAAAGCGATCGAACACTTCGTCAGCCGGCTCGAAGTATTGCCTTTCGCTGCAGGTGCGGCAGTGCACTACGGACAGATACGTGCGGACCTTGAACGAGCCGGAACTCCGTGCGGATCGCATGATATGCAGATAGGTGGTCACGCGCGCAGCGAAGGACTGGTTGTTGTGACCAACAATATGCGCGAATTTATACGCATGCCCGGGGTCTTGACCGAGAACTGGATTTAACCGTCCCGCAAACCGATCATTCAAACGCCTGCGATACCCTCTTCTTCAAGTCCGTGACCGGAAGGATCGCTAACGAAATGCAGCACCTTGGAGAAGACATGATCGTTTTTGTCCTCGCGTCCGATATGGACGACTGTTGATTTGGCCAGGTCATCGCGTAGCACAGCGGTAACCCGTTCGTAGGCGTCCTTCTCCATACCGTCCAGCGCCTCATCGATTACGACCCACGTCGGTTTATGCAGTTTGAGCCGCGCGAATGCGAGAGACCGCTGTTCATCGTCGCTCAATTCCCTGTCCCAGCGCGCCCTGAAGTCGAGCATCGGTTCGAGCCGGATCAGGCCCAGCTCGTGTAGCGCCGAAACAAGTTCCTCATCGGAGAATCCGTCTTTGCCGACAGGGTAGGACATCGCCTCACGCAAGCTGCCTGGAGGGAAATAAGGCAGGCGCGGCATAAAAAGAATGTTGGTATTCGCCGGCAGACTGACGGTGCCCGCCCCCCAGGGCCAGAGGCCGGCCATGGCTCGAAAGAGCAGGGTTCTGTCGATCCCGGGTTCGCTGGTGATCAACACGCGCTCGCCCTCCTTGACCACGGCCTTCTTCTCCTTCAGGCGAACTGTCTCGCGTGGGGCCGTAATCTTCAGTTTGTCGAGGACGATCTCATTTGTCTCCGACTGCGTGAACTTGATCCGTTGTTCGACGCTGTTCTTGATGTCGGTCGCCTGCACTGCCTGCCGGAACGATGTCACGCGCAAGAGCGTGGCGCGCCAGTCGGCAATGGCGCCGAAATTATTGACGAACCATTTCAAGGCATCATGCACCTGGTTGAAGGCCCCGATTGCTGCCATCAACCCGCCAAATGACAGGTTTCCGGCAAAGTAGACGGGTGCTGCCACGAGGATGGGCGCGACGATGGTGATCCAGCCATAACCGGAGGTGACCCAGGTCAGCTGTGTCAGCGCCGTGACCAGCAAGCGGATTGCAGAGAGAAGGCTGTCGATGTCAAAGCCGATCCGGCGATTCTCGTCAGCCTCTCCTCTATAGAGCGAAATCGCATCGATATGCTCGTTGACCCGCATCAGCGAAAAACGGAGCTCGGACTCTTTCTGGTAGCGGTCCGCGTTGTACCGGATCAATTTACGTCCGACGAGCCAGCTGAGCCACGATGCAGATGCGGCATAGAGGATAGCAGCCCAGACCATGTAGCCTGGGATGGAAAAGCTATAACCATAGACATTGAACACGAAACCACTGGAAAATGTCCACAGCACACCGATGAAGCTCACCAGCAATATCGTGGCCTGCAACAATCCAAACCCGAGATCAGTCGACATTTCCGAAAGATGTCGCGCATCTTCATGCAGACGCTGGTCGGGGTTGACGCCAATCGGTCCAGAATTCGAGAGCTTGAATGCCCTGCGCGGTTCCAGCCATTCACCGACCAGATCGCGCGTCAGTCCCTCGCGCAGCTTCAGCCGTGTCATCTGGTTCAGCCAGGTTTGTGCCACGTTGAAAACGAGAAGAACCGAAGCGATGGCAAAAAACACCATCAACTGGTCGACAAAAGCAGGGAAATCGCGTCGCGACAGTGAATCGTAAAATGGGACATTCCAGCGGTTCAGCAGCACCTGGCCCGCTGATGTGACGATGATGATACTGACAACGCCGAGTATCATGAGAATCAGGCGGTTGCGGACCGGCGATATCCAGTAGATATCCAATATCACGCGCAACTGGGAGAGCAGCCCGGCTTCCACTTCGCCCGCGACCGAGGTGGCTGTGGATCGGCTTGGTTTCTGCTCCGCCATGAGTCTCCCCCGTGGACGACCGCGATTCGGCCAGTTCACATTAGCATCTACTATGAAAACACGTCGGATACTGTGCTGAAATTCAACAACGAATGTAGGGGCAAAATTCGCCTATGCAACCCGCCGCACTTAACCCTGACGATAAACCCATTTCAATACGGCTTGTTTTGGGGCAAATTCTGTCATATGTAATCCGCATCGATTTTATCGGTCGAGTGACTTTGCGACCTGCGTAACCTGTTGCGCTTCCTGATGAACTCCATTGCATAGGTTCGATTCCCTGGGCCGCAAATGTGCTTGCTGCCTGTCTTATATATCTGAAAGGAATTTCCCATGGCTACGGGAACAGTGAAATGGTTCAACGGCACCAAGGGCTACGGTTTCATCCAGCCTGATACTGGCGGTGCAGACGTATTCGTCCATATCTCCGCTGTTGAACGCGCAGGTTTGCGCGGTCTCAACGATGGCCAGAAGGTCAACTACGAGATCGTACAGGACCGTCGTTCGGGCAAGTCGTCCGCTGACAACCTTAGCGTTGCTGGCTAATCCACATACGGGAATCGTCTGATTTCTGAACGCACATGAATTTAAAAGGCGGGATTTTATCCCGCCTTTTTGCATTTTATCTGTCACCTCTCAAAGACTGGGGTGTAGATTCAACCCACCTCGACGACGATCTTGCCGAACGGACCTCGATCCAGATGGTCCAGCGCGACATTCAAATCTTCCATTTTGTAGAGGGCTTCGATAATAGGCTTTGTGTCTGACAAATCATATGCCTTGACGAGATCCTCCAATGCCTTGCGATGCCCGACCTGGACACCTTCAACGACAAGGCGCTTGACCGCGAGGGGTAAAAAACTTCCCGAAACACTGAACCCGTCAAAAATTCCGATCAACGTAATACGACCGGTCACTGCTGCAGCATTTAAGGATTTGTCCAGATGGGCACCGCCAATAGTTTCGAGAATATGGTCTGCACCATGATCATTGGTAATCGCATACACTGTTTCGACCCAGTCTACATTCTTGCGATTTATCCCGTACTGCGCCCCCAGTTTTTTCGCCTTGGTCAGTTTGTCATCGTCACCGGAAACGACAATGACCTCAGCTCCGTGCAACAATGCGATCTGCAGACCGAAGAGCGATACGCCACCGGTTCCAAGAACGACCACCTTCTGACCAGCCTTCAGATTGCCTCTCTCGACAAGCGCAGTCCACGCAGTGAGACCGGCGCAAGGCAAGGTGCTCGCCTCGATATGGCTCAGCCTGTCCGGCCCGCGGACCGCCCACTCTTCGCTTAAAATTACATATTCTGCCAGGACGCCCGCAACGGGTCCCCCAAGGGTGCGCCCGTTCGGGTGGCGCGCTGTGCCAGGTCCATCACCCTCAATCCAGTCAGGAATGAACGTCGAAATCACGCGGTCGCCTTCTGCAAAGCGCGTAACGCCATCGCCAATTGCGACAACCGCTCCAGAAAGATCGGACATGGGAACAAATGGCTCTTTCATTGGATTTGGCAGCCCAAATCCGGCGTCGATCAACAGCTTGTCCCGATAGTTAAGGGAAACTGCCGCAACCTTGATCAAAATTTCTCCCGGGCCGGGCGTCGGAATGATTGCATCGATAAGTTTCAGGTTTTCGCGGCCTGCGGCAGTAATTTGCCAGCGTCTCATTGTTTTGGTCATGGCATGGTCCTTATTGCATTTGTGAGGCTCGGGACTTGTCTATATGAGTAAGAATCAAAACAGTTGCGCCGAATAAGCTCATAGCTGTATCGTTTGATTCTACAATGAGAGTATGGAATGGACCGGCTGGCAGGCATTCAGGAATTTGTCGCTGTTGTAGATGCAGGCGGGTTTTCGGCTGCCGCTGAAAAGCTGCATTTGTCACGTTCAGCAGTGGGAAAGACGATCGCACGGCTTGAGGCGCGATTGGGCGTGCGGCTTTGCCATCGCACAACGAGGTCTTTCACACTAACAAGTGATGGCCATACCTTTTACGAACATTGCTTGAGCGTTCTTGCGGCAATTGATGTTGGCGAAGCCGCGGTGGCATCTGAAAAAAACGAACCGTCGGGCCGTTTGCGCCTCAGCGTACCCGTGCTTTTCGGTCGCCGATGCGTCGCTCCAGTTATATTCGAACTTGCGCGGCGGCACCCGCAGCTGCGTTTTGAAGTATCCTTTACCGATCGTCCGGTGGATCTGGTTGCGGAGGGCTACGATCTTGTTGTCCGCAATGCGGGTCTGCCGGACACTGCCGATCTTGTCGCACGACGCATTGCCCGCCAGCGTATGACCATATGTGCAGCACCATCCTATCTTGCCGCGCACGGGACGCCTGCGACACTGGACGACATGGCGACCCATCAAGCGATCCTTTACGGCCAGAATGGTAACATCCGTTCCTGGCTCTTCCCTGATGGCAAAAAAGGCTACCGTACAGCGCTAGTAAACAGCCGGATCGTCTTTGACGATCTCGAAACGGTAGCCGACGCAGCCACCGATGGTTTGGGTTTGGCTTGGCTACCGTACTGGCTGATCGGTGATCGCGTCAACGAGGGCAAACTTGTACAGGTTCTTGCCGATGTAGAATCGATGGTTTTCGATACACACGCTGTCTGGCCGAAGGCACCGTTTATGCCAGCACGCATTCGCATTTTGATTGATACGTTAGCTGAGCGTCTGCCCGGCATTACAGGCGATAGCCAAGAGCTTGATAGATGATCAAACAGGTAGCCAAGTGATCGGAACATGGCCCTCGTCACCCGCGACGCGGCTCAGCCATTTTACCACAGACGGATAGGCGGAGAGGTCATATCCGCCGCGATTGGCTTCGTGGGTATAGGCATAAAGTGCGATATCGGCGACGCTGATGGTATTGCCTGTGAAATAAGGCGTCTTCTGCAACTGGTTTTCCATCACCAGCAACGCCTTGTTGCCACCCTCCAGCGTCGCTGCCAAACGCTCGGGCGTCGCATCCTTTGCCCGCTCCGGATAGACCAGCAATGCCCGGCGAACGGCGATATTTGGTTCATGCGTATATTGCTCGAAGAACAGCCATTGATACATCAATGCGCGCTCGTACGAATTCTCGGGAACAAAGCGACTGCCCTCCGCCAGATGAAGCAGAATGGCATTCGATTCTGCGAGAAACCGTCCGTCGTCCAACTCAAGCAACGGCACCTTGCCGTTCGGATTCTTCGCCATGAATTCAGGTTTACGCGTTGAACCATCAGTTGAAGAAATCGAAATATGGTCGAAAGGCATCCCCAATTTCGCCATCAAAAGCCGCGGCTTGTAGCAATTTCCTGAATCAGGTTGTGAATAAAGTACTGGCATGGTGGCGGTCTCCTGAGAGCGTCGGTGCGGACACACAAATGACGGCTTGGTTGGCGGGCGACTATTCCCACGGCGAGCCGATATGTCCAATCATTTTGATTGAAGCATTCTTCAAACATTGCTGATGTATTGGACGTTCGATGCCACACCCTGCACAGAAACTGCATAATGTGAAGTCCCGCAAGTATGCTTTTGCTTGCGATTCGGCCGCCATTGCGACATAGCAGGCCCGCAAACTATCTACGGTCATCAAACCCGTTTCAGGAGAACGATACCATGGCATTCCTCGCAGACGCCCTTTCCCGTGTGAAGATTTCCGCAACCATTGCGATCACCCAGAAAGCACGCGATCTGAAAGCCGAGGGCCGTGACGTCATCTCGCTATCCGTTGGCGAGCCGGATTTCGACACGCCTGACAATGTCAAGGAAGCTGCCATCGCTGCCATTCGGCGCGGCGAGACCAAGTACACCCCTGTATCCGGCATTCCGCAACTGCGCGAAGCAATTGCCCGCAAGTTCAAGCGTGAGAACGAACTCGATTACAAGGCAAGCCAGACGATTGTTTCGACCGGCGGCAAACACGTTATCTACAACGCATTGCTCTCTACGCTAAATCCCGGCGATGAGGTGATCTGCGTCGCGCCCTACTGGGTAAGCTACCCGGAAATGGTCTCGCTATGCGGCGGAACGCCGGTCATCGTCTCCGCCGTTCAGGCCAACGAGTTCAAGTTGCAGCCCGAGGATCTGGAGCGTGCCATCACGCCGAAGACCAAGTGGATCATTATGAACTCACCTTCCAACCCGTCTGGCGCAGCCTATAGCTGGGACGAAATGAAAAAGCTTACCGATGTCCTCGTGCGTCATCCGCATGTATGGGTCTTGACCGACGACATGTATGAACATTTGACCTATGGCGACTTCAAGTTCGTGACACCAGTACAGGTTGAACCAAATCTCTACGATCGCACGCTGACAATGAACGGCGTGTCGAAAGCCTACGCCATGACCGGCTGGCGTATCGGCTATGCGGCCGGCCCGATCGAGCTGATCAAGGCCATGGACATGGTACAGGGCCAGCAGACTTCCGGCACAAGCTCGATCTCGCAATGGGCAGCGGTAGAAGCCCTCGACGGAACACAGGCGCATTTGCCGGTCTTCAAAAAGGCATTCGAAGGCCGTCGCGATCTCATCGTTTCGATGCTCAACCAGACGAAGATGCTTGAATGCCCCAAGCCTGAAGGTGCGTTCTACGTCTATCCCTCCTGCGCGGCAGCGATCGGCAAGACGGCGCCATCCGGCAAAGTCATTGAGAACGATGAGGATTTCGTCAGCGAATTGCTTTCAACGGAAGCCGTGGCTGCCGTGCATGGATCGGCATTTGGCCTCGGACCGAACTTCCGCATCTCCTATGCAACGTCTGATGCCAATCTCGAAGAGGCCGGAAAACGGATCCAGCGTTTCTGCGCCAACCTTCGCTAAGAAGATCAATAGATGAAATCGAGGGGCCCAATGGCCCCTTTTTCATTCGTCGAATGTAGCTCGGAACATCGCCTTGTCCTAAAGCACCCTCACCCTCCGTCATCCTCGGGCTTGACCCAAGGCAAAGAGGCAAGATCCTTTTTTGCCAACGGACTGAATCCGACACGGCTATCGGTCCTGGCGTACCGCAAGCACCCCGCATTGACAATTTTTGCCAATACCCTAATTCTTTACGTAAAGGAGGCCCCCATGCCTACTATGAACGTAAATCTGACGCCGGAAATGGCTGAGTTTGTTTCGACCGAGTTGAACAGTGGTGACTATGCATCAGCCAGCGAACTCGTTCGCGATGCTCTCCGGGCGCTGAGACGGGATCGAGATATCGAGCGCGAGAAAATCGAAATTCTGCGACGTAAGCTCGATGTCGGGATAGGACAAGCGGACCGCCGGGATTTTTCCTCACGCAGCATAGAGGAAATTGCCGCAAGCGTTCTTTCAGAGGACAATGAGTGAAGTACCGTCTGACGAGAGAGGCGGACGCTCATATAACCGATATTCTTAGAACCACAAAGAATCTCTTTGGTGCCAAACAGGTTCAGATATATTCCAAAATCATCAGCGACGGCATCAATCTGATTGCCGATGAGCCCTACCGTCCGTCGACCACCGCGCGAGAAGACCTAAGAGACGGCGTCAGGTCTTTGCATCTGGAACTTGTTTCCAAGCGACGGCACAGCGCCTCTCACCTGATATACTTTAAAGAGGTACAAGACACGGAGGGCGAAAAGGAGGTCGTCATATTAGGTGTGCTTCATGAGCACATGGAGCCAAGACGCAGATTAATTCAAGCACTTCGCAGCAACGAAGATGACGATCCGCACTCACCCAAAAGATGACAAGACATACCCCCTGAAAAGAAAAGAGGCCGGACAATTGCCCGGCCTTAAGTTTTGAAGGTGCCGTTTCCGGCTATACCTCCAGAGGGGAACACTTGCGGGCGCGCAATGGGAGGAGGAGACGCACCGGCAAGTGATGTGGATATGAGCCCTTTGACGCCGTCTCGCAACATCCAATTGTGCATCGCACCCATGCGTTTGGTGCATACCGGCGAAATCACGAACAATGTTGGAATTGCAGGTACGGAATGTCGATGACGCAGGCAAAATCATGCTGCAAAGCAGCACAAGATTGGAAAGAAAAACTTTTCGGAAAATGTCGAAATAGCTTGCCTAATAGGACCAAGTACGCGCTTTCGAGAAAAGAAAATCTCGAAATACGTGCAATTTAGCGGCGTTTTTGATTCCTTCGGGGTAGCAAAAGAACGTGTCGAACGACGGCAATTCCATCTCTGGCAGGAGCCGGACCAGCGTCGAATCCTTTTCCACCATATAGTCGGGAAGCACGCCGATGCCGACGCCCTTTTGTATAGCGCGCTTGATCGACAGGAGGTTGTTGATCTGCAGGACAGCGGGTCTCAGATTGCCATCCGTCCGGCCGATCACCTCGAGCCAATTGAGATTGGTGAGATAAGACGGCGCGGGCTCGCCGAAACTGACAATGCGATGGGTATCGATTTCCTCGATACTTTCGATCTTGCCATACTTGGCGATATAGGCCGGTGAAGCGTAGACATGCATGTGCACGGTAAAGAGCCGCCGCTGGATCAGATCCGGCTGCTGCGGCTGACGCAGGCGAATAGCGCAATCCGCGTGACGCATCGTCAGATCGAGCTCTTCGTTGTCAAAAAGCAGCTGCAGCTGAACTTCCGGATAAAGCTCGATGAATTCCTGCACGCGCTCGATAAGCCAGCCCGAGCCAAGGCCGACCGTCGTCGTCACGCGCAATTTGCCCGACGGCCTGTCCTTGCTCTCTGTCAGGCGAGAGCGGACATTCTCCAGCTTCATAAGAACTTCATGGGCGGTGCGGTAAAGCACTTCGCCCTGCTCGGTCAGGATAAGGCCGCGAGCATGGCGGTGGAACAGCGGAACGCCGACATCCTGCTCAAGTGCGCTGACTTGACGGGAAATAGCTGATTGCGACAGATGTAGCGTCTCGGCGGCATGGGTAAAGGACCCCGCCTCCGCAGCAGCATGAAATATTCGCAATTTGTCCCAATCAAGCGACATCGCGCAGTCTCTCCCCCATTCCGGCCACGCACATCGGGGACCGGCTCTAAATTAACGGCTGCTATTCGGCAGCTTGACGCACTGGTTCCTGGGCAGCCAACCAACGCTCGGCCTCAAGAGCTGCCATGCAGCCCATGCCCGCAGCGGTGACCGCTTGACGATAGATGTCATCCGTAACGTCACCGGCGGCAAAGACGCCCGGCACATCCGTTGCGGTTGAATCGGCTGCGGTCCAGAGATAGCCATTCGGCTTGTGTTTAAGTTGCCCCTTGAAAAGCTCAACCGCCGGCGCGTGACCAATGGCGACGAAAACGCCATGGGTTGCCAACTCCGTGGTTTCACCCGTTTTCATATTCTTCAGACGTATGCCCGACACCGATGCGGGCATCGGCGCCTTGGCTACTGTTCCCGTAATTTCGTCAACGACGTTATCCCAGATGATTTTGACATTTTCTTTGGCGAACAGGCGGTCCTGCAGAATTTTCTCCGCGCGAAAATGATCCCGGCGATGCACGATCGTGACCGATTTGGCGAGGTTTGCGAGATAAAGCGCTTCCTCGACCGCAGTGTTGCCACCGCCAACAACCACGACATCCTTGTTGCGGTAGAAGAAGCCATCGCATGTGGCGCAGGCAGAAACGCCGAAGCCCATGAAAGTCTGCTCTGTTGGAATACCCAGCCATTTCGCCTGCGCACCCGTCGCGATGATCAGCGCATCGCATGTGTATTGCGTGCCGCCATCGCCGATGAGCCGGAACGGCCGCACGGAAAGGTCAACTTCCGTGATGATGTCGTGGACAATCTCGGTGCCGACATGTTCGGCCTGGATGCGCATCTGCTCCATCATCCACGGGCCTTGCACCGTATCGGCATAGCCCGGATAATTTTCCACATCGGTCGTGATCATCAGCTGGCCACCCTGCTGCAGGCCGGCGACGATGACGGGCTTCAGGTTTGCACGAGCCGCATAGATCGCCGCGGTATAACCCGCGGGACCGGAACCGATGATGAGAACGGGCACATGGCGCTGTGACATGACTAGACCTTGAAGTAATATGTGTTCGACATACAAGAGATGGCACGACCACCATGCTCTTTCAATGACTATAAAGTAGTGGTTCAGCACCCTTTGTTGCAAGGTCTTCGCTCAACATAGACGGGTTAGCCACAGCTTGTGGCGGAAGAGCGGCGTTTCTAGGGTCTGTCGAGGTTCATGTCAGGGCGAGGCGAAAACGGTGGTTTTCGAGCACCGCAGCGCAGCGTACATTTGGTACGTAAGCACCGGAGCGCAGAAAAACGCCGTTTGCAGGCCGCCATGGCGTGAATTTCGATAGAGCCTGGGAGATTTGTGGAACCTGTTTGCAACCATCGCGGGATGTGATTACACAGCATGGGGAATCGCCTATGGTGACCGCAATTCTCGTGGGACAGGATGGAATATGCCTTTGAAGGCGGATCTCGACGCGATCGACTGGAAAATCCTGAAACAATTGCAGGACAATGGCCGCATCACCAATGTGGAATTGGCGGAGCGCGTCGGCATATCGGCACCGCCCTGTCTGCGCCGCGTGCGCAAGCTCGAAGAAGCCGGCATCATCCAGGGTTATCGTGCGATCCTGAACGGCGCGATCCTCGGCCAGGATATCGTCGCATTCTGCATGATCCGTCTGCACCGCCAATCTGACGCCGACCTGAAAAACTTCGCCGAAAAAACCAAGCATTGGACACTCGTGCGCCGCGCCTGGATGGTTTCCGGCGAGTCGGACTTCCTTCTGCATTGCGTCGCGAGCGATCTCGGCACGTTCCAGAATTTCGTCATCGAAGAATTGACCTCGACGCCCAACGTCGATTCCGTTCGAACGTCCCTCACCATCCGTTCGGTCAAGAACGAACCGTTGATGGTGCTTTAAGACGAGCCTCTAACGGCGGACCTTATTAAACAGATAAAGCGTGACGCGATACCAGGGGCGCAGGATTTCCCGCTTCAGCCGACCGGCCAAAGTCTTGTTCTTGCCCTGAACGACCGACCCGCCGAGATCGAAATCGATCTCGCGGATGGTGATTGGCCGCGCTGACAATACACGGACGGGATGCAGCCAGCGCATCTGGATCGTCGTATCAACAGGCCGGTCAAATCGTTGCGTTGCAGCAAAAAGCGCAATAGCCGCGTCGCGTCCAACGAGTTGCATCTGCATCCCCAACCCCGGCAGTTCCGGCTCAATGATGCTATTGGCACCCTCGCGAGCGATTTCAGCCCCCGCCTCACCCCTCGGCCAGCGCGGAAAGCGGATGTAGTCGGACGGTTGCAGCGTATCGATCGCAAGTTGCAACTGTGCCGCGAAGCCGGCATCCACCTCGACATCGTCCTCGATGATGAGACCTGCATCGAGCTTGCGATCGATAATTGCAGCCCAAGCTTTGCGATGCGACAGAAAACAGGCGACCTCGGATTTCCGCAGCTCGAACGGATAGTACGGACTGTTCAGCGAGCGGGCATAGACGGCGGCAATATCACCCTCGCCCATTTCGAGCGCGTCCACCGCATCGACGATCTCCGCCTTCACCGGCAAGCGCTCGATCAATCCGCGAACGTGCTCGCCGCGCTTTGTCGCGCGCTTCAGATGGATGATGAAAGCCGTAACAGTCACGACTGCGGTCCACCGGCGAAGAGCTGCTCGTAGACTTCCCCAATACGGCCGGCCTCCTTCTGCAGCGGAAAGTTCTCGCGGACATGGGCAATTGCCACCTTCCCCGCCTCATCACACATCGCTGGATCGGCGAGGTAAGGCGCAATCGCTTGTTCAAGCGCGCGCCCGTCACCGGCGGCAACCACCGTTCCTGTCTCCGGTTCGATCATCTCGGCATAGGCCCCGGCATCACTCGCAACCACCGCGGTCTGCGAGGCCATCGCCTCAAGCGGCGTCAGGCCGAAGCCCTCATTGCGCGACGGCGCCACGTAAAGCGACATCCGGCGATACCAGAGGCGCACATCGGGCACCTCCCCCAGAAACAGGATGCGCTCGCCAAGCCCGGCTTTCGCAATCTTCTCGCGCAGCGCCTGTTCAAAGCCCTTGTACTCCGCAGTCGTGCGGCCAGTCATGACCGCCGTCCATTGCGGATGTTTCGGCAGCAAATTGATCATCGCATCGACGAAGAGATCCGTACCCTTCGAAGGCCGGATGCGCCCCGAACAGCCGACGAGAAATTCCCCCGGGAGGCCCGAGGCTGCAAACCTGTCCTGATCGTCCTGTGGTGGATGAAACAGCTCGGTATCGATACCGTGCATGATGACGGTGTGGGGCACCTTCAGGAAACTTCCGGACTTGCCGCTCGTGGCGATCACTGCGTTCATTCGCCGGATCAGCCATTTGGTGAAAGGCTGGTGGTCACGTTGCGCAGCCGAAGTGAACAACAGCTTCAATCTCATGCGCAGGACATGGCGCATGAGAATGCCGGCAATCATTTCATTGTTGCGGCGCGCGTGCCAGATGCGAAATGGTCTGGTCCTTGGCTTGAACCAGAGCCCGGGGATCGATGTCCAGCCGATGCTCGGCAGCTCCGCCGGCAATCCAGGGCCCATGGTGACAATGTTCAGGCCATTGGCCCGCTGTAGCGGGATGAGTTGGATTATCGTCGAAGTGACTCCGGAAAGCTTTCGCTTGAAATTCGGAGCGATCACTTCGACGCTGCTTAGGGGCTCCTGCACGAAGTCTAGAGGAACCTGAAGCCGATGATTTCGTAAGACCGGGCACCACCGGGTGCGTTGACTTCGATCGTCTCGCCTTCGCTCTTGCCGATCAGCGCGCGCGCGATGGGCGAAGAAATGGAGATACGGCCAGCCTTGGGATCAGCTTCCTGATCGCCGACGATCTGATACACCTTTTTCTCTTCGGTATCCTCATCGATCAGCTGAATGGTAGCGCCAAATTTGATCTTGTCGCCTGACAGCTTGGAAATATCGATGATTTCGGCGCGTGCCGTATAATCCTCGAGCTCGCCGACCCGGCCTTCATTGTGGCTCTGGGCTTCCTTGGCGGCATGATATTCGGCGTTTTCCGAAAGGTCGCCGTGGGCGCGCGCTTCCGAGATTGCCGCAATAATGCGTGGACGTTCTTCCTGCTGGCGCCAGCGCAGCTCCTCCTTGAGCTTGTCGAATCCAGCCTGAGTCATCGGGACCTTTTCCATGCCCTCTCCTTTCATAGTCAATGTCGAATAGCGATCGATCGATGCCCCTCGACACAAAAAGAAAACGGTCGCCGAAGCTCAAGACTCCGGAACCGTTCAGTCATTCAGCGCTTAATATAACACCGATTCCGGCGAATTCACGTAGAAAGTGGAAAATGTCGCATGTCGGGCATTTGCGCAGGCAAATCAGCGTTGGCTGAGTGAGAATTCACATCACTGTGAGACGACCGGATGGGCGAACTGTGCACAAAATGACATCATCCAGCGAACGACGAAGAGGATCGCCGTCAATGAAACAAGGACCGAAAATCGCTTCAGCGGGTCTGTTTGCGGTCTTGATATCAATGCCCCTGACCGCTTTCGCCAAGGATTTCAAGACTGAAACGGTGACGCTCTCTGCCGAGACAATTGCTGATGGCCTTGACCATCCGTGGGGCCTCGCCTTCCTGCCCGATGGCGCACTCCTGGTAACTGAGCGCGGCGGTACGATACGCATCGTCGAGGACGGTAAAGCATCCAGGCCCGTTGCCAATGTTCCCAAAGTCGTGGTCAGAGGCGAAGGTGGTCTGCTCGATGTCGCGCTTGCGCCGGACTTTGCCAAGAGTGGGAATATCTATTTCAGCTACACCGAACCGCGCCAGAATGGTACCGGCACAGTCATGGCGCGCGCGCGTCTCGTTCGCAATGGCGACGGGGCCGAACTCGAAAACGTCTCGGTTCTGCTCTCGGTAAAGCAAAGCACCAAGGGATCGGCGCATTTCGGCTCGCGTATTCTTGTTGCACCCGATGGCAAGCTTTTCGTTACGATCGGTGATCAGGGCACAATGAAGCGCTCGCAAGATTTCAGGGATGAGGCCGGCTCCATACTCCGCATCAATGCGGATGGCACCATCCCGGCGGATAATCCATTCGCCGACGGCAAGAAAGGCCTGCCGCAAATCTGGTCCAAGGGCCACCGCAATCCGCAAGGGTTGGTCTGGGATCCCGTCACCGGTTCATTGTTGACAGTCGAACATGGCGCCAAAGGCGGTGATGAAGTCAATCAGCCTCAGGCGGGCAAGAATTACGGCTGGCCGGTCATAACCTATGGTGTGGACTATTCCGGCGCCAAAATCGGCAAGGGCACCCATGCGAAGGGCTATGAGCAACCGCTCTTTTACTGGGACCCTTCGATCGCTCCCTCCGGGCTCGCGGTATATGACGGAGCGATGTTCCCGGAGTGGAAAGGCGACCTTCTGGCCGGCGCCCTGAAGTCCCGGATGCTCGTGCGCCTGGACCGCGATGAGAAAGGCGCCATCAAGGGTGAAGAACGGATGCTGAAGCGTGAATTTGGACGCATCCGCGATGTGCGCGTAGCGTCTGATGGCTCGATCTACCTTCTCACCGATGAAGGCGACGGGAAAATCATACGGCTGACACGCGCATAACGTTTGCAGCACACTTGCCGCCATGAACTGCAATCGCTAGAGAGCGATCGATGCGGTGCTTGGAGTAGCCGCAGAAATTTTGCGGGACTCTCATGACGCATGGACGCGCCAATATTTTGCTGCTGTTTGCCGGAGCGATCTGGGGCCTCGGCTTTGTCGCCCAGTCCAGCGCGATGGGCAGCGTTGGCCCCTTTATGTTCGTTGCACTTCGATTTCTGCTGGCTACCCTGACCATTGCACCGTTCGCAATCCGCGAGGCCAGAAATACACCGGCAAAGCTAAAACGTTCCGATTATTATGGGTTTTTCTTTATCGGCGTTCTGCTCTTTTCCGGCGCAGCACTTCAACAGGTTGGAATATTGACAACGTCTGTCACTAACTCAGGCTTCCTGACAGGACTTTATGTGGTCATGGTGCCGTTCCTCGCTGTCTTGCTTTTCTGGCAGTGGCCCCATCCTGTCGTTTGGCCCTGCGCACTCACTGCGCTCGCCGGCATCTACCTGTTGTCGGGCGGGCACCTCGACGGGTTGGCCACCGGCGACTGGTTGACCGTCGCCTGCGCTGCTTTTTGGGCGTTGCAGATCATTTTCATCAATCGCATCGCCATTAGAAGTGGCAGGCCGATCATGCTTGCACTAGTGCAGTTCATCGTATGCGGCGTGCTCGGCTTGATTATCGCGCTCGGAACGGAACGCACCGAGCTCTTCTCGATTGTTGCAGCCGCGCCCGAAATCCTCTTTGCCGGCATCTTCTCGTCCGGTATCGCTTTCACGCTGCAGGCGGTTGGACAGCGTTTCACTACGGCTCCGCAGGCAGCGATCATGCTGTCTTCCGAAGCGCTTTTTGCGGCGCTTTTCGGCACAATATTGTTGGGTGAGCGCATGTCGCTTCAGGGCGTGGCGGGCTGCGCCCTTATCTTCTTCGCAATGATCGCCGTCGAACTGATACCCGCTTTGCGCAGCAGAGCTGCCCTTAAGCCTTGAAGATCAGCGTTGCGCCGCCGGCTATCAACGCAAAACCTGCTGCGTGCTGCCAGGTGAAGGATTCTTTCAGGTAGAAAACCGAAAACAGGGCGAACACAACGAGCGTGATGACTTCCTGCATCGTTTTCAGTTCGGCCGTCGTATAGACGGTGTGACCGATGCGGTTGGCGGGAATGGCCAGCCAATATTCCATAAGCGCAATACCCCAGCTGATGAAGACCACCAGCGGAAGCGGCGCCATCGGATATTTCAAATGGCCGTACCAGGCAAAAGTCATGAACACATTCGACGCCGCAAGCAGGAATATTGGCATGAGGTAGGGTGAAAACAGAGATGTCATGGATGGTTTCCGGGAGGAAGGAGAAGGAAGAACAGTTGCCGAGGTGATTGCAGCAAAATCAAGCCGGGATCAACCAGCATCGGATCACATTTTCGACGCAGGCCTTAAGAGCGACGCTGACCTTTCCTTTACAATTTGCCTCTATTTTTAGCTGCATCCGCGTAGGGTCAGGACTCATTAATATGATCGAAATGGCGCCTGAAACGGCAAGAAGATGCGAGGAGAGATGCGAAGGGCGGGGTTTTTCCCCCGGCCGAGCAGTTCGACACTGCAGCTTGCAGCCGTTTCGGCGTCCGCAGGATAGGGTCCATTTGCCCGGCTACTTTGTCGCAAAGGCTCGACAATGGATAAACATTGCCATCGCCCTTGCTCCTCGTATCCAAACAAATGGCCGCCTACCATTTCGACCAGATTAATGGGTCCTGACCCTAGCGTAACCGGGCAAAGGGGATGTGGTGACATGAGTATTGCGTTGTCGTCCGCCGCGCGTTTTAGAGCGGTTTGCTCTAAGCACCTTTCGATCATGCTTGTCCTTTTCACGTCGACAGCGCTGAGCAGTTGCGGCATGGGCGATGTTCGGCGACCCATGGCGGATGTTGGTAGCAACGACACGTCCGTTGCCAGCCAATCCCTTGCAAGTGAAGAAAGCACGCAGGTCACCGCCGAGGAAATCCAGCAACAATCCACACCACAGTCGGACGATATCGCCGCGCAGCAGCCCGAAGTCCTTTCCGTACCGGACGCCGAACCGCAACCGGACAGAATTATCGTGCCGGAGACCCCGCAAGTCGCAGAGCCGAAGCCCTACTCGCTGCCGGAATCCGAACCGGCCTCCGATGATGCCGAAAGCTACGGTTATGCGGCCGGAATCAGAGACCCCATTGCGCGCGGAGAAAGTGCCTTTGCCATGTCGGGGAGCGAGATTGCCTGTCGTACCCAGCTTAAACAACTTGGCGTTGTGTTTCAGGAACGCGAACCCATCAATGATGGAGGCGTCTGCAAGATCGACCACCCGCTGACCGTCAGTGGATTTTCCAGTGGACGCATCAGGCTCAAGCCGAGTGCCACGCTGAATTGCCAGATGACCCTTGCTTTCGCACGTTGGGTCAAAGGCGATCTCGCACCCTCGACGCGCCTGCGCTATCTTTCCGGCATCCACACGATTCATCAGGCATCAAGCTATTCCTGCCGCACCATGAGCAGCCAGCGCGGGAGAAGCATGTCGGAACATTCCAAGGGTAACGCTCTCGACATTTCGAAAATCACGCTCAACAATGGCAAGGATATCCAGGTGCAAAAGCCCGGCTGGTTCTCGTTCCGCCAGCGCGGGCTGCTGAACACAGTACGTTCCGACGCCTGCGATTACTTCTCGACGGTTCTTGGACCCGGCTATGACCGGTTCCATCGCACACATTTCCATTTCGATCTGATGCAACGCCGGAGCGGACGCCGCGCCTGCCGCTAGTGCTCAACAGGGTTGTCGGCCTCCACCTGGCCAAAATACTCCCAGATCGTGACGATGATCAGAATGCCGGTTGTGAGGGCGCCGAGCACCAATGGCGAAAGGCCGGCAGCAAAGAAAGCAAGTATCGCGCACAATCCCAGACCAATCATATGAGAAAGTGGCGGTCTTCCGGCGATATAGAACTTGAACAGCAGATTCCCGGCGAGATAAAGCGCCGTACCACCAATTGACGTCCAGATCGTCGCGGCGCTGGAATGACCCGTCGGATGCGCGAGGACAAGCTCATCAGATACGGCAACGACGATGATGCCGGCTACAAGCAGAATGTGAACATAGGTATAGGCCATGCGAGCGATCCTGCCGGGATCGTCTGTCGCCGCAATCTTGTGATGGCCGGCCGATTGCCCGACGTTGAAATAGACCAGCCACATGGCAACAGATGCAACGAACGTCGTCAGAAATGCCGAAAAGGAGATGAAATTCCATTCCTGATCGGCGAACGTGGCGCCCGAAACGAGGATCGACTCTCCAAGTGCGATAATGACAAACAGCGCGGCGCGCTCCGCCATGTACTCACCATCGACATCCCACTCTCCTGTCGAAGAGGCCCCAAGGCCGAACGTCCAGAAACCAAGGGCTGGTCCCACCACTTCTATTCCCAGGGCTATTGCCCAAAAGACAAGCCGGTATTCCGGTTCGGCGAAACCACCGGCAATCCAGAATGAGCCCGACACGGCGAGCCAGATCGTGATCCGCAGGTAATTGCGGTAATTGGCCTGATTGTGGTGTCGGAGCACCCACACCATGAAAACCGACCGGCCGAGCTGCATGAAGACGAAAGCGCTGGCGAAGACCAATCCGCGCGCTCCGAAGGCAGTGGGGATCGACGTCGAAAGTACAAGCCCGGCCAGCATCAGCACGAACAACATTGCGCGCACCGGCGGGGTCGCCGGATCGAGCCAGTTGGTGCACCACATCGTGTAGACCCAGACCCACCAGATTGCCAAAAGGAGCAGCGCGCTTTCGACGAGCCCCTTGAGGCTGAGATCATGCAGCAGCAAGTGCGATATCTGTGTGATGGCGAAGACGAATACGAGGTCGAAAAAGAGTTCGACGAAGTCGACTTTCGCGCTGTCCGCTTCACCGCGCTTGCGGGAGTAGTCTTGAATTGCTCCGAAAAAAGCCACGTTTTTGCCCCAATTTTTCATACGCTTTTTGCTCAAAATGGAATGCTTTTTGCCAAAAATGAAACGCTTTTCTCCCGAAGCGGCCAGGAATTCGATCGACAGTTAACCGGATCGGAATGAATATACCATCCAGAGACGACCTGAATCACTGGAAAAAATCGATCCAATAAGTTCTCAGCTGAGAACTTATTCCTATTTAGACTCCTGACAAACGGCCCTTGCCAATGTCTTTTCTGACCCTGTTTAATGCGGCGACTCGCAAAATCACAGGATGAAGAAAAATGGCTTTCATGGACCGCTATCCGATTATAGTCACCCCGCGAAAGGAAGCCTGCCGCGATTTCTGGATACGGCACCTCGGCTTCGTCAGTGGTTTCGACAGCACCTGGTTCTGCTTGCTTTTGGCGGAAGACCAGTCCGCTTCCATCGCCTTCATGGCGCCCGATCATCCCTCCGCACCACCCGGTTCCGAGAGCTTCAGCGGCACAGGCATGTGCTTTGAATTGCAGGTAGAGGATGCCAGAGCAACGTTTGAAAAGGTTAGCGCTACCGGTCTGAACATCGAATATCCGCTGACGGACGAGCCTTTCGGGCAACGCCGTTTTGGATTTCATGATCCCTCCGGCCTGTGGATCGACGTTGTCGAACAGATCGAATCAGAAGCCGGTTTCTGGGACAAATACATGATCGGCGGCTAGCGCTCGCCCGGTACTGGCGTCGGGTTGCCCTCCTTGTCGAGGGCAACCATTACGAAATCGGCGTGAGTAACGCGTTCCATCAGATCCGAGAGGTAGCGTTGCGCCCAAGCTTCGACCTTCAACGTGATCGAAGTGCGCCCGACGCGATCGATATGCGTATAGACGCATAATGTGTCGCCGATCTTGACCGGTTTTGCGAAGGCCATTTCCTTGACCGCGGCGGTCACCACCCTGCCCCTTGCCCGTTCCGCGGCCCTGATACCGCAGGACAAATCCATCTGCGCCATGACCCAGCCGCCGAAAATATCGCCTGCTGCGTTCGCATCGGCCGGCATCGCCAGTGTACGCAGCGTCAATTCGCCGATAGGTTTGGTTTGTTCGTTCAACTGCTGTCTCCATCGATCAATGCGGATTTGCAGCATGATGCTTTGCAGCGGCAGTTTTGGAAAGGGGCCGCCGCAAGAACTGTCGGAAACCCGACAGTGCGGGTCGCTGCGTGGTTTCGGTATGACGCGGAGTGTGGCCTAGTCTGATCGATAGTGAGCATCCGGAGGGATCATGAAAATCACAGATATCAAAACCTTCGTGGTTGCCAATCCGCCGCCTTCTTTCGGTGGGACATGGTTTCTCTTCGTCAAACTCAGCACCGATTCAGGTGTAGTCGGCTATGGCGAGGCTTACAATTCGACCATCAGTCCACAAGTCATGCGAAAGGTCGTCGAAGACGTGGCTGAGCGCTGGCTCATCGGCGAGGACCCGCACCATATCGAACGGTTCTTCCGCCGCGCCTATTCCGCCGGCTTTACCCAGCGCCCCGATGTAACGGTCATGGGCGCGGTGTCGGCGCTTGAAATGGCCTGCTGGGATATCATCGGCAAGGAGGCCGACAAGCCGGTCTATGAACTGCTCGGTGGCAAGGTGCATGAACGGCTGCGCAGCTACACCTACATCTATCCCAAACCGGAACTGGGGGAGACGTCGGCCATCTACTGGGATGCCGAAGCCTCTGCCGAGCGGGCGGCAGAATACGTCGCGCAAGGCTATACGGCGGTGAAGTTCGATCCGGTTGCCCCTTATACATCGTTCGATCCACGCCAACTATCGTTGGAACAGCTTGATCTTGGTGAGAAATTCGCGCGTCTGGTCCGTGACGCCGTCGGCTCCAAGGCTGATCTTTTATTCGGAACGCATGGTCAGATGACACCAACCAGCGCTGTCCGGCTGGCAAAGCGTCTGGAACCGTACGATCCCCTATGGCTGGAAGAGCCAGTACCGCCGGATATGCCGGAAAATATGGGCTATGTGCAACAGCATACGTCGATCCCGATTGCTTCCGGTGAGCGCCTGACAACGAAGTATGAGTTTCAGCGCCTGCTGGTGAACGGGGCGGCAAACATCCTGCAGATGAATCTTGGCCGCGTCGGCGGCATACTGGAAGCAAAGAAAATCGCCGGGATGGCAGAAACCTTTCACGCCCAGATCGCGCCGCACCTCTATTGCGGCCCGATCGTCGGTGCCGCCAACATTCAGATATCAACCTGCAGCCCGAACTTTCTTATTCTCGAATGCATCCAGGCTTTCGGCGGCTTCCACGCCGATATTCTGAAGAAACCGATTCAATGGGAAGACGGATATATCGTTCCGTCGTCGGAACCGGGCCTCGGCGTGGAATTGGATGAAAAAGTGGCTGCAGCCCACGCCTATGAAGGCAACGAGCTGCATCTCAACATGGGGCGCGATCCATTGATCGTATAATCGCGTATGCGGCGCGAATATTTATGTGAAACGATCGCGTCGGAACATGATTCCGCTATATTTCTCAAGCGAATATCACCAATTATAAATTTAGATCCATTCCTCTGAAAGTTTTCACCCGTGCCAATCTATATCGAGCTTGTTGGTAGCCTCGCTGCCGCGATCACAACACTGTGCTGGATCCCCCAGATCATCAAGATTGTCCGGCACCGCCAGACGGACAGCATTTCTCTCGTCACCAACGTTTCTCTCGCCCTCGGCGTTCTGCTCTGGCTGTTTTACGGAATGATGATCAGCTCCTGGCCGGTCATGGCAGCAAATGGGATAACCCTCCTGCTTATTCTCACAATTCTCGGCCTTAAGCTCCGCTACGGCTGAGAGGTTGCCATTTCAGATTGAGCAAGACGCCCGAAAATACAATTTCGGATGCGTTTCGCTTGCTGCCCGATATCGCCATGTTGAACAAACCACGGTTTCAACAGGCAAATCCCGGCTGAATGCACGCAATATTTCAAATCAAGCTGACAGACGAAGAAGCGGCCCCGGGAGGCCACGACCGACGCTATCGTTTCCGCGACAAGTATCTCAACATTGTTCGCGACGCGCTGGATGATTGGATCATATATTACCAGCCCGCGCCGCGCGCAGGTACGAAGGTCATTGGGTCGACGGGATATTTTGCGACCGCGCGCGTCACGTCCATACGTCCATTGGCGGGTAGTTCCGGATATTCCGAAGCATTGCTCGGGCAATATCTGGAACTTGAAGAGACGGTACCATTCAGCATTATCGATCTGCACCAGAACAGGCTCTACTTCGAGAGGAGTATGGTCCAGTCCGATGGCCGGATGAATTCACACATCATACAGCAGCAAGTTCGCGCCCTCTCCAACGAAGAATACACCAAAATCGAAAGGCTTGGGTTCAGTAAGAACTGGATCGCAGAAGAGCAGCTGCCAGCGGTGACGGCGCCATACGGTTTTGCTGAAGACCCGCCGGAATCTGTCGAGCGCGACCGCATACTGACATCCAGAGCTTTCCGCGATCGGGTTTTTAGTCAACTCGTAGTGAGAGCCTACAATATGAAATGTGCAATGACCGGCATATCATTGCAAGCTCCCGATGGAAGCTTTGAAATGGAATGCGCTCATATCAAGCCAGTAGAAGATGGCGGTCCCGACTCTCTCAACAATGGGATACCCTTGTTTCAATCGATCCATTGGATGTTCGACAACGGTCTGATCTCCATCGGTCCAGATTATCAGATCCTGAAATCGTCTCACTATCTTGAACCCAAGATTGACGGTCTTCTCAACAAATCAGGAAAGATTACGCTTCCAAAAAATAGCAGCCATTTCCCCCATCCGGAATTTCTGCGCTACCATCGCGAGCATATATTCCTCCCGTAAATCTGAGTTGCTCATGACAGCCTGCTGTCAGGAGAAGTCTGGAAAATCCAGTTTTCGTCACTCGGGTCTTTCCATTTTGCCGGACTCTCACCATATTCAACCTATGGTTAAATCTCCTGACAGATATAACGCCGACGGTTTCGGCGAAGCGCCTCAACCTGAGCTGGAAGGCACTCCGCTTTCCGGAGCCGTCAGTGATTGGGCCAAGCAGATCACCGATGAGACAGCAAAAGCTGTCTCTAAGGGAGCGAAGATCAAGAAGCCGGCAAGCAAAGAGTCCAGCGCATCGCGTACGTCTCGTGGAACGTCAATTGGCGGATCGACAGATCCCAAGACGCGCGCTGCTGCCGGCCTCAACCCCGTGGCCGGACTGGATATTAACCTAGAGGACGCGGGCAGCATCATGCCTGGAGGCGCAACGGCTACCGTCGCTGCTCTCTCCGCCCTGATCGAAAGCGGCAATCCGCTTTTCAAGAATGGAACCGCGTGGCAACCGCACCGGCCAGCCCGCCCGGAGAAATCCGAAGGTGGTATCTCCATTCGGATGGAAACCGAATTCAAGCCGTCGGGTGATCAGCCAACTGCCATCAAAGATCTCGTTTCCGGAATCAAAGACCATGATCAGACCCAGGTCTTGCTCGGTGTCACTGGTTCCGGCAAGACCTTCACAATGGCCAAGGTGATAGAGGAGACGCAGCGTCCCGCGTTGATTCTGGCACCAAACAAGACACTCGCAGCGCAGCTTTACGGCGAGTTCAAATCGTTCTTCCCGAACAACGCAGTGGAATATTTCGTTTCCTATTACGACTATTACCAGCCGGAAGCCTATGTGCCGCGCTCCGACACCTATATCGAGAAGGAATCCTCGATCAACGAGCAGATCGACCGGATGCGCCACTCCGCTACCCGCTCGCTGCTCGAACGTGATGATGTGATCATCGTCGCCTCGGTGTCGTGCATCTACGGTATCGGCTCGGTCGAAACCTATACGGCGATGACCTTCGAAATGAAGATCGGCGACCGTCTGGACCAACGAGCGCTCCTCGCAGATCTCGTCGCGCAGCAGTATAAACGGCGCGACATGGATTTTACTCGAGGCTCATTCCGCGTGCGTGGCGATACGATTGAGCTTTTTCCTGCTCACCTGGAGGACCGCGCCTGGCGCATTTCAATGTTCGGCGACGAGATCGAAGCAATCACCGAGTTCGACCCGCTTACCGGTCAAAAGACTGGCGATCTGCGTTCGGTGAAGATTTACGCGAACTCGCACTATGTGACACCGCGCCCGACGCTCAACCAGGCGATCAAGTCTATCAAGGAAGAACTCAAACATCGTCTTGTGGAGTTGAATGCAGCCGGCCGCCTGCTGGAAGCACAGCGGCTTGAGCAACGTTGCACTTTTGACGTGGAAATGTTGGAGGCAACCGGCTCTTGCGCCGGCATTGAAAACTATTCGCGCTACCTGACCGGTCGCAAGCCCGGCGAGCCGCCGCCCACGCTGTTTGAGTACATTCCTGACAACGCCTTGGTTTTCATCGATGAGAGCCATGTAACTGTTCCGCAGATTGGCGCGATGTACAAGGGCGATTTTCGGCGCAAAGCAACGCTGGCCGAGTATGGCTTCCGCCTGCCCTCCTGCATGGACAATCGCCCTTTGCGGTTTGAGGAATGGGACGCTATGCGCCCACAGACCGTTGCGGTTTCGGCGACGCCGAGCAAATGGGAGATGGAAGAATCCGGCGGTGTCTTCGCCGAGCAGGTCATTCGCCCAACCGGCCTTATAGATCCGCCAGTCGAAGTCCGTCCTGCCAAATCCCAGGTTGACGATGTTCTTGGGGAAATTCGTGAAACGTCAGCGAAGAGCTACCGCACGCTTGTAACGGTTCTCACCAAGCGTATGGCCGAAGATCTGACAGAGTATCTGCACGAACAGGGCATCCGCGTCCGTTACATGCACTCTGACATCGACACGCTGGAGCGTATCGAGATTTTGCGCGACTTGCGCCTTGGGACATTTGACGTGCTCGTTGGCATCAACTTGCTTCGCGAAGGCCTCGACATTCCAGAGTGCGGCTTTGTCGCCATTCTCGATGCGGACAAGGAAGGCTTTTTGCGTTCGGAAACCTCGTTGATCCAGACGATTGGGCGTGCCGCGCGCAACATCGACGGCAAGGTCATTCTCTATGCCGATCAGGTCACCGGTTCAATGGAACGGGCGATGGCGGAAACAAATCGCCGCCGCGAAAAGCAGGAAGCCTATAACACCGAGCACGGCATCACGCCGGCCAGCATCAAGAAAAACATCGGCGACATCCTCAACAGCGTCTACGAACGAGACCACGTTCGCGCCGATATTTCCGACTTCACCGATTCCGGCGCGATGATGGGCAACAATCTGAAGGCTCATCTCGAACATCTGATGAAGCAGATGCGCGATGCCGCCGACGATCTCGACTTCGAAGTCGCTGCTCGCCTGCGCGACGAGATCAAGCGTCTGCGCGAGATGGAGTTGGCGATTTCGGACGATCCAATGGCACGGGAAGTCGAGATGGAAAGTCCGGTCACTGGCCGCACCAAGGGCAGGCATAATGCCGGGCGCGCGATGCACCGTGTGGTTACCGACGAGGGCGACAAGAATTCGCCAATGTTCCGCAAGCCGCACCTCGACGAAATGGGCGGCGACACGACGCGTCCTCTCGGACCCGGTGTCTTCCGCAAGAATTCGCTCGATGAGATGACAGTCGGGCGCACGGAAAAGCCGGTGATCGGCAATGTTCCTGAAAAGCCTGCCTTTACCGGTACGAACCGCAATGACCAAAAGATTATTCGCCGCGAGCGAACAGGTGCCGGTTCATATGAAGACGCTGGCGATCGTAAAAAACGGCGTCCGGGCAAGACGGGACGCCCGGGACGTTAATTCAGATTTCGTCTGCAGGTTTGCCGGAGCCAAAGAAAGCTTGGCCTGCGTCGAGAATCTCGTCGGCAAATTCCGGGTCGTCCACGGCCCGCGACAAGACAACTGCACCAATGAGACCAGCCATCGTGGCCAAGGCCTTCTGGCGTTTTTTGGCTTTTGATCGTCCAGGAACCAAATCCGACAATATTTCCAGCAGCCTTTTGGTACCCTCCGTAAACCGCGTCTGGACTGCTCCTCTTTGCCGGGCAATATCCGGCGCCAGCAACGCCATGGTACAACTGTTTGCCAAGTCACCCTTGTGATTCTTGGCAAGATAGGACGACGTGATCGCAGCAAGCGCAACCTCGGGTCCCTGCTGTGCGATTGTAGACCATTTTTCCGCCGACCGCTTCATTGCAGCGTCGCAGGATTGAGCAATAAGATCATCTTTCGATGCAAAATGGCCATAGAAGCCGCCATGGGTTAGACCGGCATTCTTCATCACATCGGCAACACCGATCCCGTCAAAACCTTTCTGACGAAATTGCTGGCTGGCAACTTCAATGATGCGAGCGCGGTTTTCCGCTGCCTGATCTCTGCTGACACGCATGTACGGTACCCTCAAAAAGACTATTGACAATTTATATGATTGTCATCATGAATAGTCAATAATTATGACGATCGTCATATAATTACATGGTTCCCGCCCCTCTGAAAGACAGTCCATGATCTCCTCCTCGCTCGCCGCTTCGCTTGCCCGCCGCAATATCCATTATAGCTGGGTCGTCATCGCCGTCACGTTTCTTACGATGCTTGTCACCGCCGCAGCCGTTGGAGCGCCTGGCGTGCTGATTGTTCCGCTGGAAAAAGAATTCGGTTGGGAAACCGAGCAAATAGCCACTGCCTTTTCGATCAGGCTCTTGCTGTTTGGCTTCATGGGGCCATTCGCAGCGGCCTTCATGAATTATTTTGGTGTAAGGAAAGTGGTTTGCGTGGCGCTGGTGCTGATCACAGCGGGCCTGTTCGCCTCCTTGGCGATGACGGAAATCTGGCAGCTAATTCTCTTGTGGGGCGTCGTCGTCGGCTTCGGTACCGGATTGACTGCCATGGTTCTGGGCGCCACCGTCGCAGCCCGCTGGTTTACCGAGCGCCGTGGCTTGGCTTTGGGAATGCTCACCGCCAGCTCGGCTACGGGTCAGTTGGCGTTCATGCCACTCATGGCTTCTCTCAGTGAAAACTACGGCTGGCGCACAGCAATCATGCTGATTTGCGCTTTATTGTTAATCGCTGTCGCGGCAGTCTTCTTCCTAATGCGCGACCGGCCTGCCGATATTGGCCTGCCCGCCTATGGAGACAAGGAGATCACACCCGTTCCGCCAATCACAGGCGGGCTACTATCCCTCATCACCATGCCACTGCTCGCGTTGAAGGACGCGTCGCGCTCAAGCACTTTCTGGGTGCTTTTCGCTACGTTTTTCGTTTGCGGTGCGAGTACCAACGGCCTTGTAGGCACCCATTTCGTCGCCATGTGCGGAGACTTCGGCATGGTCCCCGTAGTGGCAGCCAGCGTCCTGGCTATGATGGGGTTCTTCGATTTCTTCGGCACCATTGGTTCTGGCTGGCTCTCAGACCGGGTAGACAATCGCTGGCTGCTTTTTTGGTACTATGGATTGCGCGGCCTCTCGCTGCTGTACTTGCCCTACTCCAATTTTTCGTTTTACGGCCTGTCCCTGTTTGCCATGTTTTATGGTCTCGACTGGATTGCCACAGTGCCGCCGACTGTCAAATTGGCAACCGATCGATTCGGACGTGAAAAGGCGGGATTGATATTTGGCTGGGTTTTTGCCGGACACCAGTTAGGTGCGGCTTCGGCAGCCTATGGCGGCGGCTTTGCCCGTACCGAATACCAAACTTATATGCCTGCATTTTTCGTTGCGGGGATTCTCTGCCTGGTTGCTGCGCTGCTGGTGCTGACGCTGAATAAACACAGCAAGACAAACATGATGCCAGAGCCGGTGCCAGCCGAATAGCTGATCGATTCACCTGTGAGTTTTCCAAAACCGGAGCGCATATCCTCCACGCAGTACGGCAAAGAATGCTAAGTGATTTTGTGCATGATCGCGCGCAGAATCACTTGAACGCTGGAGAGATGATGAAGGTCGATATCGACATGGGAGCGGCGTCAGCCGGCGCAAAAGCCATGCTCGATCTGGAAGAGCTGCTGGCAACCCGCCTGCTGGTCCAGGGTAATTCGGGTTCAGGCAAATCGCATTTGCTGCGCCGCCTGCTCGAACAAAGCGCGCAGTGGGTACAGCAATGCGTCGTCGATCCGGAGGGCGACTTCGTTACGCTGGCCGATAAATACGGCCATGTGGTTGTCGATGGTGCACGGACCGAGAGCGAACTCACCCGCATCGCAGCGCGAATTCGCCAGCATCGCGTTTCTGTCGTGCTTGATCTGGAAGGACTGGATGTCGAACAGCAAATGCGCTGTGCCGCAGCCTTTCTAGGCGGTCTTTTCGATGCCGAGCGGGATTTCTGGTATCCGATGCTCGTCGTTGTCGACGAAGCGCAGCTTTTCGCACCAGCGGTTGCGGGAGAGGTTTCGGACGAAGCCCGCAAGCTATCACTCGGCGCCATGACCAACTTGATGTGCCGTGGCCGCAAACGTGGTCTTGCCGGTGTCATCGCGACACAGCGCCTCGCCAAACTCGCCAAGAATGTTGCGGCTGAAGCATCGAATTTCCTGATGGGCCGAACTTTCCTCGATATCGACATGGCGCGTGCCGCGGATCTTCTTGGCATGGAACGGCGGCAGGCCGAACAATTCCGTGATCTTGCACGTGGCCATTTCGTTGCGCTCGGCCCGGCCTTGTCGCGTCGTCCATTGGCTGTGACCATTGGACCAGTAGAGACATCTGCTCGTTCGGCGAGTCCGAAGCTCACTCCGCTGCCGCAGGCGGGCGAAGATGCGCGCGATTTGATTTTTACACCAGCGCCCGAAGAGCGCCGGGTGGTTGTTCGGCGCGCAGTGGCGCGCCCCGCGTCCACACCGACGGCCGATATTTTGAGCCAGCTCACCCAGACCAAATTTGTATCTGCGGCAGAAACGCCAGCACCGACACTGTTTCCCGAGATTGACGAGGCCGAGCGCAATGGCATGATCAACACGATTATGCATGAAATGCTCAACGACTCCGATGCATCTTTTCGCACGGATGCGGTCCTCTATCAGGATTTTCTCGTTCGTTGCCGCATTCGCCGCGTCCCGGGTGATCCCCTTTCTCTGCCGGCATTTCGCCGCAATCTTGCGGTCGCACGAGCTGGCATCGACGGAGAGACCGCGCAAGGCGAGCCGTGGCAGCAGGCGCTTGAACTTTCCAAAGGCCTACCGGATGATGTTCAAGGCGTTTTCTTTATCGTCGCGCAGGCCGCAGTCACGGGTAGCCCTTGCCCGTCCGACTCAACATTGGCCCGCGCCTATGGCACTCATTCGGCACGCCGAGCGCGACGGCTTCTCACGTATTTCGAAGAACAGGGGCTCGTTGTAGTGCGCACCGATTTTACCGGCAATCGTGTGGTTGCGTTTCCCGATCTTGGCTGTGAGACCGGCCCAGGAGATCCGAACGGTCCGGACGAGGGTGCGCAGGAAACTCAGGCTGCCGAATAATCAGCCGATCTCACCAAGCAGGGGGACCAGCTCCCCCAAATGTTCAATTTGGCGGAAGCGACGGGCGCCAATCGGCGCTTCGACATGTTCGAGCGCCCAGGTCAGCTCATGCGGAACGAACACGCCCCAACTGCCTGCTTCGATTGCCGGGACAACATCCGATTTTAGCGAGTTACCGATCATCATACTCCGCGTCGCACCATCTCCGTGGCGCTTGAATATTCGCTCGTAGGTTGTGTTATCCTTGGTGCTTACAATTTCAACCGCATCGAAAAAATCACCAAGGCCCGATTGCGCCAGTTTGCGCTCCTGATCGAATAGATCTCCTTTGGTGATCAGGACGAGCTTGTAGCGTTCAGTTAGTTGCGCAAGAGTTTCCCGAACATGAGGCAAGGTCTCTACCGGATGACGCAGCATTTCCCGGCCTGCCGCCAGAATTTCTGCGATAACTGAGGCCGGCACGTTGCCTTCGGAAACTTCAAGCGCTGTTTCGACCAAGGAAAGGGTGAAGCCCTTGATGCCGAAACCATAGAGATCAAGATTTCGCTTTTCCACCGCGAGCAACCGGTTGGAAAGGTCGGTCGTGTCTACATGAGGCGCCAATAGACGGGCAAACTGATTCTCGGAGGTTCGAAAAAACTGCTCGTTTTGCCAGAGCGTATCGTCAGCGTCGAAGCCGATTGTGGTGATGGAGAGAGCCATGGGCGGGTTCACTTGTTCTTCGTCATCATCGTCATGCAATGTCTACTGGATTGATGAAATCAATGGCGGGTGTCTTTTGTTAGAAATATGGCTGTGCATTATACCAATATGCTAACGCATCAAGGGGATCGGCAACAGGGTGTATTGGTTCAGACAACTCGGCATCGTTGCAGCACTCCTGCTACTGACATCGCTAAGGGCATTGTCGGCTGATAATCCGTCGGTTTCTGTGCCGGCGAAACCACCAGCGCCAACGGTGGCCCAGATTTGCGCAGCCATAGCGACCAACGCTGATGGAAATGGCGTTCCACGCGACTTCTTCGCCAGACTTATCTGGAAAGAGAGCCGTTTCGACGCCCAGGCAACAAGTCCGGTTGGTGCGCAAGGCATCGCGCAGTTCATGCCCGGTACCGCAAAGGAGCGAAATCTCGAAGATCCGTTCGACTTTGCCAAGGCTCTTCCAGCTTCCGCTGCGTTGTTGAAGGATCTGCGGACAGTATTCGGCAATTGGGGGCTGGCTGCTGCTGCCTATAATGCGGGACCAACGCGCGTATCAAAATGGTTATCAAGCGGGGGCTTCCTCCCACTCGAAACGGAAGAATATGTACTGGATATAACCGGAAAGTCGGCTGATGACTTTGCCGCGGGTACCGAAATATCAGCGCATCCGTTAAACGCTAAATTGTCCTTCGATGCTGCTTGCCGGAAGCTCCCGATTGTTCGCTTTGCGACCGTTGCGATGGCCCAAATCAAGCCGAAGCCCTGGGGAATCCAGATCGCGGGCAACTTCCGCCGCGCCGCAGCAGTGGGACAGCTTCAGCGCCTACGTCGCGCCTTTCCGGCGATCCTCAACAAACATGAAGCCGTTATCAGCCGAAACCGCACAGCCATGGGACGCCGTGGCATCTATGCTGTGCGGATAGGCGCCGACAATCGCGGCGAGGCCAATCAAATCTGTTCGCAACTCCACAGCGCTGGTGGTGCCTGCATCGTCCTGCGTAATCGATGAAGCTGAAAGAAAAGCGGCCATTTGAACTTGCGTGTCGTGATCTCGATAGGTGCTGGTGGACGAATGCCAAGGGAAATTTCCTACCCCCAAGTATGTAGGTTGCAAAGCCGTTCGATATAGTCGCCTAAATGGTAGAAAAACTTTTGCTTGCCAAAAAACACTTATTCTAGCAGTCTCAAAGCGTTCGGGCATTTGCGAACACTGGAAGACTGGAAGAACGGCGCGCCGGAACCGCAAGAATACCGGGCCGGGAGTAATCCCGGCAATGATCGGCTCCTTTCCTGAATTCGAGAACTGCCTGCATGATCTCCGTTGAACGTATCTTACTGAAAACGGCACTACCAATCCCGCAAACCCGGAGGGGAACGCGGTAAGTAAGGAAAAGGAACTGAGCATGGCACAGACCGGTACGGTCAAATTCTTCAATAGCGAAAAAGGCTTTGGCTTTATCAAACCGGATGATGGCGCGGCGGATATTTTCGTTCATATTTCCGCCGTTCAGGCATCCGGACTCACAGGTCTCGCAGACAATCAGAAGGTCTCCTTCGATACGGAGCCAGATCGTCGTGGCAAGGGACCAAAGGCCGTAAACATCGCGGTCACTGAATAATTCTAGCGGCTGGAGCCGCCAGCGATCCCCGGCAGAAGTCGGGGGTTATGCTTGGGTATGCCGCGACAGGGTTCACTCTGCCGCTGAGTGGAGTGTGTCATACCTCCATGTGGTGCTTGCGATTGCAGTCGTGCCTTTTTCCCGCCTCGGATTTGCTAAAATTATATGTGCTTCTCCCCTCGTCAGGATGGCGGTGGAACGAATTCGCACGAGTGCCGTTCAGCTTGCATTCATTCTGAAGCGAATAAAACAGATCTACTGCTGGAGATCCCATGGATTCCAGCCAATATCGATCAGGCGACGCCGAAAAGCCCTCGCCAAGGATGCTTCAAAGGAGGCACAAATGAATAAAGGTATGAAGATTGCCGTTCTTGCAACCGCTGCATTGGCAACGGTCATGGTTCCGCTGACATCGGCGTCCGCCGACAGCTGGCGTGGCGATCGGTACTATCGTCATCGCCATCATGACAATAACAGCGACGCATGGGCGGCCGGCGCAGTTGGCCTTGCAGCAGGCGCTTTGCTTGGTAGCGCGCTGGCCCAACCGGCCGAGCCGATCTACCGCGATTATGATGACGGCTATTATCGCCGCCCGGTCCGGGTCTATCGTGAAGTGGCACCGCGTTATTACGGCGGGGCTCAGCCCTGGTCACCTTCATGGTATCGCTATTGCGCCGACCGCTACCGCTCGTTCAATCCCGAAACGGGTACATTCCGCGGCTACGACGGGCGCGATTATTTCTGCAACGCCAATTGATTTATCATCAGACGCGTTTGACAAGCCGCCGGTAATCCGGCGGCTTTTTTATGCTTCATTCAAGAATGGGTTGGTGCGGCGTTCTTCGCCAAAGCGGCCTCCGGGGCCATGTCCGCAGATGAAACCGATGTCGTCACCGAGTGGTAAGAGCTTGGTCTTGATGGAGTGGATCAGCGCGGTATGATCGCCGCCCTCCAGGTCTGTTCGCCCCACCGAACCGTTGAAGAGCACGTCGCCAACATGTGCAAATTTCGCCGCCCTGTTAAAATAAACGACATGGCCAGGTGCATGACCCGGACAATGCAATACTTCGAAGATATGCGATCCGAAAAATACGGTATCGCCATCGTTCAGCCAGCGATCCGGCACACAATTGCGGACCTTGTCCTTGACGCCATATTTCAGTGCCTTGGATTCAAGGCTGTCCAACAGAAACCGATCCGCTTCATTTGGCCCGATAATTTCGACGCCAAGCGCATCCTTCATATCCATTGCGCCGGCAGCATGATCGATATGCCCGTGTGTAATCCAGATTGCCTCGATCATGAGGCCGTTTGAACGGATTGCATTCAATATTTGATCGTTGTCGCCGCCCGGATCAACGAGCACGCCATGCTTGTCCTCGCTGTCAAAAAGGATCGTGCAATTCTGCTGGAAGGCCGTGACGGGTATAATACCGGCCTGCAATTGTCCCATGTTACCAAACCCTGTGCGATACATTACTCGATCAATATGTAGGACAATAAATACTCAAATGAAAAGGGCGGCCGTGTGCCGCCCTAGAAAACCGTTGATTTCGTTGTTGATGATATCGATCAGGCCTTTGCCATCGAATTCTTGATGAAGCCGACAATTGCAGTCAAGATGATGCCACCGACACCACCGCCAGCTACCTGACCGATGATCGACCCGATATCAAGCCCGGAGGACGCCGCTGCATTTGCTACCACCTCGGCACCGCCGGCGCCAAGGAATTGCGTCAGGTAACCACCAATAAGGCCGCCGATACCACCAGCAACTGTGTTTCCGGTCGTGCCTAGACTCAGGTTTTTTAGAAGACCGCCGACAATATTTCCGCCGACACCACCCGAGATAAGCTGGATAATAATAGGAAGAAGCGCTTCCATGATTGTACCCCGTCAACGTTTCATGCCAGACTCATGCCTGACATGCATCATGATGACTAAGTTTTAATCAATGTCAAACAACTTGATACCTCATAGCGCAGGTATCAAGTTCACTTCTTCGTTTTAGCCAGCTGTTACTCAGCTGCGGCTTTCTTTGGCATTACTTCTGCTGCGTAATCATTCATCAGATTAGCTGCGATCTCACCAACGGTGAAACGGTAAGGGCCAATTTCCGCCACTGGCGTAACTTCTGCGGCTGTGCCGGTCAGGAAGCACTGCTCGAAAGCCTCCAGTTCTTCGGGCATGATAACACGCTCGACAACTTCATAACCGCGGCGCTTTGCCAAATCGATGACTGTCCGGCGCGTAATGCCATCGAGGAAGCAATCGGGGATCGGCGTATGAATAACTCCGTCCTTGACGAAAAACACGTTCGCGCCGGTTGCTTCAGCAACTTGTCCACGCCAATCGAGCATGAGTGCGTCAGCATACCCCTTTGCCTCCGCCGCATGCTTGGAGATCGTGCATATCATATATAGACCCGCTGCCTTGGATTTCGATGGCGCGGTTCTTGGGTCAGGACGGCGATATTCCGCGAGATCCAGGCGGATGCCCTTGAGCTTCTGGGCCGGATCGAAATAACTTGGCCACTGCCAGATAGCGATGGCGACGTTGATCTTGTTTGCTTGGGCAGAAACGCCCATTGACTCACTACCGCGCCAGGCTACAGGCCGGATATAGGCATCCTGGAAGCCTTGTTTCGCCAACAGTTTGCAGCTCGCGTCGTTTAGTTCTTCAACGGTATAGGGGATTTTGAAGCCAAGAATGCGTGCAGACTCATGCAGGCGCTCGGTGTGCTCGTTGAGTTTGAATATCTCGCCGCCATAAGCGCGCTCACCCTCAAAAACCGAACTGGCGTAATGCAAGCCATGGGTCAGCACATGGACCTTTGCGTCCGCCCAGCGAACGAATTCGCCGTTCATCCAGATATAACCTTCAAGCTGGTCGAATGGAACGGATGCCATGTTTTCCTCCAGGCGTTTGTTTCCTGATAATTTTGCGGGTCTGATATGTTCACCAACTGGTCCCGGTTGCCAATTGGTGTACCATTACCCACACCACAATAAGCGTTTGAACGAGAAAAATGTCTCTGAAACACCTATTGGCTTTTCGTTCAATTCAAAATGTGGCCAACAGCTTGTCAAAAATTATCAGCAGTCTAAAATTAAGTCAACATGACTGACATATTTTCAACAAGAGCGGGAACATTGCATGAAATCTTATACACCAGAGCGGCATATTGAGACAGCCCTAACCCAAAAAGATGCAAGTCAACTCGATATCATCGAGCTGTTTTTCTTTGCCTATCGCGACTTCACCGCTGATCCAGACATGATACTGGAGAAGCTTGAATTCGGCCGCGCCCACCACCGCGTGCTCTATTTCATCAATCGCAAGCCGGGGATGACTGTCGCGGAATTGCTGGATGTTTTGCAGATCACCAAGCAAAGTCTTGCTCGCGTGCTAAAGCAACTTATCGATACGGGGCATGTTGTTCAGATTCCAGGGCCCCGTGACAGGCGCCAGCGAGAACTCTACCCAACCCCGAAAGGTCGCGAGTTGGCACTGGAGCTCGCAGCACCGCAATCACGCCGCATTACCAGTGCATTGGAACAGATCGGTCTTCCCGACCGGTCAGTGATTGAACATTTTCTTAGGGCGATGGTGAATCCCACGCAATGGCAACAGATCGACAGCTTGCCGAAGGCAGGATAGAGTCAATTACTGGAGATGGGTGGTGCTAATGTCCACGAAAAAAGGAGTAATACTTAGTGAGTGACGAACTGCTACTTTCAGACGATGCGCCACACCTGCTTATTATCGATGACGACACCCGAATTCGAAATCTACTGTCGCAATATCTTAGCGGCAGCGGTTTTCGCATTACGGTGGCCGCCAACGCGGATGAAGCTCGACGCAAGCTGGCCGGGATCGACTACGACCTTCTGATCCTCGACGTGATGATGCCAGGAGAAAGCGGCGTTGCACTGACCCAGTCGCTGCGTCAGGAAAAGAACGTACCAATCCTCATGCTCACGGCGCTCTCGGAAACGGACAGTCGTATCACCGGCCTGGAAGCAGGCGCCGATGATTACCTGCCAAAGCCTTTTGATCCGCGCGAGCTGATCCTGCGGATCAACAACATCCTTCGGCGCGGCGCCCCGGCAACGCAAGCAAAGATCGAGCAGATCGTCTTTGGTCCCTACACATTCGTCATCGCGAAGCGCGAACTCAAGCGCTCGGGTGAAATGATCCGACTGACAGACCGCGAGCAGGATATAATGGCAATTTTCGCCGCACGCGCCGGTGAAACCGTCCCACGTCACGAATTGACCGGACAGGAAGGCGATGTGGGCGAGCGGACGATCGACGTGCAGATAAACCGCCTGCGCCGCAAGATTGAAAATGATCCGGCAAACCCAGTTTGGTTGCAGACGGTGCGGGGCGTCGGCTATAAACTAAGCGTGGAGTAGCGATCCGCCCATTTCAATGCGCAAGCGGATACTGGATAGATGGCACCGACGGATACCGCGAAACGCGCATTGGCAGTCAGGAAGCGCCACTGGCGGCGTCGGCGAAGTACGTTGCTGGGCCCTTGGCGAAGATTCACGCGCTGGTTGGCGCACTGGATGCCCAAGCGGCTCTACGCGCGCTCACTGATTATCATCATTGCTCCCATGGTCTTACTGCAATCGCTGATCGCCTTTGTTTTCATGGAACGCCATTGGCAGACCGTGACACAGCGCCTGTCGACGGCTGTTGTGCGCGATATTGCCGGTATTATCGATCTCATGGAGACTTATCCTCAAGATCCCGCCTACGAAAACCTGATCCGCATTTCGCGCGAAAGACTATCGCTCAATATTTCCATCCTGCCCGCCGATCCCCTGCCCGCACCTGGGCCTAAGCCCTTCTTCTCAATTCTCGATAGTATTCTGAGCGAAGAGATCACCAAGCAAATCAACCGCCCTTTCTGGATCGATACGATCGGCGATTCCGATCTGGTCGAAATCCGCATTCAGCTCGACAACAAGGTTCTCCGGGTCTTCGCACGCCGCAGCCAGGCCTACGCATCCAACACGCTGATATTCCTTGTCTGGATGGCGGGCTCCGCCCTCGTTTTGCTTGCCATCGCTATCCTTTTCCTGCGTAACCAGATCAAGCCAATTCAACAACTTGCCACCGCCGCCGACAGTTTCGGCAAGGGCCGCGCCGGCCCGCCTGACTTCAAACCGCGCGGCGCAGAAGAGGTACGTAGGGCCGGCGCAGCTTTTATCGTCATGCGCGAGCGCATCGAGCGGCAAATCGAGCAGCGCACGACGATGTTGAGTGGCGTCAGCCATGACCTGCGTACGATCCTGACCCGCTTCAAGCTCCAGCTCGCTCTCGTCGGCAACAGGGTCGACACGGAAGCTATGGAGCAGGACATCGAAGATATGCAATCGATGCTTGAGGGCTATCTCGCCTTCGCGCGCAGCGAGGCAGAGGAAGAGACCGGCAACTTCAATCTGGAGCGCTTATTCGGCAAGCTGAAGGAAGAAGGAATCCTTCTCGAACGCGGCTTCACGTCGAAAATCCGGGGTGAGCCGGAAATACAGGTTAGGCCGAATGCGTTCTCCCGCCTGATTTCCAATCTGGTATCGAATTCATTCCGCTACGCGAAAAACGTGTCCGTTGCTGCGGATCACCGTGACGGATGGCTGACCATAACGATCGACGACGATGGGCCAGGGATACGAAAAGAAATGCGTGATGAGGTGTTCAAGCCATTCTTCCGGCTGGATGAAGCACGCAATCAGGATTCAAGCGGAACAGGACTTGGCCTCGCAATAGCACTGGATATCGCGCGCAGTCATGGCGGGGACATTGTCCTCGATGACAGCCCCGCCGGAGGCTTGAGGGCAGTTGTCAGAATTCCTGCCTAGGCAGCATGTTCGCCAATCAGAGTTTGGTTCTTCCCAACTACTGTTTCCGGGCACGTCTGCGCACCGCGCAGATAGAGCGCGCATGTGGTGCGAAGCATTGACGCAAAATTCGGAATCTCTCCTTGCGCCTGCAGTGCCTCGTCATAGAGAGTGGAGATGAACCGCGGTGTCGTCATATTCTGGCTCCCGGCGATCTCGTCGAGTAGTTTCCAGAACGTTGCCTCGAGTTGAATGCTTGTCGAATGCCCGCCGATGCGTACAGAACGATTGATCTGCCGATAGCCTTGCGGATCCTGTTCTGCAAATACTTTACACATTCCAAGAACCTCCCTTCCAGAGACCTGATGATACTCGCCACCCATACGCAAAGGTGGTATTTTGCACATCAGTGCACCATGGGCAAAAATTATTCCGCTCGTATCGCGGTGTGGTAGCCGATTGCCACCACTTCTGTTCTCCCAAGCTCATAATCACCGACAAGCCCTGACACTGCAACAATAGTTTTCGGGCGGTGTATCGTTCGTTAGGAGGAGCTTTTGGCAAAAGCCATTCATTCCATGATCCGTGTGCTCGACGAAGAGAAGTCGAGATCATTCTATAAGTCTGCATTCGGTCTGGACGTAGCGGACAGGCTCGATTTCGACAATTTCACCCTGGTCTATTTGCGAAACAGCGAGACGGATTTCGAACTTGAGCTGACCATCAACAAGGGGCGCACCGAGCCTTACGAACTTGGCGATGGCTATGGCCATCTAGCCTTTAGTGTCGACGACCTCGACGCCGAGCACGTGCGCATGAAGGAACAGCAACTCAAGATTCGCGATATCGTGGAATTCAAACGCGAAGGCACAATGCTGGCTCGGTTCTTTTTCGTCGAAGATCCGGATGGCTACAAGATCGAGGTTTTGGAACGACAAGGCCGGTATTTGTAATACCGGCCAATGGCGTGGGAGGAACGCCATGAGCCAGCAAGGGCATCCGACGGAAATTCCCGCCGGAATGCCGATAGCAAGCAAGGGAGGAAGTCCATGGTTACCATCTTCAACCGCAAGACGGCGGCACCGGATACGCCGGAACCAATTGAAAAACAAGGATTATCCCGCCGCGATCTATTGAAGAGCGGTACGGTCAGCCTCGGCGCCATTCTCGTCATCAGCGGCAGTTCGATTATCCATCCACAATTCGCCTGGGGTCTTGAGGCATCCCATCTCAAGCCAAAAACAATGGCGACTCTGATCCAGCTGGCGCGCGATATCTATCCGCATGACCATATTCCGGACCGCTTCTATGCCATCGCAGTCAAGCCCTATGACGCCAAGGCAGGAGAGGACCCCAAGACCAAGAAGATGATCGAAGACGGCATTGCCGATCTAGACAAGCGCGCTGGCAAAGGCGGCTATATCGGTCTTGGGTGGGAAGATGACCGTCTGGCCATCCTTAGAAAAGTTGAAGACACTCCATTCTTTCAGACCGTTCGCGGCGGGCTTGTCACCGGCCTCTACAATCAGGAGCAGATCTGGCCGCTGTTTGGTTATGAAGGCGAGTCCTATTCGAAGGGCGGCTATATCGCCCGCGGCTTCGGTGACATCGAATGGCTGTGAATAGCGCGCAATCAAAGAACTTTAAGCTAATGGGAGGAAACCATGGCTGCACCTTATGATCTTAAGGACGACAGTGTCGTCGTCATCATCGGTTCTGGCGCGGGCGGCGGAACGCTCGGCAACGAACTCGCACAAAAAGGCATTGACGTCGTCATTCTGGAAGCCGGCGCCCGTCACGAATATGAAGACTTCACCAACAATGAATGGGACAGTTTCGGCCAGCTTGCCTGGGTCGACAAACGGACTACTTCCGGCGATTGGCGTGTCGCCAAGGATTTCCCCAACCTTCCCGCCTGGATCGTCAAATCCGTCGGCGGATCGACGACCCACTGGGCTGGTGCTTCGCTTCGTTTTCAGGACCATGAATTCAAGGCGCTGACCCACTACGGCAAAGTAAAAGGCGCAAGCCTGCTCGATTGGCCAATCACACTGGCAGAACTTGAACCTTATTACGCCAAAGCGGAAGACAAGATGGGCGTAACCCGCACCAATGGGATTGCAGGTCTGCCAGGCAACAATAATTTCAAAGTGCTCAAAGCTGGTGCCGACAAGCTTGGCTACAAGGAGTGCCATACGGGCAATATGGCTATCAATTCTGCCGAGCGCGACGACCGCATGTCCTGCCAGCAGACCGGATTCTGTTTCCAGGGCTGCAAGTGGGGTGCCAAGTGGTCGACGCTCTATACGGAAATTCCAAAGGGCGAAAAGACGGGCAAGCTTGAAGTTCGTCCGAAGTCCATGGCCCAGAAGATCGAACACGACAAGAGCGGCAAGGTAACTGGCGTTCTCTACACGGATAAAGATGGCAAGCAGCAGTTGCAGAAGGCCCGTATCGTCGCCGTTGCCGGCAATTCGATCGAAAGCCCACGCCTATTGCTTAATTCCGAATCCAGCACGTTCCCCAATGGTCTTGCCAATTCATCCGGCCAGGTCGGCCGGAACTATATGCGCCATACGACCGGATCGGTATACGGCATATTTGAAAAGCCGGTTCATATGTATCGCGGAACCACCATGGCGGGCATTATCCGCGACGAGGCGCGCCACGATCCTTCACGGGGATTTGTCGGCGGTTATGAAATGGAAACATTGTCCCTCGGACTGCCGTTCATGGCAGCCTTTCTCGATCCAGGTGGCTGGGGACGTTCTTTCACTTCAGCGCTCGACCAATATGTGAATATGGCCGGTCTATGGATCGTTGGTGAAGACATGCCGCAGGAAGACAACCGGATCACCTTGCACAAGGATGAGAAGGATAAGTACGGCCTGCCCATCGCCAATGTGAACTTCAGCGACCATAAGAACGATATAGCCATGCGAAACCATGCCTACGAACAGGGCAAGGCTCTATACGCGGCCGTTGGCGCAACCCGCGTCTTCCCGACGCCGCCCTACCCGTCAACACATAATCTTGGAACAAATCGCATGAGCGAAAAAGCGAAAGATGGAGTGGTGAACAAGCACGGCCAAAGCCACGACATCAAGAATCTGTTCGTCTCCGATGGTAGCCAGTTCACCACCGGTGGCGCGGAAAACCCGACGCTCACCATCGTCAGTCTTGCAATTCGCCAAGCGGACTACATTGCCAAGGAGATGGCCGCGAAAACGATCTGATACCGTAGAATCCTCCCCGCGGCATGACCGCTAACCATACCATCGCATTCTGTGCGATGGTATGGTTCTCTATTATCTAAAAGAGCTTGCCGCCGTTCGGCACGGGTTTGCTGATTGCTGCAAGGACGACGGCACCTTCTTCATCTGGAAAACCCAGCGTCAACACTTCGGACATGAACGGCCCGATTTGGCGCGGCGGGAAATTGATCACGGCAATAACCTGTCGGCCTCGGAGTTCTTCCAATGTGTAATGCTTGGTGATTTGAGCAGATGATGTTTTGATCCCGATCTCGGAACCAAAATCGATTCTCAGCTTGAATGCGGGCTTGCGCGCTTCGGGAAATGTTTCGGCCTCAACGATAGTACCGACGCGGATGTCCACTTTCTCGAAATCATCAAAGGTAATTGTAGCCACTCTTGCGGTCCTGAATGATTGTCTCAGGCCGAGCCTACCGTCTCGAACAGGATACTGTCGAGCGATTCCCGGGCCGTCGAACCAGACCAGACAACGAACTGGAATGCCTGGAAATATGTTTCGCAAGCGTCGAGCGCGCTGGAAAGCAGCACTTCGACCTGTTTGCTCGTGGGCTCTGCACCACCAGACAACAGCAGTGACTGACGATACATAACGGCACCCTCCTGCCGCCAAAGATCAAAATGTCCCATGAGAAGCTGTTCGTTGATCAACGACAGCAGCCGCATCACTTCATTGACCCGCGGCTCACTGATCGCAATGTCGAAGGCGCAGGCCAAATGGAGTGCCTCGAAATCTTCCATCCACGAGAAGGAAATCTGGTAGTCGGTCCAGCTACCCTCAACCGTTATGGCAATCTCATCCTCTCCAGTGCGCTCGAAGGCCCACTCATTGGCGTGGGCCACATGCTCGATCACATCAACTGGATGTAAATCGCGCGCAATCTCTATTTCCAGAAGGCTCATTGCCATTACCTGCTAAATCGAATCTCGTATGAAGCTGCGGGAGCACAGCGAACCCACCCAGAAGACACCAAACGCATAGACCCAATGAACAGGCAGAACGCGCCAGCCGGGCCGCGGCAAACAAACCTTGTTAACCGCTGCATGATCGCCGAAACGAATCATGCTGTAATTTCAGTGTATTGATGCTGAGTCCGAGCGCCAGTCCCCTTTTGGTCGAATGGTGGGAATGGGTGTGGACAGAAGTTCGGAAAAAGATTCACGAGCTGCCTTTAACTGACTCTAAGACAACGGTTTTCGGCGATTTCCACCTGTTGATAAATACTTAAGATTTATTTTGGGGATAGGCCAAACCAGCATCGAAATATCGGAAAACCGGCTACCTGTTCCCAATTTCTTTTCATCGGCAAGCGACCAGCCAAGCGTCAAGCGTTCGTCATATCTCCGATATCCACATCATCTAGATTACCTGTATGGTGCAACGTAACAGGAGATGGCCATGACAAGCGAGCCAAATACCAAGGTAACCGCAACTCAGAAAAATGATGATGGACGGTGGTACTATGTGATTATCGTCGATCAAGAAGAGGGAAACAAGGTGGGGCCCTACGACACCGAGGAAGCGGCGATCGCTGCAGGCGAGCAAAAATTGGCGGAAGCTGGTAACGCCTAAAGCACTGGAATCGAGATAACGCTGGCAATTGCCGTTTGGTTACCGAACAGGCTTCCGTGCTTGTTCGGTATCAGGCCTTCTTCGTGCGACCACCAGAAGTTGGTTTTTCAGAAGTATCGTTCGACGCTTTACTCTTCTGGCTTACAAGCGCCTCCAGCGCCTCGATGCGCGCAAGTAGTGCAGTGTTTTCTGCCCTCGCCCGGATAGCCATCTCGCGCACAGCTTCAAAGTCTTCGCGCTGAACGACATCCATCGTATTGAGCAAGCGTTCGGCTTGACCGCGGAATGCGGTCTCGACTTCTCGCCGCACACCCTGAGCGGCACCCGCTGCATCGGTCACGAGCTTTGCCAGTTCGTCAAGAACGCGGTTTGATCCATTGGTCATGGCGACACCTCTCTCGTTTACCTTCGAATAGAATAAAAGATGTCAAAATGGAAGCCATTTGCACTCGCTCGGAGCCTTATTTGACACGGCTGCCGCCGCACCCGCAGCCGCAAGTTGTAATTCGCACTAGTGCTTCAACTTCGAATACAGATCGCATTAGACAGCCGTTTGCAACAATATTCCAATTACCCGGAAATATGCCAATAGTTTTATAACTTGTTGAATTTGAAGAAAATTTTTCTAAATTTTTCATATTGCCACAGGTGGACATCCGATCTACTCAATAGACAAGATATTTTAACTATCCATTATTTCTCAACCATACCTTTTCAACTAAGGAAATTTCAAACAATGTCGGAAACACCCAGGCACTTTACCGCCCTTGGCGATGTCGCTGCACGCCAGCTTGCCAACGCCACCAAAACAGTTCCGCAATTGGCAAGCATCTCCCCGCGCTGGCTCGTTCATTGTCTGGAATGGCTGCCTGTTGAAGCCGGCATTCTGCGCGTAAACCGTGTCAAGAACGAAGACCGCGTCGCCGTCGAGTGCTCCGCTCGCGATGAGCGGGAATTGCCTCAAACATTCGTGGATTATGACGAAAATCCACGCGAATACATGCTGTGTGCGGTCAACACCGTCGTGGACGTCCACACACGCATTTCAGATCTTTATTCTTCGCCGCACAATCAGATCAGTGAACAGCTGCGCCTATCCATTGAGGTCATAAAGGAACAGCAAGAAAGCCAGCTGATCAACAGTGAAGAATATGGACTTCTGAACAATATCGCACCGTCGCAGCGCATTCAGAGCTCTACGGGACTTCCAACACCCGATGCAATGGACAGCCTGGTCGCCAAGGTCTGGAAAGAGCCCGCTTTATTCCTTGCTCATCCGGATACGATTGCCGCTTTTGGCCGCGAATGCACCCGTCGCGGCGTTCCACCGGCAACGGTCACGATGTTCGGTTCGCCCTTTCTCACCTGGCGCGGCATCCCGATTGTTCCATCCAACAAGGTCCCGGTGGAGGAAGGCAAGTCCAGCATTCTTCTGCTGCGTGTCGGTCAGTCCCGTCAGGGGGTAGTGGGTCTGTTCCAGCCAAATCTACCCGGAGAACAGAGCATGGGGCTTTCCGTGCGTTTTATGGGCATCAATGACAAGGCTATCGCTTCTTATCTTGTCTCGCTCTACTGCTCATTGGCAGTCCTGACCGAAGATGCCGTGGCAGTTCTTGAAAACGTAGATATCACGAAGTTCCACAATTATGGTTGAGATTTCTATCCCCTTAGTGCCGGAAACTCCGACATCCGCCGGGTTTCCTGATGTGGCTTTGCTTGAGCAAATGGCCAACGAATTCTTCCGCGCCGTCCCTGGAGGGAAGAGCGCGGCAGTGCGTGACGCAACAGGCGTGCATGGACCTGCCACTGCGGGGGTTGGTTTTGCGCCGCCGTCGATTCCCGTTTCGCTGCCGCTAGCATCCATGCCGATGTCGGCTCCGATCGGCTCAGCGCATGCACCCGTCCCCGGTCGGTCGGCAACCGTACCGGTAATTCCCGTCGCCGCCCCATTCGGGGTAATACCAGCAACACCGGATCCAAACCTTGGCTCGATTGCTCAACAGCACGGTGCGTCCTCGCCGGCGCTCTACGTTACGAGTGTATCGCAAACGCGGCCGCCCCTTATCTCAAAAGCTATTCCCTCTCTCGATCAGACGCTTCCCAACGAGGCGGAATTGAAGGGCCTGCTTGCCAGTCACGGGGCGGGGCCCTCGCAACGGCGTGCGGGACCTCCTTCATCAGGCGGCGAAAACCCGTATTTTCTCAGATCCGTCGCTGCCCCAGCACGGGACGCTATTCCTGCAGTTGCAAAGAGCAATACCGGGTTTTCTACAGCAGCGCCGAGCCGTTTCGACGCTAATCTTGCCCGCCGCGACTTTCCGATCCTGTCGGAACACGTCAATGGCAAGCCACTGATCTGGCTGGATAATGCCGCGACGACCCACAAGCCGCGCGCCATTATCGATCGCCTGAGGCATTTCTACGAACATGAAAATTCCAATATTCACCGTGCCGCCCACACATTGGCGGCGAGGGCAACCGATGCCTACGAAGGTGCGCGTGAACAGGTGCGCCATTTCATCAATGCCGGATCGGTCGATGAGATCGTTTTCGTACGCGGCACGACTGAGGCCATCAATCTGGTAGCCGACACCTGGGGTCGAGCCTATATCGGCACGGGCGACGAAATCCTGATCACCCATCTCGAACACCACGCCAATATTGTGCCTTGGTTTCGATTGGCAAAGGCCGTTGGTGCAATATTGCGCGTTGCACCCGTAGATAACAACGGTGATATCATTATCGAGGAATATGCCAAGCTGCTTGGTCCGCGCACCAAACTCGTTTCTTTGACACAGGTTGCCAATGCCATCGGCACGGTTACGCCTGCCGTGCTAATGGTGGCGATGGCACATGCGGCTGGCGCCAAGGTCCTAGTCGACGGTGCACAATCGGTCTCGCATATGCGATCCGACGTAAGGGTGCTCGACGCTGACTGGTTCGTCTTTTCCGGTCACAAGATTTTCGGGCCGACCGGCATTGGTGTACTTTACGGCAAAAAACATATTCTGGAAGAAATGCCGCCCTATCAAAGCGGTGGCAACATGATTGCCGACGTGACTTTTGAGGAAATCAAATATCAGCCGGCGCCAACCCTGTTTGAGGCAGGAACAGGCAATATTGCCGATGCAGTCGGCCTTGGTGCCGCCCTTGGCTATCTCGAACAACAGGGCATGGAGGCGGTTTCCGCACATGAACATGCGCTGATCGAATATTGTTCGCGTCAGCTTTCAACTATTTCCGGTGTGCGTATTATCGGCAATCCAAAAGAACGCGCCGGTGTCGTCTCGTTCGTTTTGGACGGTATGAAATCGGAAGATGTCGGTAAGACGCTAGCAAACGACGGTATCGCGGTTCGCTCTGGCCATCATTGCGCTCAGCCGATCCTGCGCCGTCTCGGCGTTGAAAATTCCGTCAGACCATCCTTTGCGCTCTACAATACTCATGCAGACATCGATGCGCTCATCCGATCGGTACGCACTATCAAGTCGAAGCTGTAGTCTAACGAAGCGAGCGAGTTTTTTCACCTGTCGCCAAAGGACAGCGCAACAATGCCAGCCAATTGTTCCAATCTGCTGCCGACGGAAATTACCGCTTCCAACATCGTTGCCAGTATTTGGAACGAGCTGTGTAGTGAAGCTGTTGCCGCCATGCGGGTTGACCCCGCCTTAACACGTTCAATGAATTCGGCTGTCCTTTATCACGCAAATTTTGCTCAAGCGCTCGCGCACAGGATTGCTCTGAAACTTGCCAGTCCCGATGTTGATCAGGACGAACTGCTGGCCTTTGTTTGCCAGACTTTTCTCAACGAGCCTGCAATATTGGCAAAAGCCGCAGCCGACCTCGTTGCGGTCAAGGAGCGAGATCCATGTAACTCCGAGATTTTGACACCATTCCTCTATTTCAAAGGGTTTTTGGCCCTTCAGGGTCAGCGCATAGCGCATTGGATGTGGACCCATGACCGCGTTCATCTTGCCCGCCATCTCCAGAGCCGGATTTCGGAAGTGTTTGGCGTCGATATTCATCCAGCAGCGACCATGGGCAAAGGTATCATGCTCGACCACGGCAGCGGACTAGTGATCGGCGAAACGGCAGTCGTTGAAGATGATGTATCTATCCTGCAAAATGTGACACTTGGGGGCACTGGCAAGGAAACCGGAGACCGGCATCCGAAAGTCCGCCGCGGTGCACTGATTGGCGCCGGGGCCAAGATCCTTGGCAATATCGAGATTGGGACGGGTGCAAAAGTCGGCGCAGGCAGTGTGGTTGTCACACCAGTGCTACCTTTTACGTCGGTTGTCGGTATTCCGGCGCGCCCCGTTGGCAACACGCATTCTACGATGCCAGGTATTACAATGGATCAGACGCTCCAAGAACCTGAATATGTCATCTGACGGCATGGTTAGACGGACCAGCCCATGGGATAACGGCAGGAGAAACTTGACGCTGTTCTTGCCCTCGCGCATGGTCCCGCCAAATTGAATCGCGACCATGGAGTGCCTTGTGAGCGAAATACTTCTACCGACATTTGCCGCGATCGCATTTCCCAACATCGATCCCGTAATATTCACCTTGGGTCCGCTATCGGTACATTGGTACGGCCTCGGCTACGTGGCCGGCATTCTATTTTCCTGGTGGTACGCCAAGAAGCTGATCAGCAAGCCTCGGCTTTGGGCAAACAATACACCACCGATGAAACCTGCGGACTTGGATGATTTCGTTTTGTGGGCAGCGCTCGGTGTCGTTCTTGGCGGACGCATCGGCTATATATTGTTCTATGATTTTGCCCGCTATATCGCGCATCCGCTTGACATGTTCAAGGTCTGGGAAGGCGGCATGTCGTTCCATGGCGGCATGCTCGGCACTATTCTCGCCATGGTGCTCTTTGCCCGCTCACGCCGGATCAACGTCTACAGCATGCTCGACACAATTGCCGCAGGTGTGCCCGTCGGTCTAGGTCTTGTACGTGTTGCCAATTTCATAAACAGCGAATTATGGGGCCGGCCGACCGATGTTCCCTGGGGCATGGTCTTCCCGACGGGAGGCCCGTTCGTGCGCCATCCGAGCCAGCTATATGAGGCAGGACTTGAGGGAATCGTGTTGTTCACGGTTTTGGCTCTATTGATCTTCTACGGTCGCAAGCTGAAAAGCCCGCGATTTATCGGCGGAACGTTCGTTATGCTCTACGGGCTATCGCGTATCTTCGTCGAGTTTTTCCGGGAGCCGGACGCGCAACTTGGCTACCTTTATGGCGGCTGGCTAACGATGGGGATGGTGCTTTCCATTCCCATGATCCTCGTCGGGCTCGTGTTCATCTTGTCTGCCCGCAACCCTGAGGTGGCGACGGGACGATGAATCTCGAGCAACGCATCATCAGGCAAATCGCGGCCAATGGTCCGATCAGCGTTGCTGACTATATGGCCATGTGCCTATTCGATAGCGACGCGGGGTACTACACAACGCGCGAGCCATTCGGCAAAGACGGCGATTTCATCACGGCGCCCGAGATCAGCCAGATGTTCGGCGAACTCGTTGGGGTCTGGTGTGTCAACACTTGGCAAGCGCTTGGGTCGCCCGACGAATTCGTTCTCTGTGAGTTTGGGCCTGGACGCGGCACGCTTATGAAAGATCTCATCCGTACAGCCGGCAAGATCGCACCGTGTTTTGTTGCAGCCGCTAAAATCCATATGATTGAAATCAGCGAGCGTTTGACTGAAATTCAGCAAAAGACGCTGGGGAAACACAGTAGTTCCATCGTCTGGAAAAAGAACTTTGGCGACATAGCGCCCGGCCCGCTGATTACCATCGCCAATGAGCTTTTCGATGCCATTCCCTCACATCAATATGTGAAGACGAAAGGGCGTTTTGTCGAACGCGTGCTTGCGCTCGATGCAGAGCAAAACCTTGTCTTTGCTGCCGGTTCCGGCTCGATTGACGCAGCTCTGCTTCCACCGGGTAACGACATCGCTCCGGAAGGGAGCATTTTCGAAATTGCTCCCGCCCGCAATGCCCTCATGCAGGAAATTGCGGCACGTATTCATCACGAGCGAGGCGCAGCGCTGTTGTTCGACTACGGACATTTGCAACAGGGCTTTGGCGATACGTTGCAAGCGCTGAGCCGCCACAACTCTGTCGATGTCCTGCATATTCCCGGCGCAGCAGACCTCACCACCCACGTCGATTTTCATGCTCTTGCGCTGGCCGCACGCAGGGAAGGTTGCAAGACCAGTGCGATGACGCAAGGCGATTTTTTGCTGGCCATGGGTTTGCTTGATCGCGCCGGAGCCCTGGGCCAACACAAATCTGCGGAGCTCCAGGAACAAATTCGCCTCGACGTCGAACGGTTGGTGGGCCCGGAACAGATGGGAACATTGTTCAAGGTGCTCTGTGTAAGCGATCCGGCGACACATGTTTTCCCATTCGAAGCGAAATAAATTCTGGCAATTGACTTCAATCGATTGCTCAACCACCATCCGCTCCCTTGAAAGGCATTCGGTATGATTACGTCAGACAAACCAGCACCGCTGCGTTCCTCCTTGCTGGGATCCCCTGAAAAAGACCGAATCGCCCATGGTTTCTTTACCCGCAAAGGCGGCGTGTCGGACGGCATCTATCGCGGCCTGAATGTGGGCAGCGGTTCAAACGACGATCAGGATCGCGTCAAGGAAAATCGCAGGCGCGTGGCTGAATCTCTGGGCGCCCCTCTATCACAGCTTGTCACCGTCCATCAGGTTCATTCATCTGATGTCGTCACCGTGACGACACCGCTAAATGGGGCCAGGCCCAAGGCCGACGCCATTGTAACTGCTACTCCCGGCATCGTCATTGGTGCTCTTTCTGCCGATTGCGGTCCTATCCTTTTTGCTGACACCGAAGCGAAAGTGGTGGCCGCAGCGCATGCCGGCTGGCGCGGAGCCGTCGACGGCATTCTCGAAAATACCGTTGATGCGATGATCGCCCTGGGTGCGCGTCGCGACCGGATCCAGGCTGTTCTCGGCCCAGCGATCGGCCCCGACAATTACGAAGTGGGGGGAGAGTTCTATGACCAGTTCGTTGGAACGGACCCTTCCTATCGCGCGTTTTTCCGCGACTCGGCCAACAACGGTCACAAGATGTTTGACCTATGGGCCTTTATAACAACGCGGCTTGAACGTGCCGGGGTAGAAGCCTCCGGGCTTCAACAGTGCACCTACGCGGATGAGGAGCAGTTTTTCTCCTACCGCCGGACGACCCACCGCAAGGAAGCTGACTACGGCCGGCAGATATCAGCGATTACGATCACGGAGTAAGAGTATGGCCCTCCATTTCGAACCGGAAGAATTTGCTGCGCGCCGTGACCGGCTCATGATGGTCATGGCCGAGCAGAAGCTTGATGCGGTCTTGTTGTTTGCCCAAGAAAGCATGTACTGGCTCACCGGCTACGACACCTTCGGCTTCTGTTTCTTTCAATGCCTGGTCGTCAAGGCAGATGGCAGCAACGTGTTGATGACCCGTTCCGCGGATTTGAGACAAGCGCGCCAAACGTCGAACATCGAAAATATCATAGTATGGGCAGACCGCGACAACGCCAATCCCGCAGCCGATTTGCGCGAACTTCTCAACGATCTCGATCTGCTTGGTTGCCGCATTGGAATCGAATACCAAACTCACGGACTGACCGCCGCCAACGGCCGGAAGCTTGACGAACAGCTCACAGCATTCGGCCAACTCGTCGACATTTCAGGCATTGTCGACAAATTGCGTGTGCTAAAGAGCCCTGCCGAAATCGTCTTTAGCCGCAAGGCCGCGGAACTGAGCGACGAAGCGCTCGATGCAGCGCTCAAACTGGTGAAAGCCGGTGCAGATGAAGGCGCCATACTTGCTGCCATGCAATCGGCAATCTTTGCAGGCGGCGGCGATTATCCGGCCAACGAGTTCATCATTGGCTCGGGTGAGGACGCGCTTCTCTGCCGTTACAAGTCCGGGCGACGCAAGCTGACCAAGAATGATCAGCTGACTTTGGAATGGGCCGGCGTTTATCGCCACTATCACGCCCCGATGATGCGGACAGTATTGACAAGCAAGGCATCGAAACGTCACCAAGAGCTTTATGACGCGGCCCATGAAGCGCTTGAAGCCGTTGAAGCTGCGATGACACCTGATTTCACCTTTGGCGATGTATTCGATGCTCACGCCAAGGTGATGGAGGCGCACGAATTGACCCGCCACCGGCTCAATGCCTGCGGTTATTCGGTTGGTGCCCGGTTCACGCCTTCCTGGATGGACATGCCCATGTTTTATTCCGGAAATCCGGAACGTATCCAACCCGATATGACACTGTTTGCTCACATGATCATCATGGACTCCGAGAGCAATACGGCCATGACGCTGGGTCGTACCTACCTTACGACCAATGGTCAGGCGGAGCCGCTTTCCCGCCAATCTCTTGACTTGATCGTAAAATAAAACTTTTGTCTGTTTTTGCTTGCAAATGAGCACATTGGTGACTCATGACGGGGTTTGAGTAAATGAAGTCTCGCAACTCACTGAAATGTGTATTCGTAGTCGTGACCGGTTTCACTCTTGCAGGGTGTAATAGTTCAGAATCCCCCATTGGCGTTACCAAAGCTGATCTACCGCCAGCGCAAGGAAGCCAGCCAGCAACGCCAGGTGCTTCGGCAACCAGTTCTACGGCGGTCGGCACAAACTCAGCAACGACGACACCGGGCGCCGTCCCCGTAACAACCCCAGCAACCGCGAACACAACCACAGCGGCATCTGGAGCCACCCAGACCGGTGCGCCAACCGCGCCCGGCGCACAGCGCACGGCGAAGCTGCGGTTTGCACCCATTGTCGGTGCACCTATCGCTGCGGCTACGCCGTTATCGCAACGTCTGTCCGCACTTGCCAAGGAAAAAGGCATCACGCTCGGCACGGCCGGCGACACCGACAACACACAAATCATGAAGGGCTACTTTTCTGCTCTCCCCGATGGCAACCAGACGACGATCATCTACGTATGGGATGTACTTGATCCAGCCGGCACACGCCTGCACCGCATACAGGGTCAAGAAAAGATACCTGGAGGAGGAACTGACCCCTGGAGCTCTGTGCCCCCCAAGGTTATGGAAGGCATCGCTGACAAGGCTATCCAAGGTTATATGATATGGGTATCAGGTGCTAAGACGTGACATATTTACACGTTTAAGGCGATATTCTCGCGGAATTGTGTATGAATCCTGCCTGCCCGCTTGCAATGTGCGTCAGGGGCAGTAAAAGGCCCGCCATACCCTTTACTTTGGCTGCGCTCTGAAAAAGACGTGGAGAAAATACGGCATGAAACTCTTCGCGGGCAATTCCAATCGTGTTCTTGCCGAATCTGTTGCCAAATATCTCAATATTCCGCTTGGAAAAGCCAGTGTCCGCCGTTTCGCCGACCAAGAGATCTTCGTCGAGATACAGGAAAACGTCCGCGGCGAAGACGTGTTCGTCATGCAGTCGACTTCTTTTCCGGCGAACGATCATTTGATGGAATTGTTGATCATGATCGATGCGTTCCGCCGTTCGTCGGCAAAACGTATCACGGCTGTTCTTCCGTATTTCGGCTATGCCCGTCAAGATCGCAAGCCAGGTCCCCGCACGCCGATTTCTGCAAAACTCGTGGCAAATCTGATCACCGAGGCTGGTGCAAACCGCGTCCTCACGCTTGATCTGCACGCTGGCCAGATTCAAGGCTTCTTCGATATCCCGACCGACAATCTCTACGCTGTTCCGGTCTTTGCCCGCGATGTCCGCGCACATTACGGCAAGTCGAATGTGATGGTCGTTTCCCCTGACGTCGGCGGTGTCGTACGCGCCCGGTCTCTGGCAAAACGCATCGATGCACAGCTCGCCATCGTCGACAAGCGGCGTGATCGTCCGGGCGAGTCCGAAGTCATGAACGTCATCGGCGATGTGCGTGGCAAGGATTGCCTGCTGTTCGACGATATCGTCGATTCTGGCGGCACGCTATGCAACGCAGCCGAGGCACTCCTTGCAAAGGGTGCCACCAGCGTTACGGCCTATATTACTCATGGGGTACTGTCTGGCGGCGCCGCCGCCCGTATCGCCAGTTCCAAGCTTAAGGAATTGGTCATTACCGATTCCATTCAGCCAACCCCTGCCATTGAAGCCGCACCCAATATCCGGGTACTGTCGATTTCCGATCTGATCGGTGAAGCGGTCTCGCGAACAGCCTCTGAAGAATCCGTTTCCAGTCTTTTCGATTAATGCTCGAGAATTGCCTGCCCCTGCGCAAGCAACAAACTTGCACATCTGTCGCCTTTCCGTTATAGAGCCGCCATCCGCGTAGACACCCTTGGAGGCAACGCGGAATGGAGCGGTCATTTCATCCGGTTTCGGGTGAGCGTGCGACCGCTTCATGTTTTTTGAACAGCCATCCACTGGCCTCGAAAAACACTCCAGATTTGAACCTCGAAAGGAAATGCCATGAGCGAAGCATACGAGCTCAAGGCCGAGGCGCGCGAACGGGTTGGTAAGGGGTCCTCCCGGGAAATTCGCCGCAACGGTAAAGTGCCAGCCGTCATCTATGGTGACAAGCAGGCGCCAGTCTCGATTACCCTCGACTACAAGACGCTGTACTACAAGATTCACGGCGGCGGTTTCAAGACGACGATTGCCAACATCCTTCTGGATGGCAAGTCGATTCAGGTCCTTCCCAAGGACTTCCAGCTTGATCCCGTCAGTGACAAGCCAGTACACGTCGACTTCCTGCGCGTATCAGCCAAGTCCATGGTGAACGTACATGTGCCGATTCACTTCCTTCATGAGGAAGCTTCGCCTGGCATCAAGCGCGGCGGCGTACTCAATATCGTTCGTCACGATATTGAACTTCATGCCCCGGCCAACGCTATTCCAGATGCGATCGAAATCGACCTCACTGGTACGCAGATCGGCGACTCGATCCATATTTCTGCTGTTACCCTGCCCAAGGGAGTAACATCGGTTATTCATGATCGCGACTTCACCATTGCAACGATTGCAGCCCCGGCTGTTCTTGCCGCTGAGGAAGAAACGACCGAAGCCGCAGCAGCGGAACCCACTGAAACGGAAGAAAAAGAAGGCGAGTAATCGTCTTGTTTATTGGGAGCTAGGCACGTGCTGCTCATCGCAGGTCTTGGCAATCCAGGCTCCCAATATGCTGCCAACCGGCATAACATTGGTTTTATGGCGGCGGATGAAATACACCGCCGCCATGGTTTTTCTCCTTGGACCAAGAAGTTTCAGGCGCTCATCGCCGATGGTACCATCGAAGGCGAAAAGACTATCCTGCTCAAGCCCCAGACATTCATGAACCTGTCCGGCCAAGCCGTTGGAGAAGTGATGCGCTTCTACAAACTGGCTTTGAGCAATCTCGTCGTCATCTATGACGAGCTTGATCTGACCGCCGGTAAGGTACGTGTGAAGACAGGCGGCGGCTCAGGTGGCCACAACGGTATCAAGTCCATCGACGCACACTGCGGCAAGGATTATCGCCGCGTCCGCCTCGGCATTGGTCATCCCGGCGTTAAAGAAATGGTCAGCAATCATGTGCTCGGCAACTTTACCAAGGCAGACAGTGAATGGGTCGAACCATTGCTTGACGCGATTGCAACGAATGCTGGTTTACTCGCCAAAAAGGACGATGCCGGTTTTATGAACCGCGTTTCTCTCGCCCTCGGCGGAGGTAGCAAGATTGAGCGGGAGTCTGAAAAGCCGGTTGCAAAATCCGTCGGCCAAAGTCATATCCGGCAAGCTCGCCAGCAAAAGCCTGCTGTGAACATTCCAAAATCCGGCCCCATGGCGGATATGCTGAACAAGCTCTTCGGCAAGAAAGAATAAGGATAGCGAATTATGGGTTTCAAATGCGGCATCGTTGGTCTGCCTAATGTCGGCAAGTCGACGCTTTTCAACGCGCTGACCAAGACAGCAGCTGCCCAGGCTGCGAACTATCCGTTCTGCACGATAGAGCCCAATACCGGCGAAGTTGCAGTACCCGACCCGCGCCTGCAGGCAATCGCCAAGATCGGTAAATCGGCAAATATCGTGCCGACGCGCATCAGCTTCGTTGACATTGCTGGCCTCGTCCGTGGTGCATCGAAGGGCGAAGGTCTTGGCAACCAGTTCTTGGCCAATATTCGCGAAGTCGACGCAATCGTCCATGTGCTGCGCTGTTTCGAGGACGACGATATCACCCACGTTGAGGGACGGATCGACCCTGTGTCCGATGCCGAGACGGTCGAAACAGAACTGATGCTTTCGGATCTCGAAAGCCTTGAGCGCCGTATTGTTCAGTTCCGCAAGCGGGCAAGCAGCAAGGACAAGGAGGCACTGACCGTTCTGCCCGTCATGGAGCAGGCGCTGGCTCTGTTGCAGGAAGGCCAGCCGGTTCGCTTTATGTTGAACGGTATTGCCGCAGAAGACTTGGTTATTCTTCAAGGATTGAACCTCCTGACATCAAAGCCAGTCCTTTATGTTTGCAATGTTGGCGAAGAGGATGCAGCCACAGGTAATGAGTATACGGAAGCCGTCGAGGAGATGGCGACGGGCCAAGGCGCTGAAACGGTTACCATTTCTGCGGCCATCGAAGCGGAAGTAGCGCAATTGCCGGACGAGGAAGCCAAGGAATATCTGGACGCCATGAACCTCGATGAGCCCGGTCTCGACCGTCTCATTCAGGCCGGATACAAACTTCTCCACCTCATCACCTATTTCACGGTAGGGCCAAAGGAAGCCCGCGCATGGACGGTTCATCGAGGCTCGAAAGCACCACAGGCAGCCGGTGTCATCCATACGGATTTCGAACGGGGCTTCATTCGTGCCCAGACGATCGCCTATAATGATTTCGTATCCCTTGGCGGCGAGGTCCCGGCAAAGGAAGCCGGCAAGGCGCGCGATGAAGGCAAGGAATATATCGTGCAGGACGGCGACATCATGCTGTTCAGGTTCAATACATAAACTTCAGGCAGAAGATGAGCGAAGTCTTTCCCCGATACGCCTATGAGGATTTCACGATTGGCAGCGAATGGCCACTCGGATCAAAAATCGTAGAGGCAGAGGAAATTATCGAGTTCGCCAGCCAGTTCGACCCGCAGCCCTTTCATCTCGATGAGGCGGCAGGCAAGGCGAGCATCCTTGGTGGCCTGGCTGCGTCCGGCTGGCATACCGTCTCGATGTTCATGCGTATGCTGTGCGACGCATACCTTCTCGATTCCACGTCGCAAGGCGCTCCAGGAATTGACTATGTAAGATGGACACAGCCGGTCCTTGCTGGCGACACACTGACTGGAAAAACTACCATTCTCGACCGGCGCGTATCGAATTCGAAGCCCTCTTTAGGTTTCGTCAAGCTGCACCATTCGGTCTTTAATCAGGATGGTTTGGCTGTTTGCGAGCTGGAACATACCGCAATGTTCTCTCTAAGGGAGCCCGCCAAATGAACAGGATGGAACAGTTGGCAGGCGTCGAACGTGACCTTGGGACATATACGTTTGGGGCAGACGAAATAATTGCCTTCGCATCCAAGTATGATCCCCAGCGTTTTCACGTTGATCCGGAAGCCGCCAGGAAGAGCAACTTTGGCGCGCTTTGTGCTTCCGGTTGGCATACCACCGCCGTTTGGATGCGGCTGAATGTCGAGGACATCAGGAACGAGGTTAAATCGGCAATCGCACGCGGCGAACAACCTCCACAATTTGGCCCCTCGCCTGGCTTTGAAAAGCTTAAATGGCTGAAGCCGGTCTATGCTGGCGATACGATCCGCTTCACACGAACAATCAACAATATTCGCGCTCTGAAATCGCGTCCCGGCTGGTCGATGATGCAAATGTCGTCCGCCGCCTATAACCAGGCGGGCGATAAAGTACTTGAATTCGACAGCGCTGCGCTCATAGCCCTGCCTGACTAGGCTCTAGTGCCCTTCAAAGGCGATCAACGTCCGGACATTTACGCCGAGAGCTTCAAGTTTCCGGCGCCCGGCGAGATCCGGCAAATCAATGATAAAGCAAGCACAGACAATATCAGCGCCCATCTGCTGCAATAGCTTCACAGCAGCTTCAGCGGTGCCGCCCGTGGCAATCAGGTCATCAACGAGTAAGACCTTGTCACCCGGCACGATCGCGTCGCGATGCATCTCCATCTCGTCAACGCCATATTCGAGGCTATAGGCGATACGTACCGTGTCGTGTGGTAGCTTACCCTTCTTGCGAATGGGCACGAAGCCGGAAGAAAGCTGGTGTGCCATGGCGCCGCCGATAATGAAGCCTCGAGCCTCGATGCCAGCAACCTGGTCGACCTTGCCACCCGCATAGGGATGGACGAGTTCATCCACAGCTCGCCGGAACGCACGCGCATCACCAAGCAATGTGGTGATATCGCGGAACATCACCCCGGGCTTTGGATAATCAGGAATGTTGCGGATTGCTTCGACCAACGTCTGCTTCAGTGTTGAATCCATCGTGTATTCCTCCTGCCGTCCCGCAGCGCGCAGGCAATCTACCGCCTTGCACTCAAAAGAAAAGGGCGCAGCGCGCCCTTTTCGAATCCGTTATCCTCAACGCTCAATGTTCGACGTCGGCCCAAATTCTGCGTTTCGCCACGTAGACCAGACCGGCGAAGAGAACGAGGAAGACCATAACGCGGAAACCGGTCTTCTTGCGCTCTTCCAAATGCGGTTCTGCAGCCCACATCAGGAACGCTGCAATATCTTGTGAATATTGAGACAGGGTCTGCGGTGCGCCATCATCATAGGTCACCTGGCCATCCTGCAGCGGCTGTGCCATCGCAAGTGACTTCGCGGAGATAAAGTGGGGATTGTAGTGCGTGCCCTCGGGTATCTGCATACCTTCCGGCGGCGTTTCACCATAGCCGGTAAGCAGGGCGTGAATGTAATCCGGACCACCTTCCTGATACTGTGTAGCGATATCGAACACGAAGCGCGGGAAACCGCGTTCTACCGCACGCGCCTTCGCAATCAGCGAGAAATCGGGTGGAGCAGCACCATTGTTGGCTGCGGCGGCAGCCTGAGCATTTGGAAATGGCGACGGAAAGTAATCGGACGGCAGTGCCTTGCGGGTGAACATCTCGCCTTCAGCATTAGGGCCATCCTGCACTTCATATTCCGCGGCAAACGCCTTTACCTGTGCTTCTGTATAGCCCAGTTCTTCCAGCGAGCGGAATGCAACCAGCTGCATGGAATGGCAAGCCGAACACACTTCCTTGTAGATTTTCAGACCGCGCTGCAATTGCTGCTTGTCATAGTGACCGAACGGGCCCGCGAAGGACCAGTTCACCTCAGCTGGCTCCTTGATCGGGAAGTGCGTTGGCTCAGCCGCATTGTGCGCTTCTTCGGCGGCATTGGCGATACCGAATGCAAGCATGGTACCCAGACCGGCAGCTGCGAGACCAAGGACGATTTTTTTCATGTTTGAGCCCTTCACGATTCTCAAGCCCTGGTTTCCGAAGCGGCAGCGACACCAGCCGGATGGCCGCCACTCCTCGTTTTCGCAAGCACAGCTTCGGTGATCGAATTCGGCAACCGGCGCGGCGTCTCGATCAGACCAAGCAAGGGCATGATAACGATGAAGAAGCCGAAGTAATAAGCCGTTCCGAATTGCGAAAACAGCGTGTACAAGCCTTCAGCCGGGCGAGATCCGAGCCAGCCAAGCATGATTGCGTTGGCAATGAACAACCAGAAGAAGAGCTTGTACCAGGGACGATAGACAGCCGAACGAACCTTCGATGTGTCGAGCCAGGGTACGATGAACAGGATGGCGATCGAGCCGAACATGGTCAGAACGCCACCAAGCTTGGAATTGATCGGCCCAATGTTGAAGGTGATGGCACGCAGCATGGCGTAGAATGGCAAGAAGTACCATTCCGGAACGATGTGGGCCGGTGTCTTCAATGAGTCGGCCTGAATGTAGTTGTCCGGGTGACCCATAAAATTCGGCAGATAGAAGACGAAATACGCGAAAAGGATCAGGAACAACACCAGTCCGAATGCATCCTTGACGGTCGCATAGGGGGTGAAGGCAACGGTGTCTGTCTTCGATTTGACTTCGATGCCGGTCGGATTCGTTTGTCCGGCAACATGCAAGGCCCAAACGTGCAGAACGACGACGCCTGCAATCATGAACGGCAACAGATAGTGCAACGAGAAGAAACGATTGAGCGTGGGATTATCGACGGCAAAACCACCGAGCAGCAGCTGCTGGATTGGGTCGCCAATGATGGGAAATGCCGTGAAGAAGCCTGTAATAACGGTCGCACCCCAGAAGGACATCTGCCCCCATGGCAACACGTAACCCATAAAGGCTGTCGCCATCATCAAGAGAAGAATGATTACGCCGAGAATCCACAGAAGCTCGCGCGGCGCTTTGTAGGAGCCATAGTAAAGCCCGCGGAATATATGCACGTAGACAGCGAGGAAGAACATCGATGCGCCGTTGGAGTGCAAATAGCGCAGGAGCCAGCCGGAATTGACGTCGCGCATGATCTTTTCAACGGAGTTGAAGGCGAGGCCTGTGTCGGCAGCGTAGTGCATTGCCAGAACAACACCGGTCAAGATTTGCGAAACCAGCATGATCGCCAATATGCCGCCGAATGCATAGGCATAGTTCAGATTGCGTGGCACCGGATAGGCGACGAAAGAATCATAGACCAAACGCGGCAACGGTAGTCGCGCGTCGATCCATTTCTCGATGCCAGTGCTCGGCGTATAGGATGAATGTCCACCGCTCATGTCGTGTCTCCCCGTGGAACCTTAGCCGATCTTGATGACGGTGTCGGAAGTGAAAGTAAGTGGCGGGACTGGTAGATTTTCCGGCGCCGGGCCCGAACGAATGCGTCCGGCGGTATCGTATACCGAACCATGGCAAGGGCAGAACCAGCCGCCAAAATCGCCCTGCTGACCAAGCGGGATGCAGCCGAGGTGGGTGCAAACGCCGATCATCACCAGCCAGTTTTCCTTGTCCTTGGCAGCTGCACGGTCCGCATCCGTCGCCTGCGCATCGCTCGGCAGATTGGCGTTGCGCGCAATCGGATCCTTCAGCTGGCTCAGCTGGGTGTTTTTTGAATCGGCGATTTCCTGCGGCGTCCGGTTGCGAATGAAAACCGGCTTGCCACGCCATTTGACAGTCAAAGACATGCCTGGCTGAACAGCTGAAACGTCAACTTCGATGGACGAGACTGCCAGCGTCGATGCGTCCGGTCTCATCTGATCAATGAAGGGCCAAGCAAAGGCGCCCGCACCGACCACACCGGCCATACCTGTCGCAATATAGAGGAAGTCACGCCGTGTCGGCTCGGTCGTATCGTGTGCGCTCACGGGGCCTGTTCCTTTCCGAATAACAACGCAGCGGGAGAGTCCACATTGTCAGCACAATAGAAGACTGGCCCAAGAGCTGAGCCATGAGGAATCCCCAACATATGGCGTGGTTTCTAAGCATGTCGCTTGAGCTTGTCCAGTGAGACAGCGTCACAAGGGCAGGATGTCGCAGGGATAGACCTTGATCCCAATCATACCCCGCAAAGACTCCTGATTGCCTTGTTCAAGCCCGGCATAAATGCTGCCGGCTACGATGAGATCGCCTGTGGCCGATTCTATCTTCGATCGTATTATTCCGCAGCTTCCTGATCGTCGAGACCAAGGAAACCGCCTGATTGACGCGCCCACAATCCGGCGTAGATACCCTCGGCCGCAATCAGCTGTTCATGACTGCCACTTTCAACAATTTGTCCCTTGTCCAAAACGATAAGCCGGTCGAGCGCCGCAATGGTCGACAGCCGGTGCGCTATGGCAATGACCGTCTTCCCCTGCATCAGCCGATAGAGGTTGTCCTGTATCGCCGCTTCCACTTCTGAATCGAGCGCCGAAGTCGCTTCATCCATGATGAGAATAGGAGCATCTTTCAGCATCACGCGTGCAATGGCGATACGCTGGCGCTGCCCGCCGGAAAGCTTGACCCCGCGCTCGCCGACATGGGCGTCGAAACCGCGCCGGCCTTTAGGATCCGATAGGTCTTCGATAAAGCTATCGGCCTGGGCATTTTTCACAGCCTGAAGCATCATCTCTTCCGACGCATCGGGGCGACCGTAAAGGACGTTATCCCGAACCGAGCGATGCAAAAGTGAGGTGTCCTGCGTCACCATCCCTATTTGTGCACGTAGGGAGTCTTGCGACACCTTGGATATATCTTGGCCATCGATAAGAATCCGGCCGCTTTCCAGATCGTAAAATCGCAATAGCAAATTGACGAGTGTCGACTTGCCGGCACCGGATCGTCCGACAAGGCCGATCTTTTCGCCAGGACGTATATCCAGAGATAGACGATCTATGATGCCTGCGCCTTTTCCGTAGTGGAAGCCGATCGAGATCGAAGCTTATCGCCCCTGCTGTGACTTTGAGCTCCGGCGCGTTGGGGACATCGGGCACAAGTCGCGGCAGGGAAATGGACGTGATGCCGTCTTCGACAGTGCCGATATTTTCAAACAACGCTGACATTTCCCACATGATCCACTGCGACATGCCGTTAAGGCGGAGCACAAGACCAATACCCACCGCTACTGCGCCGACGGAGATCGCCGATCCGAGCCACAGCCAGATGGCAATCGCGCCTACCGAGAAGAGCAGCAGGCAATTCATCGCATAAAGCGAGAAATGAAAACTGGTCACCAGCCGCATCTGCCCGTGGACTGTATCTAAAAAGTTCTCCAATCCTTCGCGTGCATAACTCTCCTCGCGCTTCGAATGAGAGAAGAGCTTTACCGTGGCGATATTTGTATAGCTGTCGACGATCCGTCCGGTCATCGTCGAACGTGCATCAGCCTGTCGCTCGGAAATGACGCGGATTTTCGGAATGAAATAGCGAAGCAGTCCGATATAAATAGCGAGCCAGACAAGGAAAGGCAGCATGAGCCGCAAATCCGCTGCTGCCGCAATGATCAATGTTCCGGTGAAATAGACGATGACATAATTTAGGACGTCAAGCAGTTTCATAACCGTTTCGCGCACGGCAAGCGAGGTCTGCATGAGCTTGGTGGAAACCCGCCCGGCAAACTCATCCTGGAAGAACGTCATCGATTGGCGAATAAGATAGCGATGCACCATCCAGCGGATGCGCATGGGGTAATTGCCGAGCAAGGTCTGATGGATGATGAGCGAATCCACGAGTACGATGCCGGGCATGACGATCAACACGACACCGGCAATCAGCGCAAGCTTCCACCCTTCATCGGAAAGGAAGGTTTCGCGCGAATGATTGGACAGCCAATCGACGATATTGCCCATGAAAGCAAACATGGACACTTCGAGCACAGCAATCAGCGCCGTGCACACAGCCATGACGGCAATCCATGACCAAGCGCCTTGGGTATAATGCAGGCAAAACGCGACGAGCGATTTCGGCGGCTCAGCCGGTTCGGCCGCGGGAAATGGTTCGAGCCTCTCTTCAAACCAGCGAAACATTGTTAAACCTCATACATCGTCATTCCACGCCGACTCATGGAAGGCATCTCGTTGACCGAAGCATACACCGACTTACGCATTGCACTCTACCAACCAGATATACCTGGTAATGCTGGGACTATTCTGCGTATGGCAGCATGTTTTGGCGTCGCCGTTGATCTCATCGAGCCTGCCGGATTCGATATTTCCGATCGTGCGCTGAAACGCGCCGGAATGGACTACCTCGAACAAGCTGCCCTGACCCGTCATCCCGATTGGACACAGTTTGAGGAATGGCGGCTTCGTGAAAAACGCCGGGTTCTGCTTTTTTCGACCAAGGCGGCTGAGCCTTATACTCGTTTTAGTTTCACACCGGGTGATATTCTGATGTTCGGCCGCGAATCTGCCGGTGTTCCCGATGAGGTTCATCAGGCTGCCGACGCCAGACTTATCATTCCAATGGTGTCTGGCGCCCGCTCGCTCAATCTCGCGCTCTCCGCAGCTATCGCAACTGCCGAAGCGCAACGACAATTTTCTTTGCTCCGCTGATAATCCGCCGGCCGACCCGGCCGGCGGATTTGCCGCCAACTGTTCTGGTCAGTCGATCTGGGTGGACTTGCCGCCTTCCCATTTGTAGAAGACGAAAGCTGGCGTGTTCAGATCTCCGGTGCTGGAATAGCTGAGATCACCTGCTACAGTCGGGAACGCGTCGCCCGACTTGATCTTTGCCGCAACCTCGGATGGTTCAGCAGAGCCAGCCTTCTCAATACCTCCGGCAATCACTTGCAACGCAGCATAAGCATTGAGCGTAAATGCCTCAGCCGGAATGTTCTTGGCCTGAAGTGCTTCCACAACCTTTGCCGCGGCGGGATTCTTGGTTGGATCGGCACTGTTCGTGAACAGCGTACCCGCTGCTGCATCGCCGCCAATTGCCCAATATTCGGTGTTCGACAAGCCATCGGGGCCGATGATCTGGGCCTTGATTCCCTGGTCGTTCAACTGGCGGGCGATAAGGCCGCCCTCCGCATGGTAACCGCCGAAGTAGATCACGTCGGCCTTTTCAGACTTGATGCGTGTGATGAGCGCGCTGTAGTCCTTCTCACCGGCATTGATACCTTCGAAGACGACCTCGGTAACACCGCCCTTGTTGAGTACGGCCTTCAGACCGTTGGCAATACCGGTACCGTACGGCGTTTTGTCGTAGATGATCGCGATGCGCTTGTCCTTGAACTTGTCGAGCATGTACTTGCCGGCAACATCAGCCTGCTGGTCATCACGGCCGCAGGTACGAAACACTGTTTCGAGACCGCGTGTGGTCAGATCGGGAGTGGTGGCCGTAGGCGTTACCATGACGATACCGTTTTCGGCCAGAACATCCGATACAGGCATGGCGACGCCGGATGTCACTGGGCCCACGACGAATTTGATGCCCTCACCAACGACCTGGTTGGCAACCGAGACGCCCTGCTTGGGTTCTCCCGCATCGTCAAAGATCTTCGTTACGATCTTTTCGCCCTTGATGCCGCCTGCTGCGTTGATGGCTTCGGCAGCGCTCTCGACTCCATTCTTTACCTGCAAGCCATAGGCCGCGACGGGCCCGGTCACAGGTGCGATAATTCCGACGACGATGTCGGCTTTGGCAAACGACGTCATCGCCATGACAGCGGCCAACGCCACGCCAGAGATCAACGATAAGCGCATTATTTCCTCCTTGAATTTTCTTATGCGTCCGGAAGATTCTCCGGTGCTGGCAAAGTTCTACTGTCTTTGGAAATGGCTGTCAGCTGCGATCACTCGAAATTCCGCATAAATGGAAGAAAATCTGAAGAATTTTCAAAAATCGGGGTCGTTTCCGGCCGAAACAATCAAATATTTGAAAAAGAACATCAATTTTATTGTTGAATCGAGGTATTTCCTATTTTCAATCAGCGTTCGGCAAGCGGCGCATAGTGAATTCAATGATGTCGCCAGGACGCTCATACCAGCTTTCAATTTCGGTCCAATAAGCGGCTTTCGGATATTGCTCGAACCATTCGCGCGCCTTTTCGCGCGCCGCCAGACGCGGCAGTTTAAAGCTCTCGCGCACAAATGCACCGCGTTGCTGGCTGGGAGCTTCCCGGCTTTCCTTCAGTTTCTTTCGCAAACCGTCAAGCGGCGGTTTTGGATATTGCGATCGGGGCGCTTTGGAGACCATCTCGTATCCCTCACTGAACCCTACAAACGTAAGAGTAGGTGCAGCAAAGCCGGAAAACGAGTCATTTTTTTATGGATAGGCTGAATGAACAGCAGCAACTTCCTTTTGGCTTCAAGTGGATGTGATAATGTCCAGGCGAAAAAGGATTCTTTGCCATGGACCGTCCAGATATCCCCGCCGTACTTCCCGAAGCGCTCGATGAAAAGAAAGCTGAGGCGACCGCTTGGTTTGTGGAATTGCGCGACAAGATTTGCGCGAGTTTCGAGCAGTTGGAAGACGAGCTGGACGGACCGCTCTCGGACCGCACTCCAGGTCGCTTCAAGCAAACCCCATGGCAACGCGATGATGGCAAGGGCGGCGGCGGCGTTATGTCGGTCATGCACGGCCGCGTCTTCGAAAAAGTCGGCGTCCATACCTCGACGGTCCATGGCGAGTTTTCGCAGGAATTTCGCAAGCAGATACCCGGGGCTGACGAAGACCCCCGTTTTTGGGCGTCGGGAATCTCGTTGATCGCACATCCTCAAAGTCCGTTTGTCCCCGCCGTACACATGAACACGCGCATGGTTGTAACGACGAGGCAATGGTTCGGCGGTGGCGCTGATCTCACGCCGGTTCTTGATCGCAAGCGAACACAGGACGATCCGGATACGCTGGCGTTCCACAAAGCGATGAAATTCGTTTGCGACAAGCATTCAGCCGTCGCCGATCATGAGAAATTCAAGACATGGTGCGACGAGTACTTTTATCTTCCTCATCGCAAGGAGCCGCGAGGAACCGGCGGTATTTTCTATGACTGGCTACACTCCTCCGACGAAAACGGCGGCTATACGGCCGATTTCAATTTCACGCGTGACGTAGGCCGCGCCTTTTCCGTAGTCTATCCCTATCTCGTGCGGCAGAATTTCAATCACGACTGGACAGATGCCGACCGTCAGGAACAGCTTGTCCGCCGTGGCCGCTATGTCGAATTCAATCTGCTCTATGATCGAGGCACGATCTTCGGCTTGAAGACCGGCGGGAATGTCGATTCAATTCTCTCGTCAATGCCACCTACGGTCAAATGGCCGTGACATAGACATTTAGGGGATCAATCAGCCGCTTCATGCGTTATGCTAACTGCTGTGCGGCAAAAGGGGCCGCGCTTTTGTGGACAGAGCCGTATTTCTGCGTCCTACAACAGGGAGAGAAGGCATGAAAGAACTTCATTGCATTGTTCCCGGTTGCCAGTGGCATACACGTCACGACACCGAAGCTGAAATCATTCGCCGCACTACCGAGCATTTGCGTGAAACCCACGGTGAAACGGTGATCCGTGAAACAATGCTTGAAACAATCAAGGCGAATATCCAGCCGTCGAAGGGCCAGGCAGCCTGATCAGGCTTTTCCTGCATATTCAGGAATTTTGGCAAGCAGTGTATCGCGCTCGAGGGTAAAGCCCGAACTAATCCAGTCCTCCTCCAGCGCGCGCTGGACCTTGCCGATTTCCGGTCCTTTGTCGAGACCCGCAGCGAGTAGGTCGCTGCCGGATACAGGAAACTTCGGCCGCTCGTAGCTATCGAGATATTCGAGCAATTTGGATAGATGCCCGGCCCTCATCATCGCGGCGTTATCGTTGATCGCCTCGGTACGTGCAGAAACCAGGGCCAGACTGAGTCGATCTCGCATGCCTTGCTGGTCACTGCGGTAAAGTTGTTTCGCAAATCCGCTCTCGGAAATCTCCTGTTGCGGCATTGCGGTTTCTGCCCAAGCTTCGAGCCGTGCTCGCTCACTGTTGGAAAGTTTCAGCCGCGACGCCATTTCGGCGATGCGGCCGATTTGCGGGGGTATCATACTTGCCAGGCGCAAAAGCGGATCGACCTCCCAATCCAACTCCTGCTCGGTCTTTACCAAAGAGTGGATCGTGTCGATGCCCCATTTTTCACTTTCGGGCAAAACTGCAGTCAGGACGCCGGCTTGCCGCATCCATAACAACGCCCGCGAGGGATCGGGCGCGCTCAGCAATCTCTTGAGCTCCGACCAGATGCGCTCAGCCGAGAGCCGTGTCAGTCCATCTTTCAGACGGGCGCAAGCCTTCAATCCCTCGCTTTCAGGTCTGCCTTTGCCGTACCAGGCGAAAAATCTGAAGAACCGTAATATACGCAGATAGTCCTCGCGGATACGCTGCTCCGGATCGCCGATAAAGCGCAGCGTGCCGCTTTCGACATCCGCAAGCCCGCCAACGAGATCGACGATGGTGCCATCCGCCTCGACATATAGGGCATTCATGGTGAAGTCGCGCCGGTTTGCATCCACCTGCCAATCGCGGCCATAGGCAACTTCAGCATGCCGTCCATCTGTCTCGATATCAGCGCGCAAAGTCGTCACTTCGAACGGTCTCCCATGCGCAATAACCGTGATCGTGCCATGGTCTATGCCGGTCGGAACAGCCTTCAGTCCGGCATTGATCGCACGCTGCAAAGTCACCTCCGGCAAGCAGGTCGTAGCGATATCAATATCGCTAACCTTTTCACCCAAAAGCGTATTTCTTACCGCACCGCCGACAACGCGCGCAGCCTCGCCATCAGCGGCAAGTACGGCGAGCAGCTTTTGCAAGGACCCGTCTTTGAGCCACGAAGCAGTGTCGGCAATGGAAACAGTTGCGCTCAAGAATAAAGCCTTTCATAAAGTGTCCGGATGATGCCCGCAGTTACGCCCCAGATGAAGCGGTCGCCGAATGGCATCGTATAGTAGAACCGCTCCTTTTCCTGCCATATCCGGCTTTCGCGACCATGGTTGTCGGGATCCATCAGGAAAGACAAAGGCACCTCGAACACGTCGGCGACTTCAGCGGGGTTCAGGGTGAGTTCAAATGGCGGATGCACCAGCCCTAGTACCGGCGTGATCGAATAGCCGGTCGTGGTCAAGTAGCGAGGCAGCCGCCCGATGACCTCCACATGACGACCTTCGAGCCCGATTTCCTCATGCGCCTCACGTAGCGCCGCTTTCTCCGGCTCGTAATCGTCTTCCGGATCGATCGCACCGCCCGGAAAAGCGACCTGCCCCGAATGCTTGCGCATATTGGCGTTGCGCAGGGTGAGCAGTACGCTTGCCTCAGCGCCGCGATCCACAATTGGCACAAGGACTGCAGCGTCGCGCAGGGGATTTGCTGCGATCAACGCATCAAGTTCAGGATTGAGCAAATGATCGCCGTGATCCCGGTCCAACGTTTCACTGCCCTTGAACGCCACGCGTTGCGAAAAGGCGCGGGCCGAAAAACCCTCGTGCGGGGACTTGGTCAGACTCATTGGCTCTGCTTTTCCAATTCATCTGATGGCATGATCGGGTACACACTTCCCTTTGATCGTACCGCGAACATGGGCTTTCCGTCGATGACGATTTCCTCCCCACGGCTAACCAGCTCGTACATCACTGGCCGTGCCAGCAGCGCCTCGAGACGGCCCCGCACCAAGAGGTAGGGCTTTAGTCCACCGTTGACTTTATCGATGACAAATCGCAACGGATTGATGGTGCCCACCTCGACGACATCACCAACATTTGTGCGCAGCGTCATGACCTGCGCATCACCTTCGCCTGCGACATCAAGTTCAACCGCCAAAAAAGGTGCATCCTCGACGCGGATCCCCACCTTTTCGACTGGTGTCACGAGATAGGTCCGTCCGTCGGCGTCCTTGCGCAGGACCGTGGAGAAAAGACGCACAAGCGCCGGACGGCCAATCGGCGTGCCCATATAAAACCAGGTACCATCAGCCTTGATCTCCATGTCGAGATCACCGCAAAAATCGGGATTCCATTTGTCGACAGGTGGCAGGCCTTTGCTTGGTGCAGCGGCACGTGAGACCAGGGCTTCGAGCCCTGCTGTATCCCGTGGAGTGTCCTCTGGTCCTGCCATGGCTTGCCTTTTTTCCATATACGTCACGAAATAGTCAACGTTGGACCGCTTGTCAGCATGTCATAGTGACTTAGAGTCGTTTTACGTTAGAGTCATTTAAGTAAGACTCGATGCAGATACCAGCGGTGAGGTGACCAATGACCATGATTAAACCTGAGGTACCGTCGGACCCCAAGGCAATGATTGCCGAGGCTGAGAAAGCGCTGGCAGACATCGCAAGGATAAAGACGGGCATTGGCACCGTCATCTTTGGACAGGAAAGCGTCATCGAGCGAACGTTGGTAGCGCTGCTTGCGGGCGGACACGCGCTTCTTGTCGGCGTCCCTGGCCTGGCCAAGACAAAGCTGGTGGAAACACTGGGAACTGTTCTCGGTCTCGATGATCGCCGCATTCAATTCACGCCGGACCTTATGCCTTCGGATATCCTTGGCTCTGAAGTCATGGAACAGGATGACAATGGCAAACGTTATTTCCGCTATGTCAGAGGCCCTATTTTTGCTCAGTTGCTCATGGCAGACGAAATAAATCGCGCTTCACCTCGCACACAGTCGGCGCTCCTGCAGGCCATGCAGGAGTACCACGTTACGATTGCGGGCGAGCGGCACGACTTGCCACAGCCGTTTCATGTATTGGCAACGCAGAACCCGCTTGAACAGGAAGGGACCTATCCGCTACCGGAGGCGCAGCTCGACCGGTTTTTGATGCAGATTGACATTCTCTACCCGGAGCTCGAGGCAGAACGTAGGGTCCTTCTGGAGACCACGGGTACTTCAGACGCCAGAGCGGAGAAGACAATCGATGCTGAGCGTCTGCGCGACATGCAGCACCTGATTCGTCGTATGCCGGTACCGGAGGGTGTGGTCGATGCCATTCTCAAGCTCGTTCGCTCCGCTCGTCCAGGAGCTGACAACGACATTGCAAAAAAATTCATCTCATGGGGCCCCGGCCCTCGCGCTAGCCAGGCCCTGATGCTCTGCGCTCGGGCACGCGCTCTTTATGACGGCCGGCTCGCCCCGTCGGTGGACGACGTGAAGGCCCTCGCCGAACCAGTATTGCAGCACCGGATGGCACTGACATTCGCTGCGCGCGCCGACGGTATGAATGTACGCGATGTTATTGGCAACCTTACAAAAGTTGCTTTCTGATGGCAGCAATTGGCGCGCAGGTAAAACGGGCTGACACAGGGGATGCGCTTGCACGCGCCCGTCAGCGTGCCGCTCTGCTACCTGATCTTCTGGTCGAAGCGCGCCGCATTCTCAATACCGTCAACACCGGTTGGCATGGCCGGCGGAAGAGTGGCGTTGGCGAGACTTTCTGGCAATTTCGCCCCTATGCTCAAGGTGAGGCCATTTCCCGTATCGACTGGCGCCGCTCTGCACGCGATGATCGTACTTATATCCGCGATCAGGAATGGGAAGCAGCTCATACGGTGTGGCTATGGGCCGATCCTTCGCCGTCCATGTTGTACAAGTCCGAGCAAGCCCATGTGTCGAAAGAATCGCGGGCTCTGGTACTCGTTCTTGCACTGGATGAACTTTTATCACGCAGTGGTGAGCGGATCGGCTACCCTGGCGTGGCAGACCCCATATCCGCTCGAAACGGCGCGGAACGCCTCGCAACTCTACTCGCCCACACGACGAACCTGCCGGCCAAGCCCGATCTGAGCAGGGTGCGGCGCTTTTCCGAGGTAGTTTTAGTCAGTGATTTTTTAGAGCCTGTGGAAGATACATTGGCTCTTCTTCAACAACTCGTTCAAGCTGGCGCCCGTGCGCACCTGATAGAGGTCTATGATCCTGCCGAAGAAGATTTCCCCTACAAGCGGCGCACCGAATTTATTGATCCTGAAACCGGCGCGTCTCTAACGTTCGGGCGTGCCGAGGATTACGCCGAAGACTATCGCCGATTGTTCTACGCGCGCCGTGAGGTCCTCAGCGGTTTCTGCCGGCGGATTGGCTGGAGTTACACCACTAATCGTACCGATCGCCTGGCCTCCGATGCGCTTGTGTCGGTTCACATGAACATGACCGCCAATGTTGGCTACGAGGGGAACGGCGCATGAATGCACTCCCCTTGGCCTTTGGTGCGCCTGCCATTCTTGCCGGACTCATCGTTCTTCCAATCATCTGGTGGCTTTTACGGGTGACGCCTCCTCGTCCGGTCACGGAAATATTCCCCCCGCTGAAAATCCTTGCTCAGCTTCTGAAGAAGGAAGAGACACCCAACAAAAGCCCTTGGTGGTTGACGCTCCTGCGGTTATTACTCGCGGCTTTCGTTATTCTCGCGCTTGCGGAACCTGTATGGAATCCCCGAGCTGAAACCCTGACGGGCAAGGACCCCGTCGCACTAGTCCTCGACAATGGCTGGTCATCGAACGAGGAATGGAGTTCACGCAAGGATACCGCCGAGCGCTTGATTTCCGACGCAGAGAACTCCGGGGCGCTGATCTACATTTTGGGTACGGCCGAAAAAGCCAACACCGATATCGGACCGTTCGACGCCAACACAGCTCTAGAACGGCTCCGGGCTATGGCCGTGCGCCCAATCCCCATCGACCGGCCTGCCGCGTTTGCACGGTTAAAAGCGGCTCTTGCAAACGTATCCGGCACGAGGCTTGCCTATCTCAATGATGGTGTCGACACGCCGCAGGCTGCGGAAGCAGTCAAGTCGCTCGAAGGTTCCGGTATCGCTTCCATAATCTGGTACCAACCATCGATTACATCGCTGGTCGCTCTTCGTCAGGCCGTCAACAACGCTAATGGTCTGACTGTTCGTGCGGTACGGCCAAGCAATGATCGCGGGCAGAACGGAATCACCATAGGCGCATTTGATGAGAAGGGCCGGCGTATTGCTGAAACCGGTTTGGTCTTCACGGCGGGCGAGAGCATCGGCGAAGCCGTCATCAGCGCGCCTTATGAATTGCGCAATGACTTCCACACATTGCGGATTGACGGCGCTGCGCAGGCAGGGGCAACCTACCTCATTGACGACAACAACAAGCGAAGGCGCGTTGCGTTACTTTCCGGTTCCGACGCAGATCTTTCACAACCGCTGCTCTCGCCGCTTTACTATATATCCCGTGCGCTTGAGCCGTTTGCCGATCTATTGCGCCCTCGTAACCCGGAACTTGTGCGCGCCGTCCCCGAACTCCTCGAACAGAAGCCCTCTGTTTTCATCATGGCGGATATCGGCAAACTACCGCCGGAGACTGAGCAAACACTTTCAGATTGGGTCAATAAAGGCGGTACGCTGATCCGTTTTGCTGGACCGCGCCTCGCCGGTAACAGCGATCAGGATCCATTACTGCCCGTCACGTTGCGTAAAGGCGAGCGGTCTCTCGGCGGCACGTTATCGTGGAAGGAATCGCAACCTGTTGCAGCCTTTCCGACAAACGGGCCCTTTGCCGGCTTGCCAACACCGCAAGATGTGACTGTGACGCGGCAGGTTCTCGCAGAGCCGTCTTCCGACCTGTACGACAAGAGCTGGGCCAATCTGGCGGACGGTACGCCGCTCGTAACCGGCGAGACACGCGAGCGCGGTCAGCTGGTACTGTTCCACGTAACACCTGAAGCCACTTGGTCAAACCTGCCGATCAGCGGCAGTTTTGTCGATATGCTGCACCGTCTAGTCTCATTGTCCAACGCGGCCGGACCATTGACGAACGACAATAGCGCAAGTGGTTCGCAAATCCTTCCACCCTATCTGACATTGAACGCCGAGGGTTCGCTTGTCCCGCCTAACGGCGATACCAGACCGCTTCTCATCAGGAATGGTGCTAGCCCACAGGTGAGTTTCGATAATCCTCCCGGCTTCTACGGTGTTGAGGACGCCATGACGGCCCTCAACCTTTTCAAGCCTGACGGCGAAATCAAGCCGCTGGTTCGACCCGACCTGGCATTTCCGGTAATGACGGCGCGCTATGCGGTGGACGAATCCTGGCCCTTGCGCGGACCGCTCTTGGCACTTGCCGCGCTGTTACTGGCACTGGACGCCATCGCCGTACTTTGGCTCGGCGGCCATCTGCGTCGCCGTTATCGTACAGCTGCGGCAGCATCGCTGGCCATCCTCCTGTTACCGGCCATACTTGTCCTTGGCCCTTCTCCCGCATCCGCCCAGCAGAATGACAGCAAGCCCGGCGACCAAGCGATTCTCGAGGCCGTCAATGCTACGCATCTCGCCTACGTCATAACGGGTGATGGTGCCGTCGACGATGTCAGCAAGGCGGGCCTGCTTGGATTGTCGAAAGCTCTCTCCGACAGCACAGCTCTCGAACCGGGTGAGCCCATCGGCGTTAATCCTGCGACTGATGAACTCGCCTTCTATCCTTTGATCTATTGGCCTGTCGATGCTGCCGCGAAAATGCCGGCGCCAGAGGCGATCGCCAAGATTGATGCATATATGCAGCAAGGGGGAACGGTGCTGTTCGACACCCGCGATCAGGATGCGGCCGCGATCAGTTTCGACAACTCGACGACCCCCGCCAATCAAAGGTTGCGCGACATTCTTGCCGGGCTCAACATACCGCCGCTTGAGCCAGTCCCGAGCGACCACGTCTTGACCAAATCCTTCTACATTCTGCAGGATTTCCCTGGCCGCTATCGCGGTAGTCCCCTGTGGGTGCAGGCTTCACTTTCGACCGAGACCCGCTCCGACCGACCTGTGCGGGCAGGAGATGGTGTCACGCCCATCATGATAACCGGCAATGATTTCGCAGGTGCTTGGGCAACGAATGCGGAAGGTTCTCCACTCTACCCGACGATCCCCAACGATCCGATGCAACGCGTTTACGCTTACCGCGCCGGCATCAATATTGTCATGTATATGCTGACCGGAAATTACAAATCCGATCAGGTGCATGTGCCTGACCTTTTGCAGCGGTTGGGGAATTAGGTCATGTATCTGTCATTGGATTTCCAACCTCTCGTTTCAGACACGCTTCTCGCGCTTTTGCTCGTACCGCTGTTCATTCTGACGCTGACCGGAATCTATTTTCGCCAGCGCGGCAGTCTGATCCGGCTGTTGGCCGTTGCAGCATTTGCCATGGCACTCTTCAATCCGATTGTTGTGAATGAGGAGCGTGAGCCGCTGAAAAGCGTCGTTGCTGTAGTTGCCGACCGCAGCCAGAGTCAGGATATCGGCGACCGCACTGCAGATACCGATGCGGCTTTGAAACAGGTTCAGGCAGAACTCGGCCGGCTACCGCAATTCGAGGTCAGGACGGTCGAAACTGGTCAAGCAACCGAAAGTGATGACGCAACCTCGACACGTCTGTTCCAGGCGCTGAATGGTACTTTCCGTGATGTGCCGCCAGCTCGGATCGGCGGCGCAATCATGATCACGGACGGCCAGATTCATGATATCCCCGCCAATTTGGCCGGTCTCGGTTTCAGCGCTCCCGTGCATGGGCTAATCACCGGCACGCCCGGCGAGATCGATCGGCGTATCCAATTTGTTCGTGCACCGCGTTTCGGGTTGACCGGCAAGCCGCAGGAAATGACGTACAAGGTGACAGCATCGGGCGAGCCCCAAGGCGGCCGGGCGCGTGTTAGCGTGCGCGTGAACGGCGATGAGGTGAACAATCAGGATGCTATTATCGGTCAGGAAATGCCGCTGGAGGTTACGCTACCACGAGCAGGCGTGAACATCGTCGAAATTGTCGTCGATGCCGTTCCGAACGAACTCACAGAAGTGAACAACCGGGCCGTTGCCATGGTTGACGGCATTCGCGAAAATCTGCGTGTCCTGCTGGTTTCCGGCGAACCGCACAATGGCGAGCGCACGTGGCGCAATCTTTTGAAATCCGACGCATCTGTCGATCTTGTGCACTTCACCATTTTGCGCCCCCCCGAAAAGCAGGATTCTGACCCCGATCAACGAGTTGTCACTGATCGCCTTCCCGACGCGGGAACTTTTCGTCGACAAGATCGAGCAATTTGACCTCATCATTTTCGATCGCTATCAGCACCGCGATGTGCTGCCGCTGCTCTATTACGACTACATCAACGATTACGTCCAAAAGGGTGGCGCACTTCTCATCGCCGCCGGTCCCGAATACGCGGGCAACATGTCGATCGCCAATACACCGCTCCTCTCGGTCCTGCCTGCGACGCCGACGGGGAACATCGAAGAAAAAGCGTTCTATCCGCGTCTGAGCGATCAAGGTAAACGCCATCCGGTAACGCGTGGCCTTGAAGGCAGCACGCAGGAGCCACCGCACTGGAGCCGCTGGTTCCGCGTCATTGACGTCAATCAACCCGAAGGCACAACAGTCATGGATGCAGGCGATAAGCCATTGCTGGTGCTCAATCATGTTGGAGAAGGCCGGGTGGGCATGTTCCTTTCCGACCAAGGCTGGCTCTGGGCGCGCGGCTTCGAAGGCGGCGGCCCGCATGCGGCGCTTTACCGGCGCATCGCCCACTGGCTTATGAAGGAGCCTGAGCTGGAAGAAGAAGCACTGACAGCAACCGGCAGCGGCCGCAACCTGGAGATCCGCCGGCAGACCATGCAGAAAACCGCCAACCCGGCGAGCATCATCACGCCATCGGGCAAGACCAGGTCAATTCCCCTGACGGAAACCGAGCCAGGGGTCTTTACGGCTTCAGTGAATACCGATGAAATCGGCCTCTATCAGGTGGCCAATGGTGATCTGACGACGCTTGCCCATGTCGGACCGGTCGACGCACCGGAATTCAGCGATAATGTTTCCACGCCTGACAAGCTCGACCCGCTAGCACGCGAAACCGGTGGCGGAACGCGCCGGCTGCGGCCAACCATCGACCAGAGCACAATCGAGGTTCCCAATATCGTCGCGTCGCGCGGCATGGCGAGCGCGAGTGGCGACAACTGGATCGGGTTGCGCCCGACCAACGAAACGATCCTCAAGAGTGTCAATCGTCTGCCACTATTTTCAGGCTTCCTTGGCCTCGCAGCTATGATCCTGGTGTTGGGCGGCATGTGGTACCGCGAAGGCAAATAGCGCTTAATCTTGGCTTGACGCAGCGTGGCGCACCCGCCCCTGCACGTCCTCCAGGGCGCGCGGCGTGAGTTCGCAGGAGAGAAACCGGGTCGGGTCTACGGGCGCGGGCATCTCGATCTGATGACCTGATATCTGGCGAAATCCAAACGGCGCGTAGTATGGTTCATCACCGACAAGGATGACCAGATGGTGCCCAGCGACACGCGCCGCTTCCATGCTGGCGCGCATCAGCGCAGCCCCGATACCCTGATTTTTCCATGCAGGACGTACAGCCAACGGGCCGAGAAGCAAAGCCGACGTCGCGCCGATCCGGATGGGCGTTAGCCGGACCGATCCCACCACGTGCTCGCCGTTCAACGCGACGAAAGAAAGCGTGCGATCGTGCGGGCCACCTTCACGAATCCGGTATGCGGCACGAGCGAACCGTCCTGGTCCGAAAGCTTCCTTGTTGATGTCTTCTATGGCAGCGTCATGCACCGGTTCTTCCGGGGCGTAAGTCACGACATGGGTCAGCATGCTGGATATCTTTTTTGAAAGGAGTGGAACACGCCTCGAACTTTTCAGTTGTTGGCCAAAACAGAAATTCTCCGCCGCTTGGAAAGCGCCGGTTCGGGTTTCATCGTCGGATGAACAGAATTCCTGCCACAAAAGTCTCCTTTTCCGTCCGCGTAACATCAAAAGAAACGGCCGTAAACCGAAAATCCGGTTTGTCCGGCAAAAAGTGACACTCTGTTCACCGGCTTGGTCATGGAACCGAGAGGAATTGAGCTTAACTGTGAGGAACAACCGAATACTGAATGCAACCAGCGCACGACGTGGTTCCAGGAGATGAGATGGGTTTATTGATTGATGGCGTGTGGCACAACCAGTGGTACGATACAAAGGACACTGGCGGCCGTTTCATCCGGACCGAGTCACAATTTCGCAATTGGGTGACTGCTGATGGTAGCGCTGGCGCGACTGGCAATGCAGGCTTCAAGGCCGAACCTGGTCGCTATCATTTATATGTTTCCTATGCTTGTCCCTGGGCGCACCGCACTCTCATTTTCCGCGTGCTCAAACAGCTGCAGGATGTAATTTCCGTGTCAGTCGTCGACCATTACATGGGAGCGGAAGGCTGGACATTCTACGAAAAGGATGGCGCAACACCCGATCACCTCTTCGGCTATAAGCACTTGCACGAAATCTACACGCGTGCCGATCCCAACTATTCAGGTCGCGTGACCGTGCCGGTCCTCTGGGACAAACAGCAGAACACCATCGTTTCCAATGAATCATCAGAGATCATTCGGATGTTCAATTCCGCGTTCAACGACTTCGGCGATGCCTCCCTCGATTTTTATCCGGAAGCACTGCGCAGCGAGATCGATGAGGTCAATGCACTGGTCTATCCGAACATCAACAACGGCGTCTATCGGGCTGGCTTTGCCACGACGCAAGAAGCATATGAGGAGGCGTTTGCGCAATTGTTTGATGCGCTTGACCTCGTGGAGGAACGGCTGTCTCGTCAGCGTTATCTCGTCGGCAATCGATTGACGGAAGCCGACTGGCGCCTGTTTACCACTTTGCTACGCTTCGATCCTGTCTATGTCGGTCATTTCAAATGCAATCGCCAGCGCATTGCCGACTATCCGAACCTGTCGAACTACACGCGCGAACTATATCAGGTGCAGGGCGTAGCCCCGACAGTGAACTTGAAACACATCAAGGCGCATTACTATGGCAGTCACAAGTCTATCAATCCAAGCGGGATAATTCCTGTTGGACCCGAAATCGACTACACAGCCCCGCACGATCGCGACCGCCTCTGATCGCTACCAGTCAGGCGGGACGTCTGCGCCGTCTAAAATCTCGGCGAGCCGGCGCCGGGTGGATGGTGTAGTATCCCGTGGTAGTGCCTGGAGTTTGAAAAAACCCGCTTCGGCAATCTCGCGATTGGCGATGAACGGTGTTACCTGCCGGAACGAGCGGCAAATATAAAGCGCAACGTGGTCGCGTCTTGACGCGTGCGCATTGTGATAAATGGCGAAAAGCTGCGGCCGGCCCGTCAGCTCGATATTGCCTTCCTCCATCAATTCCTTCTTCAGCGTCTGTTCAACCGTATGGCCCGTTTCCACCCCGCCACCGGGAAATTGCCACCCGGGAACATAAGTGTGGCGAATGAGAAATACTGATTGCTCCTTGTCATCCAGAACAACACCGCGGGCGCCGAGGGTCATGGGGCGACGAAGCAGAAAGTAGGTATGGAACAGGCGATGACGCCATTTTGAACGTTTTTCAGCCATTCTGCCTGACCTTGGCTCCGGTATGCGACGGTTGTATCACTGGATTTCGTGCCAATACTCTCATAAAGCTGAGCTGATGTTCCACCTCGCTCATATCTCCGACATACACCTGTCGCCTTTACCCGCGCTGACTTTGCGTGAATTGATCTCCAAGCGCATTACTGGCTACATCAATTGGCGATCGAACCGCAAGGGCTCGATGACGAGTGGTACAGTGGACGTTCTTGTGGCCGATATGAAGGCGCAGTCCCCGGATCATATCGCCGTCACCGGCGATCTCGTGAACTTGGCTCTGGATGAGGAACTGGAGACCGCGCAGCGCTGGCTTAAGACATTGGGTGACCCCGCTGACGTTTCGGTCGTTCCCGGTAATCATGACGCGTACGTGCCGGGCGCGTTGAAAAAGACGCGGCGCTTTTGGCAACCATGGATGCGAGGGGACGCGCAGGCAGCGGCAAACAGCCCTGTGGAGTTCCCCTATCTTCGTGTCCGCGGCGACGTAGCGCTTATTGGAATTTCCTCAGCGCGCGCTACCGCTCCCTTCATGGCAACCGGCGATATCCGCGAGCGGCAAGCTCGAAAATTGGGTGAACTTCTCGATGAAACAGGTAAACGCGGCCTGTTTCGTGTGATTATGATCCACCATCCGCCAGTGCGCGGCGCCGCGCCTTCTCACAAGCGCCTGCTTGGCATCGGTCTTTTTCAGCGAACAGTTCGCCAACATGGTGGTGAATTGGTTCTCCATGGCCATACGCACCTGGCGACACGCTACGAGATAGACGGTCCAAGTTGGACAATACCAGTGATATGCGTCCCGTCAGCAAGCCAGAGTTTTGGTGGGAATCACAAGCCTCCTGCGGCGTTCAATCTGTTTTCCATTGCCAAAACAAATATCGGCTGGTCATGTCATATGGTGGAGCGCGGAATTGTCGACGAACAGATGACCATCCGGACCATCCGCGAACATGACCTTCAAGTCGGCGCTGTATTCGCCCCGGTGTGATTCAAAAGTACGGCGACAGGCGATCCCAGAAAAATGCGAGGAGCGCACCTGCACCCGCCAGACCGCCGATAACGAACCACGTCAACACCGTGACCAGCTCGCTCACAACCGATCTGGAGCGACGCGTTGTGGTGGAAGAAACGGCGGGGAGCCGAACAGAAGCAGGTTCCGTGGGACCAGAGTTCTCATCTTTCTGATAGGAGACGGCTGAGCGAAGGTTGATTCTCTCACCCTCCATCAGGCGCTGACGCTCGACAATCCGCTCAGCGATATAATTGGTTACCGCGTCTGAAATGGGCTGCACGTCGGGCGATTCCGCCACCACAATCCGCCCAAGCCTCGTGTCGCGAACGAAACGATAAGTCCGCCGGTCACGGCCCATCATGACATGCGACGTAGAGTCGATCCACAATCTCGGCTGCTGTCCTTTGGAAATTGCGAAATCCCATTGCAGATCGTCCACAGGCACATCATCGAATACCGGCTTCAAATCATGGGCAAGAATTTCGATCCTGGCGAGGTCCGCTTCCTTCATGTCGACGACGACATCGCCGCGATCGGCAGCAGCAATTTGCGCACCCCGAACGGCGTCGGCAAGTTTTCGCCGGTCATCAACGGCGGTGATCTTTTCTCGCATCTCACTCATAAGCATTTTCCGGCACGAGCTAGGGTTAGAACATCATTAACCATGTGTCGCGGCCATTGCATCAGAAACTTGTCCGGAATGATTTTCGTTCCCCGTATATATGAAGGGCCCCGAGGGGCCCTTCATCACTTTCCGATTATCCGGTTTGCCGCCGAGACAATGCCCTCAAGTGAGGCAGTCACAATGTTCTTGTTGATACCTGCACCAAAAATCTTGCCGTCGGGATGTTCGATTTCCATATAGCTGATCGCGGCTGCATCCGAGCCGTGCTGCAGCGAGTGTTCCGAATAATTCGCGACCGATAATTTGACTCCGAGATAGTGCGAAAGAGCGTCGATGAAACCATCGACCGGACCGGTGCCTCTTCCCTCAATCCGTTTCGTTTCACCGCGATCGGTAATCTCCGCAGAAAGGACACGCACACCCTTGTGTTCAGTATCGGGATAAGTGTGGTGGTCGACAAACTTCAACCGCGCATCCGGCTGTTCGACATAGAGTTCCTGGAAGCGATCGTAGATGCGCTTGGACGGCATTTCCTTGCCCTCCTCGTCTGTGATCTGCTGAATGTCTTCGCGAAACTCCACTTGCATTCCGCGCGGCAAATTCAAGCCGTAGTCGGCTTGAAGAATATAGGCGATGCCACCCTTGCCGGACTGTGAATTGATGCGGATGATCGCCTCGTAGCTGCGCCCGACATCCTGCGGATCAATGGGCAGATACGGCACTTCCCAGAGCATCTTGTTAGCTTGTTTGATCGCTTTCATACCCTTGTTGATGGCATCCTGATGTGATCCCGAGAACGCCGTGTAAACCAGTTCACCGACATAGGGGTGACGCTCAGGGATAACAAGCTGGTTGGAATACTCGTACACTTCCTTCATCCGGTTGATGTCGGAGCAGTCGAGTTCGGGATCGACACCTTGCGTGAACATATTCAGCGCCAAAGTGACGATATCGACATTGCCGGTGCGCTCGCCATTACCGAACAATGTGCCTTCGACGCGATCGGCACCGGCCATCAAGCCCAGTTCCGTGGTTGCGACGCCAGTACCGCGATCATTATGCGGATGCAGCGAGATGATCAGATTTTCGCGATTGTCGAGCTGACGGCACATCCATTCGATGCGATCCGCATAAATGTTTGGCGTGGACATCTCCACCGTCGATGGCAAATTGATGATCAACTTGTTGTCAGGTGTTGGCTTGACGATTTCCGTTACCGCATTGCAGATCTCCAACGCGACTTCGAGTTCCGTGCCCGTAAAGCTTTCAGGGGAATATTCAAAACGATAGCCTCCGCCTGCCCTTGCCGCCATATCCGTGATCATTTTGGCGGCATCTGTGGCAATGGTCTTGATGCCGTGAACGTCTTTGTTGAACACGACGCGCCGCTGCAACTCACTGGTTGAATTGTAGAAATGCACAATCGGTTTGTGCGCGCCTTCCAAGGACTCGAAGGTGCGCGTAATCAACTCCGGACGGCACTGCACCAGCACCTGCAGGGAAACATCGGGTCCTGCATTGCCTTCCTCCACACACCAGCGCGCAAAGTCGAAATCCGTTTGCGAGGCTGAAGGAAAACCGATCTCGATTTCCTTGAATCCCATCTCGAGCAACAGCGCGAACATGCGCACTTTCCTGTCATGCCCCATCGGATCTATCAGTGCCTGATTTCCATCGCGCAAGTCGACGGAACACCAGATGGGCGCTTTCTCTATCCGTTTCGAGGGCCATTGGCGATCTTTCAGATCGACGACGGGATAAGGTTCGTACTTCTTGGCCGCATAGGGCATGCCCATGCTCCGTTGGATCAAGTCGGTCATTTGTCTCTCGTTTCCGGCCGATGCGCATCAAAATCTGGCGCGATCTTGGCACTCTTCTTAGGCGTTACAGTTGTGTTGTAAAGGAATAAGGAGCTAATGCCTGGCGGGGCCAATTCGACCGCCGGACGCTCCTCTTAACGAGCCCGGCGATCGCCAGTAAGGTCAAGAAGAAGCGGTAGGAGAAATGCGCGATTGGTCATATCCGCGGAAGCGGACTGAACAAATGACGGAATGGTCGGGCGCGTTTTCATGGCCAGACAATTAAACGACTGTCGGGCCGGATGCAAGAGGAATGCTAGAGCAAGTTTGTCTAGTTCTTCTTCAGCTGAGCCGTCGCGCCGCCAGCCAGCCACTCGCTGACGACTTTCACATCGTCCTTGCCCAATCCATGATCCGATTTGATCGAACGTGCTTCCACGCGAGCACCGTGCGAGCGCAGTAGGTCCTCAAGCGCAGGCGCATAGGGTGCGTATAGCTGATCCGAGGCGCCGGAAACGGTCAACACACGGGCATTGACGAGATTGGCTTCAGTCGATTCTGTCAATACGGGCATCGAACGTAAGAGTACTGCCTGTTTCACCAGATCCGGATAAAGCATCATCACGGCATTGACCAGATTGGCGCCATTGGAATACCCGAGAAATGTCGTGCGATTGGGGTCGAATTTGTATTCCCGCGTGACCTGCTTCAGAAATTCGGCAAAAGCTTTCGCTTCAGATCGGATACCCTGCTGGTCGAAACTGATAGGTGTCAGCCGACGATACCAGCGGTTCGAACCATCCTGCACTATGCGCCCGCGCACGGCGAACAGAAGAGCATTCGGTGCGATCTTGGAGGCAAAGGAAACGAGGCTTGTTTCATCCTGGCCTGAACCGTGCAGGAGAACCATCGTATCTCCGCTCTGAACTTCCGGACGGTAGATTCGGTACTTGAAAGTCAGATCCTCGTGGAGCGAACCTTCGCTCTGGGGAAGAATGTCACCCTTGGTCGCTTTCTTCACAATAGTCCCACTGCCTGTTGCTCCGAGGCTAATCGGTACCGCCTTTACCGGCGCCTGCGAATTTGCCTGACTCTTCTGCGGGCAGGCATCTCCGGCGCTACCTTTATCGACGTCGGGTTGCGGATCAATCGTATTTAACAATACTTCCGCTTTACCGGACTGCAGCTTGTCACAATCCGCGGTGTTGCGCGCGCTAGCCGGATAAGCAGCAACGACCATCGAAAGCCCAGCTAATAGTCCATAAAGATAAGGTTTACCCATAAGTTAATCCTGGCAGTTAAAGGTTAACTAGATTGTAAACAGCCGCGGTCATCCGCTCGGCGCTGCCATGCGCTTTGGCCGCTCGATCCTCAAGGGAACTGATGCGTATCGCCAAAATTTACGGTCCCCAGACGTACGCCCCCGGCGTCGCATCAAATACGGAGAATTGCATTGCTGGGAGACATGTCACCCGGCAGCGCTTCTATGTCAACATAATTGTAACGAAATCATGACCGACTGAAATAATCCGTTACAAAATGTTGCAGGACTGCATCGAACCACCGTCGGAGACTGAGCCGAAAGTTCGTCACGGGGTGGCGAGAATGGTGATTTTCGAGCACTGAAGCGCAGCGTACATTTGGGTACGTGAGCATCGGAGCAAAGAAAAGCACCATTTGCAGCCCGCCATGGCGAATTTACGGTCAGTCTCTCAGGCGAAGGGAACGGCCGCTGTCCCGATAGGCAGTTTCGCCTCATCTTCGGGTTCGACATGGATGACCACACTGGCGTCCGGGATTTCAGCCATCAACGCATTTTCGATGCGGTCGCAAATGACGTGTGCATCGCCGACGCTCATGCTCGCCTCAACCACCAGATGAAATTCAATAAAGGTTACTCGGCCGGCGATGCGTGTCTTCAGATCATGAACCTCGAGTGCACCGCCGGCATTGGAAGAAATGACGTCGCGGATGCGCATCGTCTCTTCCGTCGCCACGCCCACGTCCATCAAGCCCTGCACGGAATTTCCGATCACGCCCCATCCCTGCCAAAGGATATTGAGCGCAACGATCACCGCGAGTATCGGATCAAGGATCGTCCAACCCGTCAGGATGGCGCCCACAAGACCCGCAAATACACCAACAGAGGTCACCACATCTGTCATGATGTGCTTGCCGTCGGCCTGCAATGCCGGGGATTTGTGTTTACGCCCGCGGTTGATGAGCAAGGAAGCCCAGAACGCGTTGATGATCGATGCACCGCCGTTGATCGCAAGACCAAGCCATGGCTGCTCCAATGTCCGGGGCGTCTCCCAAGCGACCCAGACTTCGCGCAGGATCAGCAAGGCAGCGACGACAATCAATACCCCTTCAAGCACCGCCGAAAAATATTCGGCCTTATGGTGCCCGAAAGGATGATTCTGGTCGGCAGGCTTGTAGCTGACCCGGATCGCCCACCACGCAGCCATCGCAGCCACCACATTGACGATCGATTCCAGTGCATCGGAATAGAGCGCGACAGAGCCGGTGACATAATAAGCACCATATTTCAACACAAGCACGGTGATCCCGATGAAAATCGACCAGAACGCGATGCGCTGAACCGTGGTGTCTTCTGTCATGCTGCTCGTATCTTTGCCCGGCGCGGCAAGTGCGCCACGACATTCTCGATCATCCGCATACCAGCGTTATGACCGAGTGTCATGATTGACTCCGGATGAAATTGCACCGCTGCGATCGGCTCGCTTTTGTGCTCGAACGCCATGATGACACCGTCCTCCGTTTCTGCAGTAACGATGAACTCGTCCGGCAGGCGAACCGGATCGGCGAAGATCGAGTGATAGCGACCCACCGTGACTTCCTTGGGAAGGCCCGAGAAAATCTTGCCTTGCTTGGTAATGCGAATGCGCGAGGGTTTGCCGTGCATCGGAACATGCAGCTGTCGCAGCGATCCGCCATAGGCCTCGGCAAGCGCCTGCAAACCGAGGCAAACGCCAAAGATCGGGAGTTCACGCTTGCGGGCTTTCTTGATCGTCGCTTTGCAATCAAAATCCTCCGGCGTCCCGGGACCAGGTGACAGAGACCACCAGATCTGGCTTGATCCTGTCAAATATCTCCTCGGCAACCGGCGTGCGCACGGTTGTCACGCTTGCACCGGTCTGCCGAAAATAATTCGCCAAGGTGTGGACGAAGGAATCCTCGTGATCGACGAGAAGAATCGACAACCCCTCTCCTACTCGCGCGACAGCGCGTTCCTCGGGCAGGACATTGCTCTTGTGTGCGTCCCGCACCGCCGCAATCATTGCCGAAGCCTTGAGTTCGGTCTCGGCCTCCTCTTCCTCGGGAACTGAATCATAGAGCAAGGTAGCGCCCGCGCGAACCTGCGCTATGCCGTCCTTGATGCGGATCGTGCGCAAAGTCAGGCCAGTATTCATGTCACCGTTGAAATTGACCATACCGATGGCACCACCATACCACGCGCGAGGACTGCGCTCGTTTTCTTCGATGAAACGCATAGCCCAAAGCTTCGGAGCTCCGGTTACCGTCACAGCCCAGGCGTGCGACAGGAATCCGTCAAATGCATCCATATCCTCACGCAAGCGGCCCTCGATATGATCGACCGTATGGATGAGCCGCGAATACATTTCGATCTGGCGACGCCCGATAACACGGACTGACCCCGGCTCACATACGCGGCTTTTGTCATTGCGATCGACGTCGGAGCACATGGTGAGCTCGGACTCATCTTTTTTTGAGTTCAGCAGCTTGATGATCTGCTCGCTGTCAGCGATCGCATCTTCACCGCGCTTGATCGTTCCTGAAATCGGGCAAGTCTCGATACGCCGACCGACCACGCGCACGAACATTTCCGGCGAAGCGCCGACCAGATACTCGTTATCGCCAAGATTGATATAGAACGAATACGGCGATGGGTTGATGGCTTTCAGCCGGCGCGAAATGACCGACGGTTTGGTTTCGCAGCGCTCATAGAATGTCTGGCCCGGTACAACCTCAAAGAGATCGCCACGCATGAAGCTTTCCTTGGCCTTCTTGACCAGTTCAGCATATTCGCCTGGATTGTAATCGCCGCGTCCGGGTATCTTGTCTGTCGGCTTGAATGGCTTTGCCGCCGTATCCCGCGGCAGACCCTCGGTTGATGCGCCGGCGAACGCATAGTCATAGCGATCGAGCCATGCCTTGGCAGCATGATGGTCGACCACTAGGATCTCATCCGGCAGATATAGGACGATATCACGCTGGTCATCCGGACGTTTCAACTTGTACTGGACTGTATCGAACTGGAACGCCAGATCGTAACCGAACGCGCCATAAAGACCGAGATTGGCATCGTCTTCGGTAAAGAACAAACCAACAATGCCGCGCAGGACCGTGAACACCGAGGGAATGCGCGAACGCTCTTCTTCGGTGAATTGGCGGCTGGGCAGGGCAATCTCGAGTTCAACCCTGGTCGCATTTGCGGCAGTGATGGACACCTCCTCAAGCGTCTCGATGGCTTGCTTGATTGGAGCCAAAAGGATTTCGCCGCGCTTGTTCAACGCCTCAACGGTCATATGGCGGCCATTGGAGGTTATCACGACCGGCGGATCGACGATCGCCGTATCCCAGCGCGTATAGCGGCCCGGATATTCATAATTTGACGAGAAGACGGCGCCGCGCCGCTCGTCGAGAGCATCGACATAGCTGTCGATAGCGCTGGCATAGGCCGTTGCTATACGGGATCGCGTGATCGTGACACCGCCTTTGGTATCGAATATTTCCACATCGCCTTCAATTCTGTGCATCATGAATTCCCTTGTTGCATCTGGCGTTGCGGGCGGTCCAAGCGATCAAACAAAAAGGCCGCCCGGAAAACCCGTCGCGGCCCTGTTCCCTTTTCACAAACATGCAAAAGGCTTTAGTGGCCGCTAAGAGCGAGCCCACCACCAGCCATTTGAAAGAATGCGCGTGTTCATGCGGTGATTGTTAGCGTTACATTGTTGCCCTTGCAACAGGAAAAACACCAGCCCGGACCAATGTCTAAAAGAGCCCCTCGATCAAACCATCACCATTCAGATGAATCCGTTCGGCCGAGGGAGATTTCGGCAAGCCCGGCATGGTCATGATTTCCCCGCAGATGGCCACAACGAAGCCCGCTCCCGCGGAAAGGCGAACTTCCCGTACGTGCACGACATGGTTTACCGGCGCCCCGCGCAGATGCGGGTTCGTCGAGAATGAATATTGGGTCTTCGCCATGCAAACCGGGAGATTGCCGTATCCAGCCTCTTCCCACTGCAGCAATTGCTCGCGCACGCTCGCATCCGCATCCGCCTCCGCGCCGCGATAGATGCGCTTGACGATGGTTTCGATTTTGTCGAACAGGGAAAGCTCATCCTCATAAAGCGGCGAAAACTGCGCTGAGCCACTTTCCGCCAATGCAACGACCTTGTTCGCAAGCTCTTCGATCCCGGCGGAACCTTGGGCCCAATGCTTGCATAGAACCGCCTCGGCGCCATGCGCCGCGACAAAAGCCTTCATGGCTGCAATCTCTGCATCCGTGTCGGCAGTAAAATGATTGATTGCGACCACGACCGGCACGCCAAACTGGCGGACGTTTTCCATATGGCGTCCGAGATTCGCGCAGCCAGATTTGACGGCAGCAACATTCTCTTGACCCAGATCCTCTTTCGCCACACCGCCATGCATTTTCATGGCGCGCACGGTCGCGACGATCACTGCCGCTGCCGGTTTCAAATCAGCCTTTCGGCATTTGATGTCGAAGAACTTCTCTGCGCCAAGATCGGCGCCAAAACCTGCCTCGGTGACCACATAGTCTGCAAGTTTCAACGCAGTCGTCGTCGCGACGACCGAATTGCAGCCATGCGCAATATTTGCAAACGGGCCGCCGTGCACGAAAGCTGGATTGTTCTCCAGAGTCTGCACCAGATTGGGCTGCATCGCATCCTTGAGAAGCACGGCCATCGCCTTGTCGGCCTTCAGATCGCGGGCATAAACAGGGGTCTTGTTGAAGCGGTAACCGATGATGATTTCGCCGAGCCGCTGTTCTAGATCCTTCAGATCATTGGCAAGGCAAAGAATGGCCATCACCTCCGAGGCAACCGTGATATCGAAGCCCGATTCCCGCGGAAAGCCGTTCGCCACGCCGCCAAGCGAGGAGGCAATATCGCGCAAGGCCCGGTCGTTCATGTCCATGACCCGCCGCCAGGTGATGCGGCGCGTATCGAGATTGAGCTCGTTGCCCCAGTAGACATGGTTGTCGATCATCGCGGCCAGCAAATTGTGCGCGGAGGTGATCGCATGAAAATCACCTGTAAAGTGCAGGTTGATGTCCTCCATCGGGATGACCTGCGCGTAGCCGCCACCCGCAGCACCACCCTTGGTGCCGAAACAGGGACCGAGTGATGCTTCACGAATGCAGACGATGGCCTTTTTGCCGATCCTATTGAGCCCGTCGCCAAGACCGACTGTCGTCGTCGTCTTGCCTTCACCAGCCGGCGTCGGGCTGACGGCAGTCACGAGAATGAGCTTGCCATCCTTGGCACCGCGCTTGGACTGGATGAACTCTGCCGAAAGTTTGGCCTTGTCATGGCCATAGGGGGCAAGATGCTCTGGCGGAATACCGATCTTGGCACCGATCTCCAGCACCGGCTTTTTCACTGCAGACCGCGCAATCTCAATATCGGATTTGACGATAGCCATCGACGTTCCCCAATGTTTCGAGAACGTCAAATAGCATCGTGTAAGCGAAATGGGGATAGCCAGAAGGGACTATCCCCAGTTGCTGAGGCCAAGCGTCTCTATTCGCCCATGGCAATAAGGCTGGCATTCCCACCAGCGGCAGCCGTGTTCACGGAAACAACCTGCTCAAGTGCAAAGCGTGCCAGATAAGCAGGCCCGCCCGCCTTTGGTCCGGTGCCGGAAAGACCGGAACCACCGAAAGGCTGCGTACCCACAACAGCGCCGATTGTGTTGCGGTTGACGTAGACATTACCAATATCTAGGCGGTCAATGATCTTGGTTACCGTCGCTTCGATGCGGGTGTGCAAACCGAACGTCAGGCCGTAGCCGGTCGACGCAATCTGGTCGAGCACCTTGTCGAGGTCCTTGGCCTTCCAGCGAACAACATGCAGGACAGGGCCAAACACCTCGCGCTCAAGCGCCTCCGCCCGGTTGAGCTCCACGATATGCGGCGCGAAAAACAGGCCGTCTTTCGGCGCTTCGCCCGCAAAGCGCACTTTTTGAGACTTCCGCATCGCCGCAATATGATCTGTCAGCATATCGCGCTGTGCCTGATCGATGATCGGCCCGACGTCCGTCGAAGGCAACGAAGGATCTCCCAAGGTGAGTTCCTTTGCTGCACCCTCGATCATGTCAAGCATGTTGTCGGCGATGTCTTCCTGCAGATAGAGAATGCGCAGGGCAGAGCAACGCTGGCCGGCTGAACGGAAAGCCGACATGACGACATCGTCCGCGACCTGCTCTGACAAAGCAGTCGCATCGACGATCATCGCGTTGAGGCCTCCGGTCTCGGCGATCAGCGGAACAATCGGTCCCTTTTTCGCCGCCAGCGTGCGGTTGATAGCCCAGGCCGTGTCCGTCGAGCCGGTAAAGGCGACACCGGCGATTTCCGGATGTGAGGTCAGCGCCGCCCCGACGGAGCCATCGCCTGGCACATAGAGCACAGCATCCTTGGGAACACCTGCCTCATACAGGACACGAATAGCCGCATAGGCGATCAGCGGCGTTTGTTCGGCAGGCTTGGCCAAGACAGTATTGCCGGCAGCGAGCGCTGCTGTCACCTGGCCCAGGAAAATCGCCAGTGGGAAATTCCATGGGCTGATGCAGACGAATGCGCCGCGGCCGCGATGCCGCAACTTGTTGTCCTCACCGGTCGGCCCCGGCATGATTTTGTCCACACCAAACTGTCTGCGGGCTTCGGCGGCGTAGTAGCGGCAGAAATCCACGGCTTCGCGGATTTCTGCGATGCCATCATCGATTGTTTTGCCAGCCTCACGCGACAGGAGATCAAGCAGGCGGTCGCGATTGGCTTCCAGAATATCTCCCGCCTTTTCCAGCGCCTTGGCCCGCGTTTCCACCGGGACACGCGACCAGGATGAGAAACCCTTGCGCGCAACACCGACGGCTTTGGCCGCCTCTTCAGCGGTAGCAAAAACCACAGTACCAACAGTCGCGCCATTCACCGGAGAGACTACATCCTGCGACTTGCCGGATGGCTTCACGCCTTCGATCAACGGGACGGCTTTGACAGTCGTCGATGCCTTGGCAATTCCAGACATCAGAGCTGCCAATTCCTTGCGGTCGCCAAGTTCGAGGCCGGCGGAGTTGGTGCGTTTGCCATAGAGCTTTAACGGCAAAGGGATGTTCGGATGGCGATAGCCCTTGCCATCGTTCAGTTTCTCGGCCGGCCTTATCAACAACTCCGAAATCGGTATATTGTTGTCGCCAACCACGGAGACAAACGACGAGTTTGCACCGTTTTCGAGAAGACGGCGCACAAGATAGGCGAGAAGATCGCGATAGCCGCCAACGGGCGCATAAATCCGGCAGGCGATCTTGTCGTTCTTCTCCGTGATCTGCTTGTAAAGACTCTCGCCCATGCCGTGCAGGCGCTGGAATTCGAAGCCGCTCTTGTCGGCGCCTGCCATTTCCAGAATCATGGCCACGGTCAATGCATTATGCGTAGCAAATTGCGGGAAGATACGCGGTCGTGCATCGAGCATGCGCTTGGCACAGGCGAGATAGGACGCATCGGTCGCTGGTTTGCGGGTAAAAACCGGATAGTCGGCGAGCCCGCGTTCCTGCGCCCGCTTCACCTCCGTATCCCAATAAGCCCCCTTGACCAGACGCACCATCATCTTCCGGTTGTGCCGCGCCGCGAGCCGGTCGATGTGATCGATCACATCAAGCGCCCGCTTCTGGTAGGCCTGAATGGCCAGGCCAAACCCATCCCAGCCATCCAGCGAAGGATCGGCGAACACCCGGTCGATCACATCAAGCGAGAGTTCCAGCCTGTCGGCCTCTTCCGCGTCGACGGTGAAATTAAGATCGTAAGACTTCGCCTTTTGCGCAAGAGCCAGAAGATCGGGTACCAGCTCGGCCATGACCTGATCATGATGTGTCGCCAGATACCGCGGATGCAGCGCCGAGAGCTTGACCGAAATCCCCATGCGATCCGGGAGTTTCTTGTTGCCGGTAGCCCGGCCGATCGCATCGATGGCGTCCGCATAGGATTTGAAATAGCCCTGCGCATCCTTGCGTGTACGTGCTCCTTCGCCCAACATATCGAAGGAATGGCGATACCCCTTGGCCTCATTGGTGCCGGCGCGTTTCAGCGCATCCTTGATCGTTTCACCCAAGACGAAGTGGTGTCCGAGATAGCGCATGGCCTGCTTCGTCGCGGTACGGACAGTCGGCAGGCCAATCCGTTTGACCAGCGAGGAAAGCACGCCCTCTGGAGTTTCGCCCGGCTTGATGACCTTCGCTGAGAGACCAAGCGCCCAGGCGGATGCTGAAACGAACCATGTATCGCCGCTCGGCTCATGCTCTGACCAATGACCTTGCTTCAGTTTATCCTCGATCAGCTTGTCCTGCGTAGCCGCGTCCGGCACGCGCAGCAAGGCTTCCGCCAGCACCATGAGCGCTAGACCCTCGCGGGTCGACAAACCATATTCCCGCAAGAAATCCTCAACCCCACCGATACCGCTCGCTTCCTTGCGGATCGTCGTGATATATTTGCTGGCCCGGGCATCGATGCGACGGTTGACGTCTTCCGGTAGCGTTATGGACTTAAGCAACGAGGCAACCAACGCTTGGTCATCGACGGCATATGGTGCAGAAAAATCATTGGTAGACGGCAATGGTGCGGTCATCAGGCTTCCCCTTATTGATTTTCCCATATAATCTAATCTACTCAGGTATTCTCACCAATGAATGTGAGAGAATGCGTGTAAAAAACTATGAATGGGGAATATTTTAGCGATGAAAAATTTGGACAGTCTCGATCGCAGAATATTGCGCGAGCTGCAAAAGGATGGACGCTTGACGAACACGGAATTGTCCGAGCGCATCAGCCTGTCACAAACCGCCACGACAGAACGGGTGAAGCGCCTTTCCCGAGACGGCTACATCCTTGGATACACGGCAAAATTGTCGCCCAAAAAGCTCGATCGTGCAATGCTTGTATTCGTCGAGATCAAACTTGATCGCACCACGCCGGACGTCTTCGCAACCTTTGCCGCAGCTACGCGCCGTAACCCGGACGTGATGGAATGTCATATGGTCGCCGGCGGCTTCGACTATCTGATCAAGGCTCGCGTTGCCGATATGGAGCATTACCGGCGCTTTCTCTCCGATATGCTGCTTTCACTGCCAGGCGTCCGCGAAAGCCACACCTACGCCGTGATGGAAGAAGTCAAGGAAACATCAAGCTTGCCGGTTTGAGTGCCGATAGCCCGCAACTCACCACATAAATTTGGCAACCGCACATTCGTTGTAGTGTGCGACAATTAACGCCATGTAGATGACGTTCAACGGCAAAAGCAGCAGTACCGGGCCAGCAGTGCATTGGAGGCGATAGGCTCCTCCAACTGCGGCAACAGCCTTGTCGTTCGGATTTGGAGGTGAAGTGATGTGGTTTAAACCGCTGAGCATCACCCTGGTTGTGAAAAGGATCCGGACTCGCTGGCAAGTGATCATCCGGATCCAATTCAATTAACTAGGAAAGGGGACGGGCGAAAGCTCGTCCCTGCTCCAACGCCAGTATAGCAGTTTACAAACCCAAGTCCACTATTGCTGCAGCACCTGCTTGATGTCGATCAGGTTTGAGCGCACGCGCAAAATATAAAAACCCATCGTTGTCAGATGGTTGGGTAACAACCAGCCGCCTTCGCTGCCGTTGGCGATGATCCACGGCTTGATGTTCAAGGCCGAACGAAGTTGCCCGTCCATAGCATCCCAGAGCGGAGTCAGGTGCTTTTCATCGAGCACCTGTTTGAAATCCAGCTGAGCTGCATTCATCAGGCCGTAATAGGCATAGAGCTGGCCATAGGCGAACCAGAAACGGTCGTCGGCGCGGGTGTCAAACCAGCCATAATTGTTGTTTTCCGAACGATCTTTCAAAATGGCCGACGTCGCGCCGATATCGTTGGCGATACGGTCGATGAACTGGATAAGATTATCGGCACGCGCATCGAAGATGGCATTGCACGACTCGAGCTTGGTATTGAACGCACGCAGATCCCTGACCGCCGAGCGATAGTAACTCGGCGTCGGCGTCTTCGGACCAAAGGGGTTGAAGCCAAAATACCAGGCATCCTCGGTAAATTGCAGGTTGCCGCGCGCCTTCTGCAGATCCGCATCGATCTGAGACGTACCACGCACACGGCCAAGCGTGTCGACGAGTTCCACAGCCGTACGGCGCACAGCATTGTTGATGCCGCGCTGGAATGATGCCTTGTTATCGAGGAAGGGCGTATTGTCCCAATCGACGCCGAAGAACCCGAGCTTGTACAAAAGCATGGAGGAAATCCACGCATTCTGGTTGACGTTGAAATCCGTAAGGTCTGCGGTCACCTGCACGATGGCCGAGCGCGCGCAGGTCTTCGCTGCGCCCGTATCGGCAGCTTGCGTCGGTGAAGGAACCGGCTCGCCTACCGGAACAGTCAGGTTTTTGAAATTGTACGAGGCGATGTAATCGGGGTTAAAATTCTTCCAGACCTGCGTATTGTAGAAGAAGTAGCCGTACAGACCGAGCCATACAAGCACTGCCAGACCAACAACGGCCTTGAGGATAATTCCGCGCTGGCCATACCAACGACCGGCCCAAATAAACGGCAAGAGAATGATGCCGATGACGAAGCCGATACCGCGTCCGATGTAATAGAAAATACGGCTGAAAAAATTGATCACGGGCTCGAGCATCCTGTTCCTCGTTACTGTCCAAGTCCATTAAGCCGCCTCCGCAGCCCTTCCCTGTCATCCACATAGGTTGTTTCGGGAAAATGGACAATGTGTTCCTGCGAGATAGAAATCCGACCGGCCCAAAAATTCCTCTGCGGACAACGTGGCTTGTTTTCGCATGAGCAGATCGTAGCTGGCGGTGACGGCAGCGACAATTTCGCCTTCCCTCGACCTTATTCGAGCCCATACAGCCTCTTTCTCAATCCCTCCTTATCCTTCAGATAAATCGTCTTCAGAGTCTCGACGACGTGGGCCTGATAAGGGGGGCTCCAGCCCTCATAGTCTGCAAAGAATCCCGGCTTGTTGAAGACATAGCGCGACAGGAAATCCCAAGGCACGAAATCGCTGATGAGGTGGTTGACCAGCCAGGCGTCCGGGTGGCGTGGCAAGGCGCGTATGACAAGAAACCGGCGCCTCGGATCGATTTCCACCATGTTGAGCTGCCCGGTCTGGCCGATCTCACGTTTGACCGCATTGAGGAATGGCCACGTGCCATCATGATTGATCAAGCTGGCATTGGCGTGAATCCACGTCTGCAGCCAAATCCGGTCGATGTTGGTCAGGTCTCTTTCCGGCTCCAATGACTGGATCAAATGCCGGATGATCATCTCGCCGCGATTTTCCAGATAGCCGGACTGCTCGATCCATGAGGCGCGCGGCAGTTCGATGCGCCCGGTCGAAGCGAGGAACTGAAAGACCTGCTCGGCATCCTTGATGGAAATATAATTCACCTGCCACGGCCGCGAACGCCGGAATCCCGGTGCCGACGGATCGCCGATGACGGTTGTCGTATTGTCGTCGACAAAGATGAAAACACCGCCGAAATGGCTGGTCCAGAAGGCGCGATGCCGGAATATCACCTTGTCCGGCACCAGCGAATTCTCCCGGATATCACCGGTGACCTTGGCGAGTTCCACCATGCGGTTGATGAGCTCGTTGTTGCGCCAGGCGTCGGGCTCGTCCTCCAGCCTGTCAACCAGCAGCCTCAGTTCGGCCGCCTGCCCCATGACGTTTTCCGCCGAGAGCACGCGGAACTCCACCTGGTTGATCGACAGTAGATCCTCGATGTCATTTACGACGGAAACGCTATCCTCGATCTCGCCGTAGAGTACATCCTTGATCGTCAGTGCATTTATCGCGCGGGAATTGCTGGTGAAAAACTCGTACATCAGTTGCGATGTATTGGAAAATTGCGTGTGCACGACCGGCAAATCCGCCTGCGCCGGCGTCAAGATGATAAACCGCCGGTTGACGCCATTTGGATCGAGATAAGACGGGGCCTTCAGCTCCTTGGCGATTTCCGGCGAGAAGCCGGTCCTGTCGATGTTGAATTTCTTCAGTTTCGTCGCAGGAAAACCGAAGGATTTCAGCGCACGATTATAGCGCTCTATCAGGTGCGGCTGGTCGATCGTCAGCAGGCGCCCAAAGATCAGCTCGTTTTCGTAGAGAAGGTCCATCAGACGTCCCATTGCCCTTTGGCCTTGAGCGCTTCGACTTCCCGCACTGCCCGCTCGCGCAACCTCGCGTCCCGCACCATCTTGTCCACGGCCGCATCATCGGACTTGTCGGCGTAGCGGAATTCCGAATCCGCATATCGGTTGGTTTCCTGAAGCACCATCTCCATTGTGAAGGGCTTGCGCAACGTCTCGATCATCGCCTTCTTTTCATCATAGCTCTTGTGCACGAACGTCTCGGGCTTTTCGAACCATTCATCCGGCAGTTCCACATCCATCGCCCGCATTTTGATTGCGTCGGTGACGTTCTTGATGGCGCGGCCAGTGAAGCGTGGCTCACGCTCCTTGATCATGTGCAGATAGGTACCGATATCGGATAGGGTTTTTGGCTCGCCATTGTCCGCAATGAAGCGATCGAAGACCACTTTGAGCCCCTCCTCCTGCGGCTCAGACAATTCATCATAGGCGGTCTCCACCGCCCGTTCGATCTGTTGCGCTTCAAAAAGCTTGTGGTCGCCCAGCGGTATCTTGTGGTTTTTGCCTGCCAGCAGCGCAAAGATATCGATGTAATCGTCGCGTGTCTGCGGCCCGTCGACCAGCCATCGAGCCCCTGCCCGCTGCCGTAGCGCGTCATCGACGTTTTCTGGATAGTTGGAGAACATGCCGAAGGAACAATTGCCACGAACAACGGTGGAGGCGCCGGAAAAAGCTTCCATTAGCACTCCGGTGATCTCGTGCTGGCCCGAAGAGGCGCGGTCATCCGAACGCTTTGCTGCGACCTGATCGATGTCGTCGATCGTACCGAACCCGATCACGCGCGGATTGAGCACATTGGTCACGAATTGCTTGCAGTTCTGTCCGGATTTGCCCTGATACGACGATATCTGGTCTACGCCGAAATTCTCATAATGAAAGGCGTAACCTGCGACCTGGCAATAATCATTGACCAACCCAGCGATCATTTGGATCAGCGTGGTCTTGCCTGTACCCGGCGCGCCGTCACCGATGAACGTGAACAAGAAGCCGCCCAACTCGACAAACGGATTGAGCTGCCGGTCGAAATCATACGCCATCAGCATCTTGGAGAGCTTCAGGGCCTGAAACTTGGCGATGTGGTTGCCAACGACTTCATTCGGTTTCTTAAATGTCATCACCAGCGGCGTACGTTTTTTCGATGGCGCAACATCGAAGCCGTCCAGCGTGAAGTCATCGCTGTCTAGCCGCAGGTGCATATCCTCGAAACTGCCAAGCCCGTCAAATCGCCCCTTGCGCTGCAAAAGCCCTTCGATGGCAAGCGCCGAAAAGGCTTTGGCGCGCGCCAGCATCGCCTGCTCATCGCTCGCGCCGGAAATTGCACGATCGAGCCCAGCAATCACCGATTTCAACGCGTCTTGTGCCGTATCGAATACGAAATCCGGCTCGCTCATATCGTTGGCTGGCTCTGAATCAGCTTCGATCAATTGCGCGAGATAGGCGGTAAAGGCGAAAGCTGCAATGTAAGCCGCGGCTGACAAAAGCCGCTTGAAATGGCTAGCCTCTTCACCCTGTAACGGGGCGGAAGCGTTGCGCGCCATCAGGCTTTCAAGGTCACTCTGTCGGCCGAAAACATCGGCAACCGCCAGCGCAACAGCAACCCCGCGCCGTGCCCGAAACAGCAACGTGTGTTGGGCAATCGAAAGCATCTGATCGTCGGGACGCACAGACTGGATCGTTTTTGCAAGCTCCACCTCACGCGTCTTGCGCAATCCGCCGGTTGAAACGGTCGAAACAAAACGTCTGCCGGTGCCCGCAATTTCGGTACCGGACTTCTCGCCGCTATCCAGCGAGATAAACCGCGTCACCATTGCCTGTGCGACGGCAAGATGCCTGGAGATGTCCTTCTCCTCAAGCGTGGTCAGACCGACATCCATGGTTCTTTCCTCCTCAAATGCCGCTGATCACCTGTCCATTGGATAGGATATGCGTCTGAAATCCCTTGAAAATATCCGCCGCTTCCCCTGACGCATACAACGCCTGATAGGCTTCGTGCGGCACCAGAGCGTGCTGCTCATAGTGACTGACGCCCTGCCTTGCCGCTTCGAGATCATCAGTATTGATGTGAAATTCCTCACGCGATGGCTCCGACGACCAAAGTCCACGTTTGCCGGGTTTCTCCGCCTTGGAAAAAACCTCCTGCAAGGTCCAGGTCAGGAGCCAGGCATCGTCTGGCTTGCGCACACGCTCAAGGACGTCAGCAACCTTCTGATTATGCTCGGTAATGCCGGCCGTGTAGAATGGCCCGAGAACGAGCCGGCGTAGCTGCTTGGGGTGAAGCTCCGGAAAATCCTGGTCAAGTGCAGTAGCGATGGTCACCGGCGACAGCGAATAGGCTGAGTTCTTGGCGGCAAAATCGTCGAAGCGGCGTGCGAGATCCGGGTTGAGAAGGCCGCCGACCGGCAGAGGAATCCTGACCTTGCTGTTGAGCTTGCCCTCGACCACCAGCGTCTCCACCATATCTTCGGATGAGTCCTCGATAATCGCCATGTAGATCAATGGCAGGTTCGAGGCTCCGTCGAATGCGCCCCAATGGACCACGTAGAAGGGGCGCATGGTTTTCGGGTTAACAGAGACGCGGATAGTTGTCGGCAGCAGAAAGGGAGAGAATATCTCGCCTTTGTCGACAACTTCCAGATAAACCCGTTCCGCCATGGACCTTTGCAGGTCGCGCGGAAACTCGCGATTGCGCAGGATGAAATCCGCCATCTCGCTCCGAAGGGCATCCGCCGGTGGAATGGCTGCCAGCCGCACCGATGCGTCCTTCTTGTCGTTTTCAAGTTCCAGAACATTCTGGAAGACAGGAAAGCCGCTTTCGGCCTTGGATATGCGAAAGCGCTCGGCAAAACCGAGCCTGTTGCGCCAGCATTCGAAAGACGAATCAAGGCGCTGCAGATATTCAGACACAGTCTGTGCAACCAGATCATGCTTGTAGAGCGGCGAGTCCTGGTTGTTCAGAAAGATTTCGAGCCCATCCAGCGCGGCGCGAATAGCGCCAAAATAGCGCTCGGCCGCTGCAAGATCCGCATTGGCATTGTCGGTCATTGATTAGCTCTGCACGTAGTCGGCGGAATTGTGCTTCTTCAGCACCTCCGAGAACCGGCGTGAGAAAGCATCGTCAGCCAACTTCTTGCGACGCTGGATATCCTGCGAACTGACCATGTTCCTCTCGTGCATCTCGAGAAGATCGCCAATGTGCTTCTGCGCCGCCGCGCCAACACCGGCCATGGTCTCTTCAGCTGCCGTATCCACCTTGCTGCCGAGCGTATTGATCTTGTGTGCCACATCCTGTTGCGCCGCCGTTTTCAACGGATCTTCCAGCGCCTTGTAAAGAACAATGCGCTGCTCGGTGTCGATCGACAGTTTGTTGATCAGCGTGCTCTGCGCCGCGATCTGGTTATTGAGTGAATCGACGAAAGTCTGGAACATGGACGTGTAGCGTTCCAGCGTCTGGCTCTCTGCAAGCAGTTCCTGCTCCTTGGCTTGGCGTTCGTTATATTCTGTGGCGAGCTTTGACCGCTGACCTTCGAGCTCGGTGCGTGCGCCCTGATCTGTCGATGCGGCAATCTTGTTCTCAATATCCAGCAAAAGCGGGTTTAGTTCTTCGATTCGCTTTTGCGTCGCTTCGAGATTGGCGATGGTAGTCTTGCGCCGTTCTATGACAGTCGCAAGGCTTGTTTCGGAGGTCTTGTAGCGCTCGTCCAGAACAGCTTTCTGTTCTTTCAGAATACCGACAATCCGGTCGGACTTGGAAAGGAGTTCCTGGAGATTTCCCGCAAGTGACATATTGCGGACGCGGTCTGAACGCAGGCGCTGCATTTTTTGCTTCGAGAAGACACCGATGAACTTTTCCCAACCGGAATAGCCTTTCATGCTTTCGAATTCGGAACCGAAAACATTGGTGGCATCCTCCAGCCCGATGATCAGCTCGGCAATATTGCCTTCCATCACCTTCTGTTGACGCAAGACATCATCAATGCGCGCATTTTCGATATCGAAATCGGAAGCGCCGATCTTCTCATCAGCTTTGGCGAATTTGTCGAGGACTATTGTGGACTGATCGATTTTCGTCCGCATGTCATTGACCATTGTTCTGGTCTTCTCGATCTCGGAATCGAAGTGCTGCAGACTCGCCATTTACGTATTCCCCTGATTGCCAAAATCGCTTGTCGCGACGATCGAATATAGACACGGTACATTGCGAAAAAAAGCCTACGGGAAAATGACAGGTCTCAAGGTTAACTTGCAAGCAGAGATTCGCCGCTTAAGACTTACGGACGTCCCCGTGTGCAATCCGGCCCGTTTCCTCTTCCCAGTGTTTGCGGCAGAGCGAGACATAGACCGATTTCTCAATCGCCACCTGATCGCCCTCAAGCAGCGCCTCCCCTTTCGGTCCGTGACGAACAACCATTGTCGCCTTGGCGCCGCAGTGACAGATGGTGCGGATTTCCCGCAAAGTGTCCGCAATCGCTAGCAATTCCGCGGAACCGGGAAATAGTTTACCCTGAAAATCCGTGCGCAGACCAAAACACAATACCGGCAGGTTAAGCCGGTCAACAACGCGCGCCAGCTGCCAGACCTGCTCCTTGGTCAGAAATTGCGCTTCGTCGACAAACACGCAACTTAGCCTGCTTTCACCATGTGCTTTGGCAATAAGCGCGAAAAGATCGTCGTTATCGCGATAAAGCAGCGCCTCGGCGCTGACACCCAGGCGTGAGGTAATCCTTCCAACACCGTCTTCGGCATAGTGCGCAGCCGTGAACAGCATCGTCCGCATGCCGCGTTCCTGGTAGTTGTAGGAAGCTTGCAAAAGCAGCGTCGATTTTCCGGCATTCATAGCCGAGTAACTGAAATAGAGTTTTGCCATCGCCCGCTTTAATCAGAGTTGGGTCTCCGCATGAACCCTTACATTCTACTCCCTCGCAACTTTTGTCGGAATATCAACAACTGTCGCTATTTGACCGGATTTATGCGCGCCTATGCTTGAATGCGTTTCCGTTTGGTGCTTGGTTCATGACATTGAAAATCCGGTAAAAACCGGAAGGGGAGAACTATCGATGAAAGTACTATCCAAACTCACCATTTCCTTGGCTTTGGTCCTTTCCGCAGGTACTGCATTCGCCGCGGAACCCGAATCCTGCAAGACAGTCCGATTCGCCGATGTGGGCTGGACCGACATCACCGCTACCACAGCCGCAACGAGCGAAGTGCTGAAAGGTCTTGGTTATTCGACCGACACCAAGGTTCTCTCTGTGCCGGTGACCTATGCTTCGCTTGGCAAGAAAGACATTGACGTGTTTCTCGGCAACTGGATGCCGACCATGTCTGCGGACGTCAAGCCATATCTCGACAACAAGACTGTCGAAGACCTTGGCCCCAATCTGACAGGTGCGAAATACACCTTGGCAGTGCCGCAATATCTCTATGACAAGGGTCTGAAAGATTTCAAGGACATAGCCAAGTTCAAGGATGATCTCGGCGGCAAGATCTACGGTATCGAGCCCGGAAATGACGGCAACCGCTTGATTCTCGATATGATTTCCAAGGACACTTTCGGTTTGAAGGGTTTCGAGCTCGCCGAATCCTCCGAACAGGGCATGCTTGCACAGGTCGCCAAGCAGACCAAAAGCGAAAAACCCATCGTCTTCCTCGGCTGGGAACCGCATCCGATGAATACGAACTTCAAGCTGGCCTATCTTTCCGGCGGTGATGACGTGTTTGGCAAGGACTTCGGCGGGGCAATCATCCACACGAATGTCCGTGCCGGATACACTACCGAATGTCCGAATGTCGGCAAGTTCCTGACCAATCTCAAATTCAATCTGCAGATGGAAAATGAGATCATGGGCAAGATTCTCGACGATGGCGAGGATGGCGCGAAGGCAGCAACCGAATGGTTGAAAGCCAACCCGGCGATTCTGGATACGTGGCTGGCAGGCGTTACAACCTTCGACGGTAAGGAAGGCCTGCCCGCGGTCAAGGCGTCGCTGGGGCTATAACGATCGCTGTCCCTGACGCGATAAAGAGACCAAAGAACATGAGCCGCCCGGTGTTCCGGTCGGGCTGCTCTTTCTGCTTACTCGTTGTGGGGATGGTTTGGTTTGGACTGGTTAACGCAAGACAAGATTCCGGTTGGCAGGACGGCGAAGGCCGTCGTCGATTGGCTCACCACCAATTTTGCCGGATTTTTCGATGGATTGGCCGCAATCATGCAGGCCTTCATCGACGGCCTGATGTTTGTGCTGAAATATCCGCATCCCCTGATCATGGTCGCGATTTTCGCCGCCATCGCTTACGCCCTGCGCCGGTCCATAGCGGTCACGCTTCTCACCATTCTCGGCTTCCTGTTCATCCTCAATCAGGGATACTGGCAAGAAACGATGGAGACACTGACGCTGGTGCTCTCCTCGTGCATCCTGTGCATGGGGATCGGCGTACCCATCGGCATTATCGCCGCGCACCGGCCGAAGTTCTATGCCGCGATCCGTCCTGTACTCGACCTCATGCAGACGTTACCCACCTTCGTCTATCTCATCCCCGCCATCGTCTTCTTCGGCATAGGTATGGTGCCCGGCCTGATTGCAACGGCAATCTTTGTTTTGCCGGCACCCATCCGCCTCACCCATCTCGGCGTTTCCTCGACACCCCGTCATCTGATCGAAGCGGGCGAGGCATTCGGTGCGTCTTCGCGCCAACTGCTATGGAAGATCGAACTACCCTACGCCATGCCACAAATCCTGGCTGGGCTTACCCAGACGATCATGCTGTCACTCTCCATGGTGGTCATCGCGGCCCTGGTCGGAGCCGATGGGCTTGGCGTTCCGGTCGTCCGCGCGCTTAACTCGGTTAACACAGCCTTGGGCTTCGAGGCAGGGCTCGTCATTGTGGTCGTCGCCATCATCCTCGACCGTATCTTCCGTCCCGGCAAGGAGCCAGGTGAATGACCGCGATCACACTGGATAATGTCTGTATTATTTTCGGCAAGAAGACTGACGGTTCGCTGTTTCTGGCCGATCAGGGGAAAAAGCCGCTCGGATATCCAGGCCGAAACAGGCCATGTGCTTGGCGTTCACAATTGCACTCTCACCATAGCTGAAGGCGAGATTGTCGTGCTCATGGGACTTTCCGGTTCCGGAAAATCAACGCTCCTGCGCGCCATCAATCGCCTTAACCCTATCTCGCGCGGCTCCGTCGTCGTTCACAACAAAGGGCGGTCCATCGATGTCGGCAAAGCTGACAAGACAACCTTGCGGGATCTGCGCAAGCACCTTGTTTCGATGGTTTTCCAGCAGTTCGGTCTCCTGCCCTGGCGTACAGTTGAAGAGAATGTCGGGTTCGGGCTGGAGCTCTCCGGTGTTCCAAAGGAAGAGCGCGCGAAAGCCGTGCAGCAGCAGCTGGAACTGGTCAATCTCAAGGATTGGGCCAAGCGCAAGGTCGGTGAGCTCTCCGGTGGCATGCAGCAGCGTGTCGGCTTGGCGCGCGCTTTCGCGACAGGTGCACCGATCCTGCTGATGGATGAGCCCTTTTCAGCGCTTGACCCGCTTATTCGAACGCGCCTTCAGGATGAGCTTCTCAGCCTGCAGGAGCGCCTGAAGAAGACGATCGTCTTCGTCAGTCACGACCTGGATGAGGCCATGAAAATTGGCAATCGCATTGCCATTATGGAAGGCGGACGGATCATCCAGTGCGGTACGGCTCAAGACATCCTGCTTAACCCGGCCGACGAGTATGTTGCGGATTTTGTCGCCAACATGAATCCACTTGGTGTCCTCACTGCTGCGGACATCATGGTTCCGCTTGATCGCACGCGTCCTGCCAGCAGGCCTTTTGCGGCAACGGCGCGTCCGGGAACGCCGGTGCGTGAAATCATGCAAGCGATAGCGAAAAACAGTGGCGACGTGGGCGTAGTGGAAAACGGCGCATTTCTCGGGATGATCTCTGCCGATGATATCGTGCGCGGCTTGTTAAAGCACCAGAAGCATTAGCTTTAACTATTCTTCTTCCGCATCCTCATCGCCCGGCTTTGTAGCTGGTTGCCAGGAATGAGGAGTGACTTTTTTCTGCGTATTTGAATCCGTAAATATCCACCAGCCGGCATCCGTTTCGTCCCACTGGCCTCCAGTGGCCTTCAAGCGGTCCAGTGAACGATACTGCCCGATGGATTCATTTTCCTGTCCGTCCTCGTCGGTCCAGAATATTTGAACCTTGCTGCCATCTTTCGGCGCTGTGGAAATCGGTTGCTTTTTGCTCACCCGCAATCCTCCTTAGAGTCCGTTTTAAAAGTCGCTGCGGTGAGGCATATGACGTGGTTTTCGAGAACCGGGGCGCAGCGTACATTAAGTACGTGAGCACCGGAAGCGCAGAAAACCGCATCAGATGACCGCCGCAGTAGAGTTTCACAATGGACTCTAGGCGGCGGCCTGCTTCTTGGCCAAACGTGCCCTGATGCTTTCCACATCGGACTTCGGCGTCGCCGCGAACAGTGTCTTTGTATAGCTGTGCTGCGGATTGGCAAACACTTCTTCCCGCGTGCCGTATTCAACCACTTCGCCGTAATACATCACCATCACCTCGTCGGCGATGTAGCGCACCACCGACAAATCATGGCTGATGAACACATAGGTCAAGTTAAACTCGTCCTGCAGGTCTGCCAGCAGATTGAGCACTTGCGCCTGGACTGACAGATCGAGCGCGGACACAGGCTCGTCCAGCACGAGCAGGCTCGGGCTCAGCATGAGCGCACGCGCGATGGCGATGCGCTGACGCTGACCTCCGGAGAACATGTGTGGGTAACGATTATAGTGTTCAGGCCCAAGACCGACCTTCACCAGCATTTGCATCGCCAGATCGCGCCGCTCGGCGGCCGTCTTGTTGGTGTTCAACAATAAGGGTTCGCCCAACACTTCGCCGATCTTCTGGCGTGGATTGAGCGAACCATAGGGATTCTGGAAAATGATCTGCACCTTGCGGCGCATCTCCGCCGTGACGCGATCCTTGGCGATATTGATAGGCTTCCCGTCGATCAACAGGTCGCCGGAAGTTTGCGGATCGATCAGCGTCAGTATCCGACCCAACGTTGACTTTCCGCAACCACTCTCGCCCACGATGGCAAGTGTTTTGCCCTTTTCCAGAGTAAAGCTGACGCCCTTGACCGCGTGCACGGTCTTCTGCTTGCCAAACAGGCCGCCGCCGACATGGTAGTCGCGAACGATGTTGCGCCCCTCGAGTACCACCTCACTCATGGCGCCACTCCTGCATTGGCGGCTTCATTCTTCATGAAATCCGCAACCGTTGACAGGCGGTCGCCAGTCGCATTCTCCGGCAAGGCAGACAGAAGCGCGCGGGTGTAGGGGCTTTTGGGCGACTCGAACAGCGAGAGCACGTCGGCCTCCTCCATCTTGCGGCCCTTGTATTGAACGATCACGCGATCGGCGGTTTCCGCCACGACACCCATGTCGTGGGTAATCATGATCAGACCCATGCCGTGCTTCACCTGCAAGCTGACGAGAAGATCCAGAATCTGCTTCTGGATCGTCACGTCCAGCGCTGTCGTCGGCTCATCAGCGATCAGCAGTTTCGGATTGCAGGCAATGGCAATGGCGATCATCACACGCTGGCACTGGCCCCCGGACATCTGGTGCGGGAAGGAGTTCAACCGCTCTTCCGGCGCCGGGATACCAACCTGTTTGAACAGTTCAATTGCGCGCTTGCGACGTGTCGGCCCGTCCATCTTCATATGAAAGCGCAACACCTCTTCCAGTTGGAAACCAACCGTGAAGCAGGGATTGAGGCTCGCCATCGGTTCCTGGAAGATCATCGCGACATCGCGGCCAACGATTTCTCGCCTCCGCTTGCCGGTCATGGTCAACATGTTGTGGCCATCGAAGGTCATGCTGTCGGCAGTTACGGTTGCGGTCTTCGGCAGAAGGCCCATCACCGCCAGCATGGCAACTGATTTACCGGAGCCGGATTCACCAACGATCGCCAGAACTTCACGTTTGTCGACCGACAGATCGATACCCTGCACCGCCATGAACAGGCCGGCATTGGTATCGAAGCCAACAGACAGGTTCTTGATTTCAAGCAGCGCCATACCTCAGCTCCTTTTCAACTTAGGATCGAGGGCGTCGCGCAGACCATCTCCAACGAGATTGATCGCGAGGACAGTGATCAGGATTGCAAGACCAGGGAAAGTCACGACCCACCAGGCCCGCAGGATGAATTCGCGGGCCTCTGCCAGCATCGTTCCCCATTCCGGTGTTGGTGGCTGGGCACCCATGCCGAGGAACCCGAGTGCCGCCGCCTCGAGAATAGCATTCGAGAACGACAGCGTTCCCTGCACGATCAGCGGCGCGAGACAGTTCGGCAGGATCGTTTTGAACATCAAGCGGAGGTGGCCAGCACCTGCCAGCTTCGATGCAATAACGTATTCTCGATTCTTCTCGCTCATGACCGCCGCACGCGTAAGCCGGGCAAAGTGCGGTTGCAGAACGAGAGCAATTGCGATCATCGCGTTGAAAAGACCGGGCCCTAGTATAGCCACAAGCACGAGTGCGAGCAGCAGCGGCGGAAAGGCCAGGATGATATCCATGATGCGCATGATCAGCGTATCGACCCAGCCACGGAAATAACCGGCGAGAACGCCGAGAATAACACCGGTGATCATGGCGAACGTAACGACGATCAAGCCAATGAACAACGAATAGCGCGCGCCGTAGATCAGGCGGGATAACAGATCCCGGCCCACGGCATCGGTGCCAAGCAGAAACTGTTCCTTACCACCCGCCTGCCATGATGGCGGCGTCAGCAACGCATCACGGTACTGTTGGTAGGGAGCATGCGGCGCTATGAGCGGACCGAATATGGCGATCAGCACCAGAAGGACGAGAACGGCAAAGCCTATCACGGCGCCCTTGTTGACGCTGAAATAGAACCAAAATTCCGAAAACCGCGCCATCCGGCCCGAAGTCTGGGACGAGGCAAGTGGTACGGGCGGGGAAACTTCGTTGGTCACGGGTTCCTCACTTTACGCGAATACGCGGGTTGATAACCGCATAGAGCAGATCAACAATCAGATTGACGACCATGACGATCAGCGCCACGAGCATAAGGCCTCCCTGCACGACGACATAATCGCGGCGGGAGATGGCATCAATCATCCACTTGCCGATACCCGGCCAGGAAAAGATAGTCTCGGTCAGGATCGCGCCCGCCATGAGCAGTCCCATTTGCAAACCAATTGTCGTGATGACCGGGATCATCGCATTGCGCAGGGCATGCACGCCGATGACACGCTTGGGTTCGAGCCCTTTTGCCCGAGCTGTACGCACATAATCCTCGCCCAAAACCTCAAGCATGGCTGAACGGGTCTGACGGGCAATAACGGCAAGCGGGATGGTTCCGAGCACAATAGTCGGCAGAATGAGATGCGAGGCTGCGGAACGGAACGCGCCCTTCTGACCCGAAATCAGGCTGTCGATCAGCATGAAGCCTGTGGTTGGTTTAAAGAAATAGATGAGGTCCATCCGCCCCGAAACCGGCGTCCAATGCAGTATGCCTGCAAACAGGATGATCAGGAGAATGCCCCACCAGAAGATCGGCATCGAATAGCCAACCAGCGCGATACCCATGCTCAACTGGTCGAAGATCGAACCGCGCTTGACGGCAGCGAAAATGCCCGCCGGGATGCCGATGATTACGGCAAAGAGCATGGCACAGATGCTTAGCTCCAATGTTGCCGGGAAAAGCGCACGGAAATCCGCTAGTACCGGCCGCTTGCTGGCGATCGACGTGCCGAAATCTCCGTGGAAAATGCCCCATAGGAACGAAAAGTACTGTTCCCATATCGGCCTGTTGAAGCCGAACTGGTCCATCAGAAGTTGATGCCGTTCCGGCGTCATGCCCCGTTCCCCCGCAAGAGCGATGACTGGGTCGCCGGGCAACAAGCGAATGAAAATGAAGGCCACAAAACTGATACCGATAAATGTCGGAATCAGCAGCAGCACTCTGGACGCGATATAGCGAAACATGGTGACCTGATAAAAATGCGGTACCGACCGAAGCCGGTACCGCTGGAGTAGATTTACTCTGCGACGTCGACGCTGGCGAAGTTATGAACACCGAGCGGGCTCGGCACATAGCCAGATACGTTCTTCGTCATAGCCGTCGTAACGAGCGAGTGAGCAAGCGTTGCCCACGGTGCTTCACGCTTGAATACAACCTGCGCTTCTTCATAGAGCTTGGTGCGCTCTGCAGGATCGGAGACGACAGCGGCCTTATTGATCAAATCCGTGAATTCCTGGTTGCACCATGCAGCGCGGTTGGATGTACCAACAGCCTGGCAGGACAACAGGGTTGCAAGGAAGTTATCCGGATCGCCATTGTCACCGGTCCAGCCGATGATGACCGCACCATCGTGCTTTGGATCGGAAGCCTGCTTCAGGTATTCCTGCCAATCGAAGGTAACGATCTCGGCCTTCACACCAACCTTGGCAAAATCCGACTGGATCAGTTCGGCGGTGCGACGGCCATTAGGCATATACGGACGTGCAACCGGCATCGCCCATATCTTCATCGACAGATCTTTTACGCCTGCCTTCTCGAGTGCTGCCTTTGCCGCTTCAGGATTGTATTCGTCATCCTTGATCGACTTGTTGTAGGACCACATCGTTGGTGGAATCGGGTTGATTGCCGGTGTACCCTGACCAAGGTAAACGGCATCGACGATGGCCTTCTTGTCGATTGCCTGGTTGAGCGCCTTGCGCACTTCCGGCTTGTCGAATGGCGCTTGTGTGGTGTTGTAGGCAAGCGTCGAAACGTTCAGGCCTTCTTCCTGGATGACATTCAGGTTCGTATCAGCCTTCAGGCCTTCGACATCTGCCGGATCCGGATAGATCGTCAGCTGGCATTCTCCGGCCTTGAGCTTCTGCACGCGAACAGCCGCATCAGGCGTAACCGCGAAGATGAGGTTGTCGAGCTTTACCTTACCCTTGAAGTAGTCGGGGTTGGCTTCGTAGCGGATAGCGGTGTTGAGCTGATAGTCCACGAACTGGAATGGACCCGTACCAACCGGCTGCTCGTTGAGCTTGCCTGGTGTTCCGTCAGCCATCAGCTTGTCGGCATATTCCTTGGAAACGATGGACGAAAAGTCCATGGCAAGGTTGGCAAGCATCGGTGCGTTGGGCTTGGTCAGCGTGACCTTTACAGTCAGGTCGTCGACTTTTTCCACTGACTTGATCAGCTTCGGGAAGTCCATGCCTTCAAAATATTCATAGGAAGCGCCGTCGACATACTTGGCCCAAGGGCTGCCTTCCTTCTGGCGTTCAAACGAAAACACCACATCATCGGCGTTTAGTTCACGCGATGGCGTAAAATAGCTCGTCGTTTGGAACTTGACGCCTGGATGAAGTTTGAACGTATATTCCAGACCATCATCGGAGATCGTCCAGCTGTCAGCGAGAGCTGGTTCAACTTCCGACGTTCCTGGCTTGAATTCCACCAGTTTGTTGAAGACGGCTTGTCCCGTCGCATCGAGTGTCTCACCACCCGTATAAAGCGCCGGATCAAAACCGCCTGGGGCAGCTTCCGAGCAAAAGACCAACGTCTTGGCTGCGGCTCCACCCGCCATCAGCCCACCTGTCAGCATTGCGAGCGCGGTCGCCGCAAGGAGTTTCTTGTAGGTATTCATCTTTTCCACCTTCAGAGGTTTTTTTGTGTTGCAGGCCCCCATGCCAACAACGAAGGTTGTATGGAAGCCTTTGCCATGTCGCAATGCAAGCAGATTTATTCGCAGTCAACCCATCCAAACGCCGATAATACTGGATTCTGGAGAATCCCTGCCTCCACGCCAAAAAAAAAGTGAAAATCCCTAAAAATCCGTCCACTGGCTTTTACTATGACGCGTCCGGGGAGCCTTATACTTACGCGCACGGAGAGATACTGGCGGCGGAAAACGGCAAAACGGCTGGAAAACCGATCACGCCCATGCGAGAAAACAAGGACGAGCATCGGAGATGATTTATGGACACCTATGGGCATGTAGCGATTGTAACAGGCGGTGGCTCAGGTTTGGGAGCAGCGACTGCCGGTGCGCTTGCGGCAAAAGGTGTGAAAGTCGCGCTTTTCGACATCAATCTTGACGCAGCGCAGAGCGTCGCAAATGAGATCGGCGGATTAGCACTGAGTTGCAATGTGTCGAGTGCGAGTGAGGCCGAGACGGCCCTCGCGCGAGTGATCGACGAACTCGGAACGCCGCGTATTCTCGTCAACTGCGCTGGTATAGCCAATGCGGGGCGCATCGTCGGTCGTGATGGCCCACACGATCTCGAGCTTTATCGACGGGTAATCGAGGTCAATCTCATCGGTTCGTTCAATATGCTTCGGCTTATCAGCAACGCCGCATCAAAGCTCGATCCGCTCGAAACGGGCGAACGCGGTGTTATCATCTCCACCGCATCCGTCGCCGCTTTTGACGGCCAGATCGGTCAAGCCGCCTATGCATCCTCCAAAGCCGGCATAGCTGGCTTGACTCTCCCTGCTGCGCGCGAACTCGCGCGTTTCGGCATTCGCGTCATGGCTATTGCGCCCGGCATCTTCGGAACGCCCATGCTGCTGGCCATGCCGCAAGAGGTTCAGGATTCCCTTGCCGCCTCCATTCCCTTCCCGTCCAGACTTGGCAAACCGGAGGAGTATGCGGCTCTGGCGCTGCACATCATCGAAAATCCGATGCTTAACGGCGAAACTATCCGTCTTGATGGTGCAATCCGGATGGCCCCAAAATGAGAGGCAAGTTGACGCATAAATCGAGTTGTGGGTTGCAACATTTGCGTGTCGGCGATGTTCTGTTAACGTCGGGAATCTAAAATCCTTTCGACAAGCAGTCATGGGTCGCTGACGCCAATTGAACCCGACCGTGAAAGGTTGCAGATGTCCGTTACCAATCGTCTGGTCGTATTACTACCAGGTTTTGAGCATATGCCTGTAGAGGCGCATCATCGCCGCTTCACTCGCGAAGCGGCGAAGACAGCCCCTGTTTACGACATGTGCTTGACCCAGTCTGAGCCGCTGCACGTTTCCTCGACCGATGGTGGGATCGCAATGGGCGAGTTTAGTCTGCAGGCTTCAGGCGATGGCTGGTCGGCCAATACGAATTTCATCCTTTATGGACTAGGCGACATCACCCTTTTCTATGCGTCGAGAAATCCCCTAAGGCGGTTGCTGAGCGGAATTATCGCCCTGCTGGATTTTATCCTTACTGGAACGTTCTTCCGGTTTGTTGCGACGAGTTGGCGCTATGCCCTGTTTTTCGTTTATCCATTGTTGATCTGCTTTGTCATCCTGGGTGCAACCTACGGCGCCGGGCGTCTTGCCATGGCGTACAACCAGACCAGCGTACCGGTCGCGCCGGTGATAGCCTTGATTACCGCCATCCTGTTGTTCTGGGTTGCCGCTGCGAAACTCCATTTCCTGCTCCTCATGGACGACTGGACGTTCGCCCGGGATATGGCGCGAGGCAAACGGCCGGATGTGATGCGGAAACTGGATCGCGTCATTGCCGATGCAGCCAACCGTATAAGCAGTGCTCCGCCCGGCACGGAAATCGTCGTTGCAGCTCATAGCCTTGGCGCCGTTTGCGCAGTTCCGATTCTCGATGCCGCCCTTCGCCGCGAGGGCTCCAACCGGTATGGCCTGCTCACTGTCGGCTCCAGCCTGTTGAAGGTAGCATTGCACCCTGCCGCTCGCACGCTGCGCAAAAGTGTCGAGAACGTTGCGAATAGCAAAACAGTCTGGATTGACGTGCAATCGCTGACGGATCCAATGAATTTCTACCAATCTGATCCTGTGCGGGACTTAAAAACAAACGGTGGAAAATCACCTATCCTGGTGAGAGTGCGTTTCCGTAACCAGCTTTGCGATAAGGCATATAAATCTATTCGACGGGATTTCTTTCGCGTACATCGCCAATTTGTTTTCGGTGTTGAAAAACGCACCCATTACTCATGGCATGCCATTTTATGCGGTCCGGAACAATTTGCCGATGTCGCCGCATTGGGTGGCCTCCGCTGTGATCGGAACACATCCTCCCCGGCGAAACTCAATATTGCTGGAACTGCCACCACATGATTTCTCTTGTTTCTGCCGGCAAGGTCTTGTGGGTCCTTCATGTCGTTGGCTGGTATGTGCTGCGCCGGCCATTCGATCGACGCGCGCGCAAATTGAACCTCACTGTCGACCGGCGGAAGGGCGCCGATACGGCAAGGCTTGCGGTTTCCCTCACCGGCCTCGGTATCATTCCGGCAATCTACGTCATGACCGGTCAGCCGCGTTTTGCATCCTACCCGGCAAGCGCCATACTTTTCCTGTTTGGTATTGCCTCCGGAATTGGCTCGTTGATTCTGTTCCGGCTCACGCACAAGGCTCTCGGGAAAATGTGGTCCGTATCGCTGCAGTTGAAGCAGGACCACAAGCTGATCACCACGGGCATTTACAAATATCTGCGCCACCCGATGTATACGGCGTTCTGGCTCATGGCGTTGACCCAGGCGTTGCTACTCCCGAACTATATCGCCGGTCTCGCTGGCATTGTTGGCTTCGGCTATCTGTTTTTCTCTCGGATAGGCCCGGAAGAGGCGATGCTGCAGGAAGCATTTGGAGAGGAATACAGCCAGTACCGCGCACGCACGTGGCGTATCCTGCCTTACGTTTACTGACACATCGAGAGAAAGTTAATTGTGCCTCCAGCATCCCTTAAATCAATCATCGCCAGCATCGCCGCAATTGCCCTCACAGCCTGTCAGTCAGTCCCCCAATCCACCAGTGCGATTGCGGTATCGGCCTACGCGCCTGAAACGCCGCCGCTCAGTTGTGCTCCGCACGGCAATCCCAACGGCGCACCGGCGAAACTGACGGCCAACCGAACGAGAATCGGGGATCCCGCCTATATCGAGTTCCGTCAGCGTTTTTCCCCCAGCCTACCCAGCGGTCATCTCTACGTGGTCTTCGGGCGACTGGACGCCAAAGGCAATCCGGCGACGCGCCTTTATATCGGTCTCTTCCCGAAAGGCAGTCTTGCTGGACTGTATGGCGGCGCGATTGTCCCGATGCCCGCGGATCTGGCGCCCAGCTATGCCGATTGCCATTTCACGCCAAACGCCGCCTACCGCGTATCGCTGACCGAAAGTCAGTATCAGCAATTGCTGGGCAAAGTGCAGGCGGATATTGCCCATCCACCGATGTGGCGCATGTTCGGCTACAACTGCAACAACTACGCGGCGTCGCTCGGCAGCGTCGCAGGACTGATCGAGCCTGCCAATCGCGCGCAGCCGTCGTTCTCGTACATATATGCCTATATCGATGCGAACGGCGATGGGGGACAGAAAGGGTCAAGTTGATGGGGAAACCCGTTGTCATTCTGTTGAGGCCTGTGAGCCTTCATAATTTGGTCCCAATCCGGTTGGTTTATCAATACCGCGCTGGGCCAGAACCAACGATTCGTCCTTCGCATTCAAATGATGAAAGCCGCCTGCGATGAGAATAATAAGCGCCATGCTCCTGATGCCGGTCGCTTTGGCTAGTACGGCACACGCCATGGACAATGGAGCTGCGGAAGAGCTGAAGCGGCTGGATCCGCAAACGCGGCTCGAACAGCGCTGTGATCTCGAGGCAATGGAGCGCATCCACAAGGATCCTGCCAAACTGGTAGCGGACGAACTGGTCGCCTATGCCTTTGAAGAGCCGAAGATCCAAGGTGACAAGATCCGTTCAGCCGGTGCGGCCTTCCGCAGCAAAGGCGAATGGTATCATCTGTCCTACACCTGCACCACGTCTCCAGACCACATGACGGTGTTGTCTTTCCAATACGCCATAGGACAAATTGTTCCCCACAGCGAATGGGCTCACCATTACCTGGTGTCCGAATAATTCACCCAGCATTTATAAGGTCAGTTGAGGCCGTTTGGTCGATCCTGCGCCAAAAGCATCTGGCCGATCGCGTCTACCTTCTTTGCGGTCGGCGCTTCGTAGGCTAGTGCGCTTGCCTGCAGCGTTCCCTCTGCCGCCGGAGCCGGCATCGTTACCGGCTGTGGAGCCGTGTACTCCATTGCCTGCGCGGGAGGATCGACTGGCACTGCGACCTTGTCGCTGGCAAACGCCATTTGCGGCGGCAAGGGAAGGTCAGCCTGCGCAACAACGATCGGCTGTTGGCTGGTATCCTTCACAACACGGCCTGAAGTCGCTGTGGACGTCGTTGTGATACTTGGCGCAGCGCTGGCCATCTGCACTTTGCCGCCTGCCATTCTGGTGCTGGCAATATAGGCATTGGCAATTGCTCGGCTGGCATCGTTCGAAGCTATATCGGCTGAATGGTAACGATCGCGCTTTTCGTAGAACGCGTTGCCGCCTGCGACGACAGTGTAGTGCATGTTCTTGTAAGGAAACCGAAGACCTGCGGTATGGAAGTACATCGCGTTCTTCACTTTGGGATTGCGCTCACCCTTGAGCACGGCGTCCGCAGCCGCTTGCACATCGGGCAATGCCGCAGAACGCATGGGCCGCGACAGCACGCCCGGCGCAAACTGGTTTTTCTGACCAACCACGCCGCAGATTGAATTTCCCCATTTGCCTGAATCAAGACGATTCATCACCACGGTGCCGACCGCGAGCAAGCCTTCCTTGCTCGAGCGGTTGGACTCGAAGAACATCGCCCGTTCAAGGCATTCCTTGTCCTTCGGCGTATAGGCGTAAGAAGTAGTTTTGGTCCCCGAACGCGTCGTCAGACCGGCGGATAATTTGCCTGGATTCTGGCTCGTCGTACAACCGGTGACAAGACCGGCCGCCGCGATAATGCCTATAACAGAGTGGAGTTTTCCCCTACCGACGCCGTTCACGAAGCATTTCTCATCGCTGTTAATCCTGCTGGTGAAGTTGCTCACAGATTGATGCGATTTAGGGCCAAACAATGGCAGTGATGACTATTGTGATATACGACATTACCATGCATTTGAAAATATGGAGTTATTTTATTCATTTCGACAGCAAAAAAATTTCAATAATGGCAAAATTAAGAACTTGTTTACCACATTTGCCCTAAACTTTGTGCATCTGCCCAGCTCGTAAGGCACGCTATGCGCAATCATTCAGTCCGCTACGATACTCGCGAATCGCTTATGGCAGCGCTTGTCGAACTCATGGCGTTGCAAATTCCGGTTGAAGACGTTGCCCCGGTTTTGTGCACGATAGGACCGGTCGATCTCGATCTCCTCGCCGATTGCATGAACGATGTCGGTCTTAACGACGATCGGGCGATCGCAGCCTGATTCCCAACCTTTCGCTACCTGTCCGCACTGGGCTTGTCCCAATTCCTGTGACAAACTATCAATCGGCATGATGGCCGGTTTGAGGGTTGACACGTGAGCGAAAAGAAAGACGTACTCCGCGAGATTGACGACAATGCAATACGTCTTGCGCGCACGTTGATGCGTACCTCGCGGCATGCTGTGATTGCGACGCTCGATCCACAGTCCGGCGCTCCGATTGCGACGCGCGTGGGCGTCTCGACGGATCATGACGGCGCGCCCATCATCCTTGTTTCGGCCCTCGCCGCCCACACACCGGCACTGCTCGCGGATCCGCGTTGCTCGCTTTTGGTCGGTGAACCCGCCAAAGGGGACCCGCTCGCCCACCCGCGGATGACGATAACCGCAAGCGCACGAGAGATTGCGCGCGATACGCCGGAGCACAGCCGCATTGCATGGCGCTACCTTTCCCACTTGCCCAAGGCCAAGCTCTATGTTGGCCTGGGGGATTTTCGCTTTTTCCGGCTGGAACCAGAAAGCGCCAAGCTGAATGGCGGCTTTGGTCAGGCCTATCAATTATCGGCAAATGACTGGCTTAGTCTTAGCCCAGTCAACGAGGAACTCGCCGAGGCGGAACGGGGCGCCGTCGACCACATGAACGAAGACCATTCCGATGCCATCGCGCTTTATGCCCGCTTTTATGCCAAGGCACTCGATGGCAAGTGGCGCATGACAGGCATCGATGCCGATGGCTTCGACCTGGCCGATGGTGACGACGTCCTGCGTGTCTTTTTCAAGGAGCCCCTGACCTCTGCCAAGGACATGCACATGACGCTCGTGCGGATGGCTGGCGACGCTCGCGCCGGGCTCGCATCGCAGTCGTGAAAACACTGGTTCCGGAGGAAGGCGACTGGGTGCAAGTTCGGGTAACCCGCCTCACCGATCCCGAAGACGATCGGCTTTCAGCCTATCGCAATGTGCGTGAACGGGATCTCGTCGGGCGCGAGGGCCGGTTGATCGCCGAGGGCAAGGTTGTCCTCAATGTCCTGTTGTCCAATCCGGCTTTCACGGTGGAATCGCTCCTCATACTGGAAAACCGGCTCGCAGGGTTAAGCCAGCAACTCAAGCTTTGCCCGCCCGATGTACCGGTCTATTGCGTGTCCCGCGAGGTCATGGACGCCATTGCGGGCTTTCCGATGCATCGCGGCATCCTCGCTGTCGGCCGCCGCAACGCGGCACGATCCATCGATACGCTGATCGATACGATGCCAGACAAGGCATTGGCAGTCGTTTTGTGCGGCATTTCAAATCACGATAACATGGGATCGATCTTTCGCAACGCCGCCGCCTTCGAAGCGGATTGCATTTTGATGGACGAAACGAGTTGCGATCCACTTTACCGCAAGGCCATCCGCGTGTCGGTCGGCGCGGCATTGAAAGTCCCCTTTGCCCGGGAAGGATCAATCGAAGCAATCGTGTCCAAACTGCAAACTGCCGGGTTCGACATTTTTGCTCTCAGCCCCGCCGGCGCAACAGATATCTACGATGCCAAGCCCTCGCGGCGCGTTGCGCTGCTTCTGGGCACCGAAGGCGACGGACTACCGAAGCTGCTCTTGCAAAAACTGAAAACAGTGAGAATCCCCATGTCCGGGAGCTTCGACAGCCTGAACGTAGCGACAGCTTCGGGCATCGCGCTATCGCGTTTCAGCCGTTTTTCCAGTCTCTGAAGCTGCAGTCTGCAAAGCGCGAATGCGATCGGCCAGGCTCAAGATGATTTCGCCGTTTTCGTCATGCACCGGAGACATTTCGCTCTCGGCTTTCGCCAGCAGTTCGTTGACCTTCGAGGTTGGCCCCTCAAGCCGCGCGACCATGGCAACGACCTGCGCTGCAAGTGCATTCATCTCTTCGCGCAAGCGCTCGGTTTCCTGCGCTTGAACAAGTGCCTGCTTGCCGCGCGGCATATCCAGAACAGACGATCCCGGCTTGCGCCCTTCGGCGAGCACGTTGCGCAAACGTTCATTGATCCGTTCGATTTCCTTATCGCGTCTCGAAAGCTTGGCCTCGCTGTCGGAAATTTGCCTGAGCAGGGCATTCGAGCGCTTCTCAAGCTCGGCGCTTCGCTTGGTTTCCTGCGCCAGAGAATGTTGCACTTCCTTGATATCTGCTTCGGCCCGTTGTCTCAGGTTGTCGCTATCGCGCTTGTCCTGCCGCGCCTCTCTCAAATCATCTGAAAGATTATCAATTCGGGCCGATTGCGCTGCGACTTCGATTTGAAAACTGTCTGCATTCATCGCGACGTTGGATGCCCGGCGATGCAAGAGTTCGAGCTCCGCTGACTTTTGCTCTATCAATCGCTCATGCCCTACGATCATGGCTGCGGCTTTCTCGAATTCCTGTTCACGATCGGCAAATGACGATCGCAACTCGGCAATCGTCGCATCGCGCGCTGCAAGTTCAGAGGTGAGATTGCGCATGAGACGCTCTTTCTCGCCGAGTTCGGCCAACTGTAGTGCATTTTTTTCGCGGGAGCTTTCCAGCATCAACTCAAGCTTGCGCTCGGCGATCGCATGTTCGGCGCGCAGGCCATCCCGCTGCGCCTGTATCTCGTTCAGTGTCAACGGCGTTTCTGCCTCGACGCGCTTGCGTGTAAGCAGTGTCGCCCGGCGCCAGATGGGCGGCGCAACCAAAAGCGCCACCAGCACGGCGCTCAGGAATCCGAAAGCAAAATATAGTGCAGACTGGATCACGATCAGGGTCCTGTTGGATGTCTATCTTGGCACAAGGTGTACTAACAGTCAGGCCCTGAAACGCAAAGACGCGAACTGAAAAGTTCGCGTCCCAAATGCAATACGGTTTATTTTATCAGAAAGGATTCCATGTGGCCGTTTGGGTAATCTTCAGATAACCCACATTGACACCCAGACGTGCACCGACGCCTGTTCTGATCGGAACAAGCAGTACCTGATTTCGCTTCAACACATTGAAACCGACGCCGGCGAAAAGATACGCCGAACCGGCAACACCAACGAAGCGGCCGTAGAGGTTCTGCACATCATCGAGATTGTAGACGAGCATCATGACGCGCGAGCCCTGTCCGCCGAAATCCCAGCCGATCGATGGTCCCTGCCAGAAGGTTTTGTGATCTCCGGCATTCTTGGTGTAGAGTGAACCTTCCCCGTAGGTCAGGCCGCCAATAAGGGCGCCAGATCCTTCCTCGCCGAGGACATAGCCGTTTGGCAAGCCGTAGCTCTGGAAGACTTTTTCGACAGCCGTGGCGAGCCCACCAGAAGTCGATCCGAAGAACCGTTGACCGGAATTGACGATTTCTTCCATCGTATAGGTTTCTTGCGCCCGCGCCGTCTGCGCCTGGGCGACAACGAGTGACACAAGTGTCAGAAAGAGGAGAAAGCCGCGGTTCAAAGACAAGAGTAGAGACGCCATCATAATTCCTTTTGGCTGTTCGCTTCTTTGCCTGACGCCTGATGCAAGGATGAGCAGATCTTGCGCCTGCTTTTAAAATCGAATTCATTTTAAGGCGCTAAACCTTGTATAAAAGTTTATGAATCGATCTTGGCATTTCAATGGCTTGCAAAGAAAGGCAAAAACCTTGAAATTTCAACATTTGCAAGCTCCAGCCAAGACGTTCTTGCCGATCATGATCGAGCTATGTATCCAAATAGGCCAGAAATCGGAGTGATTCGCGTGTTACTGATTCGCGACGGCCTCTGAACCACCAGCCAATCTTCAGGAGATTTCCCCATGACATTGCCCATTATTCTCTCGGCAACGGACCTCGGAGCGCTCCTGAGCAGCCGCATCTGCCACGATATCATTTCACCCGTTGGCGCCATCAATAATGGGTTGGAATTGCTCGAAGAAGGCGGTTCTGATGACGATGCGATGAGCCTCATCAAATCCAGCGCGCGCAGCGCATCTGCTCGCCTGCAGTTCGCGCGTATTGCATTTGGCGCTGCGGGGTCGGCTGGAGTGCAGATCGATACAGGTGATGCCCAGAATGTCGCCAATGAATATATGAAGGGCGAAAAAGCCGAATTGACTTGGGAAGGCACCCGGGTTCTACTGCCTAAGAACAAGGTTAAGCTGTTGCTCAATCTGGTCCTGATCGCCAATGCAGCCCTACCCCGTGGCGGCACATTGTCGGTTGCGCTGCAAACACCGGAAACACAGCCGCGTTTTGTCCTCACATCACGTGGTCCAATGCTGCGTGTCCCGCCGAAATTTCTTGAACTGCACAGCGGCAAGGTTCCAGAAGAGCCGATCGATGCCCACGGGGTTCAACCTTACTATACACTCCTGCTGGCCCAGGAAGCCGGCATGACCATCTCGATCCATGCAAGTCCCGAAGAGATTGTCTTCACCGCGGCGTAGTTGATCGCGCAAGTTGTCCTAAAAATTTACCATCAACCTTGGGTGTTTATTCACCCAACGGCTGGTAACCTCAGCCACGGGACAAACGCGATTTGGCTTTTTGCGGGGAGTTTTCAATTGCTACGCTGCATGATTGTAGATGGATCTCCTGTGGTCAGGAAGGTAGCGCGGAGGCTTATTGCCAACGAAACGATCATCGTGACGACAGCCGATACCGGCTATCAGACGATTGCCGCCTGTAGCGTTGAAATGCCAGACATCATCATCCTCGACGACGCGCTATCCGACATGCCAGCGCCGGAGATCATAAGTCAGGTGCGTGCCTTGCCAGGCGGTGAGAACAGCAAGATCTATCTTTGCTTGCCTGAGGTTGACTTAAGCCGGATCATGCGGGCCAAGCGTGCCGGTGCAGCCGGATATCTGCTGAAACCGTTCAATCGTGTTTCGATCACCGAAATCTTGCCGCCGGTACCGGTCGAAGGCTGAGAGGAACACCGTGTGCGACAGCTCTTCGCCGGAGTCTGGACGCAAAGAAAAAAGCTCCGTTAACACGGAGCTTCTCGTTCTCGATATTATGTCGGATCAGGCGATTTCGCGCAAATCCGATGCATCCGGCTCACGCAGCACATAGCCGCGGCCCCAGACGGTTTCGATATAGTTGATACCACCGGAAGCATTGTCGAGCTTCTTGCGCAGCTTGCAGATGAAGACGTCGATGATCTTGAGTTCCGGCTCGTCCATACCGCCGTAGAGGTGGTTGAGGAACATTTCCTTGGTGAGGGTCGTACCCTTGCGGAGCGAAAGCAGCTCCAGCATCTGATATTCCTTGCCCGTCAGGTGAACGCGCTGTCCGGTGACTTCCACCGTCTTGGCATCCAGATTGACGATGAGGTCGCCGGTGGTGATGACCGACTGGGCATGACCCTTGGAACGGCGCACGATCGCATGGATACGGGCAACCAGTTCGTCCTTGTGGAAGGGCTTGGTCATATAGTCGTCGGCGCCGAATCCGAGGCCGCGAACCTTGTCCTCGATGCCGGCCATGCCGGAAAGGATCAGGATTGGTGTTTTCACCTTCGACAGACGCAGGGTCCTCAGGACTTCATAACCGGACATGTCCGGTAGGTTGAGGTCGAGGAGGATGATATCATAGTCGTAGAGCTTGCCGAGATCGACACCCTCCTCGCCCAGATCCGTCGTATAAACATTGAAGCTTTCCGACTTGAGCATCAGTTCGATGCTCTGGGCCGTTGCACTATCGTCTTCGATTAAAAGAACCCGCATATCATTCCCCTTTTCCCGCCGCTGAAATGGGTTGCCCAAGAAACCTCGATCAGGGCAATCCCGAAGTCAGGTCGCGAAACAAGCCGTTTCCATAACGTTAAGATTGCCACCGAATGGTTAACAAAATCTAATTCCGCTTTGCAAGTGTCTTTGACTCTTGAATTAAAAATCATTGGCACCGCATTGATTCATAAGGTCAACTTACCGGTCAAAAATCATAAGGCGCAGCATCAGGTTCTGGCCTTAAGCGATTCATTCGACTCGATAAAATCGCCGTCTAAAAACTTGCAGCGCTGATTTACAGAGCTTTAAGTCTTAAGGCGTATGATTAATGCTGAACGTAAAGGAAAGGTTACCAGACAGGGCAACCTTTAAGTTTTTGTTTCATTTTTCCGAAGTGATTCGGGGGTGAAACGGCGCCGGATGATCGATCGCCAGCCTTTTGGCAGGATCAGAGTACCGGCTTTTGGCAGGTGTTGAGGGGGTAGTGAGTATGAAGTCGCATGAAGGTTTGGTTCGACTGAAGCTCTTTCAGGTCAAGGAAAAGCGCCGTCAACTCGGCCAGCTTGATTTGATGATGGGCGAGTTCGAACGCATGGCTGCCGAATTGGACGCGCAGATTCTGTCTGAGGAAAAGAAGGCGGGCATCACCGACACCACGCATTTTGCCTATCCGACCTTCGCCAAAGCCGCCCGCCAGCGCCGTGACAATCTGTTTGATTCAATCCGCGACCTGAAGGCTCAGAAGGATGATGCCGAGGCGGCCCTTACCGAATCGGAAGCGGAACTTGCCAAAGCTGAGGCACTCGAGCAGCGCGATGGCAAGCCGCGGGATATCGAAGAAGTTCCTGTCACCGACAAGCGGGCGATGATCGGTTAGTCAGAAGACTTTTTGAGAATTCAGCTCCGGTGGGCCTAAAGTTCCCAAAAGGCCCTATCTCTGCTGGACGACGTCCGCCCACTCCTCGTGCCTGAGCGATTGAGCGCGCATGAATGGGCAAAGCGGGATGATTTTCCATCCGCCGGCCCGTGCATCTTCGACCGCATGCAACGCCAGGGCCTGCCCCACACCTTGGCCACGCAAAGCATCCGGCACAGCCGTGTGATCGATGATGATCAGATGCGGGCTCGCGCGGGAAAATGCCATCTCGGCCTCGTGTCCTGATACCACCGCCACATAGCGTCCGCCGCTACCCGTTTCCTGCTTATCGATATTGATCTGATCTGCCATTGCTGCACCATTCGTCATGTCCGGCGCCAGCACTCAACGCTGGCGCTAATAATAATCAATTGTTCTTTGCCGATTTGACTTTGGTAAGATCTGCGGCATCACTGAGAATATGCACCGCCTCACCCAGAAGAACGTCTTTTGCGTCCTTCAGCGCCTTCTCACTCGCTATGTCTGCGCTCAAGCTGCGCTCGTTGGCTTGCAGTCCGTCTTCCTGAAATACAAGATCTGCCCGTGACACCGAACCCTTGCCATCTGCTGCCTCGCGCGCCTTCAGGCGATTGACCTGACGCTCTCTCTCAGCACGCCGTTCGGTTTCATTGAGTGAGATAACCCGTTTGTTCCTCAGATCATCGAGCTCACTCACGTCTTCAACGAGATCCTTGAAATCCTTATCCGTTTTGGCGCGGGCGTCATGTCGGCTCTGCAGCTCCGGGAGAACCGTTTTGATATCGCCAAGCGGTTTGTACTTCGCAGGTTTGATTTGCAGCCACGGCAACGCATTGTCATAGCTCGACTCACCCAGTTTCTCCTCGTCCGCAAATCCCGGCAAGACGATATCCGGCGTCACACCACGGAGCTGGGTAGTGCCGCCATTGATGCGGAAGAACTGTGCGACAGTCATTTTCAGTTCGCCGAATTCCGGCTTCGGGTTACGTGCTTCCTCGTCCAGATCGACCACTGTTTGAACGGTCCCCTTGCCAAAACTCGGTTCGCCAATGATGACGCCGCGGCCATAGTCTTGTATTGCGGCGGCGAAAATCTCTGAAGCCGATGCGGAACCACGATTGATGAGCACTGCAAGCGGCCCCGTCCAGAGGGCCGTTGCGCGCTTGTTGCCATTTACCCTGATTTCGCCATCGCCGTTGCGCTGCTGCAGAACTGGTCCCTTGCCTACGAAAAAGCCGGTCAGTTCGATCGCTTGCGGCAAAGAACCTCCGCCATTGTTGCGCAGATCGATGACGACACCATCGACCTTTTCTTTCTCGAGTTCTGCCAAAAGCTTGGCGACATCGCGGCTTGCGCTCCGGTAATCATTGTCGCCGCGCCGCCGCGCATCGAAATCTTCATAGAATGTGGGCAACGAGATCACGCCGATTTTGCGCGAGATATCACCGTCCTTGACAATCTGAACGCTCTTTTTGGCTGCCTGTTTGTCCAGACTGATGTTGTCTCGCACCAGGGTGACCAGGCGATGCTTGCCGTCAAGTCCGGCATCGGATGGCAAGATATCCAGCCGTACGACGGTATCCTTCTCTCCGCGTATCAGTTTCACGACTTCGTTGACGCGGGTGCCGACAACGTCCACCAGCGTGCCGTCCTTGCCCTGGGCAACGCCGACAATTCTGTCCCCGACAGCCAGCTGGCCAGACAGCTGAGCCGGCCCACCCGGTACGAGCTCACGTATGGTCGTATATTCGTCGCGCTCCTGCAGCACGGCGCCGATGCCGACGAGGGAAAGTTTCATCGAAATGTCGAAGTCCGAAGCCGCCGCAACACCCAGATAGTCCGTATGGGGTTCTATCGAGTTCGTGTAAGCGGTCATGAACGTCTGAAAGACGTCGTCACTCTTGTACTTGTAGGCGCGGGCCAGTGAGTTTCCATAACGCTTGCCAAGGGTTTCGCGTATCGTCGCCTCAGGCGTACCCGCCAGTTTCAGGCGCAGCCAATCGTTTTTCACGCGCTTGCGCCAAAGGTCCTGGCTCTCCGCCATTGTTTTCGGCCAAGGTTCCTTGTCGCGGATAAGTGTGAACTCTTCGTTCTGACTGAAATCAAAATCCTGTTTGAGCAATTCACGCGCGTATGTAAGGCGCTCCACGTAACGCTGCTCGTACACATTGAAGATAGCGAACGGAATGCTCAGATCGTCACTGAAGATGGCATCATCGATTTTGTCCTTGTTGGTCATGAACTGATCAATATCGGACTGAAGGAAAAAGAAGCGCTCCGGGTCGAGTAATTCTATGTACCGGTTAACTATTTTTTCAGACAAGGCGTCATCCAACGGCACCTTCTTGTAGTGGTAATATGTCAGCACCTGCGCGCTCAAATGCGCGGCCTTGGCCTGCTCCTCCTCTGGCGCGAGCACCGGCGCCGCGGCCTCGAGCGCCTGTGCCGAGGAAACAAAGGCCAGGAAAACAAACAGCAATCCGAATTTTGTACGCATAAGGTGCATCAATCCAATGTTTTGTGTCGATCAAATCAACAAGAATTCAAATACGTTCTGTTACCGCCAGCATCTGGCCGGCACCTGTTTACCCTAACTATGGAGACCAGCCATGGGAAGCGTCAATCGGGTCAAGCGAATGTGATCCGATGTGTCTTCTCGTCGCCACCCTTGACGGTTGCCATGTATTTCCTTCATGCGTAGCCAGGTCAGCCTTGGTTCGGGATCAGCATGTCGGCAAGATCGTTCATTCCCATCTTTCTCTTCATCGCTACGTTTTCGCTGGCATTGGGGATGACCATGCCGTTGATGAACGTCAGCAGGCTTTACTTCTTTGACGAGAATCCTTCGCTTCTCGGCATAATTCGATCGCTGTGGGCGGGCGGCGACTGGTTGCTGGCGTCTATCGTCGGGCTGTTTTCGGTCATTCTGCCGGTCACAAAGCTGGCCGTCGCACAATTGGCGGCAGCTCAAGTACCCGCTGCAGCCCATGTTCTGCACCGGTGGATCGGCTTCCTGTCGAAATGGTCGATGCTGGACGTCTTGCTCGTCGCTCTGGTGATTTTCGGCGCAAAGACGAGCGGGCTTGCCACAGCGATCGCCCAGCCAGGACTCTGGTTTTTCACTGCATCGGCGATTCTGTCGGCACTCGCAACGCACTTGATCGTGCGTGAAGAAAGGATTGCGTAAGCGAAGGGGCTGGCCTCGCGGCCAGCCCCTTCTGTTCATGCACCATCATCTAATGACGATATTGCTGTATCCGGGTCGTTCTGAGACCAGCCAGCCCATGATCGGAGATCGAGGACTGCCAGGACAGGAACTCTTCCACCGTCAACGTATAGCGATGGCAAGCCTCCTCAAGACTAAGAAGACCACCGCGCACAGCGGCAACCACCTCAGCCTTGCGGCGAATAACCCAACGCCGCGTGTTCGCGGGTGGAAGATCGGCGATGGTCAGCGGGCTGCCATCCGGGCCGATTACGTATTTTACTCTCGGTCGAACAAGATCGGTCATTGTACTCTCTACACTAAACTTCAAGACCTATCGCAGCTGACATTACAGTCAGGGCTTTAATAATTGCCTAAACCTCGAGTCATTCTCTGGTAACTTCGGTTAATAGATCGGCCATATTTTCGTTAAACTTTGGCCTAACTGGCAGAATTTTCGGGTTTTGACACGAGCGTGATGCAAAAAACTCGTCTCAAGAAAAATTCCTCCCGCCCCACTTCCTGGAGATCGTTTGGAAAGTCGCTGCGAAGGCATATGACGTGGTTTTCGAGGAACGGAGCGCAGCGTACTATAGTACGCAAGCACCGGAAGCGCAGAAAATCGCGTCAGATGGCCGTCGCCGTAGAGTTTCAAACGGTCTCTTATTGGCAAGTCCGGGTCGATAGCCTATATAGAGCCGACAAAGCGCTGCGCTTATATGCCGCGACGAAAACGGATCCGCTTATGACACTGAATAATCTCGATCTGCCGGGAAGACCGGAAGACACTCGCATCGTCGTTGCCATGTCTGGCGGCGTGGATTCTTCTGTTGTGGCAGGCATCTTGAAACGCCAGGGCTATGATGTCGTCGGCGTCACCTTGCAGCTCTATGACCATGGCGCATCGACCCATCGTGCCGGCTCCTGCTGCGCCGGTCAGGATATCGAGGATGCGCGCCGCGTCTCCGAACGTCTCGGCATTCCGCATTATGTACTCGACTACGAAGCCCGCTTCCGCGAAGCCGTGATCGATCCGTTTGCCGCGAGCTATGTCAGTGGCGAGACGCCGATCCCCTGCGTTTCCTGCAACCAGACCGTAAAATTCGCGGATCTGTTGCAGACCGCCCGCGATCTTGGCGCCGACGCACTGGCGACTGGTCACTATATTCGCAGCAGTGCTAACGGAGCGCACCGTGCCCTTTTCCGTCCTGTCGATACCGACAAGGACCAGAGCTATTTCCTTTTTGCCACCACGCAGGAGCAGATCGATTATCTGCGCTTCCCGCTCGGTGGTCTGACGAAGCCGGAAACCCGTGCTATTGCCGAGGAGCTCGGTCTTACTGTCGCAAACAAGCAGGACAGCCAGGACATCTGCTTCGTACCGCAGGGTAAGTATTCCGACATCATTTCCAAGCTGAAGCCGGAAGCAGCCAATCCCGGCGATATCGTCCATATCGACGGGCGTGTGCTCGGCCGTCATGAAGGCATAGTCCATTACACAATCGGCCAGCGCCGCGGTATTGGCGTCGCCACCGGCGATCCGCTCTATGTCGTCCACCTCGATGCAGCCAATGCCCGTGTCATAGTCGGCCCGCGCGAAGCGCTTGAAACCCGCAAGGTTTTCCTGCGCAACGTCAACTGGCTGGGTGACGACGCATTGGAAGATATTCCGGCAGGCGGCGTCGAGGTTTACGCCAAGGTTCGCTCCACACGCCCGCCGCGCCCGGCCGTCCTGCATCATCAGGCAGGCGAGACATGGGTAGAGCTCGTCGATGGCGAAAGCGGTATCGCGCCCGGCCAGGCCTGCGTGCTTTATTCAGACGACAGCAATACTGCCCGCGTCTTCGGCGGCGGCTTCATTGGCCGCTCCGAACGTGCCCCGCAGGCGGAAGCCATGCTGAAGCGCCTCGCCCAGCAAGGCCAGCACGCCTGATCAGATCGGTACGATGTTGAAGGAAATGGGGCCGTCAGGCCCCTTTTTCATGGAACTCGCGGATTGTGCCGATAATCCGGTCCTGGTCGTCATTGCTCAGATATGGATGCATGGGCAGGCACAAAATGTTCTTCGGCAAGGTTTCTGAAACCGGCAAACCGCCCGGCGCGCGCATGTAATGCGCATAAGCCTCCTGCAAATGCAGCGGCTTGACATAATAAATCACCGACGGAATGCCATTGGCCTGCAGGTGCGCCTTCAATTCATCGCGATTCTTCGTCTCGATCGCATATTGTGCCCAGGCCGAGCGTGAGCCTTCCGGCATCAACGCCACTTTGACGATATCCTTGAGGCCATTGGCATAGCGCCTGGCTATGACCTGCCGTGCTTCCATCTCGTCTTCGAGGATGGCGAGCTTTTCGATAAGGATCGCCGCTTGAATAGTATCAAGGCGCGAATTCAGGCCGATACGTACATTGTCATATTGTGTCTCGCCCTTGCCGTGGAACAGCACCGAACGCAGCACGTCAGCAAATGCCGCATCATTGGTGAACATGGCACCGCCATCGCCATAGCAGCCGAGCGGCTTGGCCGGATAAAAGCTCGTCGCTCCCACGTCACCGAAGGCACCACACATTGCATTGTCTCGCTTGCCGCCGATCGATTGTGCCGCGTCCTCGATGACGAAAAGGTTCTCGCGGGCGGCGACTGCAGACAGCGACGTATAATCGGCCGCCAGCCCGAACAGATCGACAGGGATGATCGCTTTCGGCTCCAGCCTGCCTTCCGCGCGCACAGCGGCAATGGCGGCTTCGAGTTGCTTCACATCGATATTGTAGGTGTCGGGATCAACATCGACAAAAACCGGTTCTGCACCGGCCAATGCCACCACTTCGGCCGTTGCGGCAAAGGTGAAACTCGGCACGAACACCGCAGCTCCGGGACCGATCCCCTTGGCCATCAGCGGAATAAGCAGCGCATCCGTGCCATTGGCGCAGGCGACAACGTGCTCGACACCGATATATTCGGCCAGACGTTTTTCGAATTCGGCAACTTCCGGTCCGAGAATGTATTTACCCTCACGCACAACCTTGGCGATTGCCGCGTCGAGTTTGCCGCTAATCCGTTCACGTTGCGCGCCGAGATCGATGAACTGCATCATTGCTCCAATAGTAATGTCTCCGCGAATCTGCGCCGGGGAAACTGTTCGGCTACTCTATAGAAGGGCGGAGGGCGGTCCGCGAGAGTGCGCCATTTCAAAGTTTGTGCGGCCTTGTAACAACGCTTTACGTCGAGAGCAATGCGATTGCATATCGTTAATGCGTGGTTCGACAAGCTCACCATGAGGGGATGGGGTTGATTGCAGGGAGCCAAATTCTGCGACGCCGGCGATTAGCTTGCAGTTCAACAATCTCCCTCATGGTGAGCTTCTTCATCGTGAGCCTGTCGAACGACGAACCACGCACGATCTTGATGCAATCAGCTTTTATTGTGCGCCACAGTTCCCGCGGTCAAAATCCGCAAGACGCGAATAGCTTCCTCGCCGTCCGTTTTCGGTTGCTTGCGCGTCTTGATGCTGTCGATAAAACTCTGGCACTCCCGCGTCAGCGGCATGCCCTGCGTGACCTTGACATATGTCGGCTCTTCCGTCGTCGAGGCCCACTGGCCGTCATCTTGCCAGATCGAATGCTTGTAGACGGCAAGCTTCTTGTCCCATTGCTCCATATCGTCGAAGACCGCCATCGCCTTGGTGCCGACCACGGTCAGGCGGCGTTCGCGATAAGGGTTGAGCCGCGAGGCAAACAGGTGACCGCGCACATTATCCGGAAAACGCAAATGCAGATGTGCGAAATCGCTTAAATGATCCAGCACAGCGGCACCCTCGCCGCGCACTTCCAGCGGTTCGGTCTCCGTGATCGCCAGGATCATCGACAGGTCGTGCGGCGCCAGATCCCACAGCGCATCGTTCTCGGTGTGGAACTTCCCGAGACCTAGCCGATGCGAGTGGATATAGCGGACCTTGCCGAGATCGCCGGCCTTGACGAGATCGAGCAGTTTCTCGAAAGCCGGGTGAAAGCGCAGCACGTGGCCAACCATGAAGATGCGGCCGTTGTCATGCGCGGCCTTCACGGCAGCTTCCGCATCGGGAACTGTCAAGGCGATCGGTTTCTCGACCAGCACATCCTTGCCATTGGTAACGGCACGGATAGCCGCTTCCGCATGGAACTGCGGCGGCAGGGCCATGACGATGGCATCGACATCGGGATGGGTGAAAAGATCCTCGACCTCTATATGCAAAACGTCCTGCTCGGCGGCAAAGCCGGCAGCACGATCGCTGTTTTGGTCGGATACGGCATAAAGCGCGCCGAGGCTCTTCAATGTGCGGATATGGTTGCTCCCCCAATAGCCGCAACCAAGCACTGCAATCCGTGGAGCCATCTTTTCAGCCTTGTTCATGTCGGCATCCAATATCCGTACGACGAAACTATGACAAGTGCTGGACGACTTACTTCCAAGGGAATCGCCATTCAACATTGCAATGCTGCTGTGCGTGGTTCGTCGTTCGGCAGGCTCACGATGAAGAAGCTCACCATGAGGGAGGTGGGCTGATAGCAAGGAGCCAAGCCCTGCAAGACTGGTGATTGGCTTGCAGTCCACCGATCTCCCTCATGGTGAGCCTGTCGAACCACGCACAGCGCTTTCGCAACTTCAGTTTCAGCTGCGGGTGCCTGTCGGAGTGAATTCTCATTGGTATCGGTGTAACATTGCTTGACAGGCTGTTGCCACCCCCATATATCCCGCCCCGTCCCTGTCGATTTGACAGCGCGGCCTCCCGGTTCCTTTTGCAGGCAAACCATCTATGGGTCGCGAGACATATGGGGCGAAGTAGCTCAGTAGGTTAGAGCAGAGGAATCATAATCCTTGTGTCGGGGGTTCGAATCCCTCCTTCGCTACCATTCCTTCCAACACCTGTTATATCGCTGGCGAACCAAGTCAGCTGTTGTAGCTTGTCGCGACGTTTTGAGTTTTTGACAGCTGGTTTTAGAGTAAACGCATTTTCAGACGGACCAGCAGCGCCAATGTCGCCAATCCGGTCAATCGCTATGTGCCGGGTTCGCCGATGCTGCCGCAAGTCGTGAAGGACGGCGATGGCGGTCTGACATTCCATATCCAGAACGAGACACCCGGCAAAGACAAGGAGCCAAACTGGCTGCTTGCGCGAACAGGCCCGTTCTTCATCGCCATGCGGCTCTATTGGCCCGAAGCGCTCGATGGCACATGGAAACAGCCGCCGATGCAGCGGGTGGTAGATCAATTCCAGAAAATGATGAAGCGCCCACGCTTCAGCACAGAAATGAAAGCGCGCGGTCATCAGGGCCGCGCGCTATTGTTCAGTTCATACAATGATCAAAGAATGAGGATAGCGTAGTCAGTCAGCGGTGTTCCAGATGCTATTGGAGCTGTGAGATGAATTACAAATTCAGCATCCGCGTCATTGTCGACGTTACCTTGTATGTCGCCGCTGGCGACATACCGCAGTTGTCCCGGCGTGTTTTCGCCGAACTGACCGCCACCGATGAACACGAAGTCCTGGTTCCCGCCCGTTATGCTATTCGCGTCAATCTGTGACACATCAAGGGTCGACTTTGGCATTCCGGCATCAACGAGTTTGATAGTATCTCCATCGTCTGTGACGTTCTCATAGCGGAAAGTGTCCGCTTCAAAGCTGCCCAAGATTGTATCCGCACCTGCCCCTCCAATGAAGGCGGACCCAGCCGCCGCAGTTAAAGTGTCGTTGCCCGCTCCGCCACGCACAACACCCCCGCCACCGCCGTGGAGGTTGTCATTGAAATTCGAGCCGGTGATGTTCTCGATATTGATGAACGTATCCCCTTGTGCATCGCCGCCTGAAGCAACGCCGGTTTCCAGGTTAACCGTGACTCCGGCAGCCGATGTCGAATAATCGGCTGTGTCGGACCCAACCCTGCCATCGAGCAGGTCAGCACCCCCACCGCCTCGCAGAACGTTGTTGCCCGCATCGCCTTTGAGCTCGTCATTGAAGTTCGAGCCGATGGCGTTCTCGACATTTTCGATCCCATCCAGTTCTGCATCGCCACCGCGCCCACTAGCGAAGCTATCACTTTCAAAAGTGATGCGGACTCCGCCAGGCGACGTCTCATAGCTCACAGTATCGACGCCATCCCCGCCGTCCATGCCGTCTCGGCCTCCACCGCCTATCAGAGTATCGTTGCCAGCCATGCCAAGAAGCAGGTCGGTTCCGCCAAGGCCAATCAAAATGTTGTGGCTGGCATTGCCGGTGATCTTGTCATCCTGATTGGTGCCGACGACATTCTCGAAGCCGCCGCCGATGACATCGGCCCCGGCATTGCTTCTGCCGGGCAGGAACTCGCCGAGATTGACACCGCCGCTCGCATTGAGCGTTAGCGTTATGCCGCTGTCCGACGTGCTCTCGTAACTCAGCGTATCGATGCCTGCACCGCCATTGAGAATATCGGCGCCACGGCCGCCCATAACATAGTCGTTGCCATCGCCACCATTGATGGTGTTTATGCCAGGACCGCCATAAATTTGGTCATTGCCAGCGCCACCGTTGAGGAAGTTGACAAGGCCGACGTTGCGGCTGTCGATGAAATCATTGCCGCTTAAACCATTGACGGTGACATTCAGATTGAGAGCACCGCCGGTCAACGTGATATTGTCGTGTCCGGTGTTGGTGTCCGTGCCGTTAACGATTGGGTTAAGGCTACTGTAGCCGGCCAAAGGCGTCCAAGGTCCGTTGTAAATGCCTAATAGTGAAAATAGTCTGGGATCTAATGCCATGATTATGCACTCCCCGTTCGGGCTGCATAAGCCGGTGTCCTCCCCAGGGCCTGCCACTCAGCAGCCAACAATATAATCCTACGCCTTTATGATGAGATAGCAATTATATTTACCAAATATTAATTAATTAAAATGGATTAGGCACAGTAAAAACCCAAGTAAACGTCTGTTTCTGCATTCTTCTGATATTGCCAACGACGTAGATTTTACTGTTGTGCAATCAAATCCGGGTCTGGCATTGTTGCACCGTATGAGATACGAGGATCGCGGGCGCGACTGCCATTAGCTTTAGAATGGGGTCGGGCGGGCGATTGACGTCTACCTCGCTGCCACGAACGAACGTGACCGCCCCCTTCTTCAAAACCCTACCCTTCCGTCATCCTCGGGCTTGACCCGAGGACGAGGATGACGGAGAGGTGGTTCCCGTCTTTCAAACGCCATTGTGAATTGACCGTGTGCGCAGCAGCGTGCAGTTTTTTTCGTATCGCCATTAGGGAAACCAAAAACAGCGCTTTCGCCTCCTGTTGAACGGGGCCGCGCCTTTGGAGGCAACGATGCGACTGATCCTGATGCTGGTTTTAATGGCCGTCAGCGGCTGTGTGTCGAATGGCTCTCCGGCGGACAATGATGGCATACCACGCCGGCCGTCCTGGGCCGGAAACAGCTAGCAGCCAAAGTCGGCGTTACCCTCAAACTCCAAGCATCATCGTGACGTGATCGGCAAGGCGCAACGTCAGCGCGACGATCGTCAGCGTCGGCATGTCATTGCCGCATGTCGGGAAGACCGAACTGCCGGCGACATGCAGATTATGCATGCCGTGGACTTTGCAATTCTGATCCACCACGCCAAGGCGCGGGTCCACATGCATGCGCGTGGTTCCCATGTGGTGATTGCAACCAATGATGGGAGGCTGCTGCCCTTCGTCCTCCTGCTCCACATCGACACGCGCCATACCTGAACCTTCAAGCTGCTGTTTCATCAATCCCAGCATGCGCCGGTGCGTGCGCTTTTCGAGATCGCCCACCCGCCAGTTCAGTTCCGCCCGGTTCAGGCCGAGGCTGTCACGTTGCCGGGACAGTGTGACGCGGCTCTCGCGATCCGGAACCGGCTCGACGACACTCTCGATCTGAAAATGATCCGATTTCGCAGCAAGCTTCAGTCGGCGATATATCAGGGACGCCATCAGGTTGGGACTGCCGCGCGCCACGGTGGCAAAGGTTCGCAGCTTGATGTCCCGGTAGTTTCTGCGTTGAATTGCGCTATAAAGTTCATGAAAGCGTTCGGTCACGTCGCTGTTTTCGCCTGCCCGGCACGCGCGGAAATAAGTCCGGCACTGGACCAGCTTTTCCTCCCGCTGGACGTGCTCGGCAAGGCCGAAATGGGCGCTGGCGCTGGTGCCGTCCACAGCAAGCTCGGGATTGTGATACGTGTGACGCGCATCGTAAAAACGGAACGCCGCCGCGGTGCTCGACGGCACCACCTGCCCTTGGCGGATACGCGGGTGTTCCATGAAATACCGGCCCACCACATCATGCTCGTTGCCAAGCCCGGCCGGTGCCACCCGGTTTGAAAGAAGCATGAGCCGGGCGTTCTCGATACCGCCCGCAGCCAGGATCGTTCGCTTGGCCCGGACGAAAAACGGCTTCTTCGCTGACGACACGACGTGGACACCGGTCACAACGGCAGCGTCATCATTGGTGGCGATCTCGGTTACATTGGCGTTGAGAAGCACCTTGGTCGTCCGGGCAGCGGCCAAAGAAGCGTGGTAGTCGCGTCCAAACCGCGTCGGAGGGCTGAACTTGCTGACGATCGTCTCGAGCGATCCATCGTTCAACTCCAGTAACTGAACCTGTTTGGGAGAAAGGTGCTCGCGCCAGAACTGCGGTTCAAAGCTGTGGTCGTTGACTTTGACGAGATCGTTTGCACGGTGGTAGTAGCGTTCCACTTCGGTGAGATCGATTGGCCAGCCGCTGTTTGGCACCCAATCCCTTCGCTCGAAATCGATGTCTATGAAGGGCCGTATCCACCCACCCCAGCAATTGGAGCTGCCGCCCAGTTGCCGCGTCCTCGTGGCGTGAAGATCATAGTCAAGACCAACATTTTCGCTGCGGTAGAGCGCTTGCGATCGAGCATTGAATTTGAGGCCACCGCCTTCAAGGACGCATGTTTCTATGCCGCGCCGCGCAAATTCCAGCGCAAGCGTAATACCTGCGACCCCGCCGCCGATGATGCAGATTTCCGTATCGAGTACAGATCCGCTTGGAAGTTCTCTCGCATCGATGAACATTGACTTTACAAGGCCCCCTTCCCCATGGAGTACTCTTGTAATTATACCGTTAGAATTAGCCGGAGAAGAATGCGCCGCGACGGGTGAATGACGTAGTCTCTTTGGTGGATACCCCCGCCCTTTGATTGCTTTCGATGCTCCAAAGGTGGCGCAATCACACTGCCACCGAGAACCTTTGACCGGCTGAAACAGTTCCGCAAAGGGACACCCCAATGGGGCGCTTTTGAATCTTTCAAGCGTCTGTTACACTCCTCCCATAATCAATAAAATACGGGGAACCACCATGCATCGCGGTCTGAGGTGCGGAGTTTTTCTAGCCGGGGTTGTAGTTTGCGCATTTGCAAGTGTGGTCGCCGCGGACGACAGCAATGACATCGCGACGGGGGAGCGGCTTGCGGCGTTCCTGCGTGCTGGCCGCACAGTGATTTCCGGCCACCAAAAACTGATCAACGACGCATCGATAGGTGACAAGCATCTGACGGGGCAACGTGTTGCTGACGAGACGCTTGAAATCTTCGCCAAGGGAAAACCTGCGCCGGAGGAAAGTTTCGATGCGGACGACAAAAAGCTTTTTGATGCCCAGCTCGCTGCCTTGCGCGAAGTCGTCGATGAGCATCAGAAGATGATCGATGTAGAGGGCGTGGGTTTCAAAGGTTTTATTCCCGCCACGTTTGCCCGCCTCGTCAACGAACGGTTTGGAGAAAAAGTCGGCGATCAGGCAAAGATGAAGGTGACGGCTCCGAAGGAACTGGTGCGAAATCGCAAGGCCCTGCCTGACCAGTGGGAGCAGCAGGTCATCGAACAGAAATTCAAGTCCGCCGATTGGCCAAAAGGCAAACCTTTCGTCGAAGAGGTTGCCATGAACGGCCGTCCTTCGTTTCGTATGCTCATTCCCGAATATTATTCCGCTTCGTGCCTCAGTTGCCACGGAACACCCAAAGGGGAGATGGATATCTCCGGCTATCCGAAAGAAGGCGGCGCCGAAGGCGATTTGGGCGGTGCAATGAGCATCACGCTGTTCAAATGAGCGCTTTCAATGCCATACGGTCCCGCGTCGTCCGGCTCCTGGAACGGAAGATACCACTGCGCCTCGCCTGTCTTTCGGCGGGCCTTTTGGGCGCACTTCTTCTCAGCGTTGCCTTCATGGCCCACGATCTTCTCGACAATCAACGGCGTGTCGCGGCGGCCAATGCGCGCTTTCATATGTTCAGCGAGGCAGCCAAGGCGCACCGGCATTTTGGCGAAATGCGCTATTGGCTGACCGATCTGTCGGTCAGCCTTTTGACACTGTCGGAGCGCCGAGCCGAAACCGCAAGAACTTCCCTCGAGCAAGACCTGGCACGCATCAGGGAATTTGCCCCGGATGCCGCCGATATGATCGAGAAGGGGGCAAAAGCCTATTATGACCAGGCCATGGAGGCGGTCGACGCCTACACCTCCGACAATCGTGTTGTCGGCAACACGCGGCTGGCGGCAGCAAGAAATTACAGTGACGAAATTGACGGGGTGCTGACGGCGCTTGGAACGCGTCTCGAAACCGAAGCCGATACTGCGCGCGATATGGCGATCAGAACCATGCAGAACACGTTCCAGCGCGCCATAATTTCCGTCAGCGCCATTACGATCGTTGGCGCGATCATGACATGGCTGGTGCTTCGGTCCATCCTTGTGCCGCTGGGACGCGTCGACAGGGCGATGGCTCAACTCACCGAGGGACGCGAGGATGTCGAACTGCCTCCCGAGGGTCGCGACGAGTTCGGCCGGCTCGCGACAACATTGCGGCTGTTGCGCGACGGGCAGGCAGAGCGGCGCGCACTTGAGGCGGCGGCGGAACACCAGCGCAACACCGTCCGGACTGCGATCGAAACCATTCCAGACGGGTTTGCCCTCTTCGACGCAGATGACAAGCTCGTTCTCGTGAACCAGCGCTATCTGGAAATCTTTCCCGAGACCGCTGATCTCATGACGCCTGGAACAAGCTTCGAAGACATCATGCGTGCCCAGGCGGAGCGTGGGCGAACCGAGATAGACCGTGCCGAACGGGAGACTTGGCTCAAGGAGGCAATGCGCCGCCAGCAGGATCCGCACGGCACCATGGAACGTCAATTTGCCAATGGCACCTGGATACGCGTTGCCAAGCGCAAGACGCCGGAAGGCGGGACGGTCGCCGTCTATACCGATATTACCGATCTAAAACGTCGTCATACGGAACTTGAGGAAGCAAGGCGAGGCGCAGAAGTCGCCAGCCAGGAAAAGAGCCGTTTCCTCGCCTCGATGAGCCACGAATTGCGCACGCCGCTCAATGCGATCATTGGCTACAGCGAAATGCTGATGGAGGATGCGAGCGACTGGGGCCAGCCAGGTTTTGTCGCCGACCTTGGCAAGATCATGGGATCGGGCCGTCACCTTCTTGCACTGATCAATGACGTGCTCGATCTTTCGAAGATCGAGGCGGGCAAGATGGAGCTCTATATCGAGCCCGTTAGCCTGAAACAGCTGCTGATCGATGTCGAGAGCACCGTTGCTCCGCTGATCGCTAAAAAGGGTAATCGCCTGACGGTCACAGTATCGGTCGAGCCTGACGAGATCGAAACCGACAAGACCAAGCTGCGGCAAAACCTTTTCAATCTGCTCTCGAATGCCGCCAAGTTTACCGAGAACGATGAGATCCGGCTGTCGGTCCGGCGCTATCAGGACGACGAGCGCGGCGATCTGGTGGAGTTCGCGGTCAGCGACAACGGTATCGGAATGACAAAGGAGCAACAGGCAAAGCTCTTCCAGGCGTTCGTACAGGTCGATGCATCCACTACACGCAACTATGGCGGGACCGGCCTTGGCCTGGCGATCACCCAGCACTTCATCAAGATGATGGGTGGTGCGATCGAGGTGGAAAGCAAGTTCGGCGAGGGATCGACCTTCCGTTTCACGATACCGGCAAACGGTACCGCACCCCTCGCCGAGGAAACGGCTACGCAGGCGGAGCTGCCAGATAAGGCGCGACGTGGGACTGTTCTCGTCATCGACGATGAAGCGCGGGCCCGCAAGTTCATTTCTGACACTGTCCGCAGCGCTGGCTTCAACGTCATCGAAGCCGCCGGCGGCGAAGAGGGCATGGCAAAGATGCGCAAATCGCGCCCGGACGCGATCATTCTCGATGTGATCATGCCCGGTCAGGACGGCTGGTCGGTGCTGCGCGAGATCAAGTCGGACAAGGCGCTGCGCGACATCCCTGTGATCCTTGCAACCGTCGTCGCGGACCGCGAGATGGGGTTGGCCTTTGGCGCAGCAGGACATCTCGTCAAGCCCATCGATCCGCGTCAGCTCGTTGACATGTTGAACGCTGTCGCCGGTGCCGGGCAGCACGACGTGCTCATTGTGGACGATGACCCGGCAACGCGGGAACTTTTCCGGCGGGTCCTCGTTCGCGAAGGCTGGCGGGTGCGCGAGGCCATTGATGGGCAGCGCGGCCTTGCGGAGCTCGAGGCAGGGCGCCCCACGGTCATGGTGCTCGACTTGATGATGCCCAACATGGACGGCTTCGCGCTGTTGCGGGCCATTCAGGACCGGACGGACCTCGTCGATATTCCCGTCGTTGTAGTCACATCCAAGGACCTTACCCGCGACGAACTGAATTGGCTCAATACGCGTGCGAGTGAAGTTGTCAGAAAGGGAACCAAAGGCCGCGCCGACCTGATCGCAGCCTTGAAGCGGCATGTGCCGCTCAGCGAAGATGCTTGAGGAGCTGAAGAATATGGTCAAGATTCTTCTCGTCGAAGACAATGAGATGAACCGCGACATGCTTTCCCGCCGGTTGGAGCGGCGGGGATATGAGGTGATTATCGCAACCGATGGCCTCGCCGGCGTCGAAGCGGCGGTGAGCAACAAGCCTGATCTTGTTTTGATGGACATGAGCCTGCCGATCATCGACGGCTGGGAGGCGACAAGGCGGATCAAGGGAAATCCCGTCACGGCCGCCATTCCTGTTATCGCGCTCACTGCACACGCCATGGCGGGCGACCGGGAGAAAGCCATGGAAGCCGGGTGCGATGACTACGATACCAAACCAATTGAATTGCCGGCGCTTCTCGACAAGATCGCCCGTCTGACCGGAGGTTGAGCGCCGGTGTCCGTCGCCAATGACATCGGCCGTCGCGCCTATATTGCCCGTCTTGTGCAGAAGATCGCCGATCCCGCACAGGCGATCCTTGGTTATCAGGAACTGGTGATCGAAGCGGTCGTGGAAAACGGACCCGCCGAAGCATTGCCCGACCTCGAAAAGGTACTCGGCGCGGCTCGCGACCTGAACCTGCTTATCAAGCGGCTTTTGGAGATGGAAGTGTCGCAAACTGCCGGAATATTCACCGTCGATAGTGAGTTGCGCCACGATTTGCGAACGCCAATGAACGCCATTCTCGGCTATTCGGAGATGGTCATAGAAGATTTCTCAGACGTTCTCGCCGCAGGTATCGCAGACGATATTGCGAAGATAATCGAGGAAAGCCGGTTCTTGCTGGAGCAGATCGATGGAAGGCTCGATGTTTTCTCAGATGATCCCGATGAAAAGCCGACAGATCATATTGACGTCACCATAGCAGCCGATCTCGCGCGGTCCATTGCCGCCCGCGTAGCGCCTTCGTCCGACGAAACGGGCCGTATCCTCGTTGTCGATGACACTGCCTCCAACCGCGATCTTCTGAACCGGCGCCTCACGCGCGACGGCCATCTCGTCACTGTCGCCGGCTCCGGCGAAGAAGCGCTGCGCATCCTGGAGACGCAAGGTTTCGATTTGGCCTTGGCCGATATCCTGATGCCCGACATGAATGGCATCGAACTCCTCAGCCGTCTCAAATCGCATGAACGCCTGCGCGAGATTCCCGTCATCATGATTTCGGGCCTGAAGGACGATGACGCCATTATCCGTTGCATAGAGGCAGGAGCCGAGGATTATCTGCATAAACCGATCGATCCTGTGCTGTTGCGTGCACGCATAACTGCCTGTCTTGAACGCAGCCGTTGGCGCGAGCGCGAAAGGCGCTATCTGGCGCAGATCGAATTCGAGAAGGAGCGCGCCGATACGCTCCTTGATGCAATTTTGCCGAGACAGGTGGTGAAGCGGCTCGCCGATGGGGAAAAAAGTGATCGCCGATCGCATCGATATGGCGACGATCGTCTTCGCGGATATCGTCAATTTCACGGAATTCGCGGCACGCACCCCGCCTATCACACTGGTCCAAAGACTTGGAGAGCTGTTTTCGCGTTTCGACGAATTGGCGGATCAGCACGGTATCGAGAAGATCAAGACCATCGGTGATGCCTATATGGCGGCGGCCGGGTTGCCCGACCCGCGTCCGGACCATGCCCAGGCAGCCGTGGCGTTTGCAAGGGCTATGCTGGCCGAGACGTGCCAGATGACAGGTGAGCGCCGGCTCAGCCTGCGAATTGGAATAAACTCCGGCCCTGTCATTGCCGGTCTGATTGGTCGAAAACGCTTTGTCTACGATGTCTGGGGGCACACGGTGAACGTTGCCAGCCGCATGGAATCCTGCGGGACGCCCGGACGTATCCAGATATCCCAAAACACTTTCGACGCGCTCGGCCCGGACTTCGGAGAGTGCCACCGGGAAATCCGGGATATCCATGGGATTGGCAAGTACCCGACATACCTGCTTCTTTGATCTGCAATCTGGCTTGTCCGACAACTATGCCGCCAAGGCCATCCTCAATCTTGGCACGGCAAAATCCATAAACGCCCGCAGTTTCAGCGGCACCAACCCCTGTCCTACGTAGATCAGGCTCACCGGCCACGGCTCCGGTTCGAATGCCTCGAGCACGATCTGCAGTTCGCCCGCCGCCAGCGCGCGGGTGGCCTGGTAGGACAGGAGCCGTGTCAGGCCGAGGCCCGCAACCGCCGCATCGATTGCCGCGTCGGCCGTGCTGACGCTTAGCCGGGAGTGGACCGGCACGCTGACCTCTTTCTTGCCATCCATGAAAGTCCAGCTTCGTGGCGAATTCAGCCCTTCGAATGTGATGCACTCATGGCCGACAAGGTCCTCGGGGCGCTCCGGCACGCCACGTTGCGCAAGATAGGCCGGGCTCGCATAGACAGCGCGGCGAATCCAGCCGACCCTGGTCGCAACAAGATTGCTGTCCGGCAGATTGCCAATGCGCAATGCGAGATCGATATGATCTTCCACCAGATTGACCTGACGGTCACTGAGATTGAGCCGCAAATTGATTTCCGGATATATCTTGAGGAATTCGATCACGACGGGAAGCACGTGAAGCCGGCCAAATACCACCGGCGCGGTCATCGCCAGATCACCCTTAAGCGTTGAGTATTCGCCCGCTGCGGTGCGCTCCGCCTCATCGACCTGCTCCAGAATAGCCCTGCTCGCCTCGACATAGGCGCGGCCGGCATCGGTCAGCGAGACGCGGCGGCTCGAACGGATAAGCAAACGCGTCTTCAGATGCGCCTCCAGGTCGGAGACCTTTCGGCTGACCGTCGCAAGCGGCATCTTGAGCTGGCGTGAGGCGGCGGACAGGCTTCCCGCCTCTGTAACCGCGAGAACCACCTCCATTGCATCCAGACGATCCATTCAACCCTTCCATTTTTTGGAATGAAAACTCCAATAGCTGATATCTACAGCAATTTTGTGGAAGAGACTATGTTGATTGTCGAAATATCTCAAACCCTTCGAGGAGTTGGACATGTCACCCGGACACGCCGTTTCCAGCGACGTCGCTTTCACACCGACCGTCAAAGCGATTCAGACCCGCAAGGGGTCCCGCCATGGCTATCAGAGCATGGAGCAGCGTGGCTCGTGGCAAACGCGGATCACGGCCGACCTGGCGGATTTCATCCACAGCCAGACCAGCATCTTCTTCGGCACGGCAAATGACGAAGGCCAGCCCTACATCCAGCACCGCGGCGGCCCGCCCGGCTTTCTGCGCGCCATCGACGACACGACCATCGCGTTCGCGGATTTTGCCGGCAACCGTCAGTACATAACCTCCGGCAACCTCGCGGATAACCCCAAGGCGTTTCTCTTTCTTATCGATTACCGCAATCGTCAGCGGGTGAAGCTATGGGGCGAAGCGCGAACTGTCGAAGACGATCCTGATCTCATGCAAAAACTGATGCCGGAGGGCTATCGCGCACGACCTGAGCAGGCGATCCTGTTCACGGTTACTGCCTGGGACATGAACTGCCCGCAGCACATTCCCATGCGTTTCGAGGCCGCCGATGTGGCAGCATTGTTGGCCGAGCGTGACGAACGCATCAAGTCGCTCGAAGCGGAGCTCGCCCGCTTGCGCAGTCTGGCGGGCTAAGGTCTTGTTGAGATTCATGTCAAGGCGAGGCGAAAACGGTGGTTTTCGAGCCCCGGAGCGCAGCGTACGTTCTGGTACGTGAGCACCGGAGCGCAGAAAAACGCCGTTTGCAGGCCGCCATGGCGTGAATATCGACAGACCTAGTTATGCAGCGCCGGACTGCCCGTCTTCAAGCGCTCGATCCGGCTTGCCAGGAGCGACGAGAACTGCGAATTCCCGACCCTCGACCCAATCTCGGCGATTTCGTCGAAATCGACATCAAGCAACAAACCGCGTGCACTCAGCAAGGACATCACGCCTGTGACGAGCGTGCGTTCCACTGCATAGTCCATATTGAGTTGTGCTATTTCGTCTGATTGTTCTTTGAGAATGCTAAAAAGCTGTCCCAGTTTTTCGTTCATTATTTGGTGCCCATCACGTAACCCCTGCCTGAATCATTCCAAGATTCTTGACGGAAACGTAATAGACCGTAAGAGCTATTTTACCGCTGATGTTCTAACCAATGTTGATTAACAAGGGGCTATTTGTTCACTGTCTTGGCATCAAAGCGCTGGCAACGTTTCCTTCGACGTAAATATCCGCTTCTTTGGCGGCCTCGACGAACACGGAGCGTGCCATGTCTCCGGTCGCACTTCCGTCCATGGCTTCGAGACATGCCTGTTGTGCGAGGCCGTGGAGCCGGCCGCGTTTACCTGGCCATTCGTTCAAGAGAAATTCTGCAGCTTCCGCGACGGAGGCGATTGTGCGCAACTTCCCGGGAAAGAGCGACTCTACCGTAACAGACTTGAAGTGAACGTTCTCCATAGCGCTAGAACGCGAGGACTCAAATTTAGGTTCCGCAGTTTCCAAAAGCTTGGCCTGTTGAGATTCATGCTATGACGTGACGAAAATGGTGGTTTCCGAGCACCGGAGCGCAGCGTACTTTAGGGTACGTGAGCACCGGAGCGCAGAAAAACGCCATTTGCAGGCCGTCAAAGCGTGAATCTCAAGATGAGCGGTCACAGACATATTCATGCAATGCCGCTTGTGCTACGTTCGCAAAACTGAAATCAAATTGGATACATTCGCCTGCTTCGCGTGGCGAACAGGCGAAAACCTTCAAATCACGACCACGGGAGAAACGCGATGGGCCTTCGCATCAATGACACTGCACCGGATTTCACTGCTGAAACCACGCAGGGCGAAATCCATTTCCACGACTGGATCGGCGGCAGCTATGCCGTGCTGTTCAGTCATCCGAAGAATTTTACCCCGGTCTGCACGACTGAGCTTGGTTACATGGCCGGACTTGCACCGGAATTCGCCAAACGCAATGCCAAGATCATCGGCATTTCGGTCGATCCTGTCGAAAACCACGACAAGTGGAAGGCGGATATCAAGACTGCAACCGGCCATGAGGTCGACTATCCCCTTATCGGCGACAGGGATCTGAAGGTCGCGAAACTGTATGACATGCTGCCCGCGGAAGCAGGCGATACGTCCGAGGGCCGCACACCCGCCGACAATGCCACCGTACGCTCCGTCTTCGTCATCGGTCCGGACAAGAAGGTGAAGATGACCCTTACCTATCCGATGACCACGGGCCGCAACTTCGACGAGATCCTGCGCGCCATCGACAGCATCCAGCTCACCGCGAAACACCAGGTTGCAACGCCGGCCCAGTGGAAGCAGGGCGAGGATGTCATCATCACCGCAGCGGTTTCGGATGAGGACGCCAACCAGCGTTTCGGCGGCTTCGAGCGCGTGTTGCCCTATCTACGCAAGACAAAGCAGCCAGGCGCCTGAACGATACAACATGAAACCCGCTCTAACCGGCGGGTTCATTTTTCCCTTTTAAGTCGTGCGCTGAGAGACTTTTTAAGAATTCGGTTTGATGAGTCAGCTGGTGTGGTTTTCGAGAACCGGAGCGCAGTGGACATTTTCGTCCATGAGCACCGGAAGCGCAGAAAACTGCATCAGATGGCCATCAGGGTGAATTCTCAGAAAGTCTCATAGGCCGCAGTTGTTCAATTGAGCAGCGTAGGTACCTGCTATCGCGGCTGTCCGCCGTGCACTTCGGTCGATACCGGGCTTGCTCCGCCACGTGCCACGCGCAAAGTCATTCGGCCCGGCATAGTAAGCAGCGTAGAGATTGTAGGCGTCGTTAAGCGGAATGCCGTTCATCTGATGGCTCCTTGCATGGTACCAGCCAACGAAGCGAACGGCATCGCTGAAATCCGTTCGCCGGGCGGTCCAGCGTCCGGTTTCGCGTTGATAGTCCGCCCAAGTCCCGTCCAGGGCCTGCGAATACCCATACGCGGTGGATGGCCGTGACCAGGGAATAAAGCCGAACAATTTTGTACGCGGCGGCTTGACCCGGGCCCGATAGCCGGATTCCGTATAGATCGTCGCCATAAGAATGGGAACCGGCACGCCATATTCCGTCTCGACACTCTTGGCCTGCTTGTACCAATTGTTGAAGAAGCCGTCTCTCTGATCGAATACGGCACAGACATTGTTGGTCTGGGTTGGCGCTGTGGCGCAGCCTGTGAGCAACAACAACGCAATGAACATGATGCGGCGCATGGGCAAGTCCTTGTCTTGCTTACCCACGTATTCCGGAATTCCTAACGACTGGTTACCGGTTAATCGATCTCGCAATCTCCTCCTTAAAACTTGATTAAAATCGACTTGGCACTGCGTGTCTCTCGCCTCTTGACCCGTCAATTAATACCGTCATACAATAATACGACGCGCGACAAACATCGCTGGCGATCTACACCCATGCTGAAGCGGAACCAATACCATGAGCGATTTGATGCCCACTCAAACGATAGGCTTTGCGGAAACCCGCGACGGAATAAGGCTCTCCTATCGCATCGTCCCCGGGAGCGGCGAAGGCCGCTGCGTTCTCATTCATTCGCTGGCGATGGACAAGTTCTTCTGGGAGCCAACCGCCAAGGCACTTGCCGGCGCATCCGAGGTTCTCATTTACGACTGCCGCGGCCACGGCGTTTCCGGCAAGCCCGCAGGTCCCTACAGCACTGCGCAATTTGCCGATGATCTCGCCGATCTCATGAACCATGTCGGTTGGACGTCGGCCGTTGTTGCCGGTGCGTCGATGGGTGGCTGCATCGCTCTTGCCTTTGCCGCAGCCTATCCTGAGCGTGTCGACGCTCTCGGCCTCTTCGACACCACCGCCTGGTACGGGGAAAACGCTCCCGCAGCCTGGGCTGAACGCGCGGAAAAGGCGCGAAACGAAGGCCTGAAGGCGCTTGTCGGCTTCCAGAAAACCCGCTGGTTCAGCGATGGCTTTCGCGAGGCAAATCCGGACGTGGTAGAAGCCGCTGTCTCGACCTTCCTCGCCAATGAAATCGACGCCTATGTCGCGACGTGCAACATGCTGGGTGCAGCCGATCTGCGCGAAGCATTGCCGAAGTTTGACTTCCCGTGCCGCGTGCTTGTCGGAACCGAGGATTATGCGACACCGCCGGAAATGGCACGTGTGCTTGCCGACAACATTCCCGGCGCCACGCTGACGATCCTCGAGGGCGTTCGCCATTTCACCCCGCTGGAAGTACCGGCTATCATCGCCGGCAATCTGCAGCTGCTGATCGAGGCCGCCAGGGCCTGAGGCATAAAGGGACGGCGCGATCACTCGCGCCGTCTGTCTTATTCCGCCGCCTTTTGGCTGGCACCACGCGGCAGATTGTACATGCCGCGCGGAAGTCCCGACAGAAACTCGACGACTTCGCTGCTGTCGATCACGTCGGCATACTTGGCGTTCATGTCACACAGCGTCATGGCATGGCTCGCCTCGGAACGCTCAAAGCAGCCGTCTTCGACCATCGTCACCCGCAGATTGTAGCTGAAAGCATCGACCACGGTCGCCCGTACGCAGCCGCTGGTTGCGGTTCCAGCAACGATGACGCTGTCACACCCGAGCAGCGTCAAATAGCTGATGAGGTTGGTCCCATGGAAAGCGCTGGGCTTCTGTTTGTAGATAACGATGTCGCTCGGTTCGGGGGCGATCTGCGGCATGATCTCGTTGCCGTCGCGATTGCTGCCGCCAGGTTTTTCACCGCTACGTTCGTTCTTCCACGCCCAGCTGCCCGCGTCCCAATTGTCGGAGCGCCGCACTCCGGTCGTGTAGATCACCGGCACCTCGCGGTCGCGAGCTGTTCCAATCAGGTTCTGCAATACCGGCAGGGCATCCCAGGCGGCTTCGCCGCCCGACTGGCGCCAGCGCTTGACCGATTCAAGCAGTGGTTCGCGCTTGTCGCCGCAAAACGCATAGTTGACATCGACGATCAGCAGCGCCGGTCGCTTGCCAAACCCTGCGCGCGCGCCATATCCCGCCAGCTTGAACACTTCCTTGTCGCGCTCTGTCAGGAATTTGTCCCAAATCCGTTCTGCCATTGAATCTATCCTCCATCCTCTGAAAATCACCGGAACCATGCCATGGCGTCGCCGATCGGATGCTTCCGCGTACCCTCCTTCCGACAAAAAGATGCCTTGGCGACTTGACTTCTCCCACAAATTTGTTTGTATGGCAAACATACATTATAACAGAATGACAAGAGAAATTAAGCTGACTGCATTTGCCTGAATGCCCGGCACGGGCGCCTTGGAGGAGGAACTCATGATTTACCAATCTATCAAAACCCGCTTTGCCAGTGCTTTCGCCGGCGTGATCCTTGCATCCACCGCAATGACGTCGATAGCCAGCGCTCAAGAAGCGTGGCGCCACGGCATTGTTGAAGCCAAGGGCGATTCCGGTTTCCTGTTTCAAGCTGCGGAAGGCGGCTTCGATGACAAGCACGGCATTAACATCGACATGGTGCAATTCACCGGCGGTCCAACGGCGCTGAAGGCGCTCATCGCCGGCGATCTCGATAGTTTCGAGGCGAGCCCCGTCATCGCTCTCTCCGCATTGCATCAGGGCGCCGACGTCAAGATCATCGGCTGCGACTGGCCCGGCATGACCTATACGGTCTTTTCCGGCAAGGACATCGCGAGCGCGGCTGATCTCAAAGGCAAGACGGTCGGCGTTTCTGCGCCCGGCTCGCTTCCCGATATTTTCACCCGCCTCGCGCTTGAAGCATCCGGCCTTGCCAATACGGACGTAACGTTCGCCAATGCCGGCGGCAGTGCCGATCGCGTCAAGGCCGTCGGCGGCGGGGTGGTCGCCGCTGCTGCCAGCTCAAGCGAATTCGCCATTGATGCAGACGCCTTGAACGTCAAGCCGCTTTTGAAGGGTGTCGAGGTTACACCGCAGTTCCTCAAGGTCTGTATCATGACCACGGGCAAGAAGATCGCCGAGCGCCGCGAAGCGATGACCAATTTCCTCGCCGCCGAGATGGAAGGCCTCGCTCATGCGATCGCCAACAAGGACGCGATGCTCGAGGTGGCCCGCAAGGTCGGTCACTTGCCCGAAGACGACAAGACCGCCGAGTTCATTTACAATGAAGCTCTCGAGTACAAGGCGATCAATGCGGATCTGGCCATCCCGTTGGAAAAGCTGCAGTGGGTTGACGATGAGATGGTCAAGCTCAAGTTTCTCGACGGCAACGCCGATACCAAGAAGTTCGTCGATGACAGCGTTCGCACCGAGGCTCTCGCACGCGTCAAGAAGTAATATTGGAAAGTGACATGGCCCATCTGGAAGTACAGAATATCACCAAGTCCTTTGGCACGCATAATGCCCTGGACGGTGTCTCCTTCAATGTCGAAAAGGGTGACGTCGTTGCCCTGATTGGCCCAAGCGGATGCGGCAAGACGACCGCCTTGCGTATCATCATGGGCCTCGAGACAGCCACCTCCGGTCAGGTCAAGGTCGCCGGGCGTCCTGTCTCCGGCTGTGGTCACGACCGCGGCATGGTGTTCCAGCATGCCGAATTGCTGCCTTGGCGCAATACGCTCAGCAATATCGGCTATGGGCTGGAGATGAAGGGCATGAAGGAGCCTGAACTTTCCCGGACAGCCATGCACTATCTGGAACTGGTGGGTCTGACCCCGGCAAAGGACAGACGCCCGCACCAGCTTTCCGGCGGTATGAAACAGCGCGTGGGTATTGCCCGCGCGCTGGCGATCGATCCGGAAGTGCTGCTGATGGACGAGCCCTTCGGCGCGCTGGATTCGCAGACGCGTGAGGGGTTGCACGGCGAATTGCTTTCCATCCATGCCAAGACACAGAAGACCATTATTTTCGTGACCCATGATCTTGACGAAGCGGTGATGCTGGCAGACCGCGTTGCGGTCATGCATGCCGGCAAGATAAGCCAGATCATTCCGATCGAACTGGAGCGTCCGCGCCTCGATATGCGCGCCATCCGCACTTCGGCGGAATATTCCAGGAAACGCACGCTGATCTGGGAAGCCCTGCACGATGCGGGCGTTTCGGCTGCAGCTTAAGGAAAGACTATGACGACAGACACAGAAATACAGGCGCCGGCCCGCGTGGAGCGCCGTACAGGTCAGGCAAGCTGGACAACCACCGTACCGGCATGGGTGATCACCACCCTATCGGTCGCCGTGGCGACTGGTCTCTGGGAGTTCTTCGGCCGCGACGTCAATCCGTTGCTTGGCACCTACCCGAGCGCCATCATCAAGGCATTCTTCTCGATGCTGCAGACCGGCCGCCTGCAGGACGCGCTCATTCAGAGCAGCCAGCCATTCATCGTCGGTTATATCGTCGCCGCAATAGTCGGTATCCCGGTCGGGCTGTTGCTCGGCCGATACCGCATTCTCGAATCCGCCCTGGGCATCTATGTCACCGCTGGCTATGCCACCCCGCTGATTGCCCTCGTTCCCTTGCTGATCCTGTGGTTCGGTCTTGGCTTCATGGTCAAGGCCGTTGTGGTTTTCCTCCTATCCTTCTTCCCGATCTGCATCAACACGTGGTTCGGTGTGAAGGCCGTGCCGAAAACCATGATCGAGGTCGGTACCGCCTTCTGCGCCTCGCAGACGGCCATCATGCGCGGCATCATTCTGCCCGCAACGATCCCCTACATCATGGCCGGTCTGCGTCTTGGCATCGGCAAGGCGGTTATCGGCATCGTCATCGCCGAGTTCCTGACCGCGATCTCCGGTCTCGGCGGTATCATCATCACTTCGGCCAATAGCTTCCGCACTGCAGAGATGTTCGTGCCCGTCATTCTGATCATGGTGCTTGCCGTGGCTCTGACCGCACTGGTTGGATGGCTGGAAAAGTACGTTGCCCCATGGCAGAGCGAAATCACCGGCCACGACAGCGTCTAAAATATAGCAGCCGAGATGCGAAATGCCGCCACGGGTAACCGCGGCGGTATTTGTTTGCCCTTATCCCAACGCGCCTCGCAGCACGTTGAACAAAGAAAACCGATGGCACATGACATGCCGTCGGCCCGGCCGCTTGGGAGCGTCGTATTTCGTTTACTCGATCAAGGTGCCGCCGAGATTTTCCACGGCACGGCGGGTGACAACCCCGACAAGATGCGCGCGGTAGTCGGCCGGAGCGTGCATGTCGCCCATCAGGTCGTTCGGATCCGGCAGCAAGCCCTTTACTGAATCCGGCTCGAACCGCGCCTGCAGCGCTTCCTCGGCCTCCGTCCAGCGAAAGACGCCGGCATTTCCGGCCCCCGTGATCGCCACATGGATATTGCCGTCGCGATGACGTGCAACGAACGCAGCCGCCAGGGCATACCGTGACGCCGGATTGCGAAACTTGGCGTACCCGGCAATCTCCGGCACCCTGAACTCGATACGGACGAGGATTTCACCTGGCTCCAGCACCGTCGTGTACAGCCCGGCGAAATATTCGGAAGCCGGGATGCTGCGCCGGTCCGTATGCAACGTCGCATCGAGTGCCAGCACGGCCGACGGGTAGTCCGCTGCCGGGTCATTATTGGCAATCGAGCCGCCGATCGTGCCGACGTGCCTGACCTGAACGTCACCGATCGAACCCGCGAGACCGCAGAGCGATGGGATGAGCGCCCTGATCTTTTCCGATGCAGCGACCGTCGCATGCGTGGTTGCGGCACCGATGATGATGCGATCGGGACCAACGGTAAACCCCGAAAGTTCGGGAATGCGGCGGACATCGATCAGATGGGCAGGAGCCGCCAGCCTTCCCTTCATCGTGGGGATCAACGTATGCCCGCCCGAGAGGTAAGCGGCTTCCTCGACTTCGGAGAAGAGACTGACTGCTTCCTGCAGCGTTCCTGGCTTATGATAGGTTGTTTCATACATAGGCGCTTGCCTTCTTCATTCCGCCGCGACGGCGTGCGCCGTGCGGTGCTTTTCAGCGGCGGAGAGCACCGCCTTGATGATGTTGTGATATCCCGTGCAACGGCAAAGATTGCCCTCGAGCTCGTGGCGAACGGTTGTTTCGTCGAGGACGCCGTCATGACGCTCGATCATGTTGACCGATGCCATGATCATGCCGGGCGTGCAAAAGCCGCACTGCAATCCGTGATGCTCATGAAAGGCAGCCTGCACATCATGCAGCTTTTCGCCATCAGCCAGACCTTCGACCGTGGAAACCGATGCTCCTTCGATCGAGGCCGCGAGTATCGTGCAGGATTTGACCGCCTTGCCGTCGACAATGACCGTGCAGGCGCCGCACTGCGTCGTGTCGCAGCCGACATGTGTTCCGGTCAGGCCAAGATGATCACGCAGGAACTGGACGAGCAACGTACGGTCTTCGACCTCCTTCGTGTGGAGCGTGCCGTTGACGGTGATGGCGACTTTGGACATGGGTGCCTTCCCTTTTATCTGGAGAACCAGCGGGCCTTGGGGCGTTCCGCTGGTGTTTCAATCGCTGCCGCCACAGCGTCAGCAGGTGCGGCGCGGGCAGCGAGGCTGGCGAAGAACTCGTCTGCAAGCTTCTTGGCCGTTGAATCGATGAGCCGGGAACCGAGCTGTGCCAGCTTGCCGCCAACCTGCGCCTTGGCGACGTAGGTCAGGACGGTTTCGCCATCGACATCGGCAAGGTTGACGTCGGCGCCGCCCTTGGCGAAACCGGCGATAGCGCCCTTGCCTGCTCCGGAGATCGTATAGCTCTCGGGCGCGACCACGTTGCTCAGGGTGACTTCACCTTCGAAAATCGCTTTGACCGGACCGATCTTGGTGGTCACGCGGGCGGTAAACCCATCCTCCAGCGAGCCTTCCAGGCTGTTGCACCCGGGGATGCATTCACGCAGCGCCTGCGGGTCATTGATCAGCGCCCAGACATCTTCACGCGGCGCAGCGATGCGGTATTCGCCCTTGAGATCCATCAAACTTCTCCTCTCAGTTTGCGCCGGTCACGGCCTCGTAGTGCGACAGGTCCAGATATTTCGCCGGATCGGTCAGTGGTGCCCCGGTTAAGCCGTAGCGCGAGCGCAATTCGAGCACGCGCTTCATGCCTTCCGGAATGATTTTCGCATCTGGTGTCAGGCCCGATTTCGACGACAGCAAACTATTCATCACCGACTGCAACGCAGCGGGCTGGATCTCAGGCATCTTCGCCTGCAAAAGCTGTTCAGCCGCCTCGCGATTTGCCGGATCAAGCGTCCAGGCAAGGCCCTTCAGGTAACCGCGGATGAACGCGCGGACAGCGTCGGGATTCTCCGCTGCCCAGGCGCGCCTCGCCGTAACCACGCCGCCCTGATAGCTGTCGTAGATCCGGGTCGACACGTCGAGCACGTTGAAGCCCGAACGACGGGCAATGCTGGTGAATGGCTCGATGGTCAATGTCGCAGCGTGCTCTCCGCCCTTCACCGATTGCCAGCGCTGCGGCGTCGCTCCAACGGGCGCGTAAGATGCGTCGTCCCGTTTCAATCCGCCATCTTCGAACATATCGAACAGCACAAACGCAAACCCGGTTGAGAGTGCATCGAGCGCGACGGATTTGCCTTTGAGGTCTGAATACTGCTTGATCTCGGGGGACGTGACGATCGCGAGTTCGAGCTGCGTCCCGCCCATGAGGACGACATAGCCCGGATCGACCCCGGCGCCAGCAGCCCCCTGCCCCTCGCCATAAGCCACGACATTGTCGAATGCGGTAAAGACGATGTCGAATTCACCGGCGGCAGTCCGCTGTGCCTGCTCGACCGAGCTCCCCGTCAACGTCAGGTCGACCGACAGGTTTTCCTCGGCGAAGAACCCCTGTTCCACCGCCGCGAATGTCGGCAGGTTGGGAGCGCCCGGAAAGGCGATGATGCGGATATTGGTCTTGGTTTCGGCAATCATTTGCGAGAAATCCTTCTAGGACGCACGAGCATCGCGCTCGCCTTTAGATTGATGAATGGCCCGCCACACCGCATGCGGGGTGACCGGCATATCGATATCGGTGACGCCGTAGTCCTTGAGCGCGTCGAGCACGGCGTTGACGACCGTCGCAAGCGCTGGCGTTGTTCCGCCTTCGCCGCCGGCCTTGATGCCAAGCGGATTGGTCGGGGAGATCACCTCGGCAATCTCGCACTTGAACGAGGGCATGTTGTCGGAACGCGGCATGCCGTAATCCATGAATGATCCGGCGAGCGGCTGGCCTGACGAGGGATCGACGGCGCAAAGCTCCCACATCGCCTGCCCTACGCCCTGCGCAATGCCGCCATGGGTCTGGCCATGGACGATCAGCGGATTGATGCAGCGGCCCACATCGTCCACTGTCGCGTAGCTGGTGATGAGCACGTGTCCGGTTTCGGGATCGACTTCGACTTCGCAGATCGCTGCGCCATTCGGAAACACCGGCGTGTGCATCTCATTGTCACGTGCCACCCGCAACGGCCCATCCTTCTCACGCGTCAGATCACCAAGTGTGAAGATATCGATCGTCTGGTTGGTACCGCGCAGTTTGAAATGACCGCTCTCGAAATCGATAGCGTCGAAATCTGCGCCGAAATGTTCCGCCGCCCGCCGGCGACCTTCCTTCAGGAGATCTGCAGACGCCATGGCCATGACGGTTCCCGCATGGCGCATCGAACGGCCCGAATGCGAACCACCGCCAACGCTGACGATGTCGGTATCGCCAAGGATAATCCATACCTTTTCGACAGGCACCTGGATCATGTCGGCGACCACTTGCGCGAAACTCGTCTCATGACCCTGGCCGCTCGGCTGGGTGCCAATGACGACCTCGACCGTGCCATCCTGTTTGATTTCGATCTCGGCGCGTTCCTTCGGTGAACCGATGGAGGACTCGACGTAGTTGGCAAAGCCCCGGCCCAGCAATTTGCCGCGGCTGGCCGCTCCCTCGCGCCGCACCTCGAAGCCATCCCAGTCGGCGAGTTCGAGCGCGCGGTCCATGTTCTTTTCGTATTCGCCGCTGTCATAGATCGAGCCGACAGCGTTGGTGTAAGGCATCATGTCCGGTGAAACGAGGTTCTTGCGGCGCAATTCGAGCTTGTCGAAGCCGAGTTCGCGCGCGGCCTTCTCGACGAGACGCTCGATCGCGTAGGTTACTTCCGGCCGGCCGGAACTGCGGTAGGCCTGCGTGCACATCGTATTGGTAAAGACGGCGCGGGCACGCAGCGTTGCCACCGGAATATGATAGGAGCCGGTGATAAGACCGGATCCCTTGCTGAGCGGCGACAGCGAGACGCACCGGCTGCCGACATTGCTGAGATTGTCTGCCCGCATCGCCAGGAACTTGCCTTCGCGATCAAGCGCAAGCTCTACCTTGGTGATGAGGTCCCGGCCTTGATAATCCGTCAGAAACGCCTCGGAACGTGTTGCCGTGTACTTGACCGGCCGCCCGATCTTCTTCGATGCCCACAGCACCAGACCGAACTCCACATAAACGCGATTGCGCGCGCCGAAGTTTCCGCCGACATCGTATGAAAGCACGCGCAGGTTTTTCGGCTCGATACCGAGAACCTTGGCAAGCTCACCCTTCTGGCGCACGGCGCCGCCGCTGCCGGCATAAAGTGTATAGCGCCCGGTCTCCTCGTCGAAATGACCGAGCGACGAGCGCGGCTCGATCGGTACGGCGGTCACGCGGCCGATATGGAATTCGGCCGTGACCACGTGATCAGCCGCCGCGAAGGCTGCTGCTGTCCCCGCTTCGTCGCCAAAGCTCGAGTCGATGAAGACGTTGTCCGGAACTTTGTCCCACACAGCGGGTGCACCGGGCAGCGCGGCCTTTGCGGTTTCGGTGACGTGCGGCAATTCCTCGTAATCGACAAACACCTTTTCAGCGGCGTCCGCCGCCTGGGCCGCCGTCTCGGCGACCACCACCGCCACAGCTTCGCCCACATGACGGGCCCTGTCGGCCGGGAGCAGATAATGCGGCCCTGTGAAGGGTGTACCGCCGCCGGCAGCGGTCAGCTTCACGTCGAATTTCGTTGAGGGAACCGGGTTGTGCGGGATGGGCTCAAGCCCGTCGGCCAAAAGGTCGGCGCCCGTCATGACTGCCAGGACGCCGGGGCTGGCCAGCGCTTCCGACGTGTCGATGCCGAGGATCCGCGCATGCGGGTATGGCGAGCGAACCATCGCAGCGAACGTCTGCCCGGGCAGGCTGAAATCGTCGGAAAACCGGCCCTTGCCGGTAATGAGCCGTCCGTCTTCCTTGCGCGGAAGCGGCTTTCCGACATGGCGGAACAACGCATCGCGTACAAGCTTCATTTCCGGCGACAGATCAGCCGCCTCGGGCTTTTCCAGTACCGCTGCCCCATGTCCGCTCGTGCTTTTATGAAGTGGGCTTCCCATAAATCCTCTACCCTTACCGGCTGAAATTACGCCGACGACATTCTGTTGCTCTTCGTATTAATGTATGACAGTATGTCGGAGCAATGCAATCGAAAAGATGCAGCGTCGCACGCAATATCTTTCTGATTGGGCGGATCGCTTTTATGATTATGAGTGGGTTTTGCGTTTTTCACCTCGCATGCATGGCATTGGAGGAGCGCATCTTCGGGAGAACGGGACTTACATGACGACGCACAAGCGCAAGGCTCCACTGGACCTGCAAGAACATCTGGGACGGCTGGAAGAACGCGGCCTGCTGACGCGAATTCAGGTGCCGATCGACAAGGACAGCGAACTGCATCCGCTGGCGCGCTGGCAGTTCCAGGGCGGTCTGCCCGAATCGCAGCGGCGTGGCTTTCTTTTCACCGATGTAAAAGGTGCAAAGGGCGAGAAATACGATATTCCGGTTGCAGTCGGCGTCCTCGCCGCTTCGCCGGAAATCTACGCTATCGGGCTAGGCGTTCCCGAGAGCGAGATCGGCGACGTCTGGGTCAACGCCATGGAAAACCCCATCGACCCTGTCATGGTCGAGGACGCACCATGCCAGGAAGTCGTCATCACCGGCGATGATCTCAAGCTCGAAGGCCGTGGCCTCGGCAGCTTGCCGGTTCCGGTTTCGACACCGGGTTTCGACAGTGCTCCCTATTTCACCGCCACTCTTTGCGTCACGCGGGATCCGGAAAATGGCATCCGCAACATGGGCACCTATCGCGCGGCGCTGAAGGCCGAAGACCGGCTCGGCGTGCGCATGGCGAGCCGCCTGTCCGGTGCCGGCGGGTATCAGCATTGGCTGAAGTACCAGAAGCGCGGCGAACCCATGCCCTGCGCCATCGTTATCGGCTGTGCCCCGGCGGTGCTTTTCACCGGGCCGCAGAAGCTGCCGATCGATCAGGACGAACTCGGCGTTGCCGGCGGTCTCATCGGCGAGGCCGTTCGCATCGTCAAGTGCAAGACAATCGATCTCGAAGTGCCGGCCGACGCTGAAATCGTCATTGAAGGCCTGATCGACACGGAACTCCTTGAGCCGGAAGGGCCCTTTGGCGAAAGCCATGGCCACGTTGCGCTCGAGGATTTCAACATGTCGATGCGCGTGACGGCGATCACCCGCAAGCGCAAGCCCGTGTTGGTCTCGATCGTCAGCCAGGTCACGCCCAGCGAATCGAGCGTTCTCAAGCGTGTTGCCTATGAGCCGCTGTTCTTCAACCACCTGAAGAAAGTGCTCAACATCAAGGGCATCAAGCGCGTCGTGATGCATGAGCCTTTGACCAACATCCGCAAGGTGATCTTCCTGGAATTCGACCGCAGCGCACCGCAGTCCGAGATCTGGCGCGGCCTGCAGGGTGCCGCGATGCTTCAGGCGCAGTGCGGCAAGATCGTCATCGCCGTCTCTGACGATATCGACGCCCGCAATGCCGATGCCGTGTTCTGGTCGCTCGCCTACCGTGCCAATATGATCGATGACGTGCATGTGACGCCCTACCGCTCGGGCGGGCATGGGCCGAAATCCGCAAACAAGAATGCCGAAGGCACCCTTCTCATCGACGCCACGTTGAAAGCACCCATGCCGCCGCTCGCCCTGCCCGCGGAACCCTACATGGTGCGGGCCCGCGAGATATGGGAAAACCTGCAATTGCCGCCACTCTCGCCGCAGCCGCCATGGCACGGTTATTCGCTTGGAGACTGGAGCGATGTCTGGAGCAACTTTGCCGATAAGGCTGTCAGCGGCGATTGGCGCTTCAATGGCGAAAACACTTTCTCCCGGCGTAAAGGTGGTATGAAACCGGAAACACCGGCACGCAATATTGAAAAGAAAGCATAATCAGGCGACTATCGCCCGATTCTGATATAGTTTCAGCGCCGGCGGGGGTCGGCGCTGAGGGCAAGCAACACAACGCAGGCAGCAGCATTGCGAGGGATAAAATGAACGATCCGGTCATCGAACCATTCGGTCCGCTTACACACGAGTCTGCGCCGCTGAGAAACAAGATCATGAAGTCGCTGCGGCGCGCAATCGAGACAGGATTGCTGGAGCCGGGTACGCGTCTTGTAGAGAAAGACCTGTGCCAGCAGCTCAATGTCAGCCGCACATCGCTGCGTGAAGCGCTGCGCCAGTTGCAATCCGAAGGCATTCTCACCGACCTCAACAATCGCGGTCTTGCCGTGGTCACCGTGACATCGGAGGACGCCGAGAATATCTACCGCATCCGCGGCGTGCTCGAACCCTTGATTGTCGAACAGTTCATCGAGAATGCGCCAGATGCGGAGGTCGAGGCCTTGAAAGCCCACTTCCTGCGTCTGAAGGAAGCTTATTTGCATGGCAATGCCGAGGAGATCGTCGCCAGCAAACGCGATTTCTACGACCGCATCTGCACGGGGGCACGCAATCCGATTGCGTTCGGTGTCTTGAGCAAGTTGACCGTTCTCACGTCCCCGCTGCGCCGGCGTTCCGTCGTGCGGCCTGAGCGGCGCATCCAGAGCATCGCCGAAATCGAGAAGATCGTCACCTCCATCGCCAAACGCGACAAGGCCGCTGCAAAAGCTGCCGCCGAGGAGCACGTGGCCCACTCCGCTCGCTCGGCTCTTCATGCTTCAGAGTCGGCGAACTAGCCATGCGCCGTCTGATTATCGCCATAACCGGGGCCTCCGGGGTCATTTATGGCGTTCGTGCCTTGCAGCTCCTGCGCGATGTCGAAGACATCGAGACGCATGCGATCGTCTCGCCATCGGCACTGCGCACCGCCGCCGACGAACTCGATATGAGTGCCGAAGAAATCCGCAGCCTCGGCGACAAGCTCTACAACTATCGCGATATTGGCGCCGCCATCTCGTCCGGATCTTTCCGCACCGCCGGCATGCTGGTTGCACCCTGCTCTGTGAAAACCCTGAGCGGTATCGCCAATTGCTACAATGACGAATTGATCGTGCGCGCCGCCGATGTCTGCCTCAAGGAGCGCCGCCGCGTCGTTCTTCTGGTTCGAGAAACGCCGCTGCATGCCGGGCACATCGCGCTGATGGATCAGGCCACGCGCAATGGCGCTATCATCATGCCGCCTATTCCGGCCTTTTACAGCAAGCCAAAGACCATCGACGACATGGTGAACCAGACAGTCGGACGCGCCTTGGACTTGTTCGATATCAACCTGCCACTGGTCAAGCGCTGGAAAGAAGACGAAACCGGCCAGCAACAATCATAAAGATGCTATTGCCCGTTCCACTATTGCGATGGACTTGCGCGCTTGGGAATCCAGAGTCGAGCCATGATAATAACGCACGATAAGCGGCAGGTTCTCATCGGTCGAACGGTTGCTATCGTCTGAAATCGTCGCGAGTGCCAGTCCCGCCGTTTCGAGCTCCATAAGCTCGATCCGTTCGGCGGAAAGTTCGGCAGCTTTCACGGCGTCGCGCAGGGTTTCGGTGTGTTTGTCAGGTCCTGGTTTTGGTCCGGTCTTCATCCGCTGGCGGATGGCGCGCAACGGGGCAACGACGTCATCGCGCCATTCGTCGACCAGCCCGATAATCTGCACTGTCTTGGCCGGAGAAAGCGCAATGGAACCATGCTTGAGCCAGGCAGCGAACAACAGCACCGGCACATCGACACCATTGCGTTCCTGCAATGCCAGGCATGCATCGGCGACGTCCGGGGCTTTGTAAAGGCGCAGCGCGAAATCCCATAGCCCGATATTCATGTCCTGCATGCTTTCCCTCATCGCAATTGCGGGGCCGGATAACTTGATCCGGCCCCGCTTTACCAGTTTCGCGAGCATGAAGGAAGGCAAACCGGACAAGGTTGCCCGGTTCAAGCGCTCTAGGCCGTTTGCGTTGAACAAGCCTCGCAGATCGCCGCGACGTGGCGATGGTCCGTGCCGCAGCATCCGCCGAGAATGCGCATCTTCGGAAATGATCTTGTCAGCTCGTTGTACCACCGCCCGAGATCGACGGGATCTCCAGCGTCAAGCGTAACCGAATCATCGAGTTCCGCATGGCTCTTGGTCGAAGCATTCGCCTTGACGCCGCGCACGCGATCGAGCCACGCCTCACCCTTTTCCAGTGCATCAACGAAATGGCTCGGATGCGCACAGTTGATCATATAGTAGGCTGGCGAACCTCCGGTTGCATCGTCCACCCGGTTGATCGCATCGCCGAGCGACAGACCGGTCACCAGTTTTCCGTCGGTCTCGACCGTGAACGAGATCACGCTAGGTATGGCATAGGTCTTGGCAGCTTTTGCAACACCGATGGCTTCATTGTAATTGGTCAACGTATAGGCCGCGACCATGTCCGCTTCGGTTTGTGCAAAACTCTCTATCTGCGCCGCGTGGTATGTTTCAGCCTCATTGGCATTCATATTGCCAGCCTTGTAGCCATCGCCGCGCGGTCCAATTGCTCCGCTGATCACGCAAGGCGTCGTAGCCGTCTCAAACTCCCTGCGAAGTTCAAGCAGCAGATCGACCGAATCCCGGTTGATTGCGCGCAGGCCCTCTGCATCATAGCCGAGCTTGGCGCCCCAGTCGGGGTTTGCCCGCCATGTCGGCGTATCGAGGATGAAGCCGGTGCCATTCTCGCGAGCGATCTTGAGGTATCTGATGTAGTAGTCTTTCAGTCGCTGTCTGCCTTCGGGCGTCGCCATCAAGACAAAGGATGCGAACTCAGGTAGATCGATCCCGTCGTGAAAGATGAATGTCGTTTCCATGCCGCCGTCACTGAGGAAAGTGGTCCCCGCGAGCTGCGGCAGGTTTCTGCGGTACTTGGCCATGATTATTATCGTCCCTTCCAAGAGTGCCGGTATCGGCTGGTTGCCTCGCCACCCGGCATGTCCTGTTTTGCGCCTTTCGTTCCAGGCAATCTAGAAACCTTATGGTCGGGTTATTCCACTTACGAAAAAAACAAGCAAATTCAGTTGGATAGGCGAGATCGTGGCGACAGAACCCTCCCCCGTGCTACACTCAAACAGCCGAAACCGTACCGCAGGTACAGTATTCCGGGGGGACAATTACATGCGCAAGGGAGCCGAAACCCGCGAACGTATTCTGGAAATCGCCGAGATGTCAGTGCTGGCCAAAGGCTTCGCTGCGACCTCGATAGAGGAGATTATCGCCGAGGCGGGCATTACGAAAAGCGGATTTTTCTATCACTTCAAGGACAAGAATGAACTCGCGCACATCATGCTGAAACGCTACGTCTGCGCCAATGACCGGGTGTTTGACGATGTCATCGCGCGTGGGCACCAACTGTCGGATGATCCGCTCCAGGCATTCCTGATCAGCCTGAAGCTCCTTGCCGAGGTCATGTCTGATCTGCCGAATGGTCACCCCGGCTGTCTCATCGCCTGCATTTGCTATCAGGAGCGCCAGTTCGACCGAGAGGTCCTGAACTTGACGGCGCAGTCGGTTGAAGCATGGAACGCCAGGTTCCGCGCCATTCTCGACAATATCGCTGTCGTGCACCCTCCGCGTGACCCGATTGATTTCGACGATGTGGCGGACATGCTTTCCTGTGTCGTTGATGGCAGCATCATCATGTCGAAGGCACTGAATGATCCTTCAAGGATCGAGCGGCAGGTGATGGCCTTCCGCAGTTTTATAAAACTGCTGTTTTCATCAGCGCCGCAAATAAAGGTCCCGCTGCCAAGCGCCATGACAGTTTCCAAGACGGTCAACTGATTACCGCCTCTCAAGACTTCATTTACCCCTCATCCGGCCCTACCGGGCCACCTTCTCCCCGTTGAGGAGAAGAACTGACGCCAAGCTTGACCAATTCCTCTCCCTCGGGGAGAGGTCGACCGAGCGAAGCGGAGGCGGGTGAAAGGGCGCGCCGTCAAAACATGAAAGCCTGGATATCACGCGTCGACTGTTCGCTTCAAGACCAGCCGCCCGTCCGGATCTACCTGCGTCTGCAGGTCCTGGTAATCGTGAATGGTCGTATGCGCGGTCTCGACAGGGTGCTTGTGCGTGGCCGTGATCACCATCACATCGGCTCCGGCGGCATCGCCGGCCAGAATGCCCGGTACAGCATCCTCGAAGACGAGGCAATCTTTCGCGTCAACGCCGAGCTTGCGTGCCGCCAGCAGGTAGCAGTCCGGGTTGGGTTTGCCGACCTTGACGTCTTCCGCCGTGACGAGATTGTCAGGCACGGGAATCCCCGCTGCAGCCAAGCGGCGTTTCGCCAGTTCGAGCGGCGATGAGGTGACGATCGTCCATTTTTCCGGCGGCAGTGCCTTCAAGAATTCCGCAGCGCCCGGCAATGGAACGATCCCGTCGACATCGAGGATTTCGGCATCGGTGATCTTGATGGCTTCCGCTTCGGGGTCGACGCCGGGCAAACCCAGCCGGCGCACCGTATCGACAGCGCGGGCGCCATGCATGGTCGGCAGGAATGTCTTGACGTCGAGCCCCTGTGCTTCCGCCCATCTTGCCCAGACACGTTCTGCCGCGGCCGTCGAATTGATGAGCGTGCCATCCATATCAAAGAGGAAGGCTGCATATTTCTTGTCGAAGGCAGATGGCGTTGTCGGCACGATGTTTTTCTTTGATCAGAGGGACGGCAACACGCCGTCAGGTTTTTCTGGATTTTGCCGATCCCCAGCGAAGCCCATCCATAAGCAACGCGACAAGGCGGCGTGAACGATCGCGCCAGTCCGGCGTATCCGGCGCCGAATAGATCCCCGATAGAGCCTGAGAAATATCCGATATATCGATGTCGCTGCGGACAGAACCGTCTGCCACGGCAGCATCGACGAGACGCTGCAGAGCCGATGCAATCATACCGGACGTATTGGCAAATACCTCGGAATTCGCATCGAAAAGGATACGCAGGCTGTTGGCCATGCCGCGTTTTGCAGCGATATAGTCGACGAAGCGCTGCATCCATCCGGCGAGCGCCACATCCGGAGCATTGTGCTGTGCGAGTTCATCCGCGGCAGCGCAAAGCACCTCGACCTCCCGGCGGTACACCACTTCGACGAGATGTTCGCGCGTTGGAAAATGCCGGTAAAGCGTGCCTATGCCAACGCCGGCCTTGCGCGCTATCTCTTCAAGCGAGGCGCTGCCGCCGCGTTCGGCAAATTCAATCGCAGCAATCCCAATGAGCTTTTCCCGATTGCGGCTGGCATCCGCCCGCAACCGCTTCGCGGGTGCCGGTGGCTTGGCTTCCTTCAATTCGGGCAGCTCCTTGTGATGCAATATTTCGGCTCCAGGGGCGATTGGGACTTGAACCCTCTCGCCCAAGCCGCTATGTTCAAGAAACGGAGGCACCTCCGATTATCTCGTCACCTCCCGACTGATACCCTATTTGGGGCCCGTATGTCATGTTTTTTTGCGCCTTGAACGCAACCGAAACGCTGGCGGCCCCGTTGGACTCTTCCCAGCCTATTGGAGCTACACGCCCATGAGCAATCAAACCACCATCAATCTCGAAATCAATGGCCAGGCACATGCCCTGGCCGTCGAACCCCGCGTGACCCTTCTGGATGCGCTGCGCGATCACCTGGAACTGACCGGCACCAAGAAAGGCTGCGACCAGGGCCAATGCGGTGCCTGCACTGTTCATGTCGACGGCGAGCGTGTGCTTGCCTGTCTGACGCTGGCAGTTCAGGTCGAAGGCCGTGCGGTCACCACCATCGAAGGCCTCTCCGATCCCGGGGCTGAACTTCACCCGGTTCAAGCCGCGTTCCTCGAACATGACGCCTTCCAGTGCGGCTACTGCACGCCGGGTCAGATCATGTCCGCTGTTTCCTGCATACGCGAAGGCCATGCGGGCTCCGACGATGAAATCCGCGAATATATGTCGGGCAATCTCTGCCGCTGCGGTGCCTATCCGCACATCGTCGAGGCGGTCCGCGAAGCTGCGAAGGTGATGTCATGAGAGATTTCTCCTATCTGCGTGCTGGCTCGGTCGACGAAGCGCTCAGCGCTGCGGCCATGCCCGCAACCATGCTGCTCGCCGGCGGCACCACCTTGCTCGATCTCGCCAAATGCGGTGTCAACGCACCCGAACGGGTTATCGATATCACCCATCTCAAAGGTCTCGATGCGATCCGTGTCGATGCCGAAGGCGCCTTCATCGGCGCGCTCGCAAAGATGAGCCGCGTCGCTGCCGATCCTGCCATGCTTGCTGAGTTTCCCGCAGTGTCGGAAGCGCTTTGGCAGGCGGCTTCGGCGCAGATCCGCAACATGGCGACGATTGGCGGCAATCTTCTGCAGCGCACGCGCTGTGCCTATTTCCGCGACCCTGCGAGTTTTCCCGCCTGCAACAAACGCGTTCCCGGCAGCGGCTGCTCCGCCATGGAAGGCGTCAATCGTGGCCATGCGGTTCTCGGCACCAGCGACGCCTGCATAGCAACCTATCCGGGTGATCTCGCCGCTGCCCTCGTCGCCTTCGATGCCATTGTGCATCTTGGCGAGCGCAAGGTTCCCATCGACGATTTCTTCCTCTTGCCCGGCACCACACCGCACAAGGAACACGCCATGCAGCCAGGCGAGATGATCACTGCGATCACCATCCCCGCCTCGGCTGCCGCGCGGCACTCCACCTATTTGAAGGTGCGTGACCGCCAGTCCTACGAGTTCGCCGCCGCAAGCGCTGCTGTCGGCATCGAGTTCGAGGCGGATCACGAAACCATCCGCGATATCCGCGTCGGTCTCGGCGGCGTCGCGACGAAACCCTGGCGTGCCCGCGCCGTCGAAGATGCTCTTCGCGGCAAAGTCCTGGAGCCGGACACCGTCAAGCGCGCCAGCCGTCTCGCCGTCGAGGGCGCCATCGCCCATGGCGGCAACCACTACAAGATCGAGCTCGCCCCCCGCGTCGTTGAACGCGCCATCCTGAAATCGGGAGCTTTGGCATGACAATTGTCGACACCAAAATGAAACGCGGCGACGCCTCCGACGGCTTGCTCGGAGGGCGCCTCGCCCGCATCGACGGCCCGGTCAAGATCACCGGCGCCGCCGATTATGCGATGGAACACTCTCCGGAAGACATGGTCTACGCAGTCGTCATCGACAGCACGATCGCTTCCGGCCGCGTTGTCGCTATCGATGCGAGCGCAGCCGAGGCCTATCCCGGCGTTCTGCTCGTTCTGACACCGGACAACGCCTTGCCGATCAAGAGCGCCACCGACTGGACTGGCGCACCGCCGGCAGAGGCTCCTTTTGAGCCGCTCGCACGCGAGGTCACCTTCGCCGGTCAGCACATCGCCGCCGTCATTGCAGAGACCTTCGAACAGGCGACCGCTGCCGCTGCGCTCGTCAAGGTTACCTACGAAGAGACCGCGCCGATTTCGAGTTTCGATGATCCGCGCTCCGGCGAGGGCTTCCCGATCGATATGATGACCAAGGAATGGGGCGATGCAGAAGCTGCGCTCGCCATTGCTCCCGTTCGCATCGAACAGGAATACAGGACACCGCGCGAATACAACGTGCCCATCGAACCGCACGGCCTGATTGCCCGTTGGGAAGGCGACATGCTGACCTTGTGGGAGCCAAGCCAGTGGATCGACGGCATGTCCCGCACCTATGCCGAATGGTTCAGCATACCGTTCGAGAACGTCCGCTTGCTGTCGCCCTATATCGGTGGCGGTTTCGGATCGAAGGCGTTCGCCGCCCGTTACGGCGCCGTTGCGGCGATCGCCGCAAAAATGCTCGACCGTCCCGTCAAGCTCGCCATCACGCGGCCGCAGACCTTCACCGCTTTTGGCGGCCGCCCTGCGACACGGCAGACCATCGCACTCGGTGCCACCCGCGAAGGCAAATTGCTGTCGATCGTGCATCGCAGCGCCAACGAGACGTCGATGGACGACGTCGCGGTCGAACCCTTGGGCTCGGTGACCTCGATCATGTATGCGGTTCCGAATTTCTCGTCGCGCCAGAACATCGTGCCGGTGAATACGGTCAAGCCAGGTGCCTTGCGTGCACCCGGCGAAAACCCCAGCGCCTTCGGCATCGAATGCGCCATTGACGAGCTGGCCTACGAGGTCGGCATCGATCCGCTGGATATCCGCCTCCTCAACTACGCCGAAGAGGACCCGCACGCCAAAAAGCCGTGGTCGACACGCCGCTTGCGTGAAGCCTATGCCGCGGGCGCCGAAGCTTTCGGCTGGGCGAAACGCAGCCCAGGCGTTCGCTCCATGCGCGAAGGCAAGCAGCTGATCGGCTACGGCGTTGCCGCGGGCACATACCCGGTTCGTCGCACGCCGGGCGAAGCGATGGTCCGCATCCTCAGCAATGGCACCATCGAGGTCGCCAGCAGCGGCATCGATATGGGTCAGGGCACCTATACGATCCTCGCGCAAACGGCGGCCGAGGCGATCGGCGTGCCCGTCGAGACAGTCGTGGTCAAGCTCGGCGACTCGTCGCTGCCGCGCGCCCCGGTTGCCGGTGGTTCGCAGCTTGCCAATCTGATGACCGGCGCCGTGCACGTAGCAGCTCTCGCCGCCCGCGACGAGTTGATCGGCCTTGCCATCAACGATCCGAATTCGCCGTTCCGCGACCTGCAGGCCAATACGCTGACCATCGAGGGCGGGCAAATCTCGTCGCCGCGCGATGCGGGTTCAAGCGTTGCCATCGCCGAGGTGATGCGACGCACAGGGCGAGATCGTATCGAGGCGCTGCGCAACACGCTGCCGGAAAACCTGCGCAACAAGGATGACCATTTCCGCAACTTCACGACGATCTCGACCATGCTTTCACCGACCGAAGGCGACTACTCGATGCACAGCTGGTGCGTGCATTTCGTCGAGGTGCGGGTCGATGTCGATTTCGGCACGGTCCGCGTTTCCCGCATGGTGTCGGCACTGGATTCAGGCCGGCTCTACAACCCGAAGCTCGCCGAAAGTCAGTGGAAGGGCGGGATCATCATGGGCATCGGTCAGGCCCTCCTCGAGGAAGGGCTCGTCGATCAGCGTAATGGCCACGTGATGAACAACAACCTCGGTGACTACCTCGTCCCGACCAATGCGGACATCCCTGATCTCGAGGTTATCTCCGTCGGCATTCCGGATACGAACGCTTCGATCCTGGGTGGCAAAGCGGTGGGTGAACTCGCCATTGTCGGCGTCGCCCCGGCCATCGCCAACGCGGTCTACCATGCCACCGGCATTCGTGTCCGCGACCTGCCGATCACGCTCGAAAAGCTGATTTAGTGGGTTGTAAGGGTTGATGGAGTCACCCCCTCATCCGGCCCTGCGGGCCACCTTCTCCCCGTTGGGGAGAAGAACTTGCGCGGCACTTGATTAATTCCTCTCTCCCGGGAGAGAGGTCGACCGAGCGAAGCGGAGGGCGGGTGAGGGGGTAGTCTTTGTCTAATCGCCGAGCGGAGGCCGTTTGAGAATTCAGCCTGATGAGCGAGCTGGTGTGGTTTTCGAGACCCGGAGCGCAGCGGACTTATTGGTCCGTGAGCCCAGAGAAAAATGCATCAGATGGCCATCAGGCTGAAGTAATCAAATGGTCTCCTAGGCGGCGTCCTGAATGGCTGCCAACTTCCAGTCCGAATTGGGCTTGCGCACGAACGTCCAGACTTCGGTCGTCTGCGAGGGCTGTTCTTCGTCGCCTTTGACGACGCGTCCGGTCTGCCTGTCCACCATCGAATCGACGCTCTCATAGCGCATGGCCGTCGTCGCGTATTGCGCGTCGCCTTCGGCCCAGGCTTCGGCGATATCGGCCTGCAGGAGCTTCACATCGGAGACGCTGTTGCGCAGCCCGTCCGTCGCATTCTGGCCGAGCTCTTCCGCGAGGTAGGACATGGCTTCCGGCGTGGTAAGATTGCGCAGCGTTGCGTAATCCTCCTTGCCATAGGCCGTCTGCACCTCGGTCAAAAGCTTCTCGAACGCCTCGAGATCATCCTGCTTGAGGCCGATTTCGTCCGATGCCGCTGCAAGGCCTGCCGTCGCGTAACCCTTGTTGTTGTTACCCGCAGGCGCCTGCCCCGCCGTATTCTCGTTCGAGGCAGAGCCTATCGTCGGCACCCGCATCGGCGAGATGTTCGATGGCTCTTCATCATAGGCGTTGCGTCCAAAACCCTGCGCTGGACCTGCCGCCGCCGGAGAGGACTGGCGCGAACGGAAGAACCGCATGGCGAGCATGACCGCTCCGATGACCAATGCGATCTGCAACAGCATGCCGAGCATGCCGGCAGCGCCACCGAAGCCATATCCGAGGAACGCGCCGAGCAGGCCGCCGAGGAGCAGGCCACCGAGCAGCGAACGACCCATGCCGCCGAACAATCCCGGACGTTGCTGCGCCGCCGTCGGTGCCGTGGCGCCTGGCTGGTTTTGCGGCCTCGGCGTCATCGAACGCTCGATCGGCGCAGCCGGGGCTGGTGCCGTGCGCGTTGGCGCAGGTGCCTGGAAGGTACGCGAGCCGCGGCTGCCAAAGCCACCACCGCCAAAACCGCCGGCGCGCCGGGCGTCGGCGTCATAGACAGCGCTGAACGATACGGCCAATCCTATGAAGAGTATCGCGGCTATCCGGCCAAGGCGGGAAAGGTAAAGCGGCATGCAAATAATCTCCTCTATGCGTGTCATGTGACACTTCGTCCACGCATATGGTGACCGTCAAGGTTGATTTGAAGGATTGACGTTAAAATTTCACCGCGGCCTATTCCAGGTTGCACTTCAAATGTCCAAAAAACAGTGCTGTGCGTGGTTCGACAAGCTCACCATGAGGGAGGTGGGTTGATCGCATGAAGCCATGCTTTGGACCGCAAGGGGTAGTGCCCGCGAGACAAGAAGCCGAGATTGCATGGTGAGGAGTCAATGTTTGCAAAATAAGGGCAATACAATCAATTAATGTCTCCAAGGTTGGTGATTATCCATGCAATCCGCAACCTCCCTCATGGTGAGCTTGTCGAACCACGCACAGCAGCATTGCGAACCTGTGAATGTACAAGGCTAATGCCGGCGTACCCCCCGTACCTTTAGGTTCGTGAGCATCGGAAGCGCAGAAAACCGCATCAACTGGCCATCAGGGTAAAAAAATCGAAGGGTCTCAAATTCCCGCGTACCACTCATACCCCCGATCCTCCCAAAAGCCGCCCTTGCCTCCTGCCATGTTCTTGAAACTCTCCACGAGTTCGATGCCCATGACGTATTTGGCGTGCTTGTACCCAAGTTGACGTTCGACACGAAGCCGCAGCGGCGCGCCGTGGGCGACTTCGAGATCCTTGCCGTTCATGCCGTAGGCAAGGATCGTCTGCGGATGCCAGGCATCGACGAGATCGATGCTTTCATAATAGCGGCCGCTGCCGTCGAGTGATGGTTCGAGATCATCGGCGCAATGGAACACCGCATAGCGGGCGCCAGGTGCAAGGCCAGCCTTTTCCAGCACGAGGCCGAGCGGCACACCGGTCCACTTGCCGATGGCGCTCCAGCCTTCGACGCAGTCGTGCCGGGTGATCTGGGTGCGCGACGGCATCGCCTTGAGGTCGGCCAGCGACAGGCTCAGCGGGGTTTTTACCATGCCGTTCACGGCGAGCTTCCAGTCGGCGAAATTGTTTTCCGTCATGCGCGCATAGTCGTCGCTGTCCGGCTGCGAGGTGCCATTGGCTTTGAATACGGGTGACAGATCCGCCTCGGAAAATTCGCGGGCCAGCGTCTGCTCCGACATCAGCAACCGCTGCGCGCCCATCGACAGGGCCTCCGCTTTTTGCAGGATGTCGTTGACGGTCGTGCTTTGCACCATCGCATCGCAGCCTGTGAGCAGCCCTGTCGCCGCGACACTCGAGCCGATCAGGAAACGGCGGCGGGTGAGATCGAAGCTCATTTCGACACCTCGTCTTTTTGTTCGAATTTCAGCGCGTAGTAGCCGGTGATCATCGATCGCAGATTGTTCCAGACGCCGGAAACCAGCACCATGACGATGTGAACGATAACGAAGATGACGATGAGCGACGCGCTGATGAAATGGAGGGTACGGGCCGACTGCCGGCCGCCGAAGACGTCGAGCAGCCAAGGGAAGATCGCATTGAAACCCGGCGACATGGTTAGCCCGGTCAGCACCATCAACGGCAGGATGATGAAGATAATGGCCATATAGGTCAGCTTCTGCAGGGAGTTATAGTGCCGCGCTTTCTCGCCCTTGGGAAACCGCAGCCGCGCATGGTCCGCTATCTCCTGCGCCAGATGGCTTGGCGTCAATTGATCCTTGGTTGGTACGATATCGCGGCGGAAATGCCGGCCGATCAGGCCATAGAGCAGATAGACCAGACCATTGATGACAAAGAACCAGGCGAAGAAGAAGTGCCAGCGGCGCCCGGTGGCAAGATCCTGATAGCTCGGGATGGTGATCCAGGCCGGGAAAGCACGCGGGCTGAGTTCACCGTCTTCGGTCGAGGCCCCCAACACACCTGTCGTATTCAGTGACAGCGAACCGATGCGTGTCACGCCCTTGATCGTATCGCCATCCTCGACAGCACCGATGGAAATGAACGAAGGGTCGGGAAGCGCATCGGCGCCATACTGGCCCCAGTAAAGATGCGGATGGGCGTTGAAGATTTGCAGGCCGCTCATCAGAAGGAAGCTCAGGCACAAAACGTTCAGCCAGTGGGTGATGCGCACCGCTATGGAATGACGGTAGAACAAAACTTTCTTCGGCTTGGCGGTGTCGGTGACACCTGATGTGACGCTTGTCATTCGAGCCTCCATGGGCCGTTACAATCAGAGGAGCGGGTTGTGCGTGGTTCGACAAGCTCACCATGAGGGAGGTTGGTGCATATCATGAGGGAAGTTGGCTCAATACAGCAATGCACAAAGACGCGAGATTGGAACCTACGCTCACCATATGCACCGACCTCACTCACGATATGCACCAACCTCCCTCATGGTGAGCTTGTCGAACCACGCACAACCCAATCTAAATATCAGGGTCTGTTAAGATTCATGTCAGGGCGAGGCGAAAACGGTGATTTTCGAGCACCGGAGCGGAGCGTACTTTAAGGTACGAGAGCACCGGAGCGCAGAAAAGCGCCGTTTGCAGTCCGCCATGGCGTGAAGATCGACCGACCCTAGTTTGTCGTCTTCTTCTTGGGAGCCATCGTGCCCATGGCATCAGGCTTCATCGCATCCTTTTTCGTCATGGAATCTTTCTTCATTGTATCCTTTTTCATCGCCATTGTGTCGCATTCCTTCATCATGGAATCCTTCTTCATGGCGTCTTTCTCCATGCCGGCATGTTTTATGCAGTCAGCCTTGCTCATAGGTTTCGTTGCATCCATGGCCGATGCCATGTTGGCACCGGCAAATCCGGTTGCAAGAACGAAAGCTGAAAGCGCGATGCTGCGAGTGAGAATGTTCATGGATGTTCTCCCTTGGTTTGAATGAGACACGAATGCAAGTGTCTTCGAGTTTCAGATGCCCTTTGACATCCGCGTGATCCTGGGAACACCAGGAATTCTTTGATTTATTCGGTAGCGGCGGCGAGTATCGGGCCGCCATTCGGTGTCTGTATGAGAACGGCTGTCCGCAGTCCCGGCTTGGCAGCGGGAAAAGTCACCGTCTGCGGCTTGCCGCTCCAGCTTCCAACTTTGGTGAGGCTATGAACGACGTTTTTATGGGGAAGCGTGTGGCCGCTATTCTCGCCGCTTCTGACCGGCACGTTTACGGTCTGGTCATTGTAGGTGACGAGCCAGATATCGGCATTGCCGCCGGGCGCTTTGCCCTCACCGATGGTCAGGGAACGATTTTTCAAGTCCAGTCGCGGCGTGCTGAGCGTCCCTTGCGTCTTGATAAGCTGGTCCACTTCGGAAATCCTGTTTCCGACGACGTCGGCTCGCCCGTTAACCACCATCTGCGGCGTGAAGGGACCATCACGGCCAAGCGGCGTCTCGTAGACTTCCTGGCGGTCCGTGTACTCAGGCTTGGCAAAAATATCCTTCCAGCCGAGCCGGTCCCAATAGGTAACGCCAAAGCTCAGGGCAAGGATGCCCGGGCGCTTGCTGAGCTCGATCAGATTGGCGTTTGCCGGCGGGCAGGAAGAACAGCCTTGGCTGGTGAAGAGCTCGACGACTGTCAGCGGCCGCAAGGTGTCGGCATAGGCTCCACCGCCCGCGCCAAGCATGACAGTTGCGGCGGTCAATGCGATGGACAGCATATGAGGGCGCTTTGGCTGAATTCCCATCTTCAACTCCTGAAAACTGCGAATGAACGGCCATGTGCCGGTCACATCAGGGAATACGAAGGGCCGCGGGAATTGGTTACAACGATCACGGATTGGTGATCATACTTTGGAGGAATCCTGTTTCAAGCATTGACGTGCCGGCATGTTCCATCTCATCTGTAACCTTTATCCCGCATCGCGCGAATAAGGAATGAAACGGAGTGAATCCCGTCGAAACGCGGTTGAAACAACTGATGCTCGCGAGCCTCGATGGCGATGCGCGGAGCTATGGCATTCTCCTGAATGACCTTGCCAGGCATCTGCGCTTTTATTTCCTGCGCCGGTTGTCGGATGCGCACAAAGGCGATGCCGACGACCTTGTGCAGGAAACCTTGATGTCGCTGCATACACGGCGCGCGACATACGAGATCGACCGGCCTTTTACAGCGTGGCTGCATGCGATCGCGCGCTATAAGCTGATCGATCATTTCAGGCGAAACCGCATTCGCGCAACGGTTCCGCTCGACGATGCGGAGGATCTGTTCGCCGTTGACCAGTCCGACGCTGCAGCCGATCGCATGGATGTCGAAAGGCTACTGCAATCAGTCCCGGAGAAATCGCGGGACCTGATCTACAGGACGAAGATCGAAGGTCAGTCGATTGCCGAGGTGGCGCAGAGCACCGGCCTTTCGGAGGCTTCCGTCAAGGTAGGGATACATAGAGGAATCAAGGCGATTGCGGCGAAATTGAAAGGACGGGCAGATGACGACCGATGATCTGATTGCACGTCTGACCGGCGAGTTGAAACCGGTATCACGCCGGGCCGTTTTTTGGCGGGTCGTGATCGGCCTCGGCATCAGCCTCGTCGTCTCGTCCGCCATGATGTACTTCTGGCTCGGCATGCGGCCGGACATGATGACGGCCGCTGGAACGATGATGTTCTGGACCAAATTCGCCTATACGCTGATCCTCGCTGTCGCAGGGACATGGGCGGTCAAGCGCATCGCCTATCCGCTCGGCAGCATCCGGGTCAGTCTCGCCGTGATGGCCGCGACCATCGTGGTGATGATCGTTCTCGCCATGGCGAAACTGGCGATGACACCGCCCGATCAACATATGGCGATGATGACGGGCCATACGGTTGCTGTTTGTACCCGCAACATCGTCATGCTGTCGCTGCCATTGCTGGTCGGCGCGTTCTGGGTGCTGCGCGGTCTGGCACCGACGCGTCTGACCGTGGCGGGTGCTGCGGCGGGTCTTGCCGCCGGCGCCATTGCCTCACTGGTTTATTCGTTCCACTGCGATGAAAGCGCCATGCCGTTCATTGCGGTCTGGTACACGCTCGGGATTCTGATCCCCGGCCTGATCGGCGCCATTGCCGGGCGATTCGTGCTGCGGTGGTAGCGCTGGTTCCGGCGATACAGGAATTCGTAGAGATCCTCCCTCTCCGTCATCCTCGGGCTTGACCCGAGGACCCACGGCAAAGGAGTACAGATCTTATTCGCAGTCGCAACGGGGTTCAGAGAGGACGACGGTGCAGCAGTCTGCCATTGAAACGTGTATTATACTGGAACGCGTTGGGTCAGCGGATGCCTTGATGCTTCCTAGCCGTGGGTCCTCGGGTCAAGCCCGAGGATGACGGAGAGGGAGGTGGTCAATGACGCTGGAGGACTCACCCCTATCATCTTACATCATCAGCCATTCATGCTCGACAGCATTGTGGAACTTCCACGTACGCTTTGGGCCGGCCATGACGTTGAGATAGTAGAGATCGTAGCCGTGGCAGGCGGCGCAGGGGTGATAACCCTTGGGCACCATCACCACATCGCCGTCCTCGATAGCCATGGCCTCGTCCAGCGAGCGGTCATCCGTATAGACCCGCTGAAAGCCGAAGCCCTGGCGAGGGTTGAAGCGATGATAATAGGTCTCTTCCAGATAGGACTCTGCGGGAAGGTTGTCCTGGTCGTGCTTGTGCGGCGGGTAACTCGACGTATGTCCACCCGGCGTGATCACCTCCACGACGAGCAACGAATCCGCCGGCTCGTTCTCCGGCAGAATATTGGTGACGTAGCGGGTGTTGGTACCCTTGCCACGCGTCTCCTGACTGAGACCCTCCGGCGAAATTATCCGCACCGGCAATCCGCCGCCAAGTCCCGGCGCCGAGCAGACAGCCAGTTCGAGATCGGTCTCCGCAGATACCCACCAATCGGACCCTTGCGGCAGATACACCGACCACGGCTTGCCTTCGAAAGGCGACATGCGGCTCCCGAGCAAGCCGAGGTCCTCGCCGTTGGCCGTGACTTTGCCCTTGCCCGTCACGAAGACCAGGCAGACTTCCTTGTCTTCCGTTTTTCCGCAAACCGACTGGCCGGCATCCAGCTTGTGCAGATCGAAACCGACATAGCTCCAGCCCGCTGTCTCAGGCGTGACATGCACCACATGGCCCGGGCCCTGCATGGCCTTCAAAAGCAGTTTCGACATGGTTTACTCCTTATCGGTGCCGGCGTCTTCCGGTGCGACCGTTTCCTGCGGCTTGACCGGCTCGGATGCATCGAAGACGATGAAGAACTGCCAGATCCCGTAGGCGGCGAAAGCCAAAACGATCATGCCCCAGAATGGTGTTCCCGTCGCGAACTCGAAGATCGACCACGCAATACAGAACGCCACGACTGCAACGCGCCGCCACAGGGGGCGAAACCAGGGGTGATTACTGTCTTTGTTCATGTTGAACCCACTTTCAACCCTTGGGGAAACCCTGAGTCTCGACCGTATAGCCGGCGGTAGTCATGACCCGCATCAGTTCCTTATACCCGACTTGCGCCATCTTGAGCGGTGGATTTTTCTTCGGATCCTGTTCGGCCTCGACCACGAACCAGCCTTCATAGCCGTAATCGGCAAACTTTTGGACGATTGCGCCGAAATCCAGCGAGCCGTCACCCGGTACGGTGAAGGCGCCGAGGGCAACCGCGTCGAGGAAGGACTGCCTCGAGCGGTCCAGACCGTCGATCACCGGCATGCGGACATCCTTGACATGCACGTGGTTGATCCGCCGGTGATGATTGTCGATCGCGCGCAGTACATCGCCGCCGGCGAAGGCCAGATGGCCGGCATCCAGCAGGAGCGGAATACCCTCGCCGGAATATTTCATGAAGGCGTCGAGCTCCGGTTCTGTTTCGACGACTGCCGCCATGTGGTGGTGGTAGGAGAGCGGCATGCCCTGCTGTGCGCACCATTCACCGAACTCGGTGACCTTGCGAGCATAGGCCTTCATCTCCTCGTCGCCGAGTTTCGGTTTGTTGGCCAGGGGCTTGGACCGATCGCCCTGGATCGAGCGGCCGACCTCGCCGTAGACGATGCAGGGCGCATTCACGGCCTTGAAAAGGTCGATCATCGGCTGGATGCGGTCCTTGTTCTTCGCCAGATCCTCGTCAACCAGCGTGCCTGAGAACCAGCCGCCGCACAGCGTAACATCCGCCTCCCGCAGGATCGGCAGCATCACATCCGGATCGTTGGGAAATCGGCGGCCCATTTCCATGCCGGTAAAGCCCGCAGAACGCGATTGGCGAAGGCACTCCTCCAGCGAGACGTCGTCACTGAGCTCCGCGAGATCATCGTTCCACCATGCGATCGGGGACATGCCCAGTTTTGCCTTCACGTCATTCTCCAATAATAAGGTTACTTTTGCGCTTGCCCATTCATCACCCCCTCATCCGGCCGCTGCGCGGCCACCTGAGAAGAATAGCACTCCATCGCCGCGCTCCATTCTTCTCCCCGGGGGGAGAAGGTGGCCGCACAGCGGCCGGATGAGGGGGCCAATTGTGATTTGCATTCTTTATCAGCTAGTTCCCGGCCGACCTCAGCTTGATCGCTTCCTCATAGGCCTTGCGCTTGGCATTGACCTCGCTGCGCAGGCTGACCTCAGGCACAGCGACATCCCACCAGAATCCACCCTCCTCGGTGGATATCAGGGGGTCGGTATCGATGACGATGACCGTCGTTCGGTCATTCCGTTTGGCTCGCTCCAAAGCGCTCTCCATGTCGGCAATGGAGCTCACCTTCTCGGATATCGCACCAAGGCTGCGGGCGTGTGCAGCGAAGTCTATCTCCAGCAAGACCTCGTGCATGGCGTCCTTCAGGAGATTGTTGAAGTTCGCCCCGCCTGTACCCATCTGCAGCCGGTTGATGCAGCCATAGCCGCGATTGTCGAGCAGTACGATGTTGATCTTCTGGCCGAGCATCACCGATGTGGCGATCTCCGAATTCAGCATCAGATAAGAGCCGTCGCCAATCATGACCACGACCTCATCGTCGGGCTTGGCCATCTTGGCACCGAGCCCGCCCGCAATCTCATAACCCATGCAGGAGAAGCCATATTCGGCATGGTACGATCCGGGAGCACCCGCCTGCCAGAGCTTGTGCATTTCGCCCGGCAGGCCGCCTGCCGCGTGCAGGACAGTGGCTTCGCTGCCCATGGTTCGTTGAACGGCACCGATGACCTGCGCGTCAGAAGGCAGCGATACATTTGTCGGGCCTGTGACCTTTGCCGCAGCTCTCTGCCATTCCGCCTTGCCATTTTCGGCTTTGTCGGTCCAGCCTTTCGGAGCGCGGTAGTTCTTGAGCCCGGCGGCAAGTTCGATCAGGCCCTCCCGTGCGTCACCCACCAGCGGCAACGCCCGGTGCTTGGCCGCATCGAATGGCTGGATATTGAGGCCGATAAAGGTCTTCTCGGTATTCTGGAACAATGCCCAGGAGCCGGTGGTGAAGTCCTGGAGCCGCGTTCCGACCGCGAGGATGACATCGGCCTCCTGCGCCAGCCGGTTGGCGGCTGACGTCCCGGTGACGCCGACAGCCGCCATGTTGAGCGGGTGCCTGTCCGGCAGCGAAGATTTGCCGCCCTGGGTCTCGCAGACCGGAATGCCGGCCGCCTCGACGAAATCGGCGAGTTCGCGAGAGGCTTCGGAATAGATGACACCGCCGCCGGCGATCACCAGCGGCTTTTCTGCCGAACGCAGCGCGCCGATTGCGGCGGCGAGCTCGCCGACATCGGGCCGCGGGCGTCTCGGTGTCCAAAGCCGCTCCTCGAAGAAGCTTTCCGGATAGTCATAGGCTTCGGCCTGCACATCCTGGCAGAGCGCGAGCGTTACCGGCCCGCACTCGGCAGGGTCGGTGAGCACGGTCATCGTTCGTTGCAGCGCAGGAATGATCTGTTCGGGCCGCGTGATACGGTCGAAATAGCGCGACACCGGCCGAAAGCAATCATTGGCGGAAACTGTGCCATCGCCAAAGGATTCCACCTGCTGCAGCACAGGATCCGGAACACGATTGGCGAAGACGTCACCCGGCAGGAGCAGCAGAGGCAGCCGGTTGACATGCGCCAGCGCCGCAGCCGTCACCATGTTCGTTGCGCCGGGCCCGACGGAACTCGTCACCGCCATCATGCGGCGGCGGAAAGTCGCCTTGGCAAACGCGATGGCGGCATGGGCCATCGCCTGTTCGTTATGGGCGCGATAGGTCGGCAGTTCTTCGCGGACCTGATAAAGCGCCTCGCCGAGACCAGCGACATTGCCATGGCCGAAGATAGCCCAGACACCTGCGAAGACCGGTACTTTCTTGCCGTCGATCACTGTCATCTGCTGGCTCAGAAACCGCGTCAGGGCCTGTGCCATGGTCAGGCGTATCGTCTTGGTCATGTCAGTCTCCTCCCGGTGTTTTATTAGCCCGATGCTGGCATTCTCTTACCCTCCCCCAACGTGGGGAGGGTCGCTGCGCAGCAGCGGGGTGGGGGGATAGAAGGGACTGCAACAGCCCCCCACCCCGGACCTGCGGTCCGACCCTCCCCACGTTGGGGGAGAGTAAAGTGCGCATCCATATCTCCATATTTTGCACCAATCCTATGCCGCTTCTCTGTTGCGGCTGGCAAGCCAGGCCTTGGTCAATTTTTCGAAACGATCGGCCATGTCATCGATCGCGGCCTCATCGGAGAGCTTGCCCGAAAGCCAGCCTTCCGCCGCGTCCATGAACAATGTCCGGCCGACGGCAAAGCCCTTGACAATGGGCGCCCCAGCGGTTGCGGCAAACGCTGCCTCGAGCTCGTCATGCGGCGCCTCCAGCCCGAGCAGCACGACGCCGCGGCACCAGGGATCGTGCTTTTCGATCACTGCCTCGATGTTTTTCCAGGCCGTAGCCGAGGCTTGCGGCTCGAGCTTCCACCAGTCCGGTTTGATACCCAGCGTATAAAGTTCTTCCAACGCTCGCGGAATGGTGTTGTCGTCGAGCTTGCCGTGCTTGCCGGCGATGATTTCGATCAACAATTCACGCCCGACCTTGCGCGCCGCTTCGAACAACGTGCGCAATTTCTGCTGCTGCTCCAGTTTCAAATCGGCCGGATCGTCCGGATGGTAAAAGCACAAGCACTTGATGCAATGGTCCACCGGCCATTCCGCCAGCTGCGAGCCGATGTCTTGCGAAAACTCGAAACGCAGCGGACGCGACCCGGGCAGTTCCACCGGCCGTCCGAGCCAATTGAAATTATGACGCGCGAACTCGAACATCGCTTCGCGTCCAAACTTCTCGTCAAGCAGCATGCCATAACCGTCACGGTCATCGGCGACCTTCGCCGCAGCCTTCACCGCCAGCTCCTTGAATGCGCGGATTTTGGCAGCGTCGGCACCGACCTTTTGCGCAAGATCCTCCAGTTGCACACGATGATCGATGGCAAAGGTCATCATCGACGGTATCTCGCGCCGCCGTGTCGTTGCCCAATGCACATGGTTGATTGCCTCGTCCTTGCGCAGGGCGTGAAATTTGCTGCCGTGCTTGAGGAAATATTGCAGTTCCTCGAAGGTCGGAATCTCGGGTGCGCAGAGCAGGCGCGACACCGCGAAGGCACCACATGCATTGGCCCATGTCGCGGCGGTCGCCAGCGGTTCGCCGCCGAGCCAACCTCGCAGGAAGCCCGACATGAAGGCATCGCCGGCGCCGAGGACGTTGAATACCTCGATCGGAAAGCCCTTGCCGACAATGCCATCCTCGAGATCGTCGGAAATCGCGCCTTCGTAAACGATGCAGCCCATCGGGCCGCGCTTCAATACGATTGTCCCGCTCGATAGCGCCCGAATGGTTTTCAATGCGCTGAGAAGATCCTCTTCACCCGACGCAATCAGCACCTCCTCTTCCGTGCCGACGATCAGGTTGCAATCGGCAAGGACGGTCTTCAGGTGGTTGGAGACGGCGTCGGAGGCGATGTAGCGGCTATCGCCCTCGCCATGTCCTGCAAGTCCCCACAGATTGGGGCGGTAGTCGATATCGAACACGACCTTCCCGCCCGCTTCTTTCATCAGACGAATGGCCTTGCGTTGCGCCGCATCGGGCTTTGGCTTGGAGAAATGCGTGCCGGTGACCACGACGGCGCGCGCCGAACGGATGAATTCAGGGTCGACATCGCCCTCATCAAGCGCCATATCGGCGCAGTTCTCACGGTAGAATATCAGTGGAAAGCTCTTGTCGTTCTCGACCGAGAGGATAACGAGGGCCGACAGCCGCTCCGCATCTGTGATGATTCCGTCCGTCGCGACGCCTTCGCGCACCATCTGCTCGCGGATATACCGGCCGATCTGCTCGTCGCCCACGCGGGACAACAGCGCCGAGCGCAGACCGAGGCGCGCCGTACCGATCGCTATATTGGCAGGGCAGCCGCCGACCGACTTGGCGAAGGAAGTTATATCCTCGAGCCGGGAGCCGATCTGCTGGCCGTAGAGATCGACGGACGAGCGACCGATGGTAATGACATCGAGCGCGCGGCCCGTATCAGCTCTGTCCATGATATCCTCCCGATAGACTGATAACCTCCGGCGCATACAGGCCGGAAATTTTCCTATATGAAATAATAATTCTATCAAATCGTCAATATGGAATGTCTGTTCTTTTTGTCTTTTGGATCACGCTTTCACATTGAATATTAAATGTAGGTGCATTATACTTACATAAAGTATATACAGGAGTCTTCCATGCCACGCACCACGCAGCATCCCAAGGCAGATACATTCAACTTCCGGATAGACCCTGACCTGAAGGCGGCTTTTACCCATGCAACTGAAGCTGAAGATAAGCCCGCCGCTCAAGTTCTGCGGGACTTCATGCGGAGCTATGTGGAGCGCCAACAGCGCAAGGCATTTGAACTTGAAGCGCGGCGGCAATCTCTGGCAATTGCAAAAAGGTCTCGTAATCCAGCGACGGATGAGTACGCGTCACTGCAGGAACTGGACGCTCTGTTTGACGAAGCCGCTATCCACGATGATAGCGCCAAATGAAGCGTGGAGATTTGGTAACGATCGTTGTCAATGGTGACTACGGAAAACCGCGACCAGCATTTGTCGTACAATCGGATGCATTTGAGCTACTTCCATCAGTAACGGTGCTCCAACTAACGAGTGACGTTCACGATGAACACCTGGCACGCATTACAATTAACCCGACCGTCGAAAATGGCCTGCGCGAGCGTTCACAGGTAATGATCGATCGTGCGATGACAGTTCCGCGAACGAAAGTCGGACGGGTGTTCGGGCATTTGGACAGCGAGACGATAGCCAATATCAACAAGGCAATAGCGCGATTTCTGGCATTGGAGACCGAGGTCTAAACACTCCGCCGCTTCTCCGCCACGCTGACCGTCAGCGCCATGGCGAGCGCCATTGTTCCCGATAGCGACCGGAAACCGGAGAAATCCCCTTCCGCCGCCTCAAACCACACCTTGGCAGACTGGGCGAGCGGCGAAAACGCACTGTCGGTAATGGCGACGACGGGCACATTGCGTGCCGCCAGCGCCGCCGCATGCTCGATTGTCGCCGAGGCATAGGGCGAAAAACTGATGGCGATGGCGGCGTCGGTCGGCTTGGCAAAGGAGAGGATTTCCGGGTCGATACCAGCCGTCGATTCAATCAATTGATTGCGGATTTTCAGCTTGCCGAAGGCGTAGGCCATATAGGCGGTGATCGGATAGGAACGGCGCCGCGCCAGGAGATAGATCGTCTCGGCTTTCGCCAGAATATCCACGGCGCTGGTCAGTACATCTTCATCGACATTGTGGGAAATCGTCTCGATTGAATGGCTGGCCGCGGTCAGGAATCCGTTGAGGATGACGCGGTTTTTGGAAAGGCCGTGCGTATCGCCGCGCAGTGCCGACAGCCGCTCCTCATAGGAAACCTGCCGCTCGCGCAACCGTTCCCGGAATACCGATTGCAGGCTGGTGAAACCGTCGAAACCGAGATGCTGGGCAAAGCGGATCAACGTCGAAGGCTGGACGCCTGCCGTCTGGGCAATGCTTGCCGCAGTGCCGAAGGCGATCTCGTCAGGATTGCTCAAGGCATAGGCCGCGATCTGCGCCAGACGCTTCGGCAGCATCTCGCGACGGTCGAGGATCATCGTACGCAGCGCATCGAAATCCCGCGGTAGCGACACTTCATTGTCCATGCTTTCCATCCCGAATCGTTTCCTCGTTGCGAAGCAAAATATTTATATCAAGACGGATCAGTTATTCCATTTTGTCCTGTTATAGATTATTTCAATCGGAAACTGCAAGCGCGGGAGAGAGAGCAATGTTAGGTGTAGGACTGATCGGAACGGGCTTCATGGGAAAATGCCATGCACTGGCGTGGAATTCGGTTCGCGCCGTCTTCGGCGATGTGCCGGCAGTGCAGCTCGTGCATCTCGGCGAAGCCAACACGGAGCTCGCCGTACGCCGCGCCAGCGAGTTCGGTTTCCGACAAGCCTCGGGCGATTGGCGCGCAGTCATCGACGACCCGCAAGTCGATGTGGTCTCCATAACGACGCCGAACCAGTTTCATCCGGAAATGGCGATTGCAGCATTGAAAGCCGGCAAGCATGTCTGGTGCGAGAAGCCCATGGCGCCAACATTCAGCGACGCGGAAGCCATGCTCGCCGCGGCGAAACAGTCGGGCAAGGTCGCCGCCCTTGGCTACAATTATATCCAGGGGCCTGCCATCCGTCATATCCGCAGGCTGCTAGCCGAAAAGATCATCGGCGACATCAACCATCTGCGCATCGAGATGGATGAGGACTTCATGGCCGATCCCGATGCCCTCTTCACTTGGAAACACGAAGCAACATCCGGATACGGCGCGCTCGACGATTTTGCTGTCCATCCGCTGTCGTTGCTGTTCACGTTGTTTGGCCGGGTTTCCCGCGTCATGTGCGATATGTCGAAGCCATACGCCACCCGCAAGACGGCAAATGGCACGGACCGCGCGGTCGAAACCTATGACAGCGCCAGCGTGCTCATGCATATGGAAAACGGCGTCTCCGGGACCTTGCAGGCCAATCGCTCCGCCTGGGGCCGCAAGGGCCGCATTGCGCTGCAGATCTTCGGCTCGAAGGGTTCGATCCTGTTCGATCAGGAACGCGCCAACGAGTTCCAGCTCTACGTCACCGCCGACCGTGCCACCGAGCAGGGCTACCGCACCATTCTGACGGCACCGCATCATGAGCCCTATGGGCAATTTATCCCGGCCCCCGGCCATGGCCTCGGCTTCAACGATCTGAAAATCATCGAGTGCCGCGAGCTGATCAAGCGCATCAACGGCCAGCCCGCCCATCTGATCGAATTCGCCGACGGGCTCGAAATAGAACGCACCGTGCATGCCATGGCACGTTCCTATCACGAGCAGCGCTGGGTGGAGTAGATTTGCAGATATCACGTGCGTGGTTCGACGGGGCTCACCGTGAGGGAGATTGTTTGATTGCAGGGAGCTATGGCCAACAGCGTTGGCGTTTTCCTGCAGTACAACAACTTCCCTCATGGTGAGCCCCGTCGAACCACGCACGACTCACTTGCAAGGTGACGTAATCAACTACACCCTGATCGTCTTGCCTTCCTTCACCGACCTCACGGCTGCATCGGCCAATGCCAGTGCAATCAACCCATCCTCGCCGCTCGGCGCCGCCTTCGTGCCCTTCGCAATCGCGCTGATAAACGCGGCGATCTCGTTGGCGTAGGCCTCCGTATAGCGCGTCATGAAGAAATCGTGCAGCGGCGGGCGGGTATAACCGCTACCGTTGGCGATCTCGATCGATACCGGCCGCTGGTTTTCCGCCGCGACCATACCCTTTGAGCCATGCACTTCGATGCGCTGGTCATAGCCATAGGTCGCGCGACGCGAATTGGAGATCACGCACTGCTTGCCAGACGGTGTCGACAGGATCACGCTGACGCTGTCGTAATCACCAAGCTCGCCAATCTTTTTATCGACCAGCACCGACGCATGCGCGGTGACGGCCACCGGATCTTCCCCGAGGAGAAACCGCGCCATGTCGAAATCATGGATGGTCATATCGCGAAAAATGCCGCCGGAGCGGCTGATATATTCGGCCGGCGGCGCACCCGGATCGCGCGAAGTGATCGTCACCATTTCGACATCACCGATCTGACCATCGTCGATCGCCTTGCGTACCGCAGCGAAATGCGGATCGAAGCGGCGGTTGAATCCAACCATCAGCGTCGAGCCTGTTTCCCGCACGACAGCAAGGCATTCCTCGACCCGCTTCACATCGAGGTCGATCGGCTTTTCGCAGAAGATGGCCTTGCCGGCGCGGGCGAAGCGTTCGATCAGGTCCGCATGCGTATCGGTCGGCGTGCAGATGATAACCGCATCGATATCCGAGGCTTTCTCGATCTCGTCGATGGTACGGATTTCACAGCCATGCGCAGCGGAAAGATCCTTTGCCGCCTGTTCAAAGGCGTCGGCGACGGCAACGAGCTTCGCCTCCGGGTTCGACATCACCGCCTTCGCGTGAACCTTGCCGATACGGCCTGCACCGAGCAGACCAAAACTTAACGTCATTTCTCACCTCATTGAAGAAGCCCGGAAGTATCCCGGGCGTTATTGATTGATTTGGGCAGCAGATCCATTGTGCGTGGTTCGCCCTTCGACAGGCTCAGGGGGCTCACCATGAGGGAGGTGAGTTGATTGCAGGGGAGCCAAGCATTCGAATGTTGGCCGCTACAGCCCCATCTTTCCTGCCTTGGCGCCCTGCAAAACTCAAGTCCCCTCATGGTGAGCCTGTCGAACCACGCACATGGTCATGCAAGCCTGACTAGCCTCGAGAGCACTGTTAAATCTTGCGCTTCTTCTGGCGGTAAACATCCACGATAACCGCGGCAACAATGATCACGCCCTTGATGATTTCCTGGTAGTAGGCATCGACCCGCAGGAACGTAAAGCCGGAGATCATGATGCCAAGAATGATTGCGCCGATCACCGTGCCGGTAATGCGCCCGACACCGCCGGCGAGCGAGGTGCCGCCAATGACGGCCGCCGCGATTGCGTCGAGTTCATAGTTGACCCCCATGCCGGCCTGCGCGGTCTGTGCGCGCGCAGCGGTAACGATGCCTGCCAGGCCAGCCAGCAATCCGGCAATGGCATACACCTTGATGAGGTGTTTCTCGACATTGATGCCGGAAACCCGCGCCGCCTGCACATTGGCGCCGATGGCGTAGGTGAACTTGCCATAGCGCGTATAGCGCAAGGCGATGTGGAAAACGAGCGCCACCACGAGAAACACGACCACTGGCCAGATGCTTGAGCCGATGAAGGTGAACTGGTCAGTCAGGCCCGAAACCGGCGAGCCTTTGGTGTACCATTTTGCTATGCCACGGGCCGACACCATCATGCCGAGCGTAGCGATGAACGGCGGTATCTTTGTATAGGCGATCAGCCAGCCATTGATGATACCGGCGAGGAGGCCGATGCCAAGTCCGATGCCTATCGGGATGAAAAACGGCAGGTCCGTCAGGGCTGGATAGACCGGCCGCGCCCAGGTGGAGGCCTGCGCGAAACTTGCCGCAATCATCGCAGTTGCACCGACGACCGAGCCGGAGGAAAGGTCGATACCGCCGGTGATGATCACCTGCGTCACACCCACTGCAATGATGCCGATGACGGAGACCTGCAGGATGATGATCCGCAGGCGCTGCACATTCATCAGGAAGCTCTGTCCGGCAAAAATCCAGCCGAGTATCTCGAAAACCAGCGCGATACCGATCAGCACCAAAAGGATATTGACCTCGGGTGGCATACGCCGGCGGTGCCTGCGCCCGAGTGCCGGTGTTGTTGCCTTGGCCGTCACCTGCTCACTTGTCATTATAAGGTCCTCCAATATTCCAGGCAAAACAACCGTTTAAGAATTCAGCCTGACGAGTTGGCTGGTGCGGTTTTTGAGAACCGGAGCGCAGCGGACGTTAAAGTCCGTGAGCTCCGGAAGCGCAAAAAATCGCATCAGAGAACCGTCAGGGCGGATTATCAAATGGTTGTTCATTTTGATGCCAGCTCCATCACCTTGACCTGCGTGGCTTCGGCGCGGTCGAGGAAACCGGTAACCCGGCCCTCGTGCATCACCATGACCCGGTCGCTCATCCCGAGCACTTCCGGCATCTCCGACGAGATCATGATCACCGCGACGCCCTGTTTGGCGAGCTGCGATACAAGGCGGTGAATCTCCGCCTTGGCGCCGACATCGATGCCGCGTGTCGGTTCGTCGAGAATGAGAATCTTCGGATTGGTCAAGAGCCACCGGCCGATCAGCACCTTCTGCTGGTTGCCGCCGGAAAGGTTCTCGACCCTTTCCTCCATGTTCGGAGTCTTGACCCGCAGCGTGGCACTCATTGCTTCGCAGGCCGCAGTGATGCCCTTCTCCTGGACAAACCCGTACTTGACGAAACGGTCCTGCAGCACCGCGATCTGCATGTTTTCGAGGACGTCGAGGATCAGCAGACACCCGGTCTCCTTGCGGTCCTCTGTGATGAAAGCCATGCCGTGGCTGATGGCCTGCGTCGGCGAAGTCATCTTGACCACCTCGCCTTTGATCTCGATGGTTCCGCTCGTCGCCGGCGTCACGCCGAAGATCGTCTCGGCAACGTTCGAGCGGCCGGAACCGACCAGCCCGGCAACGCCGAGGATTTCGCCCGCGCGCACGTCGAACGACACATTGTGGAACACGTTTTTCAGCGAGAGGTCTTTTACCGAAAGCACCACATCGCCGATCGGCACCTCTTCTTTCGGAAACATCTGCGTGATCTCGCGCCCGACCATCATCTTGATGATGTCGTCGCGCGTCACATCGGTGGAAAGGTGCGTGCCGATATAGCGCCCGTCGCGGAACACCGAGAACTCGTCAGCGATCTCGAAAAGCTCGTTCATCTTGTGGGTGATATAGACGATGCCGATGCCCTGCTCGCGCAGGCTACGGATAATCTCGAACAGATGCGCCACCTCGCGCTCGGTCAGCGCCGACGTCGGCTCATCCATGATCAGAACATCGGATTCATATGAAACCGCCTTGGCGATCTCCACCATCTGCCGGTTGGCGACGCTCAAATCCCGCACCTGGCTTTCCGGATCGAGTTTGATGTTCAGCCGCTCGAACAGGTCTGCGGTCATGTCGTACATCTTGCCATGATCGACGAAGCCGAAGCCGTTCTTCGGTTCGCGCCGGATCCAGATATTCTCCGCCACCGTCATGAATGGCATCAGGTTGAGCTCCTGATGGATCATGGCGATACCATTTTCCAGCGCATCGAGCGGGGATTTCAGGCGGATCGGCAGGCCCTTCAGATGAACCTCGCCCTGATCCGGAATATATATTCCAGCAAGGATCTTCATCAGCGTGGATTTACCGGCGCCGTTCTCGCCCATCAGCGCATGCACAGTGCCGCGCTTGAGCCGGAACTGCACATTGTCCAACGCCAGAACGCCAGGAAATTCCTTTCGGATATTTTCGGCGTTCAAGAGATATTCCGATTGCGGTATGGCGCCACTGGCGCGCACCGCTGCCATGGTCGAGGGGCTGACTGCCATGATCATCTCCTCCCAGAGAGGCTCTATCATATGCCGGAACGCAGCAGATTGATGCGTTCCGGTCCAAAATTAAACGCTGTGGAGGCCTTTTGAGAATTCAGCCTGACCAGGCAGGTGGTGCGGTTTTCGAGAACCGGAGCGCAGTGGACTTTTTCGTCCATGAGCACCGGAAGCGCAGCAAAATCGCATCAGATGTCCGTCAGGATGGATTGGCAAAGGTCTCCTCAGTTCGACTTCTGATACTTCGACAGGTTCTCCGGCGTCACCAGTTCGAACGGCACATAGACCTTGGTCTCGACCTTCTCGCCCTTGGAGAGCTTCAGCGCCGCATCGACAGCACCCTTGCCCTGACCGGCAGCGTTCTGGAACACCGTCACGTCGAGGTCGCCCGCAGCCATGGCGGCAAGCGCATCCTGTGTTGCATCGACACCGCCAACGACGACACTGTCCATCGAACGACCGGCAGCCTTCAAGGCCTGGATCGCGCCGATGGCCATTTCGTCATTGTTGGAGACGACCGCATCGAATTCGAGTCCGGCGGAGAGCCAGTTCGTCATCAGGTCGGACCCTTCGGTGCGTGACCAGTTGGCGGTCTGCTCCTCGACGATCTCGAGGCCCTTGCACTCGTCGGTTGCGATCACATCGTGCACGTCCTTGGTGCGCTGGCGGGCAGCCTGGTTGGAGAGCTCGCCCATCATCACGACGATCTTGCCCTTGCCCTTCAAGAGCTTGCAGACTTCCTTGGTTTCCAGCGTGCCGGATTCCACTTCGTTGGAAGCAACGAAAGCCTGCTTCTCCGGCAAGCTGTCGACATTTGCCGGCTCGCGGTTGACATAGACCAAGGGGATGCCCGCATCGGCGGCGATCTTCGACATGGCCGCCGTCGCATCCGTGTCCACGGCGTTGACGATGATGGCGTCGACCTTGGACGCAATGAAATTCTGGATCTGGCTCTGCTGCTTGGCAACGTCGTTCTGCGCGTCCTCGACCTGCAGGGTCACGCCATCAAGTGTCTTGGCATAATCCTGCATGCCATTGCGCAAGACGGTCAGGAAGTTATCGTCGAACTTCGCCATCGAAACGCCAATATTCGCGGCCGAAGCCGAACCAGCCATCAATGCTGAAACAGCCACTCCAAGCAAAAACTTTTTCATGTCTTCTCCTCCACAAATGGTGCCCCGGCTGCACCTGTTTTAATCCGGAACCCCTCACACCCCGATTTTGCCAGCCCACCTTGTCCCTGGCTGGCAACATCCGGACATGAAGCGTGCGCGGCGTTTGCGCGCAAATCTTTATCTGAACACCAATTACGGAATATACGAACCGTTCTGCCCAGCTTCTGAAATATTTATTCCATTTTATGCAAGAAGCGTCAAGCGGGATTTGAGGACTATAGACCAATTAATGGTCAGCCGAGATTGCACTGCTGTGCAGTCCGATTACGGAACCTTATGGGTCTGGCGCGGTTTAACTCCACAACCGGAGGCAATCACATGCGTATTCAAACATGGATATCGACGGCTGTTATCATCATTCTGGCGGTCGCGGCATTCCTTTGGTTTTACCCGGCCGGCGATCAAACGCCCGGCCAGCCTGCTCCACATGCGCTGGATCAGTCCAATTAGAGCAATTCCAGGAAAAGTGTGAAGCGGTTTTCCGTCCGGAATTGCGTAAAACAAAGAACTAGAGCAATTCCGTGATTCGAAGAAAAACGGAATGGCTCTAGTTCCAACACACAAAGGATCAAATAGTGAATCGCAATGGCCTTTATCTGATCATTGGAGCCCTTCTCGTCATTGTGATAGGTCTCGGTGTTTATGTCTATCGGGAAGAAACGAAGCCCGCAGGCGTCGAACTGAAAATTGGAGAGGGCGGTGTCTCCATCCAGGAAAATTAAACGGATGAGGCTTGTTCGGAAGGCCGGGACATGAGGGTCAACGGTGCATGCCATTGCGGCAGGATAACATTCGCTTGCGATGCCGATCCGGGCGAAGTGAGCATTTGCCATTGCACCGATTGCCAGAATCTGACCGGGACGGCCTTCCGCGTATCGGTCCCCGTAGCGGCGAAAGATTTTCACATTCTGTCAGGCAATCCGAAAATCTACATCAAGACTGCGCAGAGCGGCGCTCGTCGGGCACAAGCCTTTTGTCCCGAATGCGGAACTCCGCTCTACGCGACTTCCGATACCGAAAATCCATCGATCTACGGTGTTCGGGTGGGTACGCTCGAGCAACGTGCGGAACTACGGCCGACGCATGCGGTCTGGCAACGATCAGCTCTTCCCTGGGTACCGGCGATTGCGGGTATAATTGTCTATGAAGAGGAAGACGACTAGCCGCTATGCAACCGGGAAATCTAGGTCAAACCAGGCCGGCCTTGATTGTATCCATGCTGGACGAGATCGCCTCCGAAGGGTTCTCCAGCTCCTGCACTTCCCGCGCGAACGGCTCGAACGAGAACAAGCCGGTATAACCCTGATCGATCAGTTCGCGCATCTGCCGGACGTTGCCAAGCCGGTCATCCGCATCGACCAGCATCCTATGCGGATCGCGCATGTCACCGACCGCGATCACAGGGTCGGCAACTCCTGAAATGTGAACCATGCCGGTCATCGCCGGATAAAGTTCCGGTTCACCGGCGAGATGATGGTGGAACGTGTCGTGCACCAGTCTGAACCTGCCCTTGCCGCCGACCGCCTCGATCGCTTCCACCGCTTCGCGCTTTGAACGCAGCGAACAGATCTCGAAGCCGAGTGGTTCAACGAAACCCATGAGACCGCGCTGTTCGAGGATCGGCATCAGTGCCGTCAATGCGGTGCGCAGGTTCGCCTGACGCTCGCCATCTGTCTGGCCTGAACCATCATTGACCGGGACAAGGACCAGCGCGCTCGCACCCACATCGCGCGCATAATCCGCAAGCTCGATCGCCTCCTTTTCTCGCTCCGGCGTCCATTCGTTGAAGCGCTGCAGTGCATTGATCGTAGCGATGCGAACGCCTGCCGATTCAGCCAGCGCCCGGACCTCTGCCGCCGGCGTTCCGTCGACGATCGCATTGCCGCCGAGGTCGTTGCGGATCTCGACATCGCTGAGGCCGAGCGACTTCGCCAGCTGGAAGAATTCCGCCGGTGTCATGTTCGGCGCGGCGATATGGTTGATCGCAAAGACGGGGTGAGAAATCGTGTCGCTCATCTGAATAATACTCCCGGTGGTACTTAAAGCGGTCTGCGCCCATGGGTTGCCAAGAGCCCGCAAATCCGGCGCAACCATCTGTCGAAGCCGCTATTCCGTCAATCGCCGTTTTGGCCGAAAAACTATCATTTCTGATAGATTCCGATGCGTGAGAAAAAGAGAACAGGGCCTGCGGGATCCGGCGGAGCTTCTGCGCAAGAATGTCCGGATCTGGCGCAAGAACATGCAAAAATGGAACATGAATCCTCGATTCCGCCGCAGGAATTTCAACCGGCGCGGGCAATTTGATTGTGGCCGCGTGTAAATGCCGCTCAGATGTTCTCTGGAAGGTAGATATCGAACGGCAAAAAGGTCTGGCCCGGAGCGTTGGCCGCGCCGCTTTCGATGGCGTGACCCATGAGCTCCGTGAGTTCCCGGCAGAGCCTTGGCAAGGGAGTCGCGATGACCATGGTGACGATTTTGTCGGCCAGCGCCGCCCGCGATTCCGGGGTGATTTCATTGACGATCATCACCGGAGACTGTTCCAATTGCGCCTCGCGAATCGCACTGATCGCGCCTTCCATTCCACCGCCGGCTACATAGCAGCCGGCAAGGTCCGGATGGCGGCGCAGCAGCTCCGCCATCGCCTCATTGGTGATCTGGCGCGTCTCCAGATTGACCATCGTGTCTAACACAGTGAACTGCGGCGCCTCTTCACGGAAGAAAGCACGAAAACCGATTTCGCGCAGTTCGTGCCCGTGGAAGCGATGGCTTCCGACAAAAATTGCGACTTTTCCGGGCTTTTTGGCGGCTTTGGTGATCATCCAGGCCGCCGTACGGCCTACCTTGCGGTTGTTGACGCCGACATAACCTTCGCGGATTCCGGCGGCAAAATCCGAAAGCAGCGAAAAAACCGAGATATTCTTGGCCTTCAATTCATCGACAGCAGCTGTGATGGACGGATGGTCCGGCGCAACCAGGCCGATCGAACGACAGCGTCCCGCCAACAGTTTCAGCTTGGTGACGATCTCGTCCGGCGCTTGCGAGGCGCAAAACTCTATCGCAGGAACGCCGCGGAAATGCGACGCCTGGCTGACAGCATTCTCGATCTCCCGCGCAAACTCCTGATAGAAATGGTGCCCGGGTTTCTGCAACAAAAATCCCAGCCGGTATTCAGGCAATTCCTGCCGCATACGCTGGCGGATCAACCCGGCCGCATGGTATCCGATGCTGTTGGCCGCCTCATATACCCGCCGCGCCGTTTCCTCGCGCACTGGCAGCCGTCCGTTTAGGACCCTGTCGACTGTCGCGACTCCCACTCCCGCCGCACGCGCCAGATCGGAGATTGTCGGCCTGTTTGCCACCTCATGCGCTCCCTGATAGAATCTATCAGTCATTTATACCAATCTCTGATTGAAAATGATAGAATTTCATCATTTCAGATTGAGGCAGGTTGCACCAACGCGTATGTTCTTCCGACTGATTGAGGGAGGTCTCATATGCATTCAGTAGCGCTCGCCATGCCGACAAGGCGCGATTACAGCCTGATCGGCCGTGACTCGCAACTGGCTGTGGAGTCGGGTCTTGCTGCAGCCGAATGGTATCACACCGACATCCCTCGCAAGCAGATGAAAGAGCTGATGAAGCGCTCCGATGGCCCGGCGATCCGTGACACAGCGATCTGGCTCGGCAGCATGCTGGTCTTCGCCGGCCTTGGCGTTTATTTCTGGGGCAGCTGGCTTTGCGTGCCGTTTTTCCTCGCCTATGGCGTCCTTTATGGTTCCGCCTCGGACAGCCGCTGGCATGAATGCGGCCACGGTACGGCGTTCAAGACACGCTGGATGAATGATGTCGTCTACCAGATCGCCTGCTTCATGATCATGCGCAATCCAGTCACATGGCGCTGGAGCCATACGCGGCATCATACGGACACGGTCATTGTCGGCCGCGATCCGGAGATTGCGGTCATGCGTCCACCCGATCTGTTGCGTGTCGCATTGAATTTCTTCGGTATTCTGGATGTCTGGCACGCCATAGGCGACCTCATTCGCAACGCTCTGGGAATCGTCAGCGCCGAGGAAAAGACCTTCATTCCCGAGCAGGAACAGCCAAAAGTCGTCCGTATCGCCCGTATCTGGACCGCGATTTATCTCGCCACGATCGCGCTTTCGTTATACCTCGGATCGATTCTGCCGCTGGTGCTGATCGGCCTGCCGCGACTGTACGGCGCTTGGCATCATGTGCTCACGGGGCTTCTGCAGCATGGCGGGCTTGCCGACAATGTCACCGATCACCGGCTCAATAGCCGTACCGTTCTTATGAACTCGGCCAGCCGGTTCATCTACTGGAACATGAACTACCACGTCGAACATCACATGTTCCCGATGGTGCCCTATCACGCGCTGCCGCAGCTGCATGCCATGATCAGACACGATTTGCCGGCGGCAAACCCGTCCATCCTGCACGCGTACCGCGAGATGGTGCCTGCATTCCTGCGCCAGTTGCGCAACGAGGACTATTTCCTCAAGCGGGAATTGCCGCCGACCGCCAAGCCCTATCGCGAGGAGTTCCATAGCGAACCTGTCGCGGCGGCAGCGGAATAATAGTCCATAAGCGACCGGGAGGATCGAACGATGAGCAACTGGGTGGAGGCCTGCACTTCAAACGACATAGACGAAGAAGACGTCATGCGTTTCGACCATGCTGGAAAGACCTTTGCAATCTACCGCAGCCCGGACGATGAGTTTTTTGCTACGGACGGGCTGTGCACTCATGAACATATCCATCTCGCCGATGGTCTTGTGATGGACGAGATCATCGAGTGCCCCAAGCACAATGGCCGCTTCAACTATAAGACCGGAGAAGCCAAGGGAGCGCCGGTCTGCATCAACCTTAAAACCTACCCGGTCAAGGTCGAGGCCGGTAAAGTATTGATACAGCTGGGATAATGGCGATGGAACGAGGAATGGTCATCATTGGCGCTGGCGAATGCGGCGTGCGCGCGGCTTTTGCATTGCGGGAAAACGGCTACGATGGACCCGTCACCTTGATCGGCACGGAAAAGCACCTCCCCTATGAGCGCCCGCCTCTTTCCAAGGAAGCGATGGTCTCGGAGGACCATCCAGCACCTCGCACCATAGCCGCCGCATCCCTGTTTAACGAAAAGAACATCGACTTCATCGGCAGCTCGACGGCGACGTCAATCGACCGGGAGGAAAAGCGCGTCACACTTGAGGATGGCCGGCAAATCCCCTATGAGGGTCTTCTGTTTGCGACAGGTGCCATTCCGCGCCCCCTGCCTCTCGCAGCGGGCAGCAAGCATTGCACCACCCTGCGCAGTTTTGACGATGCGCTCGCCATCCGGGCAAGGTTTCAGCCAGGAGCACGCATCGTCATTGTCGGCGGCGGGTTCATCGGGCTTGAACTTGCGGCCAGCGCTCGTAAGCGCGGCGCGTCGGTCACTGTGATCGAGGCGCAAAGCCGCATCATGATGCGCGGCGTCCCGGAGGAAATCGCCAGGGTCATCGACACGCGCCATCGCCACGAAGGTGTGACCATTCTGTGCGATACCGGAATAGTCTCCTTTGCCGACGCTGCAGACAATGTTGCGATCACACTTTCGACAGGAAACGTCATCGTGGCTGACCTCGCCATCATCGGCATAGGTGCGACGCCGGTGACCGCGCTGGCCGAAGCATCCGGTCTCGAAACAGGCAACGGTATCGTCGTCAATGATTGGTTGCAGACCAGCGATCCGGATATTTATGCGGCAGGCGACTGCTGTATCTTCCCGCTCGCTGTTTACGGCGGGCGCCGGGTGCGGCTCGAAGCATGGCGCAATGCACAGGAACAGGGCGCCCTGGCTGCGCGCAACATGCTCGGTGCACGGGAGCCGCATCAAGCGGTACCGTGGTTCTGGTCGGATCAGTATGAACTCGGTCTGCAGGTCGCGGGCCTCTCGGACGAGGGTACGAAATCGATCCGCCGCGATCTCGGCGATGGTGCCTTCATTCTGTTCCACCTTGCTGCCGATGGCCGTCTTGTCGCCGCGAGCGGCATTGGCCCCGGCAATTCGGTAGCAAAGGACATAAGGCTTGCCGAGATGCTTATCGCCCGTGGCGCGAGACCGGATTCCGCCCAGCTTTCTACCGCCGACGTAAAACTCAAATCATTGCTTGCAGCCTAGGATGACCATGAAAAACCAGCGACCCACCGTCGCCGACGTCCTCGCGCTGAAAGGTCGGCGTCAATTGACTATGCTGCGTGTGGAAACGTTGGAGGAAGCACAGGCCGCCGAATGCGCCGGCGTAGACATGCTATCTGTCCCGCCATCATTGCTTACGCCCGAGTTTCGCGACGCTGCGCCCTCGGTGTTCGCGGTGCCCGGGTTGGAGTATGGTGATTTCGTAACCGCAGAAGAGTACATCCGCGCGGCGTTCAAGGCGCTTAGGGCGGGCGGCGATGCGGTTTATTGCGCCGCAAGCGTCGCCACCGTACGTAGCATGCGTAACGAAGGGATCCCTGTTTGCGGTCACGTAGGGCTAATCCCGTCGCAGGCGACTTGGACCGGCGGTTTCAAGGCTGTAGGGAAAACGGCCGAAAGCGCATTCGAGGTATGGCGACAGACCAAAGCATTGGAAGATGCTGGCGCATTCGCAGCAGAAATAGAAGTTGTGCCTGTTCCGATTGCGACAGCAATTTCCGAGCGCACATCGCTGTTTATGATTTCAATGGGCGCCGGCGTGGGCTGTGATGCGCAGTACCTGTTCGCGCAAGATGTTCTTGGCTCGAATCGCGGCCATTATCCACGTCACGCCAAGGTATATCGCAACTTCAGCGCCGAATATGACCGCCTGCAGCAGGAAAGGGTCACAGCCTTTGCGGAGTTCGTCTCCGATGTTCAATCGCAAGTCTATCCGGGCCCGGAACATACGGTCGGAATCCCCCAAGACGAGTTGAATCGGTTTCTAAAAGAACTTTCAAGCAGTTAAAGGCGTTTCAAGCCTCAATTTCAACGTTACCAAGCGGTTTGGAACAGCACGCGAGCACATAGCCCTCGTCGATCTCATCGTCGAGAATACCGCCATTGTGGTCCATGTCGACCTCGCCGGAAATTTTCATAACCTTGCAGGTGCCGCAGAGTCCCGACTCACAAGCCGCCGCAATGCGTATCCCGGCACCGCGTGCGGCCTTCAGGATCGTTTCGCCCGGCGCACATGGCACTTCCATGCCCGACATGGAAAAGCTGACCATCGCTGATCTCTCGACGGCCTCTGTCGATATCGCATCCATCATCGGCAACACCGGTTCGGCAGCAGGTCCGAAACTCTCCTGGTGATAATGCGTCATGTCGAAGCCGGATGCTTCGAGCATGGTGCGGACATCGCGCATGAAGGTTTCAGGCCCACAACAGAAGATGGTCCTGTCCCTGAAGTCCGGTGAAAGCAATGGCAACCGCGCCTCTTCGAAACGGCCGCGAATACCGGTCCACACCTGCCCCATCTCGTGTTCCTTGATCAGGAAGGCGAGCTTCAGGTTCGGCATGCAGCTTGTCAGGTATTCGAGTTCCCTGCGGAAGATGATGTCGCTGGGCCGCCGTGCGCAGGTCACGAAGTTGACATCGCTTTGCGGGGCGCAATCGTGCATCCAGCGCGTCATCGACATCATCGGCGTGATGCCCGAACCCGCCGAGATAAACAGGTATTTCTCACCGGGATGCTTGCGCATGGAGAAATCGCCGAGCGGCCCGAATGCCTTTAACCGCGCACCCGGCGTCAAATGATCGAGCATCCACCGCGCACCTATACTGCTGTCCTGGGCCTTCGCCGTCACGGCAATGGTGAATGGCCGCGATGGGCTGGATGACAATGTAAATGTGCGCAAGACGGCTTCCGGCTGCACCGGCAATTCGAACGTCATGAACTGGCCTGGCTCATAGCGAAACCAGTTCTGATTGTCCGATCTGAACGTGAAAGTTTTCACGTTGGGCGCTTCCTCGATGACCGAAAGACACTCCAGCAGATGCAGTCGATCATTCCATGGCTGCATCTGATCGAGGTGCGGGTAGGTCTGAGGAAGCGTCATATTCATCATGCTACCTTGCTGAGTTTGGTTTCGCCGGAGAGCCTTGTTTCCATGGAATTGCTGTACCATTCGAGGAATTGCAGCACGCCGCCCTCGTGTTCGACCGAATAAGGACCGGGCTCATAGGCTGGTGAGCGGATACCGAATGCGTTTTCTTCAACGATACGGCGATCCTGATTGTTGGTCTCGAGCCAGACATGCGTCAGTTCTTCGAGATTGTAATCGACGCCTTCGACCGCATCCTTGTGCACGAGCCACTTGGTCGTGACCTCGGTCTCGTTCGGTCCAAGCGGAAGCACGCGAAAGGATATCGCCTGATCGCCGAGAACATGGTTCCACGTGCTAGGGTAGTGATAGAGCAGTAGCGAGCCGATCTGCTGTGCATTGACGTCATCACTGAGTTGCCTGCCGACCGCACGCTTGCCACTGATCGTATAGCTCTCGGCGCCGCTGAGCAGTGGCACGCGTGTGGCACGATATTGGCCGTCTTCTGCGATACGGAAAACACTTGGGAGGCCGGCTGCTTCGCACTTTTCCCAATGCGCGACCATCTCAGGGTCCTCTTTGGAGCCCTGGATCCCGGTGGCGCTTGGCGCTTCGGGGAAAGTTTTGCACAGTTCGGGATGGTTGGCGACGCAGTGGTAGCATTCCCGATTATTTTCCCAGACCAGTTTCCAGTTGCCCTTTTCGACAATCGAACTCTGGAATGCCACCTTTGTCTCGGTCAGGCGATGCGGCGCGAGATAGGGTTCGAGCAGGGCACGTGTCGGGCCGAAATCCGGAGCGGCAGGCGCCAGGCAGATGAAGATATAGCCGCCGACGCTCTCGCAATGCACCGTTTTGAGACTATGCTGGCTGGCGTCAAAATCATCGCCCATCTGGCGCGCGAACAGCAGGCGGCCGTCCAGTTCATAGGTCCACTGATGGTAGGGGCAAACGAGCTTCGCCGCTGTACCCCTTTCAGCGGCACAAACACGCGATCCGCGATGGCGGCAGGAATTGTGGAAAGCCCTGATCTGTTTTTGGCGGTCGCGTACGATGACGACCGGATAGTCACCAACCTGAACCGTAAAGTAGTTGCCCGGCTTGGCCACCTCGCAATCATGGCCGATGAACAGCCAATCGCGATAGAAGATATTTTCCATATCGAGACGGTAATAATCCGGATCGGAATAGAATGCCTGTTCAAGTCCGTATCCTGGTTTCCGGTTCCTGAGATTCCGGAGCAGTTCGTTCGTTAAGTCCATGTCGTGTCCTCGCTCTTATAGCCCGCGAAAGAACTGACTGGTGGTGAAGGAGGACCTCCGCGCAAGTCAAACGTCGCCTGCACAAAATCATGCTCCTTGATCGCCCACCGCGATCAGTCGGTTTTGTCACTCGAGGCTGGTTTCCGGGCTCTGGAGTTGCCGTTTCCGGCTTCGCGGCGCCTTCCCGGGATATCCTCCCAGTGGCTGTTTTGCCGCGTTTTCCACTCCACTACCGTTGCGGGGGCAGCGCCGGGTTGAGGATGTGGACAAATTTGGAACCAGGGCGAGCCGAAAATGGTGCTTTGCGAGAACCGGAGCGGAGTGGACATAAAGTCCATGAGCACCGGAAGCGCAGAAAAGCATCATTTGCAGGCCGCCATGGTCCGGATTTGCATATCCTGACCGGCTTCCCAATTCTCCGCTCTCTCCCTGGAAAGCGGCACCTCAAGTGTCTCGATAAGAGCACTCGGCAGAACAAAAGAATAGGCGCGGAAACGACATCGCATTTACGAACGGCGACACGGTGAAGTTTCGTGTTGCAAAGCCATTGTGCGTGGTTCGACGGGGCTCACCATGAGGGAGGTGGTTGATTGCACGAGCAAACCGCAGAGGCGGCACTTCCCGGCTGCTGCAATCCTCTCCCTCCCTCATCGTGAGCCCTGTCGAACCACGCACCGTAGTCGCGCAACCAGACTAGGCGCTGTACAAATACTGTTTGATCGTTTCCGGCTTCATCTCGATCGAGAAGCCCGGCAGGACCGGCGGCATATAGGCGGCATTCTGGATATTGCACGGGTCGACGAAATGTTCATGCAGATGGTCGACATATTCGATCACCCTGCCCGCCTTGGTGCCCGACACCGCGACATAGTCGATCATCGACAGGTGCTGCACATATTCGCAAAGGCCCACACCGCCCGCATGCGGCCAGACCGGCAGATCATACTTCGCCGCGATCAGCAGCACGGCGAGCACCTCGTTGAGCCCGCCCATGCGACACGAATCGATCTGCACGACATCGATCGCGCCTTCGGCTATGAACTGCTTGAACATGATGCGGTTCTGGCACATCTCGCCTGTGGCAACCTTCACCGGGTGAATGGCTTGCCGAATCTTGCGGTGGCCCGCGACATCGTCCGGGCTCGTCGGCTCCTCGATGAAGAACGGCTTGACGAAGGCGAGCTTGTTAACCCAGTCGATAGCCTCATTGACTTCCCAGACCTGATTGGCATCGATCATGAGGATGCGGTCCTCGCCGATCACCTCGCGGGCAATCGTCAAGCGGCGGATATCGTCGTCGAGATCGCGGCCGACTTTCATCTTGATATGATTGAAACCTGCATCGACGGCTTCCTGGCAAAGGCGACGCAGCTTGTCATCGGAATAGCCAAGCCAGCCCGCCGAGGTTGTATAGCAAGGATAACCTGTCGCTTTCAGATCAGCGATCCGGTCCTGCTTGCCTTTCTCCGCCTTGCGCAGAATTTCAAGCGCTTCGTCCCGCGTCAGTACGTCGGTCAGATAGCGGAAGTCGACGATATTGACGATTTCTTCGGGCGTCATTTCGCCCACGAGTTGCCAGACCGGTTTCTTCGCTTGCTTTGCCAGAAGATCCCATACCGCATTGACGACAGCACCGGTGGCAAGGTGCATCGCTCCCTTGTCCGGTCCGATCCAGCGAAGCTGGCTATCGCCCGTAACGAAATGCCAGAAGCGGCCCGGATTTTCTTTCACCCAATCCAGTTCCAGGCCAATGAGAAGATGCTTCAGCGCCTCGATCGCCATACAGACGATTTCATTGCCGCGCCCTATGGTGAAGGTCAGGCCATGGCCGGCAAGTCCATCGGCATCCGTATCGAGCACGACATAGGCGGCCGAATAGTCCGGATCCGGGTTCATCGCATCGGACCCATCGAGGCTTTGCGACGTGGGAAAACGGATATCGAAAACGCGAAGGTCGGTGATGCGGGTCATAATTTACTCCTGTGGAGACCTCTAGACGGTCCAGCCACCATCGATGTTATATGCCTGGCCAGTCGTATAGGTCGCGCCGGCGAGATAAACGGCAAGGTCGGCGATCTCTTCCGGCAAGCCGAGACGGCCCATCGGCTGGCGCGCGATGAAAGCGGCGCGTGTCGCGTCATAGTCGCCGCCAGCACGCATGCGCTGTTCGAGCGACGGGCTTTCGACCGTACCGGGGCAGATGGCGTTGCAGCGAATGCCCTGTGTGATGTAGTCGGCAGCGACCGCCTTGGTAAGACCCAGAACAGCTGCCTTTGTCACGCCATAGGCAAAGCGGTTCGGCACACCTTTGACGCTGCTCGCAACCGACGACATGTTGACGATGGCGCCATCCTTGCGCTCGATCATGCCGGGGAGCACTGCCCTGATCGTGCGGATCATGGCGCGGACATTGAGGTCCAGCGCGAAGTCCAGGTCCGCGTCCGGCATTTCGAGAATCGAGCCGCCATGCACGAACCCGGCGCAATTGAACAGCACGTCGATTGCACCAAGTTCGCCGATGACCTGATTGACTTCGTCTGTCTTCAACACGTCGAGCTTGCGCGGCTTGATCCCCGCCTCTTTCGGCAGCGCATCGAGCAGCTGCTGGTTGATATCCGTCGCGTGCACGATTGCGCCTTCGCGTGCGAACGCTAGCACCGAGGCGCGGCCAATGCCCTGCCCCGCAGCTGTGATCAAAACCCGCTTGCCTTCAAGCTTACCAGTCATTGCAAATCTCCAATCGCTTTATGTCGCCTTGCTCTTGCGCTCGGCTATAAGAATATGGTCGGCGGCAAGCACGACCTCGTCACGTTGATTGATGACCTCGCAGCGCTCGACGATGCGTCCGCTGTCAGAGCGCTTCGGATCATCATCCTTGGCGCTGATTGTTACGCGCGTGCGGATCGTATCGCCAATGAAAACCGGCCTGACGAAGCGCAGGCGATCATAGCCATAGGAAAACGCCACCGGATTGATCAGGCTTGCGGTCAGCCCTACGCCGATTGAAAAGATCATCGTGCCATGAGCAACGCGCTGACCAAAGGGTGTTGTCTTTGCAAATTCCGCATCCATGTGGTGCGGAAAGAAATCGCCCGTATGGCCGGCGTGGACCACGAAATCAGTCTCAGTAATGGTCCGCCCCGTTGTGACTCGTACACGGCCGAGTTCGTAGTCCTCGAAATAGATGGCTTGTTCGGACATTCAGGCCTCCGGCTTCTGTGCGAGCGGGGTAGCCGGCGTTGCACTCGATTGATAGGCTGCTTCGACAAGCGCCATCGTGTGCCATGCGTCCTCGACGGAACTGACGAGTTCCTGGTCTTCGCCGCTGGCGAAGCGTTGCAGGTTGGCCATCCTTCCAACGAAAGCATCAGGAAACCACGATCCTTGCAAGGGGACATTGATCCAGTCGGAACCGCCCTTCGGATAGATCATCAATTCGTCCGGCTCGCCGCGAGGATAGTCGAGGTTGACGCCAAGCTTCACATAGGCTGCGCCTTCGGTGCCGCAGACGCGGAATTCGCAGGCCTGGAATTTGCGCCCGAATTTGTGATCATGGTTGACCGACAGCGCGCAGCGCACCTTATCGCCATAGTCGAGAATCGCACTTGTGCGCGTCTGCGCTACCTTGTGGTTGGGATGGCCCAGTGTCTTGGCATGGACGCCAAGCGGATTACCGAGGATTTGCCGGATAAGGTCAATATAGTGAATCGAGTGCATGGCGATTTCGACACGCGGCAAGCCATCCAAGAACGGCCATAGAGACCACGGCGTATCCAGGGCGAGCCACGCATCGAAATCGATCACTTCACCGAGCCACCCGCGCGCAATCGCGTCCTTGAGCGCCAGCATCATGGGTGCAAACCGCAGCTGGAAATTGATTGCTGCCGTGATATTGCGTTCGCGGCAGATGCGGAGGATTTCAGAGGCTTCCGCGAGATCGCTACCCATCGGTTTCTGAATCAACGCGAAGGAACCCTCTGGCAGGGCCTTCAGTATATCGGAATGACGTGAAGGTGGTGTAGCAAGATCGAATATCGCCTCGTCGACGGCTGCCGCCTCGGCAACCGAAGCATAGGCAGTCACGCCCCATTCGTCGGCCAGCTTTTTTGCCTTCGCTTGATCCGGATCGAACAGCCCGGCGATCGCAAATCCGCCTTTTCTGTAAGCTGGATAGTGCGCATCGCCGACGATGCTGCCCGCGCCGAAGGTCACGATCGGGCGTCGCTTCGCCGGAAGCGGCCAGCTTTGCTGCAAGGTTGTAGGGTCAAAACTCATTATGCGGTCCTTCAATCGAGATGGAACACTTCTTCCATCATCGCCCACCACTCGCCCTCGGCCCGCGAATCAAGCGGCGCCTGGCAGGGCATGCACACAGCCCACCATTCTTTGTTCTTCGGATTAGCGGCCATCCTGGCCATATCTGCCGCAAAATCCGTGCCGTGATATTCCCATGTTCCGAACAGGATGTTCTCCGGTTCGCGCAGGAAGATCGTGTAATTGCGGATGTTGCAGCTTGAAATCAGCTCGAGGATTTCCGGCCATACCGCTGCATGCAGGCGCTTGTACTCGGCCACCTTGTCGGCGTTCAGACCGATCATCATGCCCATACGTTGCATGATACTAGCTCCGTATCTCGGTCGTGAATTCGCTGACGCTTCTTGCCCTCACTGCATCCCAGTCCCAGTCTATGCCAATGCCAGGCTCTGATGGCGCAATCGCATAGCCATTCTCGATGCGCATCTGCGTGTGCGTAAGATCATCCAGTTGCGGAATATACTCGACATATTTGCCGTTTTGCACAGCGCAGGTCAGGCTCACATGCAGTTCCATCAGGAAATGCGGACAGACCGGCATGTCGAACGCCTCCGCCGCATGCGCCACCTTGAGCCACGGCGTGATGCCGCCAATCCTGCCAACATCGACCTGAACGATGGAGCACGCGCGTTTCTGCATGTATTCGCGGAAATGCCGGATCGAATAGAGCGACTCGCCAACGGCAATCGGCGTCTGGGTTGCCGACGAAAGCCGCACGTGACCGTCAATGTCATCCGCAGGTAGGGGCTCCTCCAGCCAGGCAAGATCGATGTCGCGCAGCACCTGCGAGCGGCGAATGGCTTCATCCAGGGAAAAGCCCTGATTGGCGTCGGTCATGATCTCGAAACCGGAACCAACCGCGTCGCGAACTGCCGACAGCCGGTCCAGATCCTCGGAGCCATGCGGGCGGCCGATCTTGACCTTGGCACCCTTGAAACCCTTGGCCTTCGCCTGCAGCGCGTCGTCAACCAGCGCCTGTTTCTCTATGTGAAGCCAACCACCCTCGGTGGTATAAAGTGGGCAGCGATCCTTCGCGCCACCCGCCAGCTTCCATAGCGGCAGGCGCTGCTTCTTCGCCCGCAAATCCCATAGCGCGATATCGACAGCCGCTAGAGCAATCGCAGTGATCGCGCCAATGGTCGTCGCATGGGTCGCGAATTCGAGGTCGCGCCAGATCGCCTCGATCTGATCGGCATCCTTGCCGAGGAGACGCGGCGCCAGATGATCGGAGAGCAGGCGCATGACAGAAGAGCCACCAGTGCCAATTGTGTAGCTATAACCAGTGCCCACCGCCCCGTCGCTGTCGGTTATCGTAACGATCGGCGTCTCCTGGCTGACGAAGCTCTGGATCGCATCGGTGCGCAGCACTTTCGGCGGCAGATCCACCATACGCAGTTCAATTTTTTCGATCTTGGCCATTGGAATCACCCCCGCAGCGTTTTGCCGGTTTCAGGCGAGAAAAGATGCGCCTGCGACAGGTCGAAACTGAATTTTACCACTTCACCGGCATCCATGTGACGTGGATTGAGCATCCGCGACACCCATTCTCGCTCTGCCATGGTGATGAAGAGCAATGTCTCGTTGCCGAGCGGCTCCGTGATAGAAACAGGCAGCTCCATTTCGTGCACGTCTGTCGCTTCGCCAGAATTAATGCCGTGCCCTGTCGGGTAAATATCATCGGGGCGCAGGCCGAAAATCACTTTATCCCCAGTCGCAACCTTGCTGCGGAACGCGGCCGGTAGCGGCAGGTTTTGCCCGCCGGCAAAAACCAACTTTTCGCTATCCACAGTCGCCTCGTTGAGGTTCATCGGCGGAGAGCCGATAAACCCGGCGACGAAGCGCGTGGCCGGCCGTTTGAACACTTCCTCGGGCGTACCGACCTGTTCGATATGGCCGTCGCGCATGATGACGATACGGTCGGACAGCGTCATCGCCTCGACCTGATCATGCGTTACATAAATCATCGTCGCCTGCACCCTTGCATGCAGACGCTTGATCTCGGTCCGTACCTGCGTGCGCAATTTCGCATCGAGGTTGGAGAGCGGCTCGTCGAACAGGAATACGTCCGGCTTGCGAACGATCGCCCGGCCCATGGCCACGCGCTGGCGCTGACCGCCGGAAAGTTGCGACGGGCGGCGGTCCATATATTTGTCGAGATCGAGAATCGCCGCAGCCTCATTGACGCGGGTATCGATTTCGCTCTGTGCGACTTTCCCAATCTTGAGCGAGAAGCCCATGTTCTCGCGCACTGTCATATGCGGATAGAGCGCATAGGACTGGAACACCATGGAAATGTTGCGCGCACGCGGCGGCAGGTCGTTCACCGGCTTGCCACCAATTTCAACAACGCCGCCGCTGATGTCCTCGAGTCCGGCGATCATGCGCAATGTCGTGGATTTTCCGCAGCCGGACGGGCCGACCAGGGCGATGAATTCGCGGTCCTTGACCTCGAGATCGATGCCATGGACCACATCGACATTGCCATAACTCTTGACGAGCTTTTTAAGTGTTACGGGAGCCATGACAAGTTAACCTTTCACCGCGCCGAACGTCAGTCCGGATACGAGATGCTTCTGAATGATAAACGTTAAAGTGAGCGCCGGGATGATCATCACCACCGCAAGCGCGCACATTCCGCGCCAGTCGATGGTGAACTCCGATGTATAGTCGAGAAGGCCGACCGGCAGCGTCTTCGAATTCACCGAGCGGGTGATCTGCGATGCCAGAGCATATTCATTCCAGGAGGTGAGAAAGGCGAATATTCCTGCTGAAGCGATACCTGGGCCGGCCAATGGAAACTCCACCTGCCAGAATGCCTGCCACCGGGTACATCCGTCGATCTGGGCCGCTTCCGCCAGATCCTTCGGCACCTGCCGGAAGAAACCATCGATCAGCCAGATCGTGAACGGCACGTTCAGCGCCACGTAGATGAGAATCATCGCGAAATGCGTGTCGATGATGCCGACGCGGGCGAAGATCATGAATAGCGGCAGCGACAATGCGATACCTGGGACAGCCCGTGTCAGCATGAAACCGAGGAACACACCCGATTTTCCCTTGAACTTGTAGCGCGCAAAAGCATATCCGCCGGCCATGCCGATAATCAGCGCAATGATTGTCGAGGTGATCGAAATGATCAGGGAATTGCGGAAATATTCCCACACCGGTATGCCGCCCTGGCCCGCACCGCTAAACATGGCGCGATAGGCATCGAGCGAGATGTCGCGTGGTATCCACACAGGCGGCTTTGCCATGATCTCGACTGTCGGTCGTAGCGAACTCAGGACAATCCATAAGCCCGGCAAGCAGATGACCAGCATCGCCAGGAACAGACCGATAAAATGTGCGACTTTAAGCCAGCGGCGTTTCAGACGATGAGAACTGTTCTTGTCCATCTTACCACTCTGCTCCGATTTGCTGGCGCGCGGCAGCGAGTTTTCTGAAGAAATATACGGTGAACAGGATCGAGAGCAGGATCGAGATATATGCCATCGCGTTGGCAAGGCCCATGCGCGCGTCGCTATAGGCCGTGCGTCCGACCAGCGTCCACAAGAGCTCGGTGCGCTTGGCCGGCCCGCCATCGGTCATGATCTTGACGATGTCATAGGCTCGCGCCACGTCCAGCGATCGGATCGTCATGGCGATAAAGGCAAAAGGCATCAGGTAGGGCCAGGTGACGTAGCGGAATGTCTGCCAGGGCGTGCAGCCATCGACCCGCGCCGCTTCCACCGGTTCCTGCGGCATGGCGAGCAGTCCAGCGAGGATCAGGATGGCAAAGACGGAAGTTGAAGACCATACCTCGGCAACGATGATTGAAAACAGCGCCAGATTGCCATCGATCAGCCAGGGTATCGCATTAGTGGTCAGCCCCAGTGACTGCAGCGCATTGTTGACGAAACCGATATTGTCGTTGAACAGGAACTTGAACTGGAAACCGACGAGTACCGGCGAGAACATCATCGGGAACATCATCAATGTACGCAAAATTCGCTGACCGCGCGTCGCCTTGTTGACCAGCATGGCAAGGCCAAGGCCGAGGAACATCTCGGCATTGAGTGCGATGGTCAGGAGCAGGACCGTACGGCCAAATGCTGTCCAGAACTCGTAGTTGGTCAGCACGCTCACATAGTTACGAACGCCGATGAAAACCCAGATCGATTCAGGCTTGGTCAGCCTGAACGGTGTGAAGCTTGAATAGAGCGAGAACAGCAGCGGCAGCACGATGACGGCGGCGAGAACAATGATGGCTGGCAGCAGCAGAAGCGTCGGCGCTGATAGTTTGGGAAATTTCATCTGAAATATGGCCTTCTGGATTCTGCATTTCCGCTTCAGCCCTCCTCCTAGTGGGGAGGGTGGCTGCAAAGCAGCCGGGAGGGATACTACCCGTTTCTCATGTCGTGCTGATCGAAATGCCTCTTCCCGGACCTGCGGTCCCTCGCTCCCCACAAGAGAGAAGGACCGCAGTGCTTGCCATTAAAGCTTGCCGGCATCCTGAAGGATTTCCGTCGCCTTTTTGGCCGCAGTGTCGAGTGCTTCCTTGGACGTCTTGTCACCAAGAATGGCCGATTGCAGTTCCGGATAGACGGCGTTGGAAATCTCGATCCATTCGGCCAATGGCGGAACCGGGAATGCGTTCTTTGCTTCTTCCTGGAAGGCGTTCAGCACCTCGGTCTTGTAAGGATCGCCCTTGGCCTGCTCGATGTCCCATTCCCATACCGCCGTGCGCGTCGGCAAGGGGCCGGCCTTCGCCTCGAGCTTCTGGCTGTCCTCGTTGGTCAGCCACCAGACGAGTGAGGCTGCGGCATCCTTGTGAGCGCAGGCTTCCGTCACCGAGAAGCCGTGATGACCGGACCAGCCAGTGCGCTTGCCGGACGAACCCGCTGGCGCCACCTTCACGCCGACATTGCCGGCAACTTTTGACGATTTCGGATCGTTGAAGAAGCTCGCCCAGCCTGGCCAATCAAGATTGATGGCAATCGACCCCGATGCAAAACCCTGCCCGAGATCGTCCCAAAGGTAGTTGGTCGTGCCTGCCGGAACAGCTTTCGCCTTGTAGAGATTGACGAACCAATCGAGCGCCTTGACGCCGGCTTCGGAGTTGAAGGTCGGCTTGCCGTCCTTGTCGATATACTCGCCGCCGTCGGCAATCAGCATTTCATAGAATCGGCCGTTGATCGCCTCTTCCTTGCCGGCAAACTGCGTGCCGTAGAAGTCCGGCGCCTTCGTAAAGAAGATGGCCTGATCGCTGACCTGCTGCCATGTATCGGGCGGCGTCAGATCATAACCGTACTTTTCCTTGAAGGCCTTCTTGTTGGCCTCGTCGGCGTAAATGCTCTTCTGGTAATAGAGTGCGGAAACGTCGAACTGTGCGCGTGGCAGCATGACCAGCTTGCCGTCCAGCGTCGACGACTTGATGTTCGTCGGAACGAACGCGGCAATTTCTTCCCCAGGAAGCAGCTTGTTCAGGTCGGTATAGATATCGGGATACTGCGGCGCGAATGATGAGTGGTTTGATCCGACGCACCAATTAAGGCTGCCTGAAGCAATATCCGACTTTATCTCTTTATCGAGTTCGAAATGGTTCTTCTTCGACAGGATGTTGACCTTGGCGCCGGTCAGCTTTTCCCATTCGCCGATGCGCTCATACAACGGCTCATATTGTTGTCCGCCGATAAGCTTGGCGTCAATGGTCACGCCCTCGAACTTTCCCGGCAGATCTGCACCAAGTGCAGCTTGCACGCTGAAAATCGCGATAACGCCAGCCGAAACACTGGTCAACAGATTTTTCATGGTTCCCTCCCGTCATCGAGTGGCCGCTCCCCGGCTCTCGCAATCTTGCAACACCCACATATGAGCGTTTCATTCATATACAAACATTTATGCGCTTGACCGTCAAGCATGGAAACTGCTTTCTTAACGATATCGTCTTCGTATATGAGTAGTGAGTGTGGGGAGAATTGGTTATGATAGAGGACGACGACAGCGATCGTTATCGCGCGCCTGCGCTTGATAAGGGTCTGGACATTCTTGAGCTTCTTTCCGGTATCGATGGCGGCCTCACGCAAGCAGAAATCGCCAAATTCCTCGGCCGCAGCCCCAACGAATTCTACCGCATGCTCGATCGCCTCGTACGCCGGGGATACGTGACGCGGCTTGAGGGCGATCGCTATTCATTGACGTTGAAACTGTTCGGGCTTGCCCAGTTGCATGCGCCTGTCCGCCGCCTTGCTTCCTATGCGACACCGCTGATGCGCGAACTCGCGGTGATGTCGAAACAGGCCAATCAGCTCAGCGTTTTCGACCGCGGCGCTGCCGTTGTCGTCGCCCAGCAGGAGGCGCCGGACTATTGGGGCATTTCAATCCGGGTTGGTTCCCATATCAGCTTGTTCAACACCGGTTCCGGTCATGTGCTGCTGGCATTCCGCTCCAATGAAGAGCGCGCCTTGATGATCGCCGAGTACGAGCAGCATGCGGACGATATCGCCCAACCTCCAGATTTCCGCGAGCGGCTCAACCAGATCCGCGAGCGCGGCTACGAGATCATGCCGAGCGCGCAGACGGCAGGGGTCTTCAACGTTTCCGCACCTGTGCTCGGCCCCGACGGAAGGGCGATTGCCGCGTTGACCTGTCCCTATATTCAATTGCTGAATATCCCGGATGCGCCGGGCGTCGAAGATGCCCGCAAAATGCTGGTAGCCACGGCGCAGAAACTCTCGGAGCTTGCCGGAGCGGATGTCGTCCATTCGAGCGTATTGCGACAGGCGTAGTGGAGGAGAACCCATGACAGCCATGCCTTTGATCGACACCCATCTGCATCTCATCGACCAATCGGTGCTGTCCTATCCCTGGTTGTCGGGGACCGAGGCGCTGAATCGCAATTTTCTCTATGAGAAATACGCGCTGCAGGCTCATCGCGTCGGCATCACCCATGCGTTGCACATGGAGGTCGATGTCGCCCCGACGGACATACAGGCGGAGACCGATTACATTGCATCTCTCGCAAAACGTAGCGGCAACCTGATTGCCGGTGCAATCTCTTCCTGCCGTCCGGAGGACGATGGCTTTGCGGCGTTCCTCGAGCGCCAACAGATCAACCCTCTGGTAAAGGGCTTCCGCCGTGTGCTGCATGTCATGGGCGATGAGCTCTCGGAGCAGCCGCTCTTCCGCGAAAACATCCGAAAGCTTGGCGGCACGGGATTAACCTTCGACCTGTGCGTTCTGCCGAGACAAATCGACAAGGCGATTGCCCTCGTCGATCTTGCGCCGGATGTGCAGTTCATCCTCGATCATTGCGGTGTTCCGGATATCAAGGCCGGTGCGCTCGACGAATGGCGCGGCAAAATTACTGATATTGCCAAGCGTCCGAACGTCACCGCCAAGATTTCCGGGGTGGTGGCCTACGCGGACGCAGAGACCTGGCGCGTCGAAACGCTGGCGCCTTACGTCAATCACGTCATAGAAAATTTCGGCTGGGATAGGCTCGTATGGGGTAGCGACTGGCCCGTCTGTACCCTTGGTGGGGGCCTCGCCACCTGGGTCGCGGCAACCCATTCCCTGCTTTCAGGCTGCAGCCAGGAGGAAAAGACCAAGCTGTTTTCGGGAAATGCCCGCCGGATCTGGAATTTGAATTAGCATCCCGTCTGAATAAGCTTGCCTGTCGTATCCTCGCGCTTTACCTCTGAAATTCACGATCAAGCTCAAAGATGCGGAGAACCAATGGCGGCGGAAATCAGCGGACCTGACCTTCTAAGTGTAGTCGTGCTGCTTGGGGCTGGCGTCGTCGCCGTGCCGTTGTTCAAGCGGCTGGGGCTCGGCTCTGTTCTCGGCTACCTCGCCGCCGGTCTGGTAATCGGCCCCTTCGGCCTCAAGTTCTTCTCCGACCCGCAGACGATCCTGCATGTCGCGGAACTCGGTGTCGTCATGTTTCTATTTCTCATCGGCCTCGAAATGCAGCCATCCCGGTTGTGGGGATTGCGCAAAAGCATTTTCGGCCTTGGAGCGCTGCAGGTCGGCGTTTGCGCACTGCTTCTGACTGGCCTCGGCATTGCCACGGGCTTTCCGCTTGCCCAGTCATTCGTCGCTGGTGCTGGTTTCGTCCTGACCTCCACGGCGATCGTCATGCAATTGCTGGAGGAGCGCGGCGAAACCGCCACACCGCAGGGCCAGCGCATGGTTTCGATCCTGCTGTTTGAAGACCTCACCATCGTTCCGCTCTTGGCGTTGGTAGCGTTCCTCGCGCCAATAAGCGCCGAGTCGGCTGGAGGGTTGCACTGGATCAACATTGGTATAGGCATTGGCGCGATTGCTGGCCTCATTCTCGCCGGCAAATACCTGCTCAATCCGCTATTCGGGTTCCTCGCGCAATCGCGTGCCCGTGAAGTCATGACTGCAGCTGCGCTGCTGGTCGTCCTCGGCGCTGCCCTGATCATGCAGGTCAGCGGCCTTTCCATGGCCATGGGCGCATTTCTCGCTGGCGTGCTTCTGTCCGAATCGACCTTCCGGCATCAACTCGAAGCGGACATCGAACCTTTCCGTGGCATTCTGCTTGGATTGTTCTTTCTGGCCGTCGGCATGTCGCTTGATCTGAGCGTCGTCGCAGCGAACTGGAAGATGGTGCTGTTTTACGTTGTCGCATTCAAGCTCATCAAGGGCATCGGGATATACATAGCGGCACGGCTGCTCAGATCGTCTAACCGGGAAGCGCTGGAGCGCGCGGCCATCATGGCGCAAGGCGGCGAATTCGCCTTTGTGCTCTACGCGGCGGCCACTGCAGTCGGCATACTCGATGGGGAAGCCAACGCCATCCTGACGGCGATCATCATTTTCTCGATGGTGCTGACACCACTTTTCCTCATCGCCTTGCGATATCTCATGCCCGAGGAAAAACAGGATCTTCAGGAAGTCGACATTGCGGAGGGCTTGACCGGAAATGCCCTCATCATCGGCTTTGGCCGGTTCGGTCAGATTTCCTGCCAGCCTCTGCTGATACGCGGCGTCGACATCTCCATCATCGATAATGACGTGGAGATGATCCAGGCTGCATCACAGTTCGGGTTCAAGGTCTATTATGGTGATGGCACGCGGCTCGATATCCTCCACGCGGCAGGTGCCGGGCGGGCGCAGGCGGTACTCATCTGCGTCGACAAGGCCGAAACAATCCTGACAATAGCCAACCTGGTCAAGGCGGAGTTTCCGATGGTCCAGATCTATGCACGGGCCTTCGATCGCGGCAATACAATCGAACTCATCAAACTGGGCGTGGATTTCCAGATGCGCGAGACGTTCGAATCCGCATTGATCTTCGGCGAAAATACTTTGATCGGCTTGGGTGTGGATCGGCAGGAAGCCGCCGATATTACTGCAGATGTACGCCGGCGCGACGCCGAGCGCCTCGATCTGCAGCTTGCCGGTGGCATTCGCGCCGGCGCCGATTTGATGAGGGGCAACGCGCCGGTTCCAGGTCCGCTGATCAAGCCGCGCCGGACCGGCCGCGCGCTCAGCGAGGAAACTGCGAGTGTGCTGCCCGCCGCCCAAAATGCCGACGCCAACTAAGACGGGGGAAACAGTCATGACTGAGAACGATCAAACGAGCATTACCGGCATCGTCAATTTCTGGCGTGAGGCCGGTGAAGACAAATGGTACGTCAAAGACGACGAATTCGACTCAATTTGCCGGCAGCGCTTTCTTGATGATCACTATGCCGCGGCCCGCCGCGAATATGAAGGCTGGGTCGAAACAGCTGAAGGTGCATTGGCCCTTATGATCCTGCTCGATCAGTTTCCGCGCAATTTCTTCCGCAATACCGGGCACATGTACGCGACCGACTCCCTCGCCCGGCTTTATGCAGGCAGGGCGCTGGAGAAGGGCCACGATCTGTCATTCGAGCCGAAACTGCGCGCCTTCTTCTACCTGCCATTCATGCATTCGGAGAATGTCGATGACCAGCGCCGTTCGGTAGAGCTATGCCGTGAAGGCGCACCTGACAATCTTGAATATGCCGATCATCACTATGACATCATTCGCCGCTTCGGCCGCTTCCCGCACCGCAACGCCATTCTCGGCCGCACCACCACCGAGGAAGAACAGGCCTTCCTCGATGGCGGCGGATTCTCGGGGTAGAGGAGGCGTGAAGAACCCCAAACATCACTCGCGCCTATAGGACGAAGAATGATTCGTTGGGGTCACCAGCTGATTTGTTCACCCGTATGGCAAAATCGTATACCTCATCGCCATTGACATCGCCTTGAATAATATTGAAATTTTCGGATTCTGTCCCCGATTCGAAACGCAGTTCACCGGCTGTCTTGCTGAACGCCCCATTCCCGATCCATTGGAATGCTTCGCGCTCTTCGGTCGCGATGTCGGCGTCAATCTGGTCGAGATGGATGAGATCGCCATCATCCACACTAAAGTCGAGGATGAATTTCGGACTGATCGAGTCGCCAACGTGTGCAAAGATGAAGACATCCGCATCAAGACCTCCTGCGAGTTGATCAGTCCCGCTCCCCACGGCCAGCGAACACAAGAGAAAATCACGCCCGTTTCCGCCAGAAAGCACGTCGTTGCCACCACCGCCATCAATAACATCGCTGCCGTCAAGTCCAGACACGATGTTGTTTCTTGAATTGCCAGTAAAACGGTCATTGCCGAGAGATAGGAGGTATTTTTCTACACCGGTGGCGGTGTAGGTCCGTGTCACACCGCCTGCCCTCAACGTCATTTGGTTTGAGAACGCAGCAGCGGTCGCGAGCGATTCTGATTCCTCCGCAAGTTCGATCTCTACATCGGTTTCGAAGCTCTCGACGCTCACGCTGTCATCACCGTCCTCGCCGTCAAACAGAGAACCATCATCGCTGAGGTCATTTTCGTTCAAGTTGAAAATATCGTCATCATTGCCCCCGAACAGTTTATTGTCGCCGGAGCCGACTTGGAAGGTATCGTTTCCATCGCCACCGTTAGCCGAATCGTTCCCAGCGCCATCGTAGATGACGTCATCGTTCGCGCCGCCGGTGAGTTCGTCATCCCCATCGCCGCCCTCGAGCGTACCGCCCTCGTCTTGCAGCACCGCAAATCCGGCCGCCAACGCTGCGCCGCCGATGCTCAACTTGTCATCGTAATGGCTGCCGAACATCGAGTCTGCGCCGCCGCCGCCATCGGCGGAAAAGCCGGTAAGACTGGCCGAACCGTCGAAGACGTCAGCACCGGCCGTACCAGCGAAATTCTCGATGGAGATGAAAGTATCACCCTGTGCATCGCCGCCGCTGCTGACCCCGCCAAGCAAGAGGTGTACCGGACTGGCGCTGGTGGAATAATCGGCCGTATCTGTGCCGATGCCACCGTCGAGCTCATCCGCGCCGGCACCGCCGATGAGAATGTCATCGCCGCCCATGCCGAATAGTTTGTCGTCGCCGGCAAGTCCCGCGAGGACATTCCTATGAACGTTGCCGGTGAGCGTGTCGTTAAAATTCGATCCAACGACATTCTCGAAACCGCCGATGGAATCGCCCTGCGCGTGGTTGCCCGGGCCGGAGCCAGAGCCGGAGGTTGTGCCGCCGCCGCTATCGTTGAGTGTCACCTTCACGCTTGAACCCGATTGCGAATAGCCGAGCGTGTCGCTGCCGGCGCCTCCATTCATCGCGTCGCCGCCAGAGCCACCCTCGACATAGTCATTGCCGTCACCGCCAACGAGCTTGTCACCGCCCGTGCCACCCTCGACAATATCCGAGCCGCCGCCGGCATTGATCGCATCGCCGCCGCCATTGCCGAGAATATGTTCATTGGCATTCGTACCATTGAAGACATTGCCCGCGTTACTGAGCGAAATTTCGATTGTGCTTGGCGCTATACCGAGAAGTTTCAGCAAGCCGTTTGGTAGATTGATAGCCATGATAGTCCTCCCGTTCGCGCTGTGCGGGGAAGACCATCGTTTCGGGGGCCCCCTCACCCCTCACAACTGCGGACTAGATCATACGCCTTACTATGGATTAAATAAAGATATTGATTAAAATTGCTTTTAGTTGAAATATCTAATTCAAAAGAACTATATTCGTGGAGAGAACGACTTTACGTTATCTATTGAAAACGTTGTAATTTTAGAAGTGCTACACGTAAGGCAATGAATGATCGGTAACGGCAAATTCTCGTCCGCCTCTTGTACGCCAGCCACCGGGCTGCCATTATGTTCGCATCTGGCACCTTTCAATTTCCACAATGACAGCCAGTCAAACAGGGACTGACCGCGCATCGATGCCGGACGATCAATCTGACGAGCCTCCAAGTCCGGACTTGCGAAGCATGCTGACCCTGCATATGCGGCGTCAGCAACCAATCCCTTCATTTCTTCGTTTCCCTTCTTCATCCTGCGCCGCAGGCGGATTTGCGCTCCCTTTTCCAAGCCAGTCCTCCTGCAGGGCCGCGCCGATCTAGTGATTAAAAGGACCTGACTTCCCCATGGACTGGACACTGGACTGGATTGCCGACCCCAATGCCTGGATTGGTCTTGCCACGCTTGTCGTGCTGGAGATCGTGCTTGGCATCGACAATCTCGTTTTCATAGCGATCCTCGCCGACAACCTGCCGCCGCATCAGCGCAACCGTGCGCGGCTTGTAGGCTTGTCGCTGGCTCTGGTCATGCGGCTCTTGTTGCTCGCCTCGATTTCGTGGGTTGTCCAGCTGACCACGCCGCTGTTCAGTGTCGCTGGGCTGGATTTTGCCGGACGCGATATCATCCTCATTCTTGGCGGCATCTTCCTTCTGTTCAAGGGGACGATGGAACTGCACGAGCGGCTTGAAGGCCATATGTCGGCCAAGGAAAGCAATGTGGCGCATGCGGTTTTCTGGCAGGTCATTGCCCAGATCGTCGTCCTTGATGCCGTCTTCTCGCTCGATAGTGTCATCACCGCTGTCGGCATGGTGAAATATCTCGAGGTCATGATGATCGCGGTCGTGATCGCGGTTGCCGTGATGATGCTCGCATCGAAACCGCTCATGACGTTCGTCAACAAGCATCCGACCGTCGTCATACTCTGTCTCGGCTTCCTGATGATGATCGGTTTCAGCCTGATAGTCGAAGGCTTCGGCTTCCATATTCCGAAGGGCTACCTCTACGCTGCCATCGGCTTCTCCGTGCTTGTCGAAGCTGCGAACCAGATCGGACGGCACAACCGTGAAAAACGCATCACGACGATGGATCTGCGGGATCGCACGGCAGGCGCGGTCCTGCGGCTGCTCGGCGGCGGCCGTAACGGGGATGCGCCGCATTCCGATACGCTCGACGTAATCGCAGAACAAAGTGCAGCAGGTGATGTTTTCCATCCGGAAGAAAAGGAAATGATCCGCGGCGTACTCGATCTCGTCGAGCGCCCGGTCCGTTCGATCATGTCGCCGCGCAATGAAGTGGAATGGCTCGATCTCGACGAGACCAACGAAGAGCTGCTCGCCGAAATCCGCACCCTCGCCCACAGCCGTGTTGTACTTGCCCGCGGCCGCGTCGATGAATTCGTCGGCGTGGCCCTCACCAAGGATCTGCTTTTCGCCATTCTCGACGGCGGCAAGATCGATTGGACCAAGGTCACGCGCCAGCCGCTTATCTTCCATGAAAACGCCAATGTGCTTCGCGTCATGGAACAGTTGCGCGGTTCATCGGTGCAGATGGGCGTGATCCTTGATGAGCACGGCTCGTTCGAAGGGGTGGTCACACCTACAGATATCCTCGAAGCTATCGCCGGTGACTTCCCCGAAGAAGGCGAGGAGAGCCCGATCCTTGAACGTTCGGAAGACGGTAGCATGGTGGTTGACGCCTATATCGACATCCGCCGTCTTGGCGGGCTGATCGATCGCGATCTGGTCGATGAGGGTGATCGCTATACGACGCTTGCAGGCTATATTCTGTGGAACCTCGGCCATATCCCGGCCGAAGGCGAGAGGCTCACCGTCGACGATCTCGAGTATGAGATCGTCGAAATGGATGGCCGCAATATCGGCAAGGTACGGATTTCTCCGACGCAAACGGCGGCGTTTATTTAGTAAGTGGCTCAACTCCCGAGGATGGCCTTTCTGAACGTCGCGATATTGTGGTGCATCATGTCGATATAGGTTGCTGCACCTTCGTCGGGCTTGGAAAGTGCATCCGAATAAAGCGTGCCTCCCACCTTCAGCTTGGTTTCGCTGGCAATTTGCTCGATCAGACGCGGATTGGTGATGTTCTCGACGAAGATTGCCGATGCCTTGTCTTCCTTCACCTGTTTGATCAGTGCAACGATATCTGCAGCCGATGCTTCCGAGTCAGTCGATATCCCCTCGGGGGCCAGGAATTTCAGACCATATTCATGCTGGAAGTAGCCGAATGCGTCATGCGACGTGATGATCAAACGCTTTGACTCCGGGATCGAGGCAATAGCCGCCTTTACTTCCGCCTCCGTGGCGTCGAGCTTCTTTGTATAAGCCGCTGCATTGGTCTTGTAGCTGTCGCAGTTGGTTGCGTCCGCTGTGCAGAAGGCGTCAACGATATTCTGGACATAGATCTTGGCATTGCGGATCGACTGAAAGGCATGCGGGTCGTATGCGCCGTGCTCCTCGGTTGCCGAAGCCTCGCCGGTCCCGTGATCATGGTCCGCTTCGGCGCTCTTGATTGGCTCGACGCCCTTGGTCAGTTCGACGATAGGCGCCTTTGTGGCGCTCGCCTCCACGAGGCGCGGCAGGAACCCCTCGAAGTGCAAGCCATTGACCAGAACCACATCTGCCCCGGCCACCGCTGCGGCGTCGGACGGCTTCGGTTCATAGACGTGGGCGTCGCCGTCCGGTCCTACCAGCGTCGTCAGTGAAATCTTGTCGCCGCCAACATTTTTGGCGAAGTCGGATATCACCGTGAAACTGGAGACAACCTTCAAAGCTTCCGCCGAAGCCGGGGAATAACCGGCGCCAAGTAATAGTATAACATTCAATCCAGTGACAAGTCTGAGAGCCTTCATCATAGCGTTTTCCTTATGTCTAAGCTGTTCTGTGGCGATAGGGTCGCAGCCGGCTGTTGACGATGCCGCGTGTCCCGAGGAGGATCGATCCGAGATAGATTGCCCCGGCCGACAGGATGATTGCCGGCCCGGAAGGCACGGAATAGTGGTAGGAGATCAGCAGTCCGCCCACGCAGGATACGCAGCCGATGACGATGGCCAGCGCGCACATCGGCCCGACCCGCGACGTCCAGAAGCGCGCTGCTGCCGCAGGGAGCATCATCAGCCCGACGGCAAGCAATGTGCCGAGAGCCTGGAACCCGCCGACGAGATTGATCACCACCAGCGCCAGAAAGATGAAGTGAACAGGCGTGCCGATCCGGCTGACCGAACGGAGGAACAGCGGGTCGAGACATTCGGCAACAAGCCCCCGCCAGAAAATCGCGAGGGTAACAACACTGATCGCCGAGATCATGCCGATCAGGCTCAACGCCTCATTGTTGAGCGCGAGAACCGTTCCGAACAGCACGTGCATCAGATCGACATTCGATCCGCGCAGCGACACGATCAGGACGCCGAGCGCCAGGGAAATGAGATAGAAAGCCGCCATGGAGGCATCTTCCTTCTGGATCGTGAAGCGCGATACCGCACCCGCGCCAAGTGCGACGATGACACCGGCAACCAGTCCGCCAACGGTCATCGGCACGATCTGCAGCCCGTAAAGCAAAAAACCCACCGCGGCACCCGGCAGGATCGCATGCGCCATGGCGTCGCCGGTCAAACTCATGCGCCGCAGCATCAGGAAAACGCCAACCGGGCAGGAACCGAGCGATAGCGCCAACGAGCCTACAAGCGCTCGTTGCATGAAGCTGTAGTCGACGAAGGGCGCGATGAGATACTCATACATGATCAAGCCGCGCCCTCTTCAGTGAAGTTTGGGGCTCATTGTGATGATCGTCGGCGTGGTGATGATGATGAACATGCGGTTGAGCGTGATCGTGCACATGGCCATGGGCGGCATCATCCTCGCACCAGGGCGCTCCCTCTTCCCAAGCCTCGTGAAATTGTCTCGCCTGCAATAAATTGTCGGCGCGGAGCGTCTCGCGTGACGCACCCCAGGCGATCGGCTTGCGCGCCAGAAGCAGCGTTTCCGGGAAATGCTCGCGGACAAGATCGAGATCGTGCACAACGACCATGATCGTACGGTTCTCGCCGTGCCAGCGCTTGATCAGATCGATCAGGTCGCTGACGGTCTTGGCATCGATCGCATTGAACGGTTCATCAAGCAGAATGAGATCCGCGTCCTGTACCAGCACACGCGCAAACAAAGCACGCTGCAATTGCCCGCCGGACAGCGTGTCAACCGGGCGCTTTTCGAAGCCTGCCAGTCCAACACTCATCAGTGCTTTCGAGACATGCTCGCGGTCTTCCGCTGTAAATCTGCCAAGGAGACCACGCTTCGGCCACAGGCCAAGCGAGACAAGGTCGATCACGCGCGCCGGGAAAGACCGGTCGAGTTCGGATTGTTGCGGCAGGTAGGCGATCCGTGCATTTTTTTCGACAACGCATGAACCGGACATCGGTTTGAGAACGCCGACAATTCCCTTCATCAGCGTCGACTTGCCCGATCCGTTGGAGCCGACGACGGCCGTCAGCGAGCCACGTCGAACGCCGCCGCTCAAGTGATGTACAGCCGGATGCCTGTGATAGCCAAGCGTCAGATCGTGAAAGGTCAGGCAGTGTTCAGTCATCGGATAGCCGCATCTTGAAGTTGAGCATTTCGATATGTGATGTTATTACATTTGTCAACGATGGCAAATTTGAGAACCGGGAAAATTAATGTATCTACTGGCGGAAAAGACAAATCTTTCCTATGTCTTATGGATCAACAAGGAGCCACTCGGGCAATGATCGCTACGCAAGAGCTGACAAAAAACCAATCGCTGGTTTTCAATGCGTTGGCTCGGGCCGATGGGCCGCTCAGCGCCTATACGATCCTCGACCAGCTGCGAAATGACGGCTTCCGCGCGCCGCTGCAGGTCTATCGCGCCCTCGACAAGCTGCTCGACTACGGCATGGTTCACCGACTCGAGAGCATCAACGCTTTCGTTGCCTGCGCGCATCCTCACACCCATAGCCACGGCCACGGAATGATTGCCTTTGCCATTTGCGAGAAATGCGGTCAGGTCTCCGAATTCTCGGATGATGTCATCACTGGCCGGGTCCGCGAATGGACCAACAGCAATGGTTTCAAGCAGTCAAAGACGACGATTGAAATCCGCGGCGTCTGTGCCAATTGTGGCACGGCCTGACGAGACTATTGTTTCCTATAGGCCTTGAGGAACATATCGACGCCGGACGTGACCGTCTTGCGTATCTGCTCCTCCGATGGCGGATTATCCATGCATCCAAACAGCCGGCGCCTCAGCATACCCGTGACCATCAGGTCGGATAGCTGGTAGGTAGCAAGTTCGGTGTCTTCAATATCGAGATCGCCTGCGGCGACATGTTTGTCCAGAAACGCCCTCAACAGAGCCTGTCCCCGCTTTGGACCATTCTCATAAAAGCTCTGGCTCATCGAGGGCATGCGCTCGGCAACGCTGATGACCACCCGTTGCGCCCGAATGACAACATCGGAAGTAACCTTGAATGACAGTGCCATACCAAAGGCAATGAGCGCGTCACGTAAGTCATGATCGTCTTCCAAGGCAGAATAAATGCCGCTGAAGAGCTTGTCGCGATAGGCAAAGCAGAGCTCCATGAAGAGTTCTTCCTTGCTGTCGAAGTAGACATAGATCGTCCCCTTCGACACGCCGGCTTCACGCGTTATATCGTTCATGCTCGCGGCATCGAACCCCATCTGCGAGAAAACGCGGTCGGCGCCTTCAAGGATTTGCTGGCGCTTTGCAGGATCCTGACCAGCTGCCAATCGCCCCTGCCGCTCGTCCACAGGTGTCACCGCTTCCAAGGCAGGCGCCTTTATCGATGACACGTGGGACGCCTTCGTAGATGACATTTTAATCTCGTTTCCTCATTTTCGATTCTTTTTCGAACCAATCGGTTCGATGCACTTGATATGCGCTCTCATTTGCGCTATGTCAATCATCGAACCGATTGGTTCTATCACTTTCCAGAGTGCCCATCTTTAGAAAGAGCCTCACATGTCCGCGTCGAACGCCAAGAATGAAGCTGAAATCCGTCAGTTTCCAGCCCCGGCTCCTGCTTCAAAACCAGAAACACCAGCAAAGCCAGATGCTCCTGTAACAGAAGCACCGCAGCCCGAAGTTGCCGCGCAAGCGCCTGAAAAGCCCAAGCGTTCGGCCAAGCGCTTCGTATTGCCCACACTGGTTGTCGCAGCGATTGGCGCGGGTGGCTGGTATGGTTATGAATACTGGACCACTGGCCGCTTCATGGTTTCGACCGATGACGCATATATCCAGGGTGACATCACGGCGATTGCTCCGAAAGTCACCGGCTATATTGACAGGATCGATGTTGTTGCCAATCAGCGCGTGAAAGCTGGCGATCCGCTGGTTACGCTGGATAATGGCGACTATACGATCGCCGAAGAGCAGGCTGAGGCCCAGATCGCGACGGAAAAGCTCTCACTCGATCGCATCAATGCGCAGATCGTTGCCGCCAAAGCTTCGCTGCAGCAGGCGCAGGCCGGCAAGCTCAACGCGCAAGCCGTATTGACCAATGCGCAGGCAGGGTCTGTGCGCGCCAAACAACTCCATGCAACAAGCTTCGCGTCGCAGTCGCAACTTGATGATGCAACAGCGGCTCTTGATCAGGCAAGGGCCAATATAGCCTCTGCCGATGCACAGATCGCTGCCGCTGATGCCAATGTCGGCGTGCTCGAGGCGCAGTACAAGGAAGCCGAAGGTTCCATCCGCTCGCTTGAGCTGGCCAAGGACAAGGCAGCGCGCGATCTCGGCTTCACCGTTATCCGCGCTCCCGTCGATGGGGTTATTGGCAATCTCGCCGCCAAGACAGGCGATCTCGTCAGCCCCGGCCAGCGTCTCGCTGCTCTTGTTCCTGTAAACGCGCTCTATATCGACGCGAATTACAAGGAAACGCAGCTGCGCGACATCGTTGTCGGCCAGAAAGTCCAGGTGACGGTTGATGCCCTGTCCGGTGACACGTTCGAAGGCACTGTCGCTTCCATTGCCCCGGCTTCAGGCGCTGTCTTCTCGCTGCTTCCGCCGGAAAACGCCACGGGTAACTTCACCAAAGTCGTGCAGCGCGTGCCAGTTCGTATTGCCCTGCCCGCCGATGCCCTGGCAAGCGGCAAACTTCAGGCTGGTCTGAGCGTGGTCGTTGATGTGGACACACGGACAACACCCAAGCAGTAATCCGAACTCCTGATGGGTCGAAGATCATGTCGAAAGCCACAACTATCGGAGGTCCAGGGGCACCTGCTGTTCCGGACGAACGTATTGATCCGAAGAAAGCCATCGCCTTTCTGGCGATGGTGTTCGGCATGTTCATGGCGATTCTCGACATCCAGATTGTCTCGGCATCGCTCGCCGAGATCCAGGCGGGTTTGAGCGCAAGTTCCGACGAGATTTCGTGGGTTCAGACGTCGTATCTGATCGCAGAAGTCATCATGATCCCGCTATCCGGTTTTCTCGGGCGGCTTGTCTCGACACGCATCCTCTTTTCCGTTTCGGCGGCTGGTTTCACTGCCGCCAGCGTTCTTTGTGCCACCGCAACGAATATCGACCAGATGATCGTCTACCGCGCCATTCAGGGCTTCATCGGCGGCGGCATGATTCCAAGCGTTTTCGCTGCCGCGTTCACGATCTTCCCGCCATCGAAACGCTCGATCGTGTCGCCGATGATCGGCCTCGTGGCAACGCTCGCCCCGACCATCGGACCGACTGTTGGCGGCTATCTGAGCAACGCCTTCTCCTGGCACTGGCTCTTCCTCGTCAATGTCATTCCCGGCATTGCCGTGGCGATTGCCGCATGGAACCTGATCGATTTCGACAAGGGCGACCGTTCGTTGCTCAACAAATTCGACTGGTGGGGTCTTGCCGCCATGGCAGCCTTCCTTGGCTCGCTCGAATACGTGCTTGAGGAAGGCCCGCGTAACGATTGGCTGCAGGATAACGCCGTGTACTACTGCGCCATCGTCATGGTTTTCGGCGGCATCACGTTCTTCTACCGCGCCTTTACCGCGGAGCAGCCGATCGTCGATCTCTTTGCATTCAAGAACATCAACTTTGCCTTCGGCTCGGCATTTTCTTTCGTGCTCGGCATCGGCCTCTATGGCCTGACCTACGTCTATCCTGTCTACCTTGGCCAGGTCAGGGGTTATGACGCCTTGATGATCGGCGAAGCGCTCTTCGTCAGTGGTCTGTGCATGTTCCTGACAGCACCGGTAGCCGGCTTCCTCTCCGGCCGTATGGATCCGCGCATCATGATCATGATCGGCTTCCTTGGCTTTGGCGCCGGCACCTGGACCATGACGCATCTGACTGCGGACTGGGATTTCCATGAACTGCTGATTCCGCAAATCTTCCGCGGCGTGTCACTGATGCTCTGCATGGTGCCCATCAACAATCTTGCGCTCGGCACCCTTCCCCCTGCCCGTCTGAAGAACGCTTCCGGCCTGTTCAATTTGATGCGCAATCTCGGCGGTGCCGTAGGTCTTGCAGTCATCAACCAGGTTTTGACCGACCGCGGCGCCATGCACTATGCCCGTCTTTCTGAAAGCGTGAATTGGGGCAATCCGGAAGCAGAAGACCTGATGAGAACGATGAGCAATAACTTCACAGCGCATGGCCTCGATGGACCGACAACCGCGCTCAGCAAAATTTCCGGCATGGTCCACCTGCAGGCATCGCTGCTCTCGTTCATGGATGTCTTCTATATCCTGACAATATTGTTTGCTTCGCTCGCGGTCTTCGCCGTGATGATGCGCAAGCCGGGCGCGCCAGCTGGAGGCGGTGGCGGCGGTCACTGAGGATTGACGGCCGCTTGATTCTGCGCTGAAAATGCTTAGCCCCCTAATCTCTGTCTGATTGCTCGATGCCCGGCCTTCCCGGGCGGCAATGTCGCAGTTAGAAAAATGCGACAGATATTATGCACGAGGCTGCCGCGGCCAACTCTGTTTTTGTCGTTATTGGGCTAATGACTGCAACCATCTCACTCGCCGCAGATTTACCATTTGGTTGAATTGCTAAGCCGCCAAAAAAGTGGTTCACTTGACCTTACTGCTCAGAAAAAGTCTGTTCATCAGCACGTCACGGGTCTGTCATTCAACTGACACGGGACACCTATATCGGGGTTGCTGAACGTCGAAACAGAGCCAATGACGTATCGCTCAATAGGGGTTTTCAAAATGGTTGGTTATTCAAAACGCTTGCTCGCATTGTCGACAGCTGTGCTGTTCGCGAGCACGACAATTTCATTCGCCGACGCACCGGCCGAGCTGGTAGCCGCGGCAAAGAAAGAGGGCTCACTGACAACGATCGCGCTGCCACATGACTGGTGCGCTTACGGCGATGTCGTAGCTGGTTTCAAAGCCAAGTACGGCCTTGAAGTAAACGAACTCAATCCTGATGCCGGTTCTGGCGACGAGATCGAAGCAATCAAGGCAAACAAGGACAACAAGGGCCCACAGGCGCCTGACGTTATCGATGTTGGCTTTGCTTTCGGTCCATCGGCCAAGAAAGACGGCCTGACGATGCCTTACAAGGTATCGACCTGGGACTCGATCCCGGACAACGTCAAGGATGCCGACGGTCATTGGTATGGCGACTATTATGGTGTTCTTTCGTTCCAGGTAAACACCGATATCGTCAAGACAGTACCGAAGGATTGGGCTGACCTGCTCAAGCCGGAATATGCAAACAGCGTTGCGCTCGCAGGTGATCCTCGCGCGTCCAACCAGGCGATTCTTGCCGTTGCGGCTGCCGGTGCGTCGACCGGCGCCAAGGCTGGCGCCGATGCCGGTACTGCCGGCCTGAAGTACTTTGCCGACATGAACAAGGCCGGCAATTTCGTTCCGGTCATTGGCAAATCCGGTACGCTTGCCCAGGGCGCAACCCCGATCATAATCAATTGGGATTACAACGCACTTTCGGGCCGCGACACGCTGAAGGGTAATCCTCCGGTTGAGGTTATCGTGCCAGCATCCGGCGTTGTCGCCGGTGTCTACGTTCAGGCAATCAGTGCTTTTGCACCGCATCCAAATGCTGCAAAGCTCTGGATGGAGTATCTTTATTCGGATGAAGGTCAGTTAACCTGGCTCAAGGGTTATTGCCACCCGATCCGCTTCAACGATCTTGCCAAAAACAACAAGATCCCGAAGGAATTGCTCGACAAGCTGCCTCCTGCAGCAGCCTATGAAAAGGCGATCTTCCCGACCCTCGATGAACAGGCAGCCGCCAAGGAAGTCATCACCAAGGATTGGGACAAGGTTGTTGGCGCCAACGTCAAGTAAATTCTGATCGGTCGGATCCCCGTGGCGCGCGCCGCGGGGATTTGGTTCTGTCAAAGGCGCATTGCGCGCAATAGAATTTAAGACGTGACGTGACAAGCCGCTTCCGGATTGATTGCCTGGCAGTTTGCCGGCGGCAGCTATATCTTACCCCAGAATGCGGTAACGAAACGATGAGTGCGATTTCAGAACCCGGCGCATTGCCTCCGGTCCCCGTCCCGGCAACCGAGCGCAAACGCATGTCGCTCGACTGGCTTGGCGTTATGCCTTTCATCATCTTCGCCGTGTTGTTTTTGATCTGGCCAACGATCTATCTCGTCGCAGGCGCGTTTCAAGACAACGAGGGTAACCTGACCCTCGCCAACATCGCCAATCTCTTCCAGCCGTCCATCATGGACGCCTACTGGATATCGATCAAGATTTCGCTCGCCTCGGCGCTGCTCGGTGCATTGATCGGCTTTTGCATCGCGGCCGCAATCACGCTGGGTGGACTTCCGGGTTGGATCCGTTCGCCGTTGATGACGTTTTCCGGCGTGGCATCAAACTTTGCCGGCGTTCCTTTGGCTTTTGCCTTCCTTGCAACCCTTGGACGAACCGGGCTCGTCACCTCGTTCCTGTTCAATGTGTTCGGCTTCAACCTTTACGCCCACGGCTTCAATCTTCTGAGCTTCTGGGGCCTGACGATCACATATCTCTACTTCCAGATTCCCTTGATGATCCTGATCATCACGCCAGCGCTCGATGGGCTCAAGCGGGAATGGAAAGAGGCAGCACTTATTCTCGGCGCAACCGGCCCGCAATATTGGCGCATGGTCGCCTTCCCGATCCTGTGGCCGGCTTTGCTCGGAACGATCCTTTTGCTTTTTGCAAATTCCTTCGGTGCCATCGCAACGGCCTACGCGCTGACAGGATCGTCTCTCAGCATCGTCCCCATCGTACTCTTCGCGCAAATCCGCGGTGATGTGCTGCAGGATCCACATCTCGGCTATGCACTTGCCTTCGGCATGATCGTCATTACCGGCGTTTCCAATGCGATCTATATCTGGATGCGCGCCCGCAGCGAGAAGTGGCTAAAATGAAACCGAATCGAATCTGGTCCTGGCTCGCACTCGCCTTCGGCGTCATCTATTTTGTCGTACCCCTGCTCGGCACGCTTGAATTCTCCTTGCGCATGCGGCGCGGTACCTATTCCCTTGATGCCTACTGGGTGATCCTCAGCGATGCGCGTTTCCAGCAGACGTTCGGCTATTCGATTGTCATGGCGATAGCGACCATCATCATCGGCATCGTTCTGGTCGTACCAACCGCCTACTGGGTGCGTCTGCGCTTGCCGGCATGGCGTCCCGTTCTTGAATTCATCACCCTACTTCCGCTGGTCATTCCAGCCATCGTCGTCGTTTTTGGCTATATCCGCCTTTACAACACCGCTTCGTTCCTGCCGTTGACCGGTTCAGCCATGGGAACGAATATCCTGCTCGCCTTCGGTTATACGATGCTGGCACTGCCTTACATGTACCGGGCGGTCGACACCGGTCTCGGGTCGATCGATATCAGGACCTTGACGGAAGCAGCTGAAAGCCTTGGTGCGAGCCGCATCACAATCATGGCCAACATCATCCTTCCCAATGTCCTGGTCGCAGTGCTCTCCGGCGCATTCCTGACATTCGCGATCGTCATTGGCGAGTTTACCATGGCTGCTCTGCTTAACAGGCCGGCATTCGGTCCGTTCCTGCAGCTTATCGGGGCGAATCGCGCCTACGAACCTGCGGCTCTTGCCGTTATCGCCTTCGCCATTACCTGGATTTGCATGGGCCTGATCCAGGTCGTTACCCGCTTCAACAAATCACTTGCCGCGACCAAGCGCTGAACGGAAGTCATACAATGTCATTCTTAACCATCAGCCATTTGAAAAAGAGCTTCGGCGCCACCACCGTAGTTCATGATTTCAATCTGGACATCGAGAAGGGCGAGTTCATCTCCTTCCTCGGACCTAGTGGTTGCGGGAAAACGACTGTCCTGCGCATGGTTGCCGGCTTTGAAACGCCGACTTCCGGCGTGATCAGCATCGGTGGCAAGAATGTTGTCAATCTCAAGCCGAACCAGCGCAACATCGGCATGGTTTTCCAGGCATACGCGCTGTTTCCCAACATGACCGTCGCGCAGAACGTCGCGTTCGGGCTCAAAGTTGCGAAGAAACCCCAGGCGGAAATCGACGCGACGGTGCATGAGATGCTGTCACTGATCAAACTGGACCATCTTGCGGAGCGTTATCCATACCAGCTTTCTGGCGGTCAGCAACAGCGCGTGGCGCTAGCGCGCGCACTCGCCACAAAGCCGCAAGTGCTGCTGCTCGATGAGCCGCTCTCGGCGCTCGATGCGAAGATCCGCGTATCGTTGCGCGAAGAAATCCGGGCGATCCAGCGAAAGCTTGGCATCACGACGATCTTCGTCACCCACGACCAGGAAGAGGCTCTGTCGATATCCGACCGCATCGTCGTGATGTATGAGGGCAATGCCGAGCAGGTTGGTGCCCCTTTCGAGATTTACAATCAACCCGCTTCGCGTTTCGTGGCCTCATTCGTAGGTACACTCAATACGCTCGACGCCGTGGTTCGCGATGCAGGCTCAGGCATGATCACCGTTGATGGCAAAGACATTGCAATCGACCGGACACGCCTTAACGGCCACAAGACCGGCGACAAGATTTCGCTCGCGGTTCGCCCGGAGGCTGTCAGCCTTGGCGAAGCGACCGACAAGCGCGAAACGACGCTCGACGGCAAGATCAACAGCGTACATTTTCTCGGCTCGGTCATCCGCATCCGGGCCTCGTTGGGTGAAAACACCGTGTCGTTCGATACGTTCAACAATCCGAGCGCCCCGCCGCCATCGCCCGGCGAGAACGTCAAGGTTAGCCTCGCCGCGAAGGACCTGCTGGTTCTGGGGCACTAAACGCCATTTGTCAGGTTTCGGCTTTGTTTTTCGCGACAAAGTTGACTTCCGGTAAACCCTCGAAATGTGCATCGCAGGTCAAGAGCTTCGCTCCGTATTCCAGTGCGGTCGCATAGACGATTGCGTCAGCAGTCGCGAGTTTGTGCTTTACGCAGAGCTCTGCAGCCAAAAGGGCAATGGAGGTCTCAAGCGGCGCGACAACACATGTCTGTGTGAAAGCAATAACCTGATCCGACTTATCGCCTCCGACCTCGCGAGCAAGCCATTTTGCCAGCTCAAGCTGAACGATTGTCGGCACGAGCCAGCCTTCACGTGGCGGTATGAGACGTCCGACAGCCTCGCCGGTAGGAGAGAAGATGAGCCATTCGATCCAGGCGGACGTATCGATGACCAGCATCAGAAGCGATCTTTGCGATCACGATAGTCCGTTGCTTCGGCCCCTTTGGCAATTCCGGCGAGTTCGTCAGGTTTTGGCACAGGGACAAGCAGGACCCCCGTGCCCTTGGGAATGAAGGCAAACTCCTGGCCTGCCTTCCATTGGTGAGCGGCGCGCACGGCCTTGGGGATCGATATCTGAAATTTTTCCGAAAGCCTTGCTGTGTCCGACATGGTTCTTACCGTTCATCGATCGATCGAGGATTAGTAAGAAAATACCACACAATTGCGCTTTTTGAAATCCTGATCGTGCGCCGGAGTGACTACCCCGCAATCGCCTCGTCCAGCAGCTTCAGTGCTGCTTTCTTGGTCAGTTTCACCGGATTGCCGCCAGCGGTCGGGTCAACGATGGCCATGTCAGCAATCAATTCTTTCTGCTTCTTGGTCATGTCGAGGTCGGTGATCAGCCCGGGCAGCGTATGCGGCACCTTCAATTCCTTGCGCAGCTTGAGCACGGCCTTGGCGAAACCGTCGAAACCGCCCTTGATGCCGATATAGCTGGCAAGTCTCGCGATACGCTCCTCCACCGCATCACGGTTGAAAGCCAGCACATAAGGCATGAACACCGCATTGGTCATGCCGTGATGCGTGTCATAGATCGCGCCGATCGGATGCGACAAGGAATGGATCGCGCCAAGACCCTTCTGAAACGCGGTGGCGCCCATGGCGGCTGCACTCATCATATGCGCCCGCGCCGTCAGATCCTTGCCATTGGCATAGGCTTTCGGCAGGTTCTCGAACACAAGTCGGACACCCTCCACAGCAATGCCGTCGGCCATCGGATGATAACCAGGCGCGCAATAGGCTTCCAGGCAATGCGCCAGAGCATCCATTCCCGTACCTGCCGTTATGAAACCTGGCATGCCGACTGAAAGCTCCGGATCGGCGATGACAATCGCCGGCAAGAGTTTCGGATGAAAGATCACCTTCTTCGTGTGGGTTTCCTCATTGGTGATGACTCCGGCGCGGCCAACCTCAGAACCCGTTCCGGCCGTTGTCGGCACGGCGATGATTGGCGCGATCGCGTCGCTATTGGCTCGGGTCCACCAGTCACCGACATCCTCGAAATCCCATACCGGGCGCTTCTGACCCGCCTGGAACGCGATCAGCTTGCCAAGATCGAGTGCCGAACCACCGCCGAAAGCGATGACGCCATCGTGCTTGCCCTTTTTGAAGACCGCAATACCAGCCGTTAAATTCGACTCGACGGGATTGGGCTTTACTTCAGAGAACACGCCGTACGGCACTTTGGCATCGTCGAGGATTTTCAACGTACTCGCCACCACCGGCAGCTTGGCGAGGCCGGGATCGGTGACGAAAAGCGGGGTCTTGATCCCCGTCGCTTCCAGAACCTCCGGCAATTCCTTGATGCGTCCCGCGCCAAAACGCACAGTGGTCGGATAGTTCCATTTGGAGAAAAGCTGGGTCATGTCAGGGTCTCTTTTGAAAGTCGAAAAAGTTGAAACTTCTATTGTGCGTGGTTCGACAAGCTCACCATGAGGGAGGTAGAGTGTTGCAACGACAATCGCCAACGTTGCAGATCTTGACTCCTTGCAATCCACCACTTCCCTCATGGTGAGCTTGTCGAACCACGCACAGCAGTCATGCTGATCGTTAAATCTCTTCACGCAAATGATAGGATTTGGGCCTCGTCAAATTGCCATAGCCGATAGCCGACATCGCCGCGCCCTTGCCCGTCTCCTTGACGCCGGTCCAGACCAGCGCCGGGTCGATGTAATCGCAACGGTTCATGAATACCGTGCCGGTTTCGATCCTGTCGCCGATATCCGCGGCATGGTCCGTGTCGGTCGTCCACAACGAGGCTGTCAGCCCGTACTGGCTGTCATTCATCAACGCCACGGCCTCTTCGTCATTGCGCACCTTCATGATGCCGACGATCGGACCAAAGCTCTCCTCCCGCATCACGCTCATCTGATGGTCGACACCGGTCAACACTTCCGGCGCAAGGTAGGGCGAACCGGCCTTGTCATTGGCAACGCTCATGTCGACATGCGCCTTTGCACCCTTGCGCAAGGCTTCGGCCTTCTGCTCGCGCACGAGATCGGCAAAGCGCGTCTGCGCCATAGGGCCCATGGTCGTTGCTGCATCAAGCGGGTTGCCGACGACATATTGCTTGGTAAGATCGATGAACCCATCGACAAACCGGTCATAAACATGCTCGTGCACATAAATGCGCTCGATGCCACAGCAGCATTGGCCGGAATTGAAGAAGGCGCCGTCGACGAGATTGGCAACGGCATGGTCGAGATTGACGTCCGGCAGTACATAGGCCGGGTCCTTCCCGCCAAGCTCTAGCCCCAACGTCATGAAAGTTCCTGCAGCCGCCTTCTCGATAGCGCGCCCGCCACCGACCGAACCGGTGAAATTCACGTGATCGATCTTCCCCGAAGCCAGCAATTTTTCGGTTTGCGCGTGGCTCAGAACGATGTTCTGGAACACGCCTTTCGGCAAGCCGGCCTTCTCGAACGCCTGTGCGAAACGCTCGCCGACAAGCAGCGTCTGCGCTGCGTGTTTCAGGATAACGCTGTTGCCTGCCATCAGTGCCGGAATGATCGTGTTGACCGCAGTGAGATAGGGGTAGTTCCACGGCGCGATGACCATGACGACGCCGAGCGAAACGTGCTTGATGTAACGGCGAAAGCCCGGCCTGTCGTTTTCGACGACTGGAGCCAGCGCCGTTTCGGCAATCTTGACCATGTAGCGCGTGCGCTCTTCCACACCGCCCTTTTCACCGCCATAACGTACCGGCCGGCCCATCTGCCAGGCAATCTCCGGCACAATCTCGTCATTCATGGCGAGCAATGCGTCGAGCGCCACCAGGCATAACCGGCCTCGTTCTGCGATACTGGTCTGGGCCCAGTCCGCCTGCGCCTGTTTTGCGGATTCAACAGCCGCGTCGATGGCCTTGTCGGTAGCGACAGGACGTTCCGCATAGACGGAGCCGTCGATCGGGGTAATCAATTTGACCGTCTCGGTCATGGCAAAACCTCTGCGTTCTTGATCTCTGGTTCTTCAATACCGTTCGAAGCCGCGATGCAACTCCCAGTCGGTCACCCGGCGGTCATATTCGAACTGTTCCCATTTGGCGGTGTGGACATAGTGCTCAACGACATCCTCACCCAACGCCGCCTTCAGCATTTTCGAGCGGGAAAGTGTTTCCGTAGCGTCACGCAGCGTCTTCGGGATTTCCCTCAGGCGAGCGCCGCCGTAGGCGTCGCCCTGGAATGGCTTGCCGAGTTCCAGCTTCTCGTCGATTCCGGCAAGACCTGAAGCGATCAGCCCGGCAAAGGCTAGATATGGGTTGAGATCGGCGCCGCCGATGCGGCACTCGATACGGATACCTTTCGTGCCCTCGCCGCAGAGACGGAAACCGGCGGTGCGATTGTCGAGACTCCACACATTCTTCGTAGGCGCAAAGGTGCCTGCCTGAAAGCGCTTGTAGGAGTTGATATACGGCGCAAGGAAATAGGTGAAGTCGTCGGCGTATTTCAGCTGCCCGGCTACCCACTGCCGCATCAGTGGCGACATCGTGTGTTCCGCCTTCTTGTCATAGAACAGCGGCGTCTTGCCATCGGCGCTCCACAGGGAGTTGTGGACATGGCTGGAGCTTCCGGCCAATGAGTAATCGTACTTGGCCATGAAGGTGATCGCCTTGCCCATCTGGGTGGCGATTTCCTTGCAGCCGTTCTTCATGATTACATGGCGGTCGGCCATTTCCAGTGCTTCCGCATAGCGCACATTGATCTCTTCCTGACCAGGTCCCCATTCGCCCTTGGAATTCTCGACGGGAATACCGGCATCGAACAGCCCGTTGCGGATAGCCCGCATTACCGCGTCTTCCTTGGTGGTCATCTGGATCACATAATCCTGGATATAGGGCGACGCCGTATTCATGCCCTTCCAGTGCTTGCCACGAGCAGTCTCGTAGGTCTCGTCAAAGAGATAGAATTCGAGTTCCGAGGCAAAATAAGCGAGGTAGCCACGCTCTTTGAGCCGGGCAAGCTGACGCTTCAGGATACTGCGCGGCGAATGCGCCAGGTCCTCATGGTGATGGTGATCGAGAATATCGCATAATACCAGTGCGCACTTTTCCAGCCATGGAATATGGCGGATCGTCGAAAGGTCCGGCTTGATGATGAAATCGCCATAGCCCTGTTTCCAGCTGGCAGCCTTGTAGCCCGGCACAGGCTCCATATCGATATCGTTGGCGAGCAGGTAATTGCAGCCATGGGTCTCGTCGTGGGCGGATTCAACGAAATAGGTAGCGTGGAACCGCTTGCCGATCAGCCGGCCCTGCATGTCCACAAAGCAGGCCAGAACTGTATCAATCTCGCCATTGGTTACGTGGCGCTTTAATTCGTCGAAACTCCAGTGTCCGGGCATACTCTTTCCTTTGAAATATCACTGCGGGTCAAAATAAAAGGGGCGACCGGCGCCAAGCCGGTCGCCCCTTTTCTTGAAATCAGGTTCGTTCGCCGACTGCCTTTTCCGCTGCCGCGATTTCCGCGGCGCGCCTGGCAACTTCGTCGCCGATGGGTGGTCCGCGGAAGCGGCGCTTCTCGAACCCGTACCAGACGATTGCAGTGACGATCAGGAAGCCAACAGTGATGTAGAGCGCCCATTCATTTGGCGGCTGAATGCCAATGATGAAGATCAAGGCCATCGCGAGCGCTGAAAGCACCGCAAAGAGCTTGAACGTGCCCTCGCCCAGATTCCAAGGCCCCATCTTGTCCCATTTCGGCGTGCCCCAGGCAAAGAAACCCAGCGCAATCGGAATGGCGAACGAGAAGAAGAGGAAGATGACCGTGCAGGAAACGACGATCGTATAGACCGGTGTTTCGCCTATCGACACAAGCGACGAGCCCCAGACAAACAGGACCGAGAGGATCGAGCCTGTCCAGATCGCAGCGACCGGAGTGCGGTGCTGCGGGCTGACTTTCGACAAGGCACTGGAGCCGGGAAGTCCCTTGTCTCGGGCAAAGGCGAAGATCATGCGCGAGACGGAAGTGACCGTCGCAAGTCCGCACAGGAACTGGCAGATGAAGATCAGGAAGTAGAGAATATCCTTGATCAGCGGGTTGACCTGTTCGCCCATCGCCCAGAAGAAGACGTTCCAGCCTTGGGCGGCAGCCGCGTTCATGTCAGGGATCATGAGCACGAACGAGCAGAGCATGATGTAACCGAAGACTGCAGACCACAGCACCGACGACACCATGCCACGCGGTACGGAATGAGCCGCCTTCACGGTTTCTTCCGACGTATGCGCAGATGCATCATAGCCAGTGATCGTGTAGATCGGCAGCAACAGGCCAAGCAGGAAAACCCATACACCGGACGTGCTCGGCCAGACATTGCCACCGGCTTCACCGGAATAGTTGGAGAAGGTGAAGAGGCGGCCAATGTCATAGCTGTCCGCAACGGCAAGGCACACGACCGAAAGTGCGATTGCAGTGACGAAGATGAGATAGCCCGAAAAGTCGGTAAGCTTGGCGGTCAAGCCAATGCCCATATGATTGATGAGCGCCTGCAATCCCGTCAGGATGGCAAGGAATATGATCCGCACCGTCGTAGAATCCTCTATTCCTAGATAACCACCGAAGGCGCCTATGAAGAAGTAGTAGGTACCGACATTGATGGCGCCCAGAACGGTGATGAGACCAAGCAGGTTGAACCAGGCGGTCAGCCAGCCAGTACCGCGATTGCCGAGGATGGAACCCCAGTGATAAAGCCCGCCTGCAGTCGGGTAGGCGGAGCTGATCTGTGCCATGGCGATGGCGAAAACCGCGGAGACAAGGCAGCCAAGCGGCCAGCCGATGCCGATCGCCGCGCCGCCGGCGCCGGAAGTAGCCTGTGCCAGCGAATTGATACCGCCGGACAGGATGCAGATGATCGAGAATGATATTGCGAAGTTCGAAAAACGGCTCATTCGCCGTTCCAGTTCCTGGGCATAGCCCATGCCGTGCAGGACCTTTACGTCCTCCAGCTTGTCAGTGTCCGTATAATCATGGTGTGTCATCACGTTCCCCTATTATTCTTTAAAAGAGTTCCAACGTCAGATACCGCCCTGTTGGGAGCTGCATGCCCCTACTTCCCGTTTACCGTTTCCTTCTTTGATATTCCCGCCATTCCCGAAGGCAGGTTTTGTACGATGTCGCGCAGAAGGCCTGAGAGCAGCCCGCCCCACGCCTTCTCTTCTTGAGCTGTCGTGATCAGATCGTTTCAGAATCTCGATCATCACAGCGGGTAATCCAAAAGCAGAAGCGTGTCTCTCCAGCGTATAATAGACACGGTCTGCCGGTGAATAAGGTTCATTGATGCCGACATTGAACTCACTCAACGCCTGCAGCCCGGCAATCAATGGCGCGGCAACCCTGTCATCGGCATCATGAATGATGCCGATGTGCCAGGCACGGGTCACCCCACGATAGACGGGCGTATAGGAATGCACCGCCACATAGATCGGATCAGGCAGGCCTGTGGTTGCCCGCTCATCTGCCAGTTTCTCGATGGCCGCGTGATATGGCTTATGCGAAAGTGCTACCCGCTGCGATTTGGCTGATTCATCCAGATCCACATTGCCGGGAATCGTTGTCGCCTCACTCAACGACGGCACCAGGTCCGGCGCATCGAGCGGGCGGTTGCAATCGATGATGAGGCGCGACACGCAGGATTCGACCAGTGCCGCGTCGAGCTCCCGGCTCATTACCTGACTGACGCCCAACGCGCCTGGGTCCCAGGCAATATGTTTCTGCAAGTCGTCCGGATCGAGGCCAAGCGTGCCGAAGCCATCAGGAATGTAGTTGGAGGCATGGTCGCAAAGGATGACAAACTGCGAGCGCCCGTCGGGGTTCGATACCCGGACTGGATTCCAGTCATTTGCCACTGTCCGCGGCGTCCTCTGAGAAAGACGTTGGCTCATCTGCCCTCTTCGGCAACTGTATCTTACGTTACATTTTTTGTTTTTATTTCCGCTCTCGTATGATTTGATACATAACAGGCAAGATTGTCAAATCCGAAAATCAGAACTCTGGAAATTTGACTGTGTCGAGATACGTGATCATGGCGAGCCGAACATGGTGATTTTCGAGAAATGGAGCGCAGTGGACTTGAAGTCCATGAACACCAGATCGCAGAAAAGCGCCATTTGCAGGCCGCCATGGCGCGAATAACGGGGGAAACATCGATGACCACCAGCATTTCCGAGCTGATAGCTGAGAAAATCGACGCAATGCCCGCATCGGAACGCAAGGCCGCGCAGACGTTGATCGCCAATTATCCGTTGATTGGCTTGCGTACTGTGGCCGAGTTTTCGACTCAGGCCGGCGTCAGTTCACCGACGATTCTACGCTTTGTTGCCCGGCTTGGCTTCCAGAGCTACCCGGATTTTCAGGGAGCGCTTCAGGAGGAACTGGCAGCGCAGGTGCAATCGCCATGGAACCGCGCGAGCGCGATCCAGCCTTCAAAGGGCAGCGCCGCGTTCCCGCTCATGGAAGCAGCAATCGAGAATATTCGCGAGACCTTCCAGCATCTTTCGGCACAACAATTGGATGATGTGACCGACGCCATCAGCCGCAACCGTGCTCGCGTCTATCTTCTGGGAGGTCGTTTTACCGATCCGATTGCCAGATACATGGCGGCCCATCTCAAGATCACGCGACCTGGGGTCACCCATCTCACTGGCCAGGAAAGCCACTGGCGCGACCATCTGATCGACATGGGCAAGAAGGATGTCCTCGTCATCTTCGATATCCGCCGCTACCAGCACAGCCTGGTCCGCTTTGCTGAAAAAGCACAGGCGCGCGGTGTCGAGATTGTCCTGATCACCGATCAATGGCTTTCGCCCATAGCCCGCTTCGCCCGCCACGTCATTGCAGGCCGGACCGCCGTGCCCTCGCCCTGGGATTCGTCTGCAACGCTCTTCCTTGTGGCCGAGACCTTGATCGCAGAAGTGACCCGCAAATTGGAAAAGAGCAGCGCGACACGCATCCGCGACATGGAAAAGCTGCGTGATAATTAGATTGTGAATGCAACCAGAGCAAGTTTTGTTTATTCAAAGCCAGTTCTGTTTCTCGGATGGCGAGACAATCCATGCGGAAGGTGACGAGGCCGATGTTTATCCATCGGACGAAGCCGCCTGACAAAGTGGGTGTCCGCCAGCCGGAAACCCGAAGGGCCGGGTGAATTTGGTCCAAATCCATCGGGCTTCGGCATCGTCCGATGGAAAGACATCGGTCTCGCCAAACTCCTTGACCTTGAACCAAATTCCCTCCAGCAGAATGGCTCTGAATAGACAAAATTTGGTCTACCCATTGCCGCCGGTGCTCGTTGATATACAAATGCTCATCCCGGGTCGAAGACGTCCCTTCGAGCCCAAGCGTCGAAATAAGCAAGGACAAAAATCATGCAGCAAGCTGACATCGGGTTGATCGGCCTTGGCGTCATGGGTGCCAATCTGGCGCTCAATATCGCTGAAAACGGTTATCGTGTCGCGGTTTTCAACAGGACAGTGGCAAAGATTCACGAGTTCTACGAAGAGGCTGGTAGCCTGAAAAACCAGATCATCCCTTGCGAAACACTGGAAGATCTCGCGAAGAATATCCGCGCACCGCGACCGATCATCTTGATGGTCAAAGCCGGAGAAGCCGTCGACGAGCAGATTGCCGCGCTGAAGCCGTTCCTCGCCAAGGAGGACATCATCATCGATGCCGGCAATGCCAACTTCCATGATACCGTACGGCGTCTTGCCGAACTCGGACCAAACGATCCGACATTCGTTGGCATGGGCGTTTCTGGCGGCGAAGAAGGCGCGCGGCATGGCCCGTCGATCATGGTCGGCGGCACACCTGAATCCTACGCCCGCATAGAGCCCGTGCTGACGGCAATTTCAGCGAAGTATGAGGGCGAATCCTGCTCCGCGCTGCTCGGGCCAGATGGTGCCGGACATTTTGTAAAGACGATCCACAACGGCATTGAATATGCCGATATGCAGATGATTGCAGAAGTCTACGGCGTGCTGCGTGACGGGCTCGGCCTGACACCTGAGGCAATCGGCAGGATTTTCGAAACATGGAATGCCGGCCCGCTGAATTCCTACCTCATCGAGATCACTGCCAAGGTATTGCTCGCGACAGACAAGAAGACCGGAAAACCCGCAGTCGACGTCATCCTCGATAGCGCCGGCCAAAAGGGGACAGGACGCTGGGCCGCTATCGAAGCGCAGATGCTCGGCATCCCGGCAACGGGTATCGAAGCAGCAGTCGCTGCCCGCTCGATCTCATCGCTGGTCACGGAGCGAAGCGAGGCCTCCAAAGCCTATGGTGATCTCGCCACCGCCAGGCTCTTGGATGGCGGCCAGGCGTTCATCAACGCACTGGAAGAGGGTTTGCTCGCTGGAAAGATCGCAGCCTACGCCCAAGGCTTCGATGTCATGGCCGGCGCGTCAAAGGAACATGGCTGGAATATTCCGCTCGCCACCACCGCACGCATCTGGCGCGCCGGCTGCATCATCCGCTCGCAATTCCTCGACCAGATCGCCGCTGCCTTTGAAGGCAGTGAGGGTAAAAATCTGCTGCTCGCGCCGGCTTTCGTCGAACGGATGAAAACCGGGTCGCAATCGTTGCGCAAGGTGGTCGCTGAAGCCGCTCTCGCAGGTCTGCCAACCCCGGCGCTCGCGGCTGCGCTAGGCTATTTTGATAGCTTCCGGCAGGCGCGCGGTACAGCTAACCTCATCCAGGCTCAGCGCGATTTCTTCGGTGCGCATGGCTTCAAACGGATCGGCGAGGAAGGCGATTTTCATGGCCCCTGGACGGAAGCAAATTGATCTTCAATCGGATTGTCTATGGGACAGCGACAGTGCATCAAGCGGGAGCCGGGTTTAGGGTGCAGACTCATTGATCTGGTCGAAATGGTAGGAGGCGATTTGTTCGGATACGAGGAGCAGAGGCGATGGCAATGTCTATCCATTGTCGAGCCTTTGCGACAAAGTAGCCGGGCAAATGGACCCTATCCTCCGGACGCCGAAACGGCTGCAAGCTGCAGTGTCGAACCGTTTGGGCGGGGGGAAGACCCCGCCCTTCACGCTTCTCCTCGCGTCTTCTTGCCGTTTCAGGCGCCATTCCGATCATATCAATGAGTCTGCACCCTAACCATCCTGGCTCCCCCCACATCTGTGGGGCATGCAAACCCAACCAAACAACCAAGCGGACGAAGACGCCGCACTGAAAGGTTAGACATGTCGACCAACACTTACCAACATCGTCTGCATTCTGCCGAACGGCCGGGAAGTCCGTTGCTTTTCGTGTTTCACGGCACAGGCGGTGACGAAAATCAGTTCTTCGATTTTGGCAGACAATTGCTGCCGGAAGCTGGAATTGTTTCACCCCGCGGCGATGTCTCCGAGCATGGCGCGGCACGCTTCTTTCGCCGGACGCGCGAAGGCGTTTACGATATGGACGATCTTGCCGCGCGTACCAGCGCCATGGCGAAGTTCATTCGCGCGCACAAAGACAAGGCGAAGCCATCGAAAACAGTGGCACTTGGTTATTCCAACGGAGCAAACATGATCGCCTCCGTCATGCTGTCCCATCCCGAACTTTTCGATGAAACCATCCTGATGCATCCGCTGGTTCCGTGGACGCCTGAGCCGCAAATCGGCCTTGCTGGCAAGCGCGCCCTGATCACAGCCGGACGGCTGGACACGATCTGTCCGCCGGTTTTAACGCAAACCTTCGCAGATTATCTGATCGAGCAAGGGGTCGAGACCGATCTCGTCTGGCATTCCGGCGGTCACGAAATCCAGCAAAGCGAGGTCGCCGCCATCGAACGTTTCGTTCGCGTTACGGTGTTAAAATGAAGACCGGCCCGAAAGAGCCGGCTTTTGTTCTATCGCGAGAAGCGCAGCGAAACCGGCAATACCCTCATCGCATGCGATGAGCGGCCCCCCCTTGGGGTCAGCAACCCATGGCACCCTTCAAGATGGCCCGGCTTCAGTTCCAGCGCCAGAAAGCGCCGGCGTTCGACCGGACCAGGCATGGCTAGGTCTGCAGTCTTCGTGCCGCTGAAGCCGAAGCGCTCGTAATATTCCGGATCACCCACAAGAAGCACTGCTCCATGGCCGAGTCGCGCAGCCTCTGCCGTCGCATGCCGCATCAATGCCACGCCGATGCCCTTGCCCTTCAGTGAGGGTTCGACGGCGAGCGGTCCAAGCAGCAATGCCCGCACGGGCTTGCCTGCCGCGTCATGTCCAGCCTGGATGTCCCACAGCCGCACCGTGCCGAGCAGCGCTCCATTGAGCCCGCGCGCGACGAATGCCAGTCCCTCGGAGGGCAGCCGACCGCGGCGCAGCTTTTCTGACGACTTGCGGCGGCGTCCCTCACCCATGGCGCGATCGAGCAAAGCTTCGCGGGCACGTTCGTCCAGCGCTGTCTCATTGCGTATGATAAAGGCCTGCGATCCGTCCGGATGCAGATTTTTTTCGATGAATTCTACTGCGCGCATTGTCTTGACCAATCAATCATAAGGGTGCGTCATCCCCGTCCGGCTCGAAGGCCGGACAGCAGTTCGTCACGGGCAAAGCCCTTAAATTACGTATGATCGGAGCGGTTCAAACCCGTTGAAGGCGACGGCAGAATACGTAGTGGTATAAGCGCCAGTTCCCTCGATCAGTACCTCGTCGCCAATCGTCAGCGAGATCGGCAGCGGATAGGGGTTCTTTTCGTACATGACGTCGGCGCTGTCGCAGGTCGGGCCCGCAAGAACGCAAGGCTCGGCGAGGTCGCCATCGCGCGGCGTGGTGATCTGATAACGGATCGCCTCGTCCATCGTCTCGGCGAGACCGCCGAACTTGCCGATGTCGAGATATACCCAGCGAACATTGTCGTTGGCGGCCTTCTTCGAGACGAGCACGACTTCAGCCTTGATCACGCCGGCATTGCCGACCATGCCGCGGCCCGGCTCGATGATGGTCTCGGGAAGACGATTGCCGAAATGCTTGCTCAATGCCTGGAAGATCGCCTGGCCATAGGCTTGGGCGGTTGGCACGTCCTTGAGGTAACGGGTCGGGAAACCACCGCCCATGTTGACCATCTTCAATGTGATGCCTTCCATGGAGAGCTTGTCGAAGACGTACTTCGCATCGCCGAGCGCGCGGTCCCAGGCAGAAAGGTCCGTCTGCTGCGACCCAACGTGGAACGATACGCCATAGCTGTCGAGGCCAAGCTTCTGCGCAGCAAGGAGAACATCCACAGCCATCGCAGGCACGCAGCCGAACTTGCGCGACAGCGGCCATTCGGCGCCGGCACCATCGGTCAAAACGCGGCAGAACACACGGGAGCCAGGAGCAGCGCGAGCAACTTTTTCGACTTCTTCGATGCAATCGACGGCGAACAGGCGTATGCCGAGCTCGAAAGCGCGCGCGATGTCGCGCTCCTTCTTGATCGTATTGCCGAAAGAGATACGGTCAGCCGTCGCGCCGGCGTCAAGCGCCATTTCGGCTTCGGCGACGGAGGCCGTGTCGAAATTGGAGCCGAGCGAAGCGAGCAGGCGCAGGATTTCCGGCGCAGGATTGGCCTTCACCGCATAGAATATCTTCGATTCCGGCAAAGCCATCTCGAAGTTATGATAATTCTCACGCACCACTTCCAGATCGAGCACCATGCAAGGGCCGTTCGGACGTCGGGTGTTGATGAAATCAATAATGCGCTGCGTAGCCATATTAAACTCCAATTCCATAGCGGCTGGTATGGCCGCTCAAGCAATCGCGATTTCACGGGACGCACCCTGAAAAATCGCAAGGACAAAGTGCATGAATCCGTCCCTCGTGAAGCCAGCCTTTGGAGATGCTGGAACACGCGAATGGTCATGCGGCGATGGATCGACGCTAAAGTCAGCGTCAGTCCGCTTTGTCTGCCTTGGCTTGGATGAACCCATCCGCACTACCGGCAATGAAGGTGTGCCTCTTCAGTAATTCCGGCTTATGGACAGCCGAAAGACACCAGAAAGGCCCGCACCGTCGTTGCTTCAGATGTCCTCAGCTTGGCGGTAGGCCGACAAACTGACTGGAGGGGTTAGTTCCAGGTACCATACCGTTTCCTCACCATAATGAAGATCGGCGGACACCCATGGGCACGTGCGACTTTGGGCAAGGGGCATATAAGAGGAAAGATGTGTCCAATCAATGAAAATAATGCGGCAGGGCAAAATTTTTTATTCATTGAACAACGGGGGATAAATGCCCTAGAATCATTGAACGATGAGCACAATTCCCCCGCTAAATGCCCTGCTTGATTTACCTCCGGTTAACCTTTCATCGGGCGATGGCCCGCTGAAAGGCGAAACACTCGGCGTCAAAGACATATTTGACGTTGCCGGCATGCGTACCGGTTGTGGAAATCCGCAGAAATATGACGAATCAGTAGCAGCCACTAAAACTGCGCCTGCAGTTCAAGACCTCTTAGATGCGGGTGCCCGTTTCATCGGCAAGACCCAGACCGACGAGCTCGCCTTCTCGATAATGGGCCAGAACACGCATTTCCCTCATCCAGTCAATCCGCGAGCGCCGGACCGCGTGACCGGTGGCTCGTCTTCGGGTTCCGTCTCGGCGGTAGCGGGCGGTCTTGCCACCATTGCAGTGGGTTCCGACACGGGCGGATCGATCCGTGCTCCCGCTAGCTTCTGCGGTCTGGTAGGTCTTCGAACGACCCACGGACGCATCTCGCTGGAAGGAACCATACTGCTCGCGCATTCGCTGGATACGTTCGGCTGGTTCGCCAAGGACATTGCGCTCTATGAAAAGGTCGGCGACGTTCTGCTTGGTCCGGACGCTTCCGATTTCAAACTCAATCGTCCGATCTTCTTTCCGCTGCTCGAACACCTCCTGCTTGGCGAAGCGGAAGATACAGCCTACCGCAACATGTATGCGATCGTCAGCGGCCATCTCGGCCATGCCCGCTCGGCACGTCAGCCGACAGCATCCATGGACGATCTCTATTTGTGTTTGCGCCAGGTCCAGGCGTTTGAAGCGTGGAGCGAACATGGTGCATGGATTTCGGCGAAGGAGCGCAATCTCGGTCCTGCCGTCAAGGAGCGTTTCGATTATGGCTCGACCATCGATCTTGAAACCTACCAAAGGCAAATGGCGCGCCGCGAGCTGTTCCGCAGTGAGTTGGCCGACCTCTTGAAGGACGACGGCATCATGGTCCTGCCGACAGTCCCGGGTGCGGCGCCGCTTGTCAGCACGTCTTTCGAAGATAGCCAGGCCTATCGCGAGCGCTGCGTGCGGCTGTTCTGTCTTTCCGGCCTTTCCGGTTTTCCACAGATCACCCTGCCGCTGGGCGAAGTACACGGCGCGCCCTTCGGCATTTCGTTGATTGGGCCGAAAGGCAGCGACCGTGCGCTCCTCAAGCTTGGCAGAACGATTCTTCAATCGGCTGAAAGGGTCTGATGGACACGCTCACCCGCATGCGCGCTTTTATCGATGTCGTGGAAGCGGAAGGTTTTTCCGCCGCAGCACGGAAGATCGGGCGGTCCAAGGCTCTCCTGTCCAAATATGTTCGCGAGCTGGAAGATGAACTCGGTGCATTGCTCCTCAACCGCACGACGAGGCAGTTTTCGCTGACCGAGGCGGGCCACACCTACTACCAGCGCGCCAGCGAAATCCTGCGTGATGTCGAGAGCCTGCAGGAAACGGTGCGCGAATCGAGCAGCGATATCAGGGGCCGCATCAAGATCTCCGCCTCGCGATCCTTTGCCGATGCGGACATCGGCCAATGCCTCATCGATTTCTGTGCCGAGCAGCCCGATATCATTCTCGATGTGCGGCTGGACGACCGCTTTGTCGATCTCGTCGAGGAAGGGTTCGATCTCGCCATACGCATCACCCGCATGCAGGACTCATCCCTCATTGCCAAGCGCCTCGCCCCCTTTCGGGTCATCGCCTGCGGCACGCGTGAATTGATCGAGCGTGTTGGAAAACCTGAACGGCCCGAGCAGCTGTCCTCCCTGCCATGTATCGTGGATACCAACAATCGCTCCCGCAATACCTGGCAGTTCCAAAGAGAGAATGGGCCGTCGATTTCCGTCCAGCTATCCGGTCCCATGGAAATCAACAGCCCGCTCGCGACCCGGCGCGCAGCGCTTGCCGGGTTGGGCTTTGCCCTGCTGCCCGATTTCATCGCCCGACCGGATATCGAAAGCGGCAAGCTGGTTTCCATCCTCGAGGACTTCGTCATGCATGACGCTGGGATTTATGCGGTCTATCCGCATCGCCGGTACCTGCCGGCGAAAGTGCGGGTTCTTGTCGATTATCTGACCAAGTGGTTCAAGAACAACCGCCGCGTCTAAGCAATCATGCTGTAATAATATATCGTCCCAATTTCGCCAATTTCGCATAGTCCTCTGCGCTAACCATTAAGGGCAAATTCATGCACCAACGATTCGGGGTTTTCATCGGCGCACTGGCGGCGGGATTGACCTTCGCCACGCCAGCCTACGTGCACCCGCATGTCTTTGCCGAAGCGCGTCTGGATATCACCATCAAGCCGGACGGCACCGTCGAGAAGCTCGGTCATGTCTGGCGCTTCGACGATTTGTTCTCCAGCACTGTCCTCGTCGAATTCGACAAGAATGGCGATCTGAAACTCGATGACAAGGAACTCGCCGATCTTGCCACCACCATCAACCAGTCGGTCTCCGAGTTCGATTATTTTCAGACCGTGCAGCTCGATGGCAAGACCATTGTCATGGCAGCGCCCGGTCATCTGATCGCCGATTTCCAGAACAACCAATTGCTGATCATCTTCGAAAGCAAGCCGAAACAGCCGCTCAAACTCGGCAAGAAGACCAGTTTCGGCGTCTATGATCCGACATTCTACACCGCCATCGACTATGTGAATGACAGCGATATCCACGTTGCCGGTATACCCGAGGGCTGCACCCAGAAGGTTGTGCGCCCCGATCCGGATCAGGCGATCGCCCAAAACCAGGCAACGCTGACCGACAGTTTTTTCAACGATCCCACCGGTACCAACATGTCGAAGATATTCGCGACGCGGCTTGAAATCGAATGCCCGGCGAAGAGTTAGAGCGGAGATAGCATGCGGAAAAGAACCCTGTTCGGCGCACTTGCCCTCGCATTGTATTTCAGTGGCCATGCGCTGGCGCAGAAGACTTCGCTTGGCATCGGCATGAACGAGGTTGCCATGCAACCGACGGGACCTTTCGCGGAAATCATCCTCTGGATCAACATGCAGCAGCGCAGTTTCTATCTTGCCATGACGCATGCACTCAAAGGCATGCGCGAAGACCCATGGCAGGTGTCGATCCTCATTGGCCTGTCATTCCTTTATGGTATCTTGCATGCTGTAGGCCCCGGCCATGGCAAGGCGGTGATTTCGTCCTATATGCTGGCCAATGAAACGACGCTGAAACGCGGCATCGTCCTCTCTTTCGCGTCATCCATGTTGCAGGCTTTCACCGCTATCTTTGTCATCGGCCTCACCTTCCTCGTGCTGCGCGGTACCACCGTCTCGATAGACGATGCCACGCATTATATGGAAATGGCGAGTTTCATTCTGATCATCGCCTTTGGCCTGTCGCTGTTATGGCGCAAGGTGCCGGTGCTGTTCCGCCCGCGTGTCGCGCACCTGATGCCTGAAAAGATGGTAGCGGGTCACCATCATCATCATGACCACGACGATCACGATCACGATTACGGTCATTCGCACGACGCCCACAGCCATGATCACCATGACCACGGCCATCATCACAATCACGCGGCGGGTGAAGTCTGCGAAACCTGCGGCCATTCCCATGCGCCGGATCCTGCGATGATCGCCGGTGATTTCAACTGGAAAACCGCATGGTCGGCGATTATCGCCGTTGGCCTTCGCCCCTGCTCCGGCGCACTGATCGTCCTGACCTTCTCGCTGTTGAACGGCCTCGTCCTCGGCGGTGTTCTTTCGGTCTTTGCGATGGCGCTCGGCACGTTCATTACCGTCGCCATACTGGCAACGCTGGCTGTGACCGCAAAGAATGTCGCGCTGCGCGTGTCCGGCGCTTCCGCGCTGTCAGGCCGCGTTCAAAATATCATCGAGATTGGCGGCGCACTGTTCATCGTGCTCTTTGGTATCTTGCTGCTGACCGCCTCGCTGCAATATTAGGTCAGTCATTCTCATGTTGTTTTCTGGCGCGCAGCCAGAAGATGAAAAAGAAGCCTGCAACAAAGACCACGGCAAAAATCCCTGCCGCCAGCGTTGATCGTTCGCCCAGCGCCAGCATCAGCGTCGGCATCCAGTAGGCGACGAAGCCAAAGCCGAGCATGATACAGGCGGCGGCAATGGCCGCATTTCGGGTTTTCGGATCGATCACGCTGTTGCTTTCGTTCAATGCATCTCAGCGCGTTTGTAACCGCGTGGCAGTTTTATGCAAGTGCAGGGGTATTTTTGAAGGCAACACCATTGTGCGTGGTTCGACAAGCTCACCATGAGGGAGGTTGGTGACTATATTGACAATCGCCAAAGTTGCAGAAAGTAACTCCCTGCAATCCCCTACCTCCCTCATGGTGAGCTTGTCGAACCACGCACAGCAGTCGCGCCAGCCAATTAGGCGCTGACGACCCGAAACTCCTCCAGCCGCTTGATCTGCTTGCCATCGGCATCGAAATTATCCGGCGAAAGCCATGCTTCGTAAGCGGTCTTCAGCGCCGGCCATTCGCCGTCGATCACCGAATACCACGCCGTGTCGCGGTTCTTGCCCTTCTGCACCATGTGCTGGCGGAATATGCCCTCGAACTTGAAGCCGAACCGCTCTGCCGCCCGCTTCGACGGCTCGTTGGCGTTGTTGCATTTCCATTCGTAGCGCCGGTATCCGAGCTCAAAGACATATTCCATGAACAGGTACTGCGCTTCCGTGGCTGCAGGTTTACGCGAAATCAACGGTCCCCAATAGATATTGCCGATCTCGATCACACCGAATGCCGGGTCGATACGCATCAGCGTCTGGCGCCCGGCCACCTTGCCGCTCGCCTTGTCGATCACGGCGAAGAAAAGCGGGTCCTTGCTCGCTTCGACCTTTTCCAGCCATGCCGCAAATGCTTCGCGATCTTCCGCCGGATTTTCAAACAGGAACCTGAACCGGTCGCCTGCGTCTGCAACCGACGATGCCTCGTAGAGCCCCTCGCCATGTTTCGCTGCATCGAGTGGCTCCAGCCGCACGTAACGGCCCTCGAGCGGTTCGTGGGCCGGGAGGGGGCGTGGCGTCCAGTCTTTCAGATCGGTCATAATGAAATTTGCTCGCTGACATTGAGAGTATTTGACTTGTTATGCCACTCCGCACACAAAGCAGAAGTTGAAAATTGTGTGTGAGACAAGAAAATGCTGCGTACTATTTCCGGGTTCGACCGTATCGGCGAAGAGAATGCCTTTGCTGTCCTCGCCCGCGCTACTGCTCTCGCTGCAGAGGGCAAGGATATCATCAATCTCGGCATCGGCCAGCCGGATTTCAAAACACCCGGCCACATCGTCGAGGCCGCCATCAAGGCGCTGAAGGACGGCCATCATGGTTATACGCCGGCGAACGGTCTGCTCGCGACCCGCGAGGCAGTAGCGCGCCGCACATTCACGACGACAGGCGTCGAGGTCTCGCCGGAAAACATCATGATCGTTCCCGGCGGCAAGGTCACGATGTTTGCTGCGATCCTGATCTTCGGCGAACCGGGCGCTGAAATCCTCTATCCGGATCCGGGCTTTCCGATCTATCGTTCGATGATCGAATTTACCGGCGCCAAACCGGTTCCCGTGCCGATCCGTGAGGAAAACGGCTTCGCATTTTCGGCCGAGGAAACACTAGCGCTGATCACGCCGAAGACCCGGCTTCTCATCCTCAACTCGCCCGCCAATCCGACCGGCGGTGTCACACCGAAATCCGAGATTGAAAAGCTGGTGAAAGGTCTCGAGGCCCATCCGCATGTGGCGATCATGTCCGACGAGATTTACGACGTCATGACCTATGACGGTGAGGAACATTGCTCACTCCTCACCTTTCCGGAAATTCGCGACCGGCTGATCATCCTCAATGGCTGGTCGAAGACCTGGGCGATGACCGGCTGGCGCATGGGCTGGTCGATCTGGCCAAATCAGCTCTATGACAAGGTGCGCAAGCTCGCAGTCAACTGCTGGTCCTGCGTCAACGCGCCGAGCCAGTTCGCCGGCATCGCGGCCATCGACGGCCCGCAGGATGATGTGGTTAAAATGTGCAAGGCTTTCGACAACCGCCGCAAGATCGTCGTCGACGGGCTCAACAGCCTGCCCGGTATCAGCTGCGCCACGCCGAAGGGCGCGTTCTATGCCTTTCCCAACGTCAAGGAGACCGGCTGGCCCGCAAAGCAACTGGCTTCAGCACTTCTCGACGAAGCAGGGGTTGCGCTGATCGGTGGACCGGATTTCGGCATTCTTGGCGAAGGCTATATCCGGTTGTCCTACGCCAACTCGGAGGAAAACATCCTCCGCGCCATCGAGCGCATGGAGAAGTTTCTGACGAAGTAGCTGGACACCACTTTGGCTTGCATAAAAATGGTGCGTGGTTCGACGGGGCTCACCATGAGGGATGTTGCAGCATTGCAACGCTAATCACAGACGTTGCAGTTCTTAACTACCTGCAACCAACTACCTCCCTCATGGTGAGCCCCGTCGAACCACGCACCTAACTGTCTGCAATCCCTGCCAGGCGGGCGATGTGACAGTCCATGAGCACCGGGAAGCACAGAAAATCGCATCAGATGCCCATCAGGGTGAAGTTATCGAAAGGTCTCAGGCGGGCGACGTAACCTTCACGTCTGCCACAGTCGCTTCGATATGATCGATGAGATTGTCCGGCAGTTTCAGGCGCCCGGCAAGCAGGTCGAGATAGCCGCGCTCGGCCCGTGTCTTCGGATCGATAGCCAGGCGCGAAGCGGTATAGAGTTCGACCTTCTGAGCGTCGGTAACGGCAGCCGCGACCAGTCCGTCCACATCGACAGGCGAGGACAGCTCGTTCTTGAGGAACTCTTGCGTATCGCTGTTGATGCCGGAGAGTGACAGTTTCTCGATGATGCGCGCCTTTTCGGCCTCGTCGACCATGCCGTCGGCACGGGCAGCTGCGATCATGGCGCGTACCAGAACCAGCGCAAACTCATGTTCACCCTGTGGCGCGGTTTCGGGACGGAAGCTGGAATCGTCCGGCGGCGGAGCAAGCTCGCCAGTGGAAGCTTGCGTTGCTTCCGCGGGAGCCTTGCCCGACTGGTAGTTCTGATAAGCCTTGTAGGCGAGTCCGGCGACAGCGGCGAGACCGCCAAGTTTCAGGGCACTCCCAGCCACCTCGCGGCCAGTGCCGGTGCCGAGAAGAATTGCAGCGAGCGCACCAGTGGCGAGCGGATTGTCCTTGGCAAGTTGCGTCGCCTTGCCGGCCGTATCGCGAACCGATGTTCCAACTCCGGGAACATTACTTCCCAGGAAATCATCGAGAATCTTCTTCGGATCAAGCATGCGTCTCTCCTCATGGCTGCATGAATTGGCTCCGCTTAGTTAGGACCCGGTTCATGGCATTGCAATGACAGAGAGGCGATTGTAGCAAGTTTGGGTAATCGCGCCTTGAGAATTCAGCCTGACGAGGCAGCTGGTGTGGGTTTCGAGAACCGGAGCGCAGCGTACATAAAGTACGTGAGCACCGGAAGCGCAGAAAGCCCCATCAGATGTCCGTCAGGGTGGATTCTTCAGGACCCGATGTGCTGCTTCTCGCCCCGCTCCCTGGCGAGCCTCACCTGCTTCTGCCGCTCGGCGAAACGGGCACGATCTTCGTCCGTGCGCTCGTGATAGCAATTCGGACAGGAGACGCCCTCTTCGAACAGCGGCGAGAGCTTGTCCTCCGGCACAATCGGATTGCGGCAGGCGTGGCAAAGTTCCGCCTCACCCTCGATGAGACCGTGGCCGACAGATACCCGCTCGTCGAAGACGAAGCATTCGCCTTCCCAGCGGCTGTCCTCGGCGGGGACGTCCTCGAGATATTTGAGAATGCCGCCCTTTAGATGAAACACGTCGTCGAAGCCGAGGCCTTTGACATAGGCCGTCGCCTTCTCGCAGCGAATACCGCCAGTGCAGAACATGGCGATCTTCTTGCCTTCCAGTTCCTCGCGGTGGCTCTCCACCCACTGCGGAAACTCGCGAAACGTCTTGGTCTGCGGATCGACGGCACCTTGAAACGTCCCGATCGCCGTCTCGTAATCGTTACGCGTGTCGATGACGATCGTGTCCGGATCGGAGATCAGCGCATTCCAGTCTGTAGCGGGCACATAGGTGCCTACGCTCTGTAGCGGGTCGATATCATCGACGCCCATCGTGACGATTTCCTTTTTCAGCCGCACTTTCATGCGTTTGAAAGGCATCTCGCTCGCGTATGAAAACTTCAGCTCCATCCCGGCAATGGCCGGCTCGGCCTCTAGGAACTCAACAAGCATCTTGATCGCCGCAGGTGTTCCGGCGACAGTGCCGTTGATACCCTCGGCGGCCAAAAGCAGTGTACCCTTGATCCCCTGCCCGCAGCAAAGCTTCGCCAGCGGCTCCTGCAGCGACTGGTAGTGATCCAGCCGGGCAAAGCGATAGAGTGCTGCCACCGTGAAGGGCATGTTTGAGGTATGGTCTGTCATGATCGCATCCAACTACTGCGCTAGAGCGTCAAATTCAAGGGTTTTGCGAGGAGGCAGTAAGTGGCACATTTATTGTGCGTGGTTCGACAGGCTCACCATGAGGGAGGTTGTTGGCTGCAAAGATAACCACCAACGAGGCAAATTTTGACGCCCTGCAATCAACTCCACTCCCTCATGGTGATCCTCCTGAGCTTGTCGAAGGGCGAACCACGCACTGCGGAATGCCCGATCCAGGAAATCCAGGTGGACAAACCGGGTGCACACTACTAAATCGATTGAAGTTCCAGCCAGTGGAGAATTGAGATGACCCAGAAGACCGATCTGCTCTTACCCGTCCTCAAGGGCCAGCCGGTAATTCCGGTCATTCTTATCCAGAATCTCGCCGATGCCGTTCCATTGGCACGGGCGCTTGCCAAGGGCGGCCTGCCGGCAATCGAGATCACGCTGCGCACCGCCGCGGCTCTCGACGCCATTCGTGCCGTCGCCAATGAAGTGCCGGAGGCCATCGTTGGCGCCGGAACCATTCTCAATGCCCGTCAGTATGACGAGGCTGTCAACGCAGGTTCCCGTTTCATCGTCAGCCCCGGGGCGACGCTGCAACTTATTGAGGCTGCGCGCGACAGCAAGGTACCGCTGCTTCCCGGCGCCATCACGCCGGGCGAGATCATGGCCTTGCGCGAAGAAGGCTACACGATGCTGAAGTTTTTCCCCGCCGAACAGGCTGGCGGTGCGGCGTTCCTGAAATCCCTGTCGTCGCCACTGGCCGGCACGCTGTTCTGCCCGACTGGCGGCGTCAGCATCGCCAACGCCAAAACCTATCTCAATCTGCCGAACGTCGTTTGCGTGGGTGGATCATGGGTTGCCCCGGAAGAACTGGTAAAGGCCGGAAAGTGGGACGAAATCACCAAGCTCGCTGCCGAGGCAGTGAAGCTCGCTGGCTAAGAACCCATTCTCCATGCACTCGCCTTGCTAGACAGGATATTACCGGCTATATTACTGGTAATAATGGATAGCGAGGTTGTATGAACAATTCGCAAAAGCGTGCCATCAAGAACTATCGCGACAGGCTGAGTAAACAAGGCCTGTCGCGATTCTGAAGTGTTGGGCCGGAATGCCGATCGCGACCTCATTCGTACCTTGGCCAGGAAACTGGCTGATGCGGGCCCGGATGCCGTTCGAGTTCGAGCAGCGTTAAGCCAAACTGTCGCTGATGCTCTGCCTAAAAGAGGGAATATTTTGGCAGCCCTGCGCCGTTCGCCGCTTGTTAATTCGGAACTGGATTTGATTAGGACCAAGGAGACCGGTCGAAGGGTCGATTTGTGACGCGTTACCTGCTGGACACCAATATCATCAGCAATGCGACCAAGCCGATTCCATCGGAATCGCTTATGGTTTGGATGGCCGATCAACTCGATGAGGACCTGTTTATATCGTCACTGACTATTGCCGAGATTCAGCGCGGGATACTTGAAAAGCCAACCGGGCGAAAGCGTGACGAACTCGAAGCCTGGTTCTCCGGACCGGATGGCCCATCGGCCCTCTTCGCTGGAAGGATTCTTGCTTTTGACGAGACGGCTGCATTAACTTGGGCCCGGCTCATGGCCGAAGGAACACGCAAGGGCAAACTTCGCAGTGCTCTGGATACGATTATCGCGGCAACTGCTTTAGTAAATAATTGTATTGTCGTTACCGACAACGAAAAAGATTTCAACGATATAGCCATCGTCAACCCGCTTTAGCTATAGCGCCTCATCCTTACGATCCGTGCGTCGGATTGAACTTGGCGATCTGCAGGAATGTAACTGCCTTGCCGGTGAACTTGTTGGCGTTGGCGACCGGCAGGCTCTGCTGGAAGCCGGCGGTATAGACCGTCGTCGGAGCCATTCGCATTTCTGCGTTGCGCAGGACTGCCGGTGTCACTGCGGGTGCCGTCTCCGCGACCTGCTCGGTCGAAAGTGCGCGGTCCGGAACGTCCGAGGAAACTTGGATCGCTTTCGGAGCCTGGCCCTGTGCGGTCTGCTTGCGCGGTTTTGCGCCCTTGGCCGTCGTGATCACACCATTGTTAAGCGCGGCCACCGGGTCGCCGGAGGCCTGAGCGTCGAGCATGGTCCGGCGCAGTGATGGCTGCGCTTCAATCGACGCCATTTGTGTATTCGGCTGCACAGCCGGTTTCACGCGTCCGCCGGTTGTTCCCGGCAATGTCGGCATCTCGGGCGTCGGCTGCGAAGCGGAAACGACATTTCCATGCTCGCTGTCGGCCTGCTTGATAAGCGCCTGAAGATCGTCATCCTCCGGAGCCGGAATAACCACTTCTTCTGCCGCCGCAGTCGCCTGAATTGCTTCGGTGACGGGACGCTGGTCGGGCACGAGCGAAGCAACCATCATGTCATTGCGCTTGGGCTTGTCGAAAGGTACCGGCACGAGCGCATTGGCCATTTCGGGCTGAGCCGTATCGGGATTCGCATCGTCAGGATTGGCCGCAATCATCTCACGAATGGCGCTGGCGCTGTCTTGCGGCTGCGGTCGTGGCATCGGCAGGGCGGCGATGACAGTCGATTGATCCTCGGCAAGCGCATTGAGCGTTGACGGTTCTCCTGGTGCCGGCGTCGGCGAATAGTCGGGACGGCGCAGCGGCACGGGAACCGCAAAGGCCAGGGCCCGGCCGTCTTCCGGCGATGTCGCAAGCGGCGCGTCAGGTCGCGGCGCCGTCAAAGGCGCAGGTGCACCGCGTACCCTCAGGTCCGGAGCGATCTGCTGCTGTTCAGGTTGAGGCTGGGCACGCGTTGCGACAGCCGGGGCGGCTGGTGCGGCGGTCTCGCCACCATCCGCGTCTTCAGCTATCGCGGCTGGTTTGGTCGAAAGCGTCTTCGAAGGCTTGGAAGCAGTTGCGACGGCAACTCTGCTCTCGCTGGTATCCTCTTCCTCATCGGCGCCACCGCCAAAGATCATGCCAAACAGCGTCTTGCCACTGCGGCTCGAACTCGAGGAAGCACTCGCGACCTGAATTGCACTGCCACCATTGCGCCTGCGGGATTCGTAGGCAGCGACTGCCTGGTCATAGCCGGGTAACGGCTTGCCATCGGAGGGAATATGCATGGTCTTGCCGTCCGGGAACACGGCCAGCAGTTCCCTGCGGCTCATGCGCGGCCAGTGACGGACATTGCCGACATCGGTATGGATGAAAGGAGAGCCTGAGGTCGGGTAGTAGCCAACGCCGCCAGCCTGGAATTTCATCGCTGTAACGCGAAGTGTTGAAAGCTTCACACCCGGCAGATACCAGTCCATGGCTTTGCCCAGCATATGCTGGCTTGTTTTCGCCACACCGCGCGAACGGGAGCGCAGCATGGAATTCGTGGTAGGAGAGCGATAGGCAGACACCACATTGATGTAGTCCCTGCCGCCGGCGTTCTGATAAATCTGCCAGACAAGGTCGAAGAGGCGGGGGTCCATCTTCGTCGGCTCGTTGCGGCGCCAGTCACGCAGGAATTTGTTGAGCTTGTTCAGCCCATCTTGCTGGTATCGGCCATTTCTCTTGAACGTAATCTCGGCACGTTCCTTGGTATGGATGAAATAGAGCCTGAGAGTCCTCGTCTCGGCGGAAGCCTGTGCGGATGCGAACAACATCGGCACAAAGACCATGAGGAACACAAACCAGCCGGCGCGCATGATAGAGCTCGCCCACGATCTGTTGTTCTGTGCATGAATCATGTTTGACAATTTCGTCCCCAACCTTGACCGTCTTTTCCAACCCCCGAATAGCTGGATTGTCCGATTTAATGGTTAATGGTCGCTTTACTGAAGAACAAATACGTTGAGAGCATGGCAAAAAGGCATATCGAATCCAGTGTTTTGTGACATGGTCAACGGGTTGTTAACAGCAGGATTAAGGCTTTTTTTCAAATGAATCCACCCCTCAAAAGTCTAAAAGTTGCTACAAAGTGGGACAAGCAAGACGGAACTGGATCAATTGCCAACCGACTCTTAAGGTTTAGCTCCTTTATCGAGGGCCTCTGATTCGCCCTCCAAACTTCAATATTCTGGTGCCAAAATGCGTTCAAAAATCAATAAATACTCGCTTGATACCGTGGTCGCGGCTCCCTCCAAATCGGGCAGCGCCACCGCTGTGAAAACTGATCAGGTCGCGCTCGGTCTGCTACCTGAATGGAACCTTGCCGATCTCTATCCATCCACGGAAAGCAGCGAGCTCAAGGCCGATCTCAAGAGGGCCGACGAACTCGCCGTCGAATTCGAGAAACGCTGGAAGGGTAATCTTGCCGCCGAGGCCGCCAAGCCGGAAGGCGGGGAGTTTGCCCGCTCGATCCGGGAATTCGAAGCGCTGGAAGAACTGATCGGCAAAATCGTTTCCTTCGCCGGCCTGATCTATGCCGGTGATACGTCCGACCCGAAGCGCGCCAAGCTCTACGGCGATATCCAGCAGAAGATGACCGACGCGAGCACGCATCTGATCTTTTACAGCCTCGAACTCAACCGCATCGATGACGCAATCATCGAAAAAGCCATGGCCGGAAATCCGGCTATCGGCCACTATCGCCCTTGGCTGGTAGACCTGCGCAAGGACAAGCCCTACCAGCTCGATGACAAGATCGAGCAGCTTTTCCACGAAAAGTCGATCACCGGGCGCGGCGCCTGGAACCGCCTGTTCGACGAAACCATGACGGCGCTGCGCTTTGAAGTGAATGGCGAGGAACTGCCGCTCGAACCGACCTTGAACCTCTTACAGGATGCAGATGCATCCCTGCGCAAAGCCGGTTTTGAAGCACTGGCCAAAACCTTCAAGGAAAACCTCCGAGTTTTCACACTCATCACCAATACGCTGGCCAAGGACAAGGAAATCTCCGATCGCTGGCGTGGCTTTGAGGACATCGCCGACAGCCGCCACCTGGCCAATCGCGTCGAGCGCGAGGTGGTTGACGCCCTTTCCGAAGCCGTGCAGGCCGCTTATCCGCGCCTGTCGCATCGATATTATGCGCTCAAGGCGAAATGGCTTGGCCTTGAGTACCTGAACAATTGGGACCGCAATGCCCCTCTGCCCGAAACGCCGCAGGCGATCATTCCATGGACGGACGCGCGCGAAACCGTGCTTTCCGCGTATCATGGCTTTGCGCCGGAAATGGCCGAAATCGCCAAAGCTTTCTTCGACAAAAACTGGATCGATGCGCCGACGCGTCCCGGCAAATCGCCCGGCGCCTTCGCCCATCCGACTGTTCCCTCGGTTCACCCCTATGTGCTGCTGAACTACATGGGCAAGCCGCGCGATGTGATGACCCTCGCGCACGAACTTGGCCACGGCGTGCATCAGGTGCTTGCCGGCGATCAGGGCGCCCTCATGGCCTCGACGCCGCTGACCCTCGCCGAAACTGCTTCCGTCTTCGGCGAAATGCTGACCTTCCGCTCGCTCCTCGAAAAGACCCGCGACAAGCGCGAGCGCAAGGCCATGCTGGCGCAAAAGGCCGAAGACATGATCAATACGGTCGTGCGGCAGATCGCATTTTACCAGTTCGAGCGCCGGGTTCACGCCGAGCGTAACAACGGTGAACTCACCTCCGACCGTATCGGCGAGATCTGGCTGGATGTGCAGAAGGAAAGTCTCGGGCCGGCGGTGCATTTCGGTGCGGGCTACGAAACCTTCTGGACCTATATTCCCCACTTCATCCACTCGCCCTTCTATGTCTATGCCTACGCCTTCGGCGACTGCCTGGTGAACTCGCTCTATGCGGTCTATCAAAACGCCGAAGCTGGATTTCAGGAGAAATATTTCGACATGTTGAGGGCTGGCGGCACCAAGCACCATTCCGAATTGCTTGCGCCCTTCGGCCTTGACGCGACGGACCCCGCCTTCTGGCAAAAGGGCCTTTCGGTTATCGAGGGGATCATCGACGAGCTGGAGGCGATGGACGCCGTATAATGACGACCTCTGCCCCCGTGCACACGCCCTATGAGGGCTCGGCGCAACCCTTCACCATAGGGTTGCAGCAGCTCGACCTGAAAGACTGGATCGAGATCGACAACAACCTTCTCGCCTATCTCGCCGAGAAGGAGCGGCTTTTCGGGCTCTACGGCGACAGGATTTTTGTGGAAGCACCGGGCACCGAGGGTGCCCAAGAAGAAGTACTGCAACTTCTCAGCACCCACCTCGTCGAGCACTATCCTGAAATCTATTCCAGCGACGGCGAGACCGTCAAAATTGCGGGATGGGACAAACCCGTATCGCTCGGCGATACCGATATCCCCTATTTGCATCGCGCGGCCAGCCTTGTTCAGGAAGACCTCGTGTTGATGCGCAAGGACGAGAGGCGCGGCTGGCATCTCGCCGCCGCCTCGTTATCGTTTCCGTCCTCCTGGACTCTTCTGGAGAAATTCGGCCGCTCCATGGATGATATTCACGCCCCCGTACCGGACTTCGGTGCAGGCACCCGCAATGCCGGGCTGATCACCCGCATGTTCGACAATCTGCGCCCGGATCGCTCGGTCCAGCGCATGAATTGGTCGCTGCAGCCCGACGGCAATCTCTATCATCCACTAGCGAGCCATCAGAAGGGCGCCCGCTACACCGACGAGGATATCGCAGCGCAAAGCTATGTTCGTGTCGAGCGGCAGACCCTGCGCAAACTGCCTATCTCCGGCGATATTCTTTTCACTATCCGCATTTATCTCGATCCTATAAGTGCCCTGAAGAAACATCCCGAATGCCGTAATTTAGCGGAAGCTTTTGCGCGCCAGCTCGAAGCGCTAAATCCTGCGCAACTGCACTACAAAGGTATTATGACAATCCGCGACCGGCTTATCGACGCGTTGAAACGCCTATAAGCGCCGCTATAATTAACAGTACAATGAAAATTCACTCTAAAAGAGCAAGGGGTTGTTTGCTCTTTGTCACGTCTATGCTCTATGGTTTCTTTGAGGCGGCATTTTAGCCGCTGCCCTCATTGATGGAGATCAAAATTAGGAGCAACAAAAAAATGGCGAAGGCTCAATGGCCTGTACATGGAGAAATTACCGGTCCGATCGTGATGATTGGTTTCGGGTCCATCGGACGGGGTACCCTGCCCCTCATCGAACGCCACTTCAAATACGATAAATCCCGCCTGATCGTTATCGATCCCAGCGATGCCAACAAGAAACTGCTCGACGAGCGTGGCATCCGCTTCATCCAGGAAGCCGTCACCAAGGAAAATTACAAGACGCTGCTCAAGCCGCTTCTGACCGAAGGCGGCGGACAGGGCTTCTGCGTCAATCTTTCAGTCGATACATCGTCGGTCGATATTCTGCGCCTGTGCCGCAAAGTCGGTGCGCTCTATATCGATACGGTTATCGAGCCTTGGCCGGGCTTCTACTATGCCAACGATCTCGATAACGCCGACCGAACCAATTACGCTCTTCGCCAGACATTGCTTGCCGAGAAGAAGAAACATCCCGGCGGTCCGACCGCTGTTTCTTGCTGTGGCGCCAATCCAGGCATGGTCTCGTGGTTCGTCAAGCAGGCCGTGCTTGACCTTGCCAGAGACCTTGACGTCGACCACGAGGAACCCGCCCGCACGGATCGCGAGAGCTGGGCCCGCCTGATGGACAAGGTCGGCGTCAAGGGCATCCATATTGCCGAGCGCGATACGCAGCGCGCCCATGAGCCCAAGCCTTTTGGTGCCTTCTGGAACACGTGGTCTGTCGAAGGCTTTATTTCCGAAGGCCTGCAACCGGCAGAGCTCGGCTGGGGCACCCACGAAAAATGGATGCCGAAGAACGCCCGCAAGCAGAAGAAGGGTAACAAGGCCGCGATCTTTCTCGAACAGCCCGGCGCCGATACCCGCATCCGCACCTGGTGCCCGACAGAAGGCGCACAGTTCGGCCTGCTGGTCACGCACAATGAGGCAATCTCGATCGCCGATTTCTTCACGGTGTTCGGCAAGAAGGGCAAGGCCGCCTATCGGCCCACATGCCACTACGCCTACCACCCTGCCAATGTCGCGACACTTTCGCTCGACGAAATGTTCGGCGCAGCAGGCCAGCCTCAGGCGATCCAGCACGTGCTCGACGAATCCGAGATCGTCGACGGCGCGGATGAACTAGGCGTGCTGCTCTATGGCCACGACAAGAATGCCTATTGGTATGGTTCGCAACTGACGATCGAGGAAGCCCGCAAGCTTGCTCCCTATCAGAATGCGACCGGCCTGCAGGTCTCGTCCGCCGTCATGGCAGGCATGGTCTGGGCGCTGGAAAATCCCGACGCAGGCATCGTCGAGACCGACGAGATGGATTTCCGCCGCTGCCTTGAAGTTCAGAAACCCTATCTCGGTCCGCTCATGGGTCATTATACGGACTGGACTCCCCTGGAGAACCGGCCTGGCCTGTTCAAGGAGAACCTCGATCTTGAGGATCCCTGGCAGTTCCGCAACATCCTGGTGCGGTAATAGCAGCAGCGATGAGCTACACAAGGAAACGGCAGCCCTTCGACTGCCGTTTCAACTTAAGGGCGATCCCTCAAAACTTGCTCTAGTGGGCAGGAGTTTTACCACCTCTTCGCATTTCATCTATTTTCTTTTGAAATTCTACGCGACGTTGTTGAGACTTTTTAACGTCATATATGGCATAAATCCACGCGCCACCGCCTACGACGAGACAGATGACGAAGGAGTAGATCGCATATTGAAACATCAGATCAGCTCCTTCCTCAAAACATACCGACCCAGATTATGTAGTGCCAAGGATAGCACGAACCAATTGCACGTCGCAAACGTCAGCAATAACCCTCAATCGTAATCTAGCCCAGTCATTGAGTTGGGATTGATGATGATCGCTGCTGCTGGGCTGAAAAATCCGATTGATATAGCCGCCGTGGACATTCGATCGGATGCAGCGGCTTTATATTTCGCGAGTTCGTTGGTCAGTATTGTCTGTCGTGCGCTGAGCTCCCTTATCTTATTCGAAATATCGCTGTCTGGTTCGAGACCATTGGTTTCCTCGGTCAAGATGGTTCCCCGCGACTTATGCCAATGTTCCAATGGAACACCGATCCTTCGAATTTACAATTAAACTTATGTCTTGTTTTTGCTTGATTTTCACGGCATTTAGAGAGCGATATCCATTGGGAGATTGTCTGGATGAAACGCTTTTCGGTTGCCACCGGCACAGCAACACTGGCCCTGATCCTTTCCGGCTGCATGAGCGGCGGTGTTCAGGAGGGTGGTCCTGCGCAGACGACGCGTCCGACCGACGCCGTGCAGGGTCAATGGTTCGATACGTCGGGGGTTGCTTTCTCCAATTTCAATGCCGGGGCGTTCGAAACGCGCGCCAACGATACCAAGGAAAAGTTGGCCGAGGGTAATTATCGTTTCGCCTCTGCAAATCTGATCGAGATCAACCTGCGTTCGCTCGCCCGTGGAACCCAGTCCAAGGTGAATTGTGCCCTCGTTAACACCGCTCAGCTGAATTGCACCTCGTCATCGGGTCAACAATTCTCACTGACGCGCCGCTCCCCGCAAGTGGGTTAAATCCAGGCAGTCGCACTCTCCTTCTTCGTCAGCCTTAGGCTTGACTCGGACGGCGGCATTCCCGTGAAGTGATGAAACCATTGCCTTGTCACAATGGCGCCAAGTAGCCATGACAGCATCACGCTCAAAACGACGGAGCTCTCCATGCCAAGAATAATAGCCACAATTCTGCTAGCCACCTCGGCCCTCGGCATGACGGCGGGCGCGGCGATGGCCGATTACACGTTGAATATCCTGCACATCAACGATCAGCATTCGCGCATCGAGCCGATCAACAAATATGATTCCACCTGCTCGGCCGAAGAAGAGAGCAAGAACGAGTGTTTCGGCGGCATTGCCCGCGTCAAGGCCAAGATCGATGAGCGTCGCGCCGCCCTGTCCAGGGATGGCGGCAATGTCATCGTCCTCGATGCAGGCGACGAGTTCCAGGGTTCGCTGTTCTATACGACCTACAAGGGCGACGACACCGCCGAGTTCATGAACCAGATGGGCTTCGATGTCATGGCGCTCGGCAATCACGAGTTCGACGATACGCCGGTCACGTTGGCCAAGTTCCTCGACAAGGTGAAATTCCCGGTCATTTCCAGCAACACGGAAGCCGCCCCGAATTCGCCTATTGCGGGGAAATTCAAGCCCTATATCATCAAGGAAATCGGCGGCCAGAAGATCGGCATTATCTCGGCTCTCACCACCGATACGGCGGAAATCTCCAGCCCCGGCCCGGGCGTCAAATTTGCCGATGAAATCGAAACCTTGAGGAAACAAGCCGAAGCGCTGAAGGCCGAAGGCGTCAACAAGATCATCGCGCTCAACCATGACGGCTATCTGAAGGACAAGGAGATCGCGGCCAAGGTCGATGGCATCGATGTGATCGTCGGCGGCCACAGCCATACGCTTCTGTCCAACACCGATCCGGAAGCGCTTGGCCCATACCCGACACTGGTCAAAAATCCTTCCGGCCGCGATGTACCCATCGTCCAGGCGAAGTCCTATTCGAAATATCTCGGCGAACTCAAAGTCACCTTTGACGATGATGGCAATGTGACGAACAGCGAGGGCGCGCCGATCCTGCTCGATTCTTCGGTCACACCGGATCCGGCCTTCGTTGCCCGCGTCAAGGAACTCGCCAAGCCCCTCGAAGAACTGAAGGCACGCAAGGTAGGCGAATCCACCGGCGTCCTCGAAGCGGCGCGTGAGGTTTGCCGCTTCAAGGAATGCAGCATGGGCGATGCTGTCGCCGATGCCATGCTGGACCGCGTCAAGGGACAGGGCGTCACCATCGCCATCATCAATGGCGGCGGTCTGCGCGCTTCCATCGATGCGGGCGACGTCACCATGGGCGAAGTGCTGACGGTACTGCCGTTCCAGAACACACTCGCAACGTTTCAGCTGCGGGGTTCCGATGTCGTCGCGGCGCTGGAAAATGGCGTGAGCCAGATCGATCAGGGCGCCGGCCGCTTCCCGCAGGTCGCAGGGTTGAAATATGCCTTCGACGTATCGAAACCGGTGGGGAGCCGCATATCCGATGTGCAGGTGATGCAGGGTGAAAACTGGCGGCCGATCGATATCGAGGCCACCTATGGCGTAGTCTCCAACAATTACATGCGCGCGGGCGGCGACGGCTACAAGATCTTCTCGACGAACGCCGTCAACGCCTATGACTACGGTCCCGGTCTCGAACTCGTCCTTGCCGATTATCTGGCCAAGCATACACCGTACAAGCCCTACACCGACGGCCGTATTACTGTTCTGGCACCCGGCGCTTCAGCTGAAGCCAAACCGGCGGAACCTGCAACGGCCGAAGCTCCGAAAGCTCCGGAAACCGCCAAGCCTGCTGAAACAGCAGCCGCCGCTTCAGCAGCCAACCACCATCCTGATTCCTATACGATCAAGCGCGGTGATAATTTCTGGGACATTGCCGAACAAATCTACGGCAAGGGTATCGAATGGAAGAAGCTCGCCGAAGCCAATCCGGACATGAAGGTAATGAAGCTGCCTGTCGGCGCTCAAATGAAAGTACCGGCGGCGATGTAGGGAGCAGTAGCTGAAACGAATTCCGGCGGCTGGGGACGTTTCGCCGGAATGATTTCGCGTAAGCTTTTCTCGGGCTCGGCGGAAACAGCCCCCACCCGGCGCTAAACGCCGACCCTCCCCACGTTGGGGGAGGGTGAAGGAAGGGGCTCCTATCTCCCCCTTCGTGGGGGAGGTCGCAGCGAAGCTGCGGGTGGGGGTGACTCCATCTGGCTATGAACCGCTCCAGACTTTCTCCGGCTTACGCCCTCGCCTGCACCGGCTCTGCCGCGTCGACTTGGACCGGCGCTCTGCCCATAAGACCGTACAGCACCCCACCGCCGATCAGCGCGCCAACCAGCCAGCCCCAGTCGCCGCCATTGGGAATCATGCCGGTCGCACCAAGCACCGAAAGCCCAACCGAGAACACACTGGCGATCGCCAGGGCGATCAGCGCCCTGCTGTTCCAGCCGCCGTCGAAATAAAGCGAGCCTTCCGGAGACATGGTATAGAGGTCCTCGAGCACGACCTGCTGCCGCTTCACCAGGTAATAATCGGCTATCATGATGCCGAAGATCGGACCGAGAACCGCGCCGAAAATGCTGACGAAAATGGTGATTGCTTGCGGGCTGGATACGAATAGCCAGGGGCAGACCAGCACCGAAAGGATCGAGGTGATCAGTCCCCCCATGCGAAAGTTGATCTTCTCGGGAAAGAGATTGGCGATATCATAGGCAGGCGAGACAAAGTTGGCGACGATATTGATGCCCATTGTCGCGACGATGAAAGTAATCGAGCCAAGAATGACAACCCACGGATTGTTGATGCGCTCGACAATCGCCACGGGATCGAGGATCGCTTCGCCGAAGACCTGCACCGTTCCTGCAGTGACAATCACGACGATGATGGCGAACACGATGAAGTTTACCGGAAGCCCAAGGAAATTGCCGACCTTCATGGCTTTCTCGTCCCGCGAAAACCGGGAAAAGTCGCCGAAATTAAGCAGCAGAGCTGCAAAATACGCCACGATCAACATCGACGCATTTGCCATGTGGGTCAGCGATGAGCCTGCGGCTGGAGGCGCAAGCTGCAGCGAAAGACTGGAAAAACCGGTTTGCGAAAGAATCCAGAGCGCGAGTGCGAACATCACGACATAGACGACGGGCCCGCAGAAATCGATGAATTTGCGGATCGATTCCATGCCTCGCAGAAATATCAGAAGCTGGAATATCCACATGAACAGGAAGCTGAGCCAGCCGAGTGTCGATAGGCCGAATATGTCGTTGTGGGTATAATCCGCAGCCGCGGGGTAAAGCGTTATCGCCAATGCCTGCACGGCCTTGGAAGCAAAATAAGTTTGCACGCCGTACCAGACAATCCCGACTATGCCGCGCAAAACCGCCGCGAGGTTTGCACCCATCACGCCAAAGGACATACGTGCAGCAACCGGGAACGGGATACCGTATTTCAGCGATGGCCGGCCTATGAGGTTCATCAGGAAATAGACTGCGGTAATGCCGACGATCATCGAAATGAGCACTTCCCAGCCGGTCAATCCGAGGAAGAACAGGCTTGCGGCAAACGTATAGCCGCCGACGGAATGGACGTCCGACATCCACATCGCGAACAGGCTGAAGGCGCCCCAGGTACGCCCTTCCGGTGCCGTAGGCGCCAGATCCTGGCTGTAAAGCTGCGGGTGAGCGCCGGTAATGACGATGGTGGGGGGTGTCGCGTGCGGATTGCTGGCCATGGAAATCGCTTCCTTCGTCTGATGAACAAAAACGGATAATTCAACGCAAGTTCCGTGCCAGTTGAAAGCGCTGTCCGTGAGCCGGCAAAGGGGTCAAAGCGCCGGTTCTTGTGCCTGCGAATTCAGCATGTTGCTGTTTTGATGACTTATTCTTGAACCGGCCACTCAACATGCGGCCTTTCGCACTCTTGCATTCGCCCCCGTGCCGACTAGTTTTCACGCTGAATTGGAGCGCATGACATGGTGAATTCTGGCGGAGATCTGGCAGCGGTAAAGAAGCCGGAAGACCATCCGCGCATCGAAACATCGAAGATCGGCGTTCTCCTTGTCAATCTCGGCACGCCGGACGGCACCGACAAGACGTCGATGCGGCGCTATCTGAAGGAATTCCTTTCTGACAAGCGCGTCATCGAGTGGCCCCGTGCCGTCTGGCTGCCGGTTCTTTACGGCATTGTGCTCAACACCCGCCCGAAAAAGTCCGGCGCCCTTTACGACAAGATCTGGAACCGGGAGCGCAACGAATCTCCCTTACGCACCTACACCCGCTCGCAGGGTGAAAAGCTCGGCGCGGCGCTTGCCTCTCATTCTGAGATCATCGTCGATTGGGGCATGCGCTACGGCCAGCCGTCCATCGAGCAGGCGCTGGAGCGGCTCGACAAGCAGGGTTGCAAGCGCATCCTGATGTTTCCACTCTATCCCCAATATTCGGCAACGACGACCGCGACGGTCAACGACAAGTTTTTTGAGGCGCTCATCAAGATGCGCTTCATGCCGGCAACGCGCACTGTCCCCTCCTATCAGGACGAAGCCGTCTATATCGATGCGCTCGCTACCTCCATCGAAAAGCACTATGCGGCCCTCGATTTCGAACCGGAGGTGTTGATCGCCTCCTATCACGGCATTCCGCAGAGCTATTTCAAGCGCGGCGATCCCTACCCCTGCCATTGCTGGAAGACGACGCGGCTGTTGCGCGAACGTCTTGGTTGGAGCGAGGACAAGCTGATCACCTGTTTCCAGTCGCGTTTTGGCCCGGAAGAATGGATGCAGCCCTACGCGGACAAAACGTTGGAGAAGCTCGCCAAAGAAGGCGTCAAATCCGTTGCCGTTTTCAACCCGGGGTTCGTTTCGGATTGTCTGGAAACGCTCGAGGAAATCGCGGTCGCAGGCGCCGAAATCTTCCATCACAATGGCGGCGTCAACTTCACCCATATCCCCTGCCTCAACGACAGCGACGAAGGCATGAAGGTCATCGAGACGCTTGTCCGCCGCGAGTTGCAGGGCTGGGTCTAGCGAAACCGTGAGCGTATCGACAAACGGTACATATCTGTTGCGTTTCGTACTGTGATACGATACGTATTGCAGGTGATCAAAGATTTCCGGGATGCGAAGACAAGATCGATCTGGGAAAGACGTCTTATCAAGGGCGTTCCGGCTGATATTGCCAACGTCGCGTTGCGCAAGTTGCGTTATCTGGATGCGGCTCAAAGTCTCGAAGATTTGCGAATACCGCCAGCGAGATCGGCTTGAAGCCTTGAAAGGAACCCGGAAAGGCCAGCATTCGATCCGGGTGAATGACCAGTTCCGGATTTGCTTCGTTTGGAGAGACAAAGACGCCTACAACGTCGAATTTGTGGATTATCACTAGGAGAAATGGAGGAAGCGATTATGACAGCGAAAGAACAATTTGACCTTGCACTTCCGCATCCCGGTGAGATTCTTCGCGAGGATTTTTTGATTCCCATGAATCTTTCCGTTTACGCATTGGCCAAGGCTATCGGCGTTACCCGCCCGCGCATCAACGAAATTGTACATGGCAAACGGGCCATCACACCGGAAACGGCGCTAAGACTCGCCCGTTATTTCGGAACCTCCGCAGAGTTGTGGCTGAATCTCCAGATGAAATACGATCTCGACATGGCCAAGGAACGGCTCGAGCAGGACATCGAGGTGATCGCGCCGCATAAATCTGCAGCGTAGTTGTGAGATACCGGCATAACGATCCATATCTTATTGACGCTGCCCATAAGGTCAGCCAGGGGAGGCCATAGATGAGCGGTTTTGACTTCACTATACCAGTACTTGTCGTTCTTGTGCTTGTGGTCCTGTTTGCGGGGGTCAAGACAGTGCCGCAAGGCTACAACTATACAATCGAGCGCTTTGGCAAATACACGCGCACCCTTGCGCCCGGGCTCAATCTCATCGTGCCGTTCTTCGACCGCATCGGCGCCAAGCTGAACATGATGGAGCAGGTGCTGAACGTTCCAACGCAGGAAGTCATCACCAAGGATAACGCGAACATCGCCGTCGATGGCATCGCCTTCTACCAGATCCTCAATGCGCCGCAGGCGGCGTATCAGGTCAGCGGGCTGCAGAATGCCATTCTGAACCTGACCATGACCAATATCCGTACCGTCATGGGCTCCATGGTTCTCGATGAACTTCTGTCGAACCGCGATACGATCAATGACCGCCTGTTGCGGGTCGTCGACGAGGCCGCGCATTCCTGGGGCATCAAGATGACGCGCGTCGAGATCAAGGATATCAACCCACCGCAGGACCTGCTCGACTCGATGGGCCGTCAAATGAAGGCGGAGCGCGATAAACGCGCGGTCGTGCTTGAAGCGGAAGGCACAAGGGCAGCACAGATCCTGCGCGCTGAAGGTCTGAAGCAGGCACAGATCCTCGAAGCCGAGGGCAGGCGTGAAGCTGCCTTCCGCGAAGCCGAAGGACGCGAGCGCCTGGCCGAGGCCGAAGCCAAGGCGACGGAATTCGTTTCCGCCGCAATCAGCGGCGGCAACGTGCAGGCGCTCAACTATTTCGTGGCCCAGAAATACACCGAGGCCTTTGGCAAGTTCGCGACCAGCCCCAACCAGAAGGTCATCCTGATGCCGATGGAGGCATCCGCTCTCATCGGCTCGCTCGGCGGTATCGGCGCGATTGCCCGTGAGGTATTTGGCGACAACGCTGCGACAAATCCAACGACGCCGTCAACACCGCCTGGACGCGGCCGCACTGTTCCAGGCACTGGCTCAAATTCATGATCTTGAAGCGGGGGAGTCGCGCGTATGCTTGAACGTCTCTTCGCCGAGCTCGGACCATGGAACTGGATCGTTCTCGGCCTTATCCTGATGATTTTCGAAGTGGCAGCGCCGGGAATATTCTTCCTGTGGTTCGGTATCGCCGCGCTCATCGTTGGCGGGCTGGCGATCTTGTTCGGCGAGACCTCATGGATGCATTGGCAAATTCAGGTCATCCTGTTCCTGGTACTCTCCGTCATCGCCGTCTTCATCGGCCGCAGGCTGATCGGCGCAACGGATGTGGAATCGGACGAACCGCTGCTCAACCGGCGCGGTGAACAGCTGATCGGTCAGGTGGTGACGCTCGAAGAAGCGACGATCAACGGCCGTGGCCGGGCCCGCGTTGGCGACAGCCTGTGGCGCGTGACAGGACCCGATCTTCCAGCGGGAACGCGCGTGCGCATCACCGGTATCGATCGTGGAACGCTCGTGGTAGAGGCGGCTTAGGCGCGCTATAAGACTATTGTCCTGTTTGCGATGCTGATCGCGCCTGTGATATGATTTAAGAATGAAGAAACCTACGCCCAGCTTTGTTGTCTCGGTTTTCGAGGAAGACGGCCGATGGATCGCCGTCAACGATGATTTGCCCATTGCTACAGAAGCGCCAAGCTATAGCGAGTTGCTTGAAAGAGTTTGGGAGATTGCGCCGGAGATGGCGGTTCTGAATGGCTGGGTAAGCGATCCAAAGAAGCTTCGCCTCCGATTCTACATAGAAACAGATAACTCCACAGCAAAAGCACTCTAATACGTGGGTGCCGTTCTCTATCGGGAACTTACCGATCTTCTAAGCAAAGCCGGATGCAAATTCGTGCGCCAAGCTAAGGGTAGCCACGAATATTGGAGCAGTCCGATCACAAACCGTTCTTTGTCGTTCCCTCAAACATCGAAAAACGTCACACCGCCAATGCTGTTCTAAAACAAGCCGGCCTGCCTAAAGCATTCTGACACGAGAAACTGCCGAGTCTCGTAAACATGTCAGAGCCTGATCGAAAATTCGTCGGGGGTGGCGAAAATGGCGGTTTTCGAGCACCGAAGCGCAGCCTACATCTCTCGTACGTGAGCATCGTAGCGCAGAAAAACGCCATTTGCAGCCCGCCTTGGCGAATTTGCGTTCAGGCTCCTAAGCTGCCCCTATCCGGAGCAGATCATGGAAATGCACGATCCCGACCGGGACGTTCTTTTCGGTAACGATCAGCGCGCCGATATTGTGCTCGTTGAGCAGCGCCAGCGCCGCGCTTGCCAGCATCGTCGGCGGCACGGTCTTGGGTTGCCGCGTCATGATCTCGTCGACGGTCATCGTCACCAGATTGCGATGCAGATTGCGCGAAAGGTCGCCGTCGGTGATGATCCCGGCGAGTGTACCCTCGTCATCGAGCACGGCCACGCAGCCAAAGCGCTTGTCTGCCAGCACCTTCATCGCCTCGGGCATTGGCATGCCGAGCGGCACCAGCGGCAGCTGATCTCCACGATGCATGATCTCGCGCACATGGGTGAGACTTGCGCCGAGCGATCCGCCCGGGTGGAATGTCTTGAAATCGCCCGCAGTGAAGCCCCGCGCTTCCAGCAGCGCCACTGCAACCGCATCACCCATGGCGAGCTGCATCAGCGTCGAAGTCGTCGGCGCCAGGCCATGCGGACAGGCTTCCGTCACCCGCGGCATCAAAAGCACCACGTCGGCGGCCGTTGCCAGCGCCGAATTCTCGCCGGCGGTCACTGCGATCAAGGGAATGCGGAAACGCCGTGAATAGCTGACGATACCCTTGAGCTCCGCCGTGTCTCCAGACCAGGAAATGGCGAGAATGGCATCGTCGACGGCAATCATGCCGAGATCGCCGTGATTGGCCTCGGAGGGGTGCACGAAGAAAGCCGGCGTACCCGTAGAGGCGAAAGTCGCGGCTATTTTCGAGCCGATATGGCCGCTCTTGCCGACTCCGGTGACGATGATGCGTCCGCGCACTCCGGCAATCATTTCGATCGCCTTGCAAAAGGCCTCGGCCAAGGGACCTTCCAGCGCACTGCTCAGCGCGGCCAGTCCGTCCTTCTCGGTTGAAATCGTCCGCCTGGCCGAATCGACGGCTGCGGTTTTGTCCAGTTCGGTGTCGTTTATTGCCTGCATGGCCGCAACCGTTAGCGCCTCTGCTCGCCGCTGTCCAATATTTGTTCGCCGCGGCACCTTACAGCGGCACCGGTTAGTTAGTCGTTAACCATGGCTCTTTACCATCCTTAACGTTCGAACACTGGCAAACCTATTGACGCACATTTCTCAACCACGCTTGGAAGCACCGCCACAACGCGGCAGCTTCAGGACTGCAGTCAATGTCTGTCTGATGGCAGCATTGCTCGGCAGCACCGTGTTTGTTTTCCTCCCCTTGGCCCATGCCCAGCAAGCAACGCCGTTACGTGGCACCCTGCAGGACAATCCTGTGCAGGTGCAGGCGCAAAACAATAATAATTCCAATGGCTCGCCCGCCATCAATCCACCGAATACCGCCCCTTCGCCAACGGATAGCGGCATACCGTCACGACACTACGAGCCTATCAGTCCGGGTGCGCTGCCGCCTGATGATGACAATGGCAATCTCGGCCTGCTCGGCGTCCCGCTGGACGATGGTTCGCCGCCCGCCGGTCCTGCCGACAATAGCGGCGGCCTGAACCCGGACTCTGCCGCCCTGCCCGGCAGCGACACAGCACCCGTACCCGCTGCACGCCCGCTGCGTCTGCGTCCCGGCGAGCGATCGCTGCTGGACGAAGAACGCGCCGATACATTCGATAACGGCCCGATCGAGCAAAACAGGGAAGCCAACCCGCCCGCTGGTCGCACGGATCGCGACAATCTTCCGGAACCAGCGCTCGAACGGCGTATCATCCGGCCCGATCCGGAGCCCTTCGCGCCGCTTGGTATCAGGGCAGGTCTCGTGACGCTCCGCCCCTCGATCAGCACCGGCCTACGCGCCACCACCAATGCCGATGGCAGCTCGGACGGTAGCGCGGCGCTATTATCGGAGACACGCCTTCGCGCCCGCGCCACCACGGACTGGGCGCGTCACTCGGCCTGGCTCGATTTCGATGGCACCTATGACAAGACGATTTCCGGCGAGGAGTATTCCGCCCCGAATGTCGGCCTGCGCGGTGGCATGCAGCTCGACCTTGGCGAACGCACCACCGTAACGGGCGAGGTTGGCTACCGGTACCGGCAGGAAGACCCTAGCGCGCCGACAACCATTATCGGAACGTCGAACCGGCCCGCCGTCCAGGAGCTCGATGGCAGTCTCGGTGTGCGCAAGGAATTCGGCAAGTTCTTCGCGGATGTGAAAGGCAATGTCGATCGCACCGTCTATGGCAATGCAGAATTCTCCGATGGCTCCGTCGTCAGCCAGAAAGACCGAAACAACACTTTTGCCAGTATCGCGCTGCGCGGTGGCTTCGAAATGTCCCCGGCCATCAAGCCTTTCGCCGAGGTTGAAATCGGCAAGTTGATGTATGACGAGAAGGAAGATTCGAACGGGTTCCAGCGCTCCGGCGTTCGCACGGGCCTGCGCGGCGGTGTCGAGGTCGATTTTGCCGAAAAGCTGGCGGGGGAGTTCGCGCTTGGCTATCTGCGTCAGGGCATAGACGACGACCGGCTTTCGCCAGTGGATGGACTCAGCATTGACGGCGCCCTCAAATGGTCACCGCAGCGCGGAACCGATGTGGACATCGGTCTGCTCACCCGCGTCGAAGGAGCCACGGCACCCGGCGACAGCGGCTCGATTTTTTACGAGGGCACGGTCGGCATCAAGCGGCAGGCGCGCGCCAATCTCGATCTCAAGGCAACGCTGATTGCGTCACTGCGCGACAACAAGGATGGCACCGGATGGGACAAAGGCTTTGGCGCTGAAATCGGCGCGACCTACTGGTTCAACCGCTTCTTCGGCTTTGATATCAGCGCCCGGCATGAATTTACCCACAGCGACGTCGAATCGCGCCAGACCGATGAAACCAGCATTTTCATGGGTGTGACGCTGCAGCGGTAGTGAGTGGGCTTGTCGAAGGGCGAACCACGCACAGGGGAACTGTCCAAGAGTTTATTGGGATCGCTGAACAGGCAAAAATTGCTCTAGATAACGGCTTCGATGAGAAACGGACCGCGGCGCTTCAAGACGCTATCGAGAAGGTCGTCGAACTGCTCACAGGTACTGGCGCGAGCGGCCTCTACCCCCATCCCTTGGGCGATCGAGACCCAATCCAGCGACGGTTGATCGAGATCAAGCATCCGCCGTGCATTCTCTCCAATTTCGCCAACCCCGACCTTCTGCATTTCCGTATGCAGAACGGCATAGGTGCGATTGGAAAAAATGATCGTGACGACGTCGAGATTTTCGCGGGCCTGTGTCCAAAGTCCCTGCAAGGTATACATGGCGCTTCCATCCGCCTGCAGGTTGAAGACCTTCCTGTCCGGACAAGCTATCGCTGCGCCAGTCGTCAGGGGAATACCGATGCCAATCGCCCCGCCTGTTGTCATGAGGAAATCATGCGGCGCCGCAAATTCGGATAGCGCAAAGAACCGCCGGGCAGACGTGATTGCTTCATCACAAACAATCGCATTTTCGGGCAGCTTTCGCGCCACCATCACGGCGATCGCGTCGTCGGTCAGCTCTCCGGTTAGAACCGGCTCGTCCGGCATCGCGCTTGACCGCAGCGGTGACTGCGTCCGTTTCACGCCCAGTTCATCGCGAAGAGCGTCCAGCGCGCCCTCCAGATCCTCACCGTGCTTCGCCAGAGCAAGAACCCGGCAATCGTTGTGGACAAGGCGTCCAGGCTTGCCGGGATAGGCGAAGAAGGCCACCGGTTCGGTGGCTCCAACGAGGATCAGCACGTCAATATCGCTCAGGACTTCGATTGCCGCATCGATCGGATAAGGGATACGGGTCGGAGCGACACGGCCAACGCCGCGCGCCATTCGCGCGACGGCAACCTCACCGAAAAGACGAACATTTCTCGCCGCAGCGATCTGCCCGGCAATCTCGAGGCCATCGGGCTGTGCAGCGGCACCGCTGACCAGAATCCCGGCGCGGCCGGGAGCACTTCGGATGGCATCCGCAATTTCCCGCACCCTGTCGGTTGGAACAGCAGGCGGGGCCGGCAGCACCACCTTGTTCCGCGGTACAGCTTCAGCATCTCCCCACGCAGCATCGGCGGGCAGAATCAATGTTGCAATGCCGGCTGGCACGAGTGAGGCCCGATAGGCTGCCTCGGTAGCGGGAGCAACATCGACTGGACCACTGATGCGACAGACCCAGTTCGACATTGGCGCCGCCAAGCCGTCGATGTCCGTGGTGAGCGGCGCATCGAAGGGAAGATGATAGGACGCATGATCCCCAACGACGTTTATCATCGGTACACGGGCGCGGCGGGCGTTGTGGAGATTGGCGAGACCATTTGCCAGGCCCGGCCCGGTGTGAAGCAGCGTTGCGGCGGGACGGCCAGTCATTCGGGCGTAGCCATCAGCCGCCCCGGTGACGACACCCTCAAACAGGCCAAGCACGCACCGCATCTCGGGCTTGCGGTCGAGCGCCGCGACGAAATGCATTTCCGATGTTCCAGGATTGGCGAAACACACGTCTACATCATTGGCCAGAAGTGTGTCGCAAAGCGCATCTGCACCATTCATTGCCACGCCCCCAAGCCCTTGCAATACAGCGATCCTTACAGAACCGACGCGTAAGGGCAAGCCGCGGTCGGGGATGATAGCCGGAGAAATCCTGCTCTACGGTCAATTTCAGCATCGCATCGGTCAGCTGGATTTCATTGCCAGCCCCGTTCCTGATTTTCGAGTATGCTGAAAATCTCCGGCTGCAGTATGTAGCGGCCATTGATATAGAGATTGGATGGCGCTGTGCGTGGTTCGACAAGTTCACCATGAGGGAGGTTGAGGATTGCAACGATAGTCGCCAACCTCGCCAAGCTTGCTTCTCTTGGCTCCCTACAATCAACCCACTCCCCTCATGGTGAGCTTGTCGAACCACGCACAGGGGAACTGTCCAAGAATTTTTCTGGCACTTGGCTAAGTATCGAAAATCGCTATCTCCCCACAAGAGGGAGATAGCTCTGCACAATCCTCACCCCCTGGGCTGGATCGTCTTCAGCATATTGCCGATATTGTCGATGACACCATTGCGGATATCCTGCCGCCACAGTGCAAATGCGACGTTCGCCTCGACAAAACCTTCCTTGGAGCCGGTATCATAGGTGCGGCCCTTGAAATGATAGCCGAAGAAATCCTGCTCTTTGGTCAGCTTCAGCATCGCATCGGTCAGCTGGATTTCGTTGCCGGCGCCGCGTTCCTGGTTCTCCAGAATACCGAAAATCTCCGGCTGCAGGATATAGCGGCCATTGATATATAGATTGGAGGGAGCCGTGCCTTTGGCGGGCTTTTCCACCATCTGCGTCAGTTCGAAACCATTGCCGATGGGTTTGCCCTGACCGACAATGCCATATTTATGCGTCTCTGCCGGATCGCATTCCTGCACCGCGACGATATTGCCGCCCGATTGATTATAGAGCTCCACCATGTCCGCGAGACAGCCATTTTTTTCCGGCTGCATGATCATGTCCGGCAATAGCAGCGCGAACGGTTCGTCACCGACGATATCGCGTGCGCACCAGACCGCATGTCCGAGACCCATCGGCACCTGCTGGCGGGTAAAGCTGGTCGTTCCGGGACCAGGCTGGATTCCCTGCAATTCGTCGAGAAGTGCGGACTTGCCACGCTCCGACAGGGTTTGATAGAGCTCGTACTGAACATCGAAATAGTCTTCGATGACTGCCTTGTTGCGCCCGGTTACGAAAATGAAATGCTCGATACCGGCCTCGCGTGCTTCGTCCACCACATACTGAATGACCGGCTTGTCGACGACCGTCAGCATTTCTTTCGGAATGGATTTTGTAGCTGGAAGAACACGGGTGCCAAAGCCCGCAACTGGAAAGACGGCCTTACGTATCTTCTTGGCTTCGGACATCATTACCTCGTTACTGATTACGATTGATATTGCGGGAATTTCCTCGATAGACTTTTTTGTCCCAAAGACCCAAAATGCACAGGTCTGTAAAATAAATAATCGTTGCCGGTGTTAATGTAGGCCATGCCGGTGGGTTTGCCCATGCATGGTAAACCAATTCCTAACTTTGACGTGCGTAATTTATCCTTTGACCCAAAATGACGGAAATGAGGAAAGACATGATCGGGGGTTTAGCAACGTTTTCGAAACACGCGCTGATCGTTGCCGCGGCAGCAGGTATCGCTTTTGCCGGTGCGATCGACGATGCATCTGCCGATGCGAAATTCCAGAGCTGGATAGCGGATTTCCGCGGCACTGCACTGAACAGCGGCGTTTCGGCGTCCACGTTTAATCGTGCCTTCGTCGGCGTCACCGAAATCGATCCGGAAGTTCTGCAGAAAGCCAAGTCTCAGCCGGAATTCACCGAGCCTGTCTGGGGCTATCTCGACAATCGCGTCAACGAACAATCCATCGCAACCGGCCGCGAGATGTCGCGAAAGTATAGCCGATGGCTCGGCGCTATCGAAAAGTCGTTCGGCGTCGATCGCAATATCCTTTTGGCCATCTGGTCGATGGAAACCAATTTCGGCGAGATCATGAAGCGCGACGATGTGATGCGTGACGCCGTGCGCTCGCTCGCGACACTCGCCTATGCCGATCCGCGCCGGGCGAAATATGCCCGCACGCAATTGATCGCCGCGATGAAGATACTGCAGAAAGGCGATATCGATCGCAGCCATCTGACCGGTTCATGGGCGGGCGCCCTCGGGCACACCCAGTTCATTCCAACAAGCTACCTGGCTTATGCCGTCGATATGGATGGCAATGGCAAGCGCGACATCTGGAATTCTGTGCCTGACGCCTTGGCCACCGCCGCCAATCTCTTGCACAAGAATGGCTGGCAGTCCGGTCAGACATGGGGTTATGAAGTCGTTCTGCCGGCTGGCCGCAAATTCCCGTCCGGTTCGCGCACCATTGCGGAATGGCAAAGCATTGGCGTCGTTCGTGCCAACGGCAAGGCCTTTCCGCGTGGCGGCGAAAAGGCAACGCTTAAGGTACCGGATGGACGCGGCGGCCCTGCGTTCCTGATGACACGCAACTTCTACGTTCTGAAGAACTACAACAATGCGGATAAATATGCGCTTGGCGTCGGCCTTCTGGCCGATCAGATCGGTGGCTCTTCCGGGTTGCGTCAAGAATGGAATCGTCCTTTCACGCCCATCACCATGAAGGAGCGCGAAGAATTGCAGAACCATCTGCGCGAACTCGGCTATTATGACGGGAAGGTCGACGGCAAGATTGGTGACGGCTCGCGCAACGCGATCCAGGCGTTCCAGAAGCAGATGGGCCTCGATCCCGACGGTCACCCGAGCATGGAAGTGCTGACGGTGATAAGGAAGAAGTAGCAATAGCGCAGCAGATTATCTCTCCCCTTGTGGGAGAGAAAGCGATTTCAGCATCTTAGCCCTTGCTAAGTGCTAGAAATCGCCAGTGAGGGGATTTTTGCTCAGAACATTATCCCCTCTCTTGGATTTTCTAAGGATTTAGCAAAAAGGCTAAATCCAAGAAAATCCTTTCTCCCCCACAAGGGGGGAGATAAGCTCCGGCATCGTCGGTGCAAATCTCGAAGGTCGCGGGATAGAACTCATGGAGTGCAATCAGTTCGGTGTCCGGCAGGACAGAGGGGAGCGTTTTAGGCCGATGAGCCGCGCACCCCTGTTGCTTTCAATGGTTCTCGGCCTTGCCGCCATCCTCGTCTTCACCGAAACGGCCTCTGCCCGCACGATCCTCGACATGCTGTTCGGACCGCGCCAGATATATCGCGAACATACGGATCGGCTCATTGAAGATGGCAACGGAAGGAGGGTTCGCCCGCCCGCCCGAAACCGCCCGATCAAGCGGGCACGCCCGCGCTCCGTCGCACCCCAGGCCTCACCGGGTCCCCGGCCGAGCACTGTGGTAAAAGAAGCCGCTATTCCGGAGAAATTGCCGGACGCCAAGACAGTGCTCATAGTCGGTGACTTCATGGCGAAAGGCCTTGCGGAGGGTCTCGATGAAGCATTCATCGATCTCGCCAGGCGTTCGTGTCGTTGATAAAAGCGACGGTTCCTCTGGCTTCGTCCGCGATGATCATCGCGATTGGCCGGCAACGATAGGCGCTGAGATCGAAGCCGAGAAGCCTGCGGTCGTCGTCATGATGGCGGGTGCAAATGATCGCCAGCAATTTGCCAATGGCCAGACGCTGTTGAGCGATGAGTGGGACAAGGAATATCAGGCGAGAATCAACGCCTTTCTCGAAGCCGTCAAGAAAACCGGCCGTCCGGTCGTTTGGGTCGGCCAACCCTCCTACAAGACCAAGAGCATGACCAATGATGTGCTGGCCTTCAACGAACTCTACCGCAATGCAACCGAGAAAGCCGGTGGCACATTTGTCGACGTCTGGGACGGGTTCGTTGACCAGAGCGGCAGTTTCACCCTGTCGGGTTTTGACATGTCTGGCCAGACGGCGCGGCTGCGCAACAATGACGGTATCGGCCTGACGCCCGCCGGCAAACGCAAGCTCGCTTTCTATGTGGAGAAGCCCTTGCGGCAGATGCTGGGCAATGCAACTTCCCCCAACATTGCTGCAGTCAAACCGGGTGCGCCGGTGCAGGCACTTCCGGGGACGCCGCAAGCGCCTGTCACGGTTGACAGGCTTGCCCCGATCAGCCTCAACGACCCCGAACTCGATGGCGGCACCGATCTTCTCGGCGCGTCACCGCGTGGTGCGCCGGCGCCGGAAAAATCCGCGCGTGACCGGCTGGTCATCGATGGAGTAGCACCGGAAAGTCAGCCGGGGCGGGTCAATGATTTTTCCTGGCCGAAGCAACCGGATGCAACTCCGACCACCGGCGCCGTGCGCTGATAAAAATTCGCCAGTGAGCTATCGTTTCCTGCAAAGTTCTTGCGTGGAATGGTGCGATCCCTACGCATGAATCGTCGAAACTGATGCAAGAATCATCGAGATCTGCCACACGAATTTCAACCGGAACGGGAATTCTAGTTGTCCAGGGTTGAAAATTCTTAGCGCGGCAACACCGAGGCGCCCATCAGCGCCGCATCGATGGATTGCGCCGCCTGACGGCCTTCACGGATTGCCCAGACCACCAGCGATTGCCCGCGCCGTACGTCGCCAGCCGTGTAAAGCTTGTCGATGCTGGTCCGGTAATCCTTGTCATCCGCTGCAACCGAACGGTTACCACGGCGATCCGCTCGCATCTCGAGCGAACCTGCCAGCTCCTTGACTATCCCATCCTCGAACGGACCAGAAAAACCGATGGCGATGAAGGCCAGATCGGCCTTGATGAAAAATTCGGTACCGGCGATCGGCTTGCGTGCCTCATCGACCTCACAGCACTTGACATGCGTCAACGTGCCATTTTCTCCAATGAATTCAAGCGTTGCCACCTGGAATTCGCGGTCGGCGCCTTCGGCTTGGGAGGAAGATGTGCGCATCTTTGTCGCCCAATATGGCCAGACGCTGAGCTTGTCTTCCTTCTCTGGAGGCTGTGGGCGAATGTCGAGCTGCGTGACCTTCACCGCACCCTGGCGGAACGCCGTGCCGACGCAATCGGATGCCGTATCGCCACCGCCGACAACCACCACGTGCTTTCCCGAGGCAACGATCGGGTCGCTCGGCCAGGCAACGGATTCGATATTCTCGCGGCCAATGCGGCGGTTCTGCTGGACCAGATAGTGCATGGCGTCGTGAACGCCTTCGAACTCGCCGCCAGGAATACCCGCAGGACGCGGCGTTTCCGCTCCGCCGCAGTAAAGCACGGCGTCATAGGTATCGATAAGCTCTTGAATTGGCTTGTCTATCCCGACATTAACCCCACAGAAGAACGTAACGCCTTCGCCCTCCATCTGGGTAACACGGCGATCGATGAAGTGCTTCTCCATCTTGAAATCAGGGATACCGTAGCGAAGCAAACCGCCCGCCCTGCTCTCGCGTTCATAGACATGAACCTCATGTCCGGCCCGCCCAAGCTGCTGTGCCGCCGCCAATCCTGCTGGCCCCGAACCGATGACCGCGACGGTCCTCCCGGTCTTCGAAACAGCCGGCTGCGGAATGATAAAGCCCTTTTCATAGGCCTTGTCGGCGATTGCCTGCTCTACCGTCTTGATGGAAACCGGCACATCTTCGAGGTTGAGCGTGCAGGCCTCTTCACATGGCGCTGGACAGATTCTGCCGGTAAATTCAGGGAAATTGTTGGTGGAATGCAGGTTTCTGATCGCCTCATCCCAATTGTCGTTGTAGACGAGATCATTCCAGTCCGGAATCTGATTGTGGATCGGGCAACCCGTCGGGCCATGGCAAAACGGGATCCCGCAATCCATGCAGCGTGCAGCCTGCTTTTTGACCTCGCCGTCCGACATGGGAATGGTGAATTCCCTGAAATGCCGTATGCGATCCGACGCGGGCTGATACTTGCCGACCTGCCGGTCGATCTCGAGAAAACCTGTAACCTTACCCATAAAACTGTTCCCATGCTGAGCGTCGCCGCGGCAACGCTCCAAGCGTAAAGCATTGATATTATTCGGCTGCGACACCCATCCGCATGCGCTCCATGTCTTCGAGCGCGCGACGATACTCGACCGGCATGACTTTAACGAATTTCGGCCGGAAGGTTTCCCAGTTGTCGAGAATTTCCTTCGCCCGACCCGAACCCGTGTAGTGCATATGGTTTGAGATCAGCTGTACCAGACGCTCTTCATCGTGACGGGTCATATTGCCCGAAACATCGACGCGTCCCTTGTGCGCGAGATCGCCGCCGTGATGATGCAGCTTCTCGAGGATGTCGTCCTCCTCTGGAACCGGTTCGAGCTCGACCATTGCCATGTTGCAGCGCTGAGCGAAATCGCCTGCTTCATCAAGCACATAGGCAACACCGCCTGACATGCCCGCCGCAAAGTTGCGCCCGGTCTGGCCGATAACGACGACGACGCCGCCGGTCATGTACTCGCAGCCATGATCGCCTGTACCTTCGACGACAGCGATGGCGCCAGAGTTGCGCACGGCGAAGCGTTCGCCGGCCACGCCGCGGAAATAGGCCTCGCCCTCGATAGCACCATAAAGCACGGTATTGCCCACGATGATCGAGTCTTCCGGAACGATTTTTGTGTTCTCCGGCGGACGAATGACGATGCGGCCACCGCAGAGGCCCTTGCCGACATAGTCGTTGCCGTCGCCGATCAGTTCGAACGAAATGCCGCGCGCGAGAAACGCCCCGAAGGATTGTCCAGCAGTGCCGGTGAACTTGACGGAGATCGTATCTTCTTTCAGGCCCTTATGGCGGTAACGCTTGGCGACTTCACCCGACAGCATCGCGCCGGCGGAACGATCGACGTTCTTGATACCCATCTCGATCTTGACCGGAATCTTGGTTTCGAGCGCGGTCTTCGCCTGCTCGATCAGCTTGCGGTCAAGAATATCGACGATCGGGTGGTCTCTGCCGTTCGGTCCAGCGTGTCTTCTCCTCAGGCGCCTCCGGCTTATGGAAAATGCGTGTGAAATCAAGACCCTTGGCTTTCCAGTGATCGATCATCTCACGCTTTTCGAGAAGCTCGGCCTTGCCGACAATCTCTTCAAGCTTGGTGTAGCCCATCTCTGCAAGGAACTGCCGCACCTCTTCCGCCATATAGAAGAAGAAGTTGATGACATGTTCCGGGGTACCCTTGAAGCGCTTGCGCAGGACAGGATCCTGCGTCGCGACACCGACCGGACAGGTGTTGAGATGGCACTTGCGCATCAGGATACAGCCCGTTGCGATCAAGGGAGCCGTGGAGAAGCCGAACTCGTCGGCGCCCAGCAGCGCACCGATGATGACGTCGCGGCCAGTCCGCAAACCACCATCCACCTGAAGGGCGATGCGCGAGCGAAGACCATTCAGCACCAGCGTTTGCTGTGTTTCAGCCAGCCCCATTTCCCATGGACTGCCCGCATGCTTGAGTGATGTCAGCGGCGACGCGCCCGTTCCACCGTCATAACCGGAAATCGTGATGTGATCGGCACGCGCCTTGGCAACACCAGCCGCGACAGTTCCGACGCCGACTTCCGAAACGAGCTTGACTGAGACATCCGCTTCCGGATTGACGTTTTTCAGATCGTAGATCAGCTGCGCCAGATCCTCGATGGAATAGATGTCATGATGTGGCGGCGGGGAAATCAGACCGACACCCGGGGTGGAGTGACGGGTCTTGGCGACAGTCGCATCGACCTTGTGACCGGGAAGCTGACCGCCCTCGCCGGGCTTGGCGCCCTGCGCGACCTTGATCTGCATCATATCGGAGTTGACGAGATATTCCGTCGTCACGCCGAATCGGCCGGACGCTACCTGCTTGATCGCCGAGCGCTCGGGATTTGGCTTGCCATCGGGGAGCGGATAGAAGCGATCCGGCTCCTCGCCGCCCTCGCCGGTGTTCGACTTGCCGCCGATCCGGTTCATGGCAATGGCCAGCGTCGTATGCGCCTCGCGGCTGATCGAACCAAAGGACATGGCCCCGGTCGAGAACCGCTTGACGATGTCCTTGGCAGGCTCGACCTGATCGATCGGGATAGGCTTGCGGCCAATATCCGACGCCATCTTGATCTTGAACAGGCCGCGGATCGTCTGTGCCTGCGCCGACTGGCTGTTCACCATGTCGGAATATTCCTTGAACGTCGCCGGCGATTCAGTCCGCACGGCGTGCTGGAGCTTTGCTACAGCGTCGGGCGACCACAGATGCGCCTCGCCGCGGATGCGGTAGGCATATTCGCCGCCCACTTCCAGCGTGCTCATCAGCACGGGATCATTGCCGAACGCGTCGCGGTGCCGGCGAACGGTTTCCTCCGCAACCTCTTCAAGACCCACACCTTCGATCATGGTAGCGGTCCCGAAGAAGTACCGGTCAACAAATTCCGACTTTAGACCGACCGCATCGAATATCTGCGCACCGCAATAGGACTGGTATGTGGAAATGCCCATCTTGGACATGACCTTCAAAATGCCCTTGCCAATCGACTTGATGTAACGCGCGACGATCTCGCGCGAGTCGACTTCCGGCGGAAACTCGCCGCGCTTGTGCATGTCGAGCAGCGTGTCGAATGCCAGATAGGGATTGATCGCTTCCGCACCATAGCCGGCAAGGCAGCAGAAATGATGCACTTCACGCGGCTCACCGGATTCGACCACAAGGCCTACCGATGTGCGCAAGCCTTTGCGGATCAGATGGTGATGGACTGCGGCGACAGCCAGCAACGCGGGGATCGGGATGCGATCCGGTCCCACCTGACGGTCAGACAGGATAATGATGTTATAACCGCCATGCACTGCTGCTTCAGCGCGGTCGCAAAGCCGCTCGACAGCACCGGCCATGCCTGCCGCGCCTTCTTCGACGTTATAGGCGGTGTCCAGCGTCTTGGTGTCGAAGCGATCTTCCGTGTGACCAATCGAACGTATCTTTTCCAGATCGCCATTGGTCAGGATCGGCTGGCGCACCTCAAGCCGCTTGCGGCGTGATGTGCCCACCAGATCGAAGATGTTCGGACGCGGCCCAATGAAGGACACGAGGCTCATCACCAGCTCCTCACGGATCGGATCGATCGGCGGGTTGGTGACCTGCGCAAAGTTCTGCTTGAAATAGGTGTAAAGCATCTTCGACTTGTCAGACATCGCCGAGATCGGTGTGTCCGTACCCATCGAACCAATGGCTTCCTGGCCCGTAGTCGCCATAGGCGCCATCAGGATGCGCGTGTCTTCCTGGGTGTAGCCGAAAGCCTGCTGGCGATCGAGAAGACTGACATCCTTGCGCAGCGCGCGTGGTTCCACCGGGCTCAATTCTTCCAGAATGAGCTGCGTGTTCTTCAGCCACTGCTTGTAAGGATGGCGGTTGGCGATCTCCGACTTGATCGTGTCATCTGAAACGATCTCGCCCTTTTCCATGTCGATCAGCAGCATGCGGCCTGGCTGCAGCCGCCACTTCTTGACGATCTTCTCTTCCGGTACCGGCAGAACACCGGCTTCCGATGCCATGATCACAAAATCATCATCGGTGACGAGATAGCGCGCCGGGCGCAGTCCGTTGCGGTCGAGAGTTGCGCCAATCTGGCGGCCGTCAGTGAAGGCAACTGCTGCCGGACCATCCCATGGCTCCATGAGTGCCGCATGATACTCGTAGAACGCCTTGCGGTCATCGGCCATAAGCTTGTTGCCGGACCATGCTTCCGGGATCAGCATCATCATCGAATGGGCAAGCGAGTACCCGCCCTGGAACAGGAACTCCAATGCGTTATCGAAACATGCTGTGTCCGACTGGCCTTCATAGGAGATGGGCCAGAGCTTGGAAATATCGTTGCCAAAGTACTCGCTGTCGACCGAAGCCTGCCGTGCCGCCATCCAGTTGACGTTGCCGCGCAGCGTATTGATTTCGCCGTTATGCGCCACCATGCGATAGGGGTGCGCGAGCTTCCATGACGGAAACGTGTTCGTGGAAAACCGCTGATGCACCAGCGCCACCGCGCTTTCGAACCGCGGATCCTTAAGGTCCTTGTAATAGGCGCCGACCTGGTAAGCGAGGAACATGCCCTTGTAGACGATCGTGCGCGCCGACATGGAAACGACGTAGAAATCACTCTCCCTGCCGCCATTCTCCTGATAGATCCGGTTCGAGATCACCTTGCGCAGAACGTAGAGGCGGCCTTCGAAATCCTCGTTGGTTTCGATGCTGGGGTTGCGGCCGATGAAGACCTGCCGGTGGAACGGCTCTGTCGCGGCAATGTGGGGTGCTTTGGACAAGGATGAGTTGTCGACGGGAACATCGCGGAAGCCGATAAGCGATTGCCCTTCAGAAGCGATAACTTCGCTGATCACCGCCTCGATGTGCGCGCGCTCTTCAGGGTCCTGCGGCATGAACAGATAACCGACGGCATAATGGTTGACCGGAGGAAGCTCGACGCCTTTTTCAGCCCAGTCGGCACGGAAGAAGGCATCCGGGATCTGTACGAGCAGCCCGGCACCATCGCCCATCAAGGGATCCGCGCCCACAGCGCCGCGATGTGTGAGGTTCTCGAGCATGAACAGCCCGTCCTCGATGACCTTGTGCGACTTGACGCCCTTCATATGCGCGATGAAGCCGACGCCACATGCGTCATGTTCGTTGCGTGGATCATAAAGGCCTTGTCGGGCAGGAAAACCTGACGATTTATTGGTTTTGACCGCACGATTCTGTACGGCCTGAGCGAGTTCAGTCGTTACAGATGGCGTCAAATCCGACATCGTCAATTCCTCCGTTTGGCGCCCTCGGCGGGCGGTAATATCTCCTGCCGCGCCACGCGTCTCTTGGACGCGTAAAGGACGCGGCAGCATTCTAATTTTGCGGATAGTCCTTTTCAAAAACCGTTTCGGTTTTTGGGATTATCCGCAGGAGACGGAATACCATAATTCCAGTCCCGCTTCATGCGGCATATCTTCCGGTGCGGGTTGCGGTCACCATTATAAGGACGGAAGCGCCTGCTCACCATCCTCGTTTTCAGTTCGCACAAATAGGACAGCAATGCTGTCTTATTATCGTATGCCAGAATTATTCCAAACAAACAAGATGGAAAAGCAAAAAATATCTGCATTCCACGAAATATCATTGCGCAAAACGCTTCGAAAGTATGCTGTTAGTTTCAAAACATGCGGCTTCCCCTAAAAGTAGAGGGAGAAACAGCCACTTCCACATGGATAGCGTGTCCAGCTCCCTTTTCACCAGCAGACGAAAGGCGTATGCGTTTGCGCGTCAGAGCCCGTTTGGAAAGTCGCTGCGGCGAGACATATGACGTGGTTTTCGAGAACCGGAGCGCAGCCTACATATAGTACGTGAGCACCGGAAGCGCAGAATACCACGTCAGATGACCGCCGCAGTAGATTTTCGAGACGGGCTCTCAGTGGAAAATCGTAAGGTCGATCATGCATTTTGCTTCCGATAATTGGGCCGGAGCCCACCCGAAGATTGCCGAGAGTTTGAGCAAACATGCGGATGGCTTTGCCGCCGCCTATGGCACAAGTGACCTCGACAAAGCGGTCGCGCAGACGTTCAACGAGATATTCGAGCGAGACGTTGCCGTTTTTTTCGTTGGCACCGGCACGGCCGCAAATTCACTGGCGCAGGCAACGATTGCAAAGCCCGGCGGCGTTACATTCGCCCATCGAGAGGCTCATCTCATCGAAGATGAGGGTGGCGCCCCAGGTTTCCTCACCGGCGGTGCGCGTTTTCAGGCGATCGACGGCGCCGTCGGCCTCATCCATATCGACAATTTGAAAGGAGCGATAAAAGGCTTCGCGCCCGGCAACGTGCATGCTGGCCAGCCGATGGGCGTCTCGATCACCCAGTCCAGTGAAATCGGTACACTGTATGAATTGAGCGAGATTGCAGCCATTTCAAGCCTTTGCCGCGAAAATGGCCTGCCACTGCACATGGACGGCGCGCGCTTTGCCAATGCGCTCGTGTCGCTCGGCTGTTCGCCTGCAGACATGACCTGGCGTCAGGGCGTTGAAATACTCTCCTTCGGAGGCACCAAAAATGGCTGCTGGTGCGCCGAGGCACTTGTATTCATGGACCCGGCCCATGCGAGAGAAATGCCGTTCATCCGCAAGCGGTCCGCACAGCTTTTCTCCAAGTCCCGTTTCATAGCCGCTCAGTTCGAGGCGTATTTTGCAGATGGGTTATGGCTGGAGCTTGCCGCCCATGCCAATGCAATGGCAGCGCGTCTTGCCGATCATATTGAAGCGTCGAAGAAATTGCGGCTCGCCTGGCAACCTCGCGCAAACGAAGTCTTCGCAATCATGGCCAGAGAGACTTCTACAAGACTGCACGAGGCCGGCGCTGTCTTTTACGACTGGAAGCCGCCGCATTCTGAAAGAAATCTGGTCGCGGAAAACGAAACGCTTGTGCGGCTCGTCACCAGCTTTGCCACGACCCCGGAAGAAATAGACCGGTTTGGCGACCTGATCGCATAAAAAAGCGGCGCATTGCTGCGCCGCCTTTCTCATTCGTACACCACCGCTTAATTCGCGGCTTTCGCCTCGATCTGCTTGGCTTCCTTGTCGGACAAGGAAGTGACGGCGATCTTGCGCGGCTTCATCTCCTCCGGAATTTCGCGCTTGAGTTCAATGTGCAGAAGGCCGTTTTTCAGGCTTGCACCACTGACTTCGACGAAATCGGCAAGATGGAAGCGGCGCTCGAAAGCACGCGAGGCGATACCGCGGTAAAGCGTTTCAGCCCTTTCATCAGACTTCTCTGCAGCCTTCTCGCCCGTCACCTTGAGCTGGTTGCGATGTGCCTCGATCTGGATCTCGTCCTCCGAGAACCCGGCAACAGCAATGGTGATGAGATAGGTGCTATCGCCAGTCCGCTCGATATTATAGGGCGGATAGGTCTGGGCACCTTCTGGCTGGGCCAGACTGTCGAGAATGGTGAAAAGCCGGTCAAAACCGACGGTTGAACGATAGAGTGGGGAAAAATCAACGTGACGCATGTTTAAGCCCTCCTTTAGAGCGACAATGTTTGCGTGTTTTGGCTCTCGGTAGAACTCCCTTTGTGGCAAGTTCCGTCGAACCAGCGACCCCGATAATGGCGGTCACGGAAATTATCTGGTTAGCCCCGCGGCGGATTTCAAGAGGTTACAAAGTGTGGCTGTGGATGAACGCAAAATGAACATCATCTTCGGAATACGTTCACGTGGATGTGACTATAAATGCACCAAGGTTGGAAACGAACCGATACTACAAAGGATACGATAATGAAGAAAACCGTCCTCGCACTTACCGCTGCGGCACTTCTCGTGACTGGGTTTGCTGCTTCGGCAATGGCCGACAGCCGCTACTACCGCGGTGACGCGGCTGCCGAATATCTTGACGACAGCGGTGGCGCCGATGGCTATCTGGTTCAGGAACGCCGCTACTATGATGGCGAGAGCCGCCGCTACTATCGCGATGATCGTCGCGAACGGTTCGGCCCCCGCGACGTAGCGCGCATGCTTGAACGCCGTGGTTACCGGGTCCGTGACGTTGACTTCGAGCGCGGGCGTTATTTCGTGCGTGCCGCACGTCGTGGCAATCCGGTCCTCGTCGTCGTTTCGCGCGATGGAGATATTCTGGAAACCCGCCGCATGGGCGGTGATCGTTATCGTGATCGTCGCGAAAGCGGTTTCAGCATCGAGATAAACCCGGCTTACTGAGTATAAGAGCCGAATTCGTTCCGGGTGTAACGTCCCTTCCATCCGGAATGAACTGACCGGAAGCTCTCAGGCGAGTTTCCGGTCATTCTTTTTTCTAGAGCATCCCAGGAAAAGTGGGAACCGGTTTTCCATCCAGGATTGCGTAAAACAAAGAGTTGGAGCAGTTCCGCGATTCGAAGAAAAACGGAAATGCTCTAAGTGCGGTTTGACCTTTGCAGCACCACATTTTATCACAGGCAGAGACTATTGGCGGCGAGGGATTGACCAGACCAAATGATCAGACCGCTTGTCGAAACTTCATCCAATCCCATCCCGTCCGGCACACGCGTTGATTCGCTCAATCTTCGCGACGGCAAGGAACTCCGTTATACGATCACCCCGGCCAGTGCCCAGCCTGTGCAAGGCACAGTCATCGTCCTGCACGGCCGCAACGAGTGCATCGAGAAATATTTCGAGACCATCCGCGATATCGCCAACCGCGGTTTTACAGTTGCGACGTTCGACTGGCGCGGTCAGGGCGCATCCAGCCGGCTCCTGCAAAATGCCGCAAAAGGTTATGTGAAAAGCTTTGACGACTACGCTGCGGATTTCGAGCAATTGTTCGAAGAGGTCCTCTTGCCCGACTGCCGCGGCCCATTCTACATCCTCGCTCATTCCACCGGAGCACTTGCGGCTCTCTTGGCCGCCCCGGCCCTTTCGAATCGCATCCGCCGGATGGTATTGATCGCGCCGCTATTGGATATCACTGGCAGCCGCGCCAGAAAGGCGATTGCGCGGGTTGGCGCGAGCACACTTCGTTATGCAGGACTTGGTCGGGCTTACATGCTGGGCGGTCCGCATCAGATAAAGCCTTTTGACTTCAATGAAGTAACGTCCGATGCGGCGCGTTACCTGCGCAATTGCGAGATTCTCGAAAACGCGCCAGAACTGGCCATCGGTGGGCCTACGGCAAGCTGGATCGTCGCAGCCGCCAAAGCGATCAAAAAGATCAGTCGGCCGGAATTCATCGAAACGATCCGGATTCCCATACTGATGGTTGCAGCGGGAGCCGACAGCGTCGTCTCCACTCCGGCGATCGAGCGTTATGCCTTGCAACTGCGCAATTCCACATTGCTGACAATAGATGGCGCCAAGCATGAAATCCTTCAGGAGAAGGATTTCTATCGCGAGCAGTTTTTTGCCGCATTCGACGCCTTCATTCCAGGCACTGGTAGCGAGACGGAATAGAACATCAACGGTTGAGCCATTCCAGAGCCTTGGCGTGCAGTTCGGGCGTCGCAGCAGCAACGATATCGCCGGCCTTCTCCGCCGCACCTCCATCCCACGTGGTGATCACACCACCGGCCTTTTCGATGATCGGAACAAGGGCCACAATGTCATAGGGATGCAGGCCGGTCTCGACGACGAGATCTACGAATCCCGCGGCCAGCATCGCATAGGCATAGCAATCCGTGCCGTAGCGCGCGAGCCGCACGCTTTGTTCGACACGATCATAGGCGGCGCGCTTCTCATCCTTGAACATCGCGGGCGTGGTCGTAAACAGCGTTGCCTCGGAAAGTTCGGTCGTTTTCCGCGTTTCGAGGCGGCGAATACCACCCGGCCCCTCATACCAGGAAGCGTCGCCGTCACACATGAACAGCTCATTGGTAAACGGTTGGGCCATGAGCCCCGCCACCGCATCGCCATCGATGGTGAGACCGGCCAATGTTCCCCATACAGGAATACCGGAAATGAAGGCGCGGGTACCATCGATCGGATCGATCACCCAGACGTGCGAGTGATCGAGGTTTTCGCCGCCAAACTCTTCGCCGAGAATGCCATGATCGGGAAAACTGGCATTGATCAGTTTGCGAATCGCCTTTTCAGCCTCTCGGTCAGCCTCTGTAACGGGGTCAAAACCTGTCTGATATTTGTTGTCGATGAGCGAAATCGTGCGGAATCGCGGCAATGTTTGCTCCGCTGCGACACCGGCGATTTGCTTCAAGAAGGAAAGTTCAATGACCAAAATAGCTCCTTGCGATTAAAATATCCTCATTTTCTTGCTACGCCGGCGAATTTATTGCATTTTTTTTAGGCAACTAACAATTGTGCCCAAAAAAACACACAAAACACTTGACATTTGTGCGGCGCAGCATAGATTGATACATGGACAGGGCGACCTGTCTATGCCCTCCTTGGGCGTTTCCTCCCTAGACTTGGGCCGCGCTTACGCGCGGTCTTTTTTTGTTTAAGATCCTGGTGAAGCGCTATTCGGCAGCAAGCGGTGTATCCAGGAAATAGAAATCCGGCAGCGAAACGAGATCCCGTAGAAAAAGTGCAATATCCCGTTGCAGCTGATCGAAGCCTGCCTTCTTTTCGTAGCTGTGTTCGTTGAGGTAAAGACCACGATTGACCTCGATCTGCAGAGTATGAAACTTCTTGAGTGGCCGCCCGTAATGCTCGGTAATATAGCCGCCGGCATAGGGTTTGTTGTGGGCCACCACATAGCCCATCTCCCGAAGCAGCTGGATCGCCGCGTTTGCGAGCTCGGGCGCACAACTCGTACCAAATCTGTCACCGATGATGAAATCCGGGCGCATGCCGCTTTCTGGAAAACGAATGCCTGTCGGCATCGAATGACAATCAACAAGGACGCCATAGCCAAAGCGTTCGCGTGTTGTGACGAGAGTATCTCCAAGGAGCGTGTGATACGGCCTGTAGATCGTTTCGATACGGCTCAGCGCTTCTACGATGTGAAGCTTGTGCGTATAGATTTCCTGCCCTTCGCCTACGAGGCGCGGAATTGTCCCCAGACCGCCCGCAACCCGGGCGGAATGCCCGTTGGCGTATGAAGGCAGCGGTTCGAAAAACATTTTGGCATCGAGTTCGTAAGGCTCGCGGTTCACATCGAGATAGGCACGAGGAAAATGTGCCACCATCAAGGGGGCGCCGATCATGACTGCCGAGGCAAACAGCTGGTCGACGAAGCAATCTTCCGAACGCCGGATCGTGTGCGGATCGAGTTGCGATTGTTGCAGGAAGGCCGCAGGATAATATCGTCCGCTATGGGGTGAATTGAAAACGAACGGAATGCGTTGATCGGACGGTTGCCGCAATTCATAAGGCGGGCTGTCAGGAAAATCACGCTCGGCCGTCATCGCTCACTTCGAAGGTTCACTACTGTTTATGGTACCACTCTAGATCAAGTTTTCTCCAGATGGAATTGACCAACGGTCCACCATGACCAACTTTCTGACGTATGCAAGTTACACCTGTTGGGGTGCTTTTCCCGCGAAACGGTACCTCGACTTTTGCAGCGTTCACGCTTATTTCTAGCAAATCATTCACGCGATCTTTACCAAAAAAGCGTTTCTTGAATCGTGATGGACGCTGATCTGGGGATGATCGGGTGCTAACCAATTCGGACGGACTGATGAAGAGAATCCTTCTTGCGGAAGATGACAATGATATGCGGCGCTTTCTGGTCAAGGCGCTGGAGAAAGCGGGATATCACGTCACGCATTTCGACAATGGCGCCAGCGCCTATGATCGATTGCGCGAAGAGCCGTTTTCACTGCTTCTGACCGATATCGTCATGCCGGAAATGGACGGTATCGAGTTGGCGCGCCGCGCTTCGGAAATCGATCCCGACCTGAAGATCATGTTCATCACCGGCTTTGCTGCCGTGGCGCTCAATGCCGATTCGAAAGCTCCGAAAGACGCCAAGGTGCTTTCCAAGCCCTTCCACCTGCGCGATCTTGTCAATGAAATCGAGAAAATGCTCGTCGCAGCCTGATAGGCAGCGGCATTCGTTCCTTCTTGTGAAGAAAGCCTGATTAGTTCTCCCCACAGCTATTGACGGAGCCAATTCAATATGGTGTATGCGCCCGTCAGATGGGCGTGTAGCTCAGCGGGAGAGCACTACGTTGACATCGTAGGGGTCACAGGTTCAATCCCTGTCACGCCCACCATCTGAACCACAACATTACCGACTACTCGCAGCCAACGATCCGCGAAGTTCGGTTGCTATTGAGGTGTCAAAGAACGGGCCGCGCCGGTAGCCTACATTTCGCTTGTAAAAGGCATGAAGTCGAAACGCCCTTCGCGCTCTAGCAGGATGTGTTCGCAATAGCGGTCGATCGCCTCAGCGGGTTCGGAAAGAATGCGCATGTTCTCGATATCCGCATCCTTGATATGGTAGATCACACCGTCCTGCTGGGTTTCGTTGTTCTTGACGAAGAACACGTCGCCCTCGCGCCCGGCAGGGTTGGGGCCCGCCGCCATGAACATCATGAAGCTGATATAGGCATGCTTGCGATCGAACGGCGTCGGTACAATGCCAAGACGTTCCTCCAGCCAGGGAATGTATTTCTTTTTGTAACCGCGGAAATTCCCCAGATAGCCATCCCAGGATTGCCATGCATTGATGCTTCTAGGCAGCAAGCGTCTGTAAATTCCGACAGTCGGACTATCAGGAATATTCAAACCCATAAAGCGCGTATAATAGGCCTCTCGGATCGGCCGTGGCAGGCTTAGTTGACGCTGCTCAGCGTGATTCGGTCTACCGTCGCGCTTGGTGAGCCAAGCGGTCAAATCTTCGATATTGTCTTGGTAGTCCGGGTCGGAAGGATTATTTCCCCAGAAATTGCGTTCAAGGAGAATCACTTTGCCGCGCACTTCAAGACCCATATTGAGATAGAAGGGCGCAAACTCACTTCGACCTTCGACCCGCACAAACAGCGGCCCGCCCGCCATCAATAGTGCGCCTGTGCGCGGCTGGTGCTTGCAGGTCAATTCGAACAGCCACTCCTTGCCTTTGGCAATCGGCGTGTAGTAATCTGGCGCCAAATCGTCAGTTCGTCTAAAAATTGTGTCCGTGACCCTAGTAGAAAACGAGGAGGCCTGCATCCAGCAAGCAACAACTTCTGTATGCTTATTACCCTTTAGAAAATCCGCCTGCGAAATATACGCATAAACCATTAGCGGCGCTCCTTCGCCCATGTTTCAATTTGTTTTATAAATTCGCTCTCTATCCTTTGCTGCTGCTTACCGAGCCAATCGCTATAATCTAGATTAATCTGTTTGTCTTTATACTTTATCCACGGCTTGTCGGATTTTGCACCGTACCGCCCTTCGCCGTCTTGCGGGTATCCAGTTCACTTCTTTATATGTTTAACGAGTAATTCATGGATTACCTCAGCTTTTAATCGCAAACTCATCCACGACAGCGATGAATATTCTACCCAAGGGTCCATTTGTCTTAGGAAGCTTCTCAATATCAAGAATGAAATCTTCTATGAGACTAATGACTATCGAGTCCAATGTAGTGGATTTTTGTTTAATCCAACCTTCCAAATCTAAATCATCCAGCCAATTACACATTTCATCTGGGGAGGAAACTTCGTTGTTCAACCCGAACCAACTATCGCGTTGAAATTCTCGTTCCGAAAAGCGGTGAAACAATTCAATGATGCGTTTGTCCCAGTTTTTTATCATGAGGATGTAAACTTGAACTCTGAAAAAGGAATGTGAGCCGCGGGTTGGTGCTATTTACCGGATTTCCGTGTACATCGACAACTTGACCATTCCGAGATCTTACAACATAAGGTTCGCGTTGTGCCGCATAGCCGGTTGCTGGATCATCCAATCGCCTAACCAACACTTGGTCATACCGGGTATCTCGCGTTATAATTTTCTTTGCTGGATTGGCAAACAAGGAGTCAATCGCGTCCACCGGCGGTCTCCCCCACAGGTCCGGAATTGTTGACGCCTGAACCAATCAACGGGCAAGGTGCCGCCAGCCTTACTGTCAAGCTTTGTCGTCTTCTTCCGTCTGAAGATACTCGTCTATCCAGACCTGTTTGATCCAAGCGGCCAAGTCTTCCCAGGATTCATCTGAATAGCCATTGTGGGACCAAAATCGAACCCGCCCATCCGGCACGATGCAGTAAAAATCGCCATTGTCGTAACAGATCGGCAACCAGTCCGCAGGAACGCCAACTTGTTTGGCGGCCACAATGTTCTCCTTCAAATCTTGAGCAAGAAATATCGGGTCTGTACTGGTCGTTAAGTAGAGAGGCTCCATGAGCCCATAGCTAACATTGCTGGCTTTTTTCAAGAAAACCTTATAGTCCTCAGGAAAGGTAAAACCGGTTTCGCGCTCATATTGTGCAATCAATGCATCGTCAGGCAGGGGCACCCGGGAAATCTCACCCTTGGACAGCGTTTTTAGTTCAGCCAGTACGGTATTCAGATCGTATGTCGGCATTGTCATCCTCCATTTGGCACCAGGAAATCGTTTGCCCTGTTTCGCCAATATTGCTTGCGCCAATACTTAAATTTGGCACGGTCGATATTGGAACGGAAACTCTTATCTGCACCGATATTCAGGACCGAGCCATTCTTCTCGTGGAACGTTCTCGTAACCTCTGCAAGCGGCCCATCCTGTGTCTGCAGCATATGATGCAATTCAATGGATTTGCCATCCGGGCCAATCGGCGCCAAACCCTGTTGCATAGCCCCTTGAGCGAGAATTTGATATTGATGTTCTGGCCGTTCATCAAACGCAGACGGCCGCCGCCGTCGGTCCCCTTCTGCAAGGCAGTGACAACCTTGGTGTCGAGTTTTTGCTGGGCCCAGCATCCGGCCTCGTTGCAATTCCGATAATTGATCTGGGCGACGGATTTGCCGTCGGCGTCGATGAGCAGCCCCGACGGCAAGTAGACGTTCAGCGGGACGAGTGCGGTCAGAAGAAGCTCAGGCGCCTGCTTCTTTTTAGCCAAATCTGGCGCTGTTTTCGCAATAGCCAATGTCAGGACACTGATATCCTTTTCACCCTGCTTGACCTGGGAAACCTGTGCTACTTCGCAATTCGGAACGGTAGCACTATCTGCCGTTTTGACGTCCACACAGCGATAGTACCAGTCGGCATACTGGATCGATCGAACCTGCGGTTCGGCTGCTCGTTGTGTAGCAGTGGACGGGTCGGCCAATGTAGGGGCTTGTTGGGCGAGCGCGGATGGGGTGGTCCAAAGGAAAGCCGAAGCACACAACGCCAGCCCTTGATGTTTGAAAGGCATGTAACATTCTCACTTGCAATATTGACGTTATAAAAATTCGGAGGATCGGAAAGCAGTTCGCAGTAATAACGAATCAACAGCCAAGATTAAGACTCAAGAGTCTACGGTCAATTTGATGTCTGCGTCAAGCAACCGACCACACCACACGATGGATTGCGCGAAACTTCTACCGCACTGGGACAGCCTCATTTTGCTTCGGCACACGGCTGGAGCGCAATGATCCGGTCCAGACATGCCGGCGCCGTGTAGGGCACTGTAGCGACCGTCGCGAGCCGCCGAACCACCAAGTTCTCGGGCACCGCCTCGACGGGCCGGAGAACGATATCGACGTCACGCTTCGCAATGCTCATTATCACGATCTTATGACCACGTGTGTCGCTTGTACCGCCAGATACATCAACCTACGTAATCGGTGGCATTGCCCTGTTGCCGTTTAGGTGTAGCCTCCGGAACAATTCCAACCCTTCGGCGGAGATTCGAGATGCAGCTTGGTATGATTGGACTGGGGCGTATGGGCAGTAACATGGCGCAGCGCCTGATGAAGCATGGCCACGATTGTGTGGTTTACGACACGCGCGCCGAGAGCATGGTGGAGTTGCAGAGCCTCGGCGCCAAGGGCAGCACGTCGCTGCAGGAATTTGTCTCGACGCTGACAAAGCCGCGCGCGGTCTGGCTGATGTTGCCGGCCGCAGTTGTCGACAAGGTTCTGGCGCAATTGGTGCCGCTGCTCGACAAGGACGACATCGTCATCGATGGCGGCAATTCCTACTACCACGATGACATCCGCCGCAGCGGCGAGCTGAAATCCGACGGCATACACTATGTGGATGTCGGCACGAGCGGCGGTATATTTGGCTTTGAACGCGGCTATTGCCTGATGATCGGCGGCGAAAAGGATATCGTTCAACACCTCTCGCCGATCTTTGCCGCTCTTGCTCCTGGCAAAGGCAGTGTATCCGAAACACCGAGCCGTCTGGAGAACCCGGTCGCCGGCAGCACGGCCGATCAGGGTTACTTGCATTGCGGCCCGCACGGTGCCGGGCATTTTGTGAAGATGGTCCACAATGGCATCGAATACGGATTGATGGCTGCCTATGCGGAAGGTCTCAACATTCTGCGCAATGCGGATATCGGCATGCGCTCGCATGAGGTCGATGCTGAAACGACGCCGTTGCAGCATCCCGAGCACTATCAGTACGAGTTCAACCTGCCCGACATTGCCGAAGTATGGCGTCGCGGCAGCGTCGTCAGTTCCTGGCTTCTCGACCTCACAGCCGATGCATTGCATGGCGACCCGGCGCTCGCGGGCTATGAGGGGCGCGTCTCGGATTCGGGCGAAGGCCGCTGGACTGTCATGGCCGCGATCGACGAGGCCGTACCGACGCCGGTTCTCAGCGCTGCCCTGCAGGAACGCTTCTCTTCGCGCGGCAATGCCGACTTCGCCAACAAGATCCTGTCCGCCATGCGACGTGAATTTGGCGGACACGTGGAAAAACAGGCGCCGAAACCGGCTGGGTAATCCCGCCCGCCGGACGCCTGTGCATACAGGAGTGTACAAAGTCATGGATATGAAAATGCTGAAATCAACCCTTCCGATACTGGCTGTGGCCGCTGGCGTGGCGATGGCGCTACCGCTGCAGGCCAGCGCTCAAAGCATGATGAAGAAGGGCCAGTCAACCATGACGACGAAGGCGTCGAATCGGGCCAATGTCCGCGGAACGATCGAGAGTTTCAACGGCACATCCATCGTGGTGAAGACGCGCGAGGGACCGGATGCAACTGTCACCTTGAGTGATGGCTGGGTCGTCGGCGGCGTCACCAAGGCGTCGCTAGATGACATCAAGAAGGGCGATTTCGTCGGGATATCCAACGTGCCCAAAAGTGAAGGTGGCAATAGCGCGCTTGAGGTGGTGATCTTTCCGGCTGCGCTCAAGGGCACAGGTGAAGGCGACCGCCCATGGGATTTGAAGCCGAATAGCAGCATGACAAACGCCACAGTCGCCGATGCGGTCAAGGACGTCGATGGCCGCACCCTCACGGTCACCTATCGTGGCGGCGAAAAGAAGATTGCTGTTCCTGACGGCACGCCGATCGTCACCCTTGCACAGGCCACAAAGGACGATCTCAAGCCGGGCGCTACCGTCTTTGTCGCTGCCGAGAAGGGCAGCGACGGCACCCTCACCTCAAAACGCGTCATCGTCGGCTCGAACGGTGTCGTTCCGCCCATGTAATCACAAGAAATATCCCGGAAACAGTATTGCTTCCGGGATATGAACTCAATGGTGAGCGTCAACTTCGCTATCGAGATGCGCCATCTGCACTTCGGCATAGCGCGTCCCGGCAGCGGCGCCTTTCGGCACGGCATTCTCGATAGCACCCAGGTCTTCGCTTGTAAGCTTGATGTCGAGGGCACCCAGCGCCTCACTCAACCGGTCGCGCCGTCGCGCACCGATCACCGGTATGATGTCCTCGCCCTGCGCCGCGACCCAGGCAATGGCGATCTGCGCCACCGTCACACCCTTGCTAGCCGCAATTTTCTGCAGCGCCTCGACCAGAGCCAGGTTCTTGTCGACATTGTCGCCCTGGAACCTTGGGCTGTGCGTGCGAAAATCGCCAGGACCCGTATTACCCTTTGTCCAGTGTCCGCTGATGAGACCGCGTGAAAGCACGCCGTAAGCGGTGATTCCGATCCCGAGCTCACGGCAGGTCTCGAGAATACCATCTTCGATGCCACGCGAAATCAGCGAATACTCGATCTGCAGGTCGACGATCGGGTGGACGGCCGCAGCCTTCCGGATGGTTGCCGAACCAACCTCGGACAGCCCAATATGTTTGACGTACCCAGCCTTGACCATGTCGGCGATCGCACCAACCGTATCTTCGATCGGTACATTGGGATCGAGCCTCGCCGGCCGATATATGTCGATATAGTCGACGCCCAGGCGTTGCAGTGAATAGGCGAGAAAATTCTTGGTCGCCTGAGGCCTCGCGTCAAAGCCGGACCAACCGCCTGCGGGATCGCGAAGTCCGCCATATTTGACGCTGATGATAACGTCTTCACGCTTCTTGCCCTTCAGGGCCTCTGCGATCAGCATTTCATTGTGGCCTTGACCGTAGAAATCCCCGGTGTCGAGAAGATTGATCCCTGCATCGAACGAAGCGTGGATTGTCGCGATACTTTCGGCGCGATCGGAGGGTCCATAAATACCCGACATGCCCATGCAGCCGAGACCGATTTCGGAAACGCGCGGTCCGGTTTTTCCAAGTTGACGATATTGCATATTCTAACTCCGGTTTTTCAACGTTCCTGATCAATATAAAACAGCTATGTTTGTGCGATAATCCTGTCTATTATGCACGGGTTGTTCGGAAAAATGCACAATGAACGAACCTGACCTGTCGGACCTTGGTGCCTTGGTAGCTGTCGCGCATACGCGCAGTTTCCGCGCGGCGGCCGCGCTTCGCGGTGTGTCGGCATCCTCTTTGAGCGAAGCCATCCGCCGGCTGGAAGCGCGTGTCGGCGTCCGCCTTCTCAACCGCACGACACGCAGCGTCACACCAACCGAAGCCGGGACGCAGCTGCTCGAACGCCTTGACCCGGCGCTGGGCGAGATTGCCGGAGCGCTCGATGCTCTCAACAATTTTCGCGACAGCCCTACCGGCACGCTCAAGCTCAATGTGCCGGTCATCGTGGCGCAAAAGATCCTGCCGCCTATCATCAACCGGTTCCTTGCCGCACATCCCGGAATCACGCTGGAGATCTGGGCGATTGACACTTTCATCGATGTGTTGGCGGCAGGCTTCGATGCCGGGATCCGCTACGACGAAAGTATCGAGCGCGATATGATCGCAATCCCGATAGGCCCCCGCACCCAGCGCTTCATGGTCGCGGCAGCACCATCGTACCTTGCCAAAAACGGCGGGCTCGAGCATCCACGCGATCTCATCCATCACGCTTGCATACGACACCGATTTGCCAGCGGCGTGGTTCCAAATTGGGAATTCGAGCGAAACGGCAAGCTGATCAAAATCACGCCAAAAGGCCCGCTTATTGCCTCGACTGCAGACATCGGCATTGGCGCTGCCATTGCCGGTATCGGGCTGATCTATACATTTGAGGAATACTTGAGCCCGGCGATCGCCAGCGGCGAGCTTGTCCCTGTGCTTGGCCCCTGGTGGCAGAGTTTTACGGGTCCGCGCCTCTACTATCCGAGCCGCCGGCATATGCCGGCACCGCTTCGAGCCTTTGTGGACTTCATCAAGAATACGGAACATCCGCAAGTTCAATCCTAGATCTCTTGCATCCACCGGGCGACTATGCGATGACGCGCGCTCCCAATTCGAGGCGGTGCTTTGCCCCGCCCTTCACAGATTCTCGGCCTATCAATTTCCGGTACAAAAGGAGCGCTGCCATGGCTCAGGCGCTGGGTTTCGACTTTGGCACGACAAATACGGTCATGGCCTTGGCCGATGGGTCCTCGACCCGCTCGCTGGCCTTCACCAGCGCAGCCGGCACCGCCGACAGCATGCGAACCGCCTTGTCGTTCATGAAAGATCCCCTTGCAGGCGCATCCGCCTTGAAAGTCGAGGCGGGACATGCCGCAATTCGCCAGTTCATCGACCATCCCAGCGAATGCCGTTTTCTGCAATCCATCAAGACTTTTGCCGCAAGTGCGCTATTCCAGGGCACTTTGATCTTCGCCAAACGCCAGACTTTCGAAGACCTGATGGAAATATTCCTGCGGCGCCTCAAGGTCTATGCAGACGGCAACTGGCCTTCGGACATCACGCGCGTGGTCACCGGACGCCCCGTACATTTTGCCGGTGCAAATCCAGATCCGGCGCTGGCGACCGAGCGCTACAACGAAGCATTGACGCGCTTTGGATTTCCGGAAATCCACTTCGTCTATGAGCCGGTCGCGGCAGCATTCTACTTCGCGCAAAATCTCAAATCCGACGCGACGGTGCTCGTTGCGGATTTCGGTGGCGGCACGACCGACTATTCGATCATTCGCTTCGAAACATCGGCCGGAAAGCTCAGCGCGACACCAATCGGCCATTCTGGCGTAGGCGTTGCCGGCGACCATTTCGATTATCGCATGATCGACCAGATCGTCGCGCCGCAAATCGGCAAAGGCAGCCTGTTTCGAAGCTTCGACAAGACTCTCGAAGTCCCCGCCTCGTGGTATGCGAATTTCGGCCGCTGGAACCAGCTTTCGATCTTCAAGACCTCCCGCGAGTTTGCCGCGTTGAAGAAGCTCGTCCGTGACAGTCTTGAGCCTGAGAAGCTGGAGCTTTTTGTGGACCTCGTCGATCACGACGAAGGGTATCCACTCTATCAGGCCGTGTCCGCCACCAAGATTGCGTTATCATCGGCAGACGAAGCGGCGTTTGACTTTGCACCGCTTGGGCGCGGCGGTCACAAGACTATCGGTCGATCCGACTTCGAAAGCTGGATTGCCAGCGATCTGGCACGTATCGAAGGCGCGCTTGACGATGTGCTCGAAAAGACCAAGACCTCGCCTGCACAGATCGACAAGATATTCCTTACCGGAGGTACATCCTTCGTTCCGGCAGTCCGTCGCATTTTTACCGAGCGATTCGACCATGATCGAATCGAGAGCGGCGGCGAACTCCTGTCGATCGCTCACGGCCTCGCCCTTATTGGCGAGCGCGACGACATCCAGCAGTGGACCGCTTAGTTTCAAATTCTTGAGGGATGACAATACGGTCGCAAGGGTCTATCGAACAGTTTCAAGAATGCGTTGGAAACGGGACTATGAAAGAAGCGGTTACGCTCAAGCAACTGACGGCGGCCATCGGAACTGAAATCGGCTGTTCGGAATGGCGCGTCGTCAGCCAGGACATGATCAATCTGTTCGCTGACGCAACCGATGATCATCAGTTCATTCATACCGATCCGGAACGCGCCGCGGAAACGCCGTTTGGCGGCACTATCGCCCATGGTTTTCTGACGATCTCGCTGCTGTCGACATTGGCCTATGAGGCGCTCCCGATGATCGAAGGCGCGACCATGGGCATCAATTACGGTTTCGACAAAGTGCGCTTCATGGCGCCGGTAAGATCCGACAAGCGTGTACGCGCGCGCTTCAAGCTCGTGGATGCCGATATCCGCCCTTCGGGCCGTGTTCTCAACAATTATGAAGTAACGCTCGAGATCGAAAACTCCCTCAAACCCGCGCTGGTCGCCAATTGGCTGACCATCGCGGTTCTGGAACATCCGCCGGAAATGGACTGAACCGGCTTCAAATGAAGGCGCCGGCTGCATCAAGCGGCGCACCGCTTTCCCGATAGGTTGTCACAAGATCCCTGAATTCGAACGGGCCCTGCACGAACATCCCCATATCGTAAGGGTTGCGGATTTGTGCGCCCTTCAGAAACAACAAATGCATCTTGAAGAAATTGGCCTTCGCACGCGCATAGCGCGTAGTACTGTGAATATTCTTGAAACGGACTTGCCGGATAATCGGTTGGTCGAGCGGGGCTATTCCAAGGGCAGCTGCGGGATCGGACTTATAGAAATGAATGATATCGGTAACGGACTGAAACTCGGCCCAAAGCACCGGCGTTTCCTGGAAGACGACCCTTGCATCTTCGCGCAAGCTCGTCGCTCGCGGGTGAAAGGCTATCATCAGCAGGCATGAGCCTGCCGCCAGCAGCGACACAGGCTTTTGTTTTAGAAGTTGCGGGTTGCTGCGCCAGACATCGGCTATGGCTTCCACCGCAGGAACCGTCCCAAGGCTATGCGCGACGATTACAACCTCGTCGGCATCACTCGTTTGCAATTTACGCTCGAGATGGTCCGCAAACTCCCGTCTACGTTGCAACAGGCTTGGATTGCGATGGTGAATACGATCGGATGCGGCGGTCCAATCATCAAGCAGATATGAGAAGAACACCTTGTCGCCTGGCCAACGGACCAGAAGCCGGCCGAACAGCAATGCCAGCGGAATCGTCCAGATCATATGTAGGGCGTTGAACCCGCCTAACAGTGGCAACAGCCCAAGACAGATTGTGACCAGCGCAATGAAACAGGCGAAGGCAAACGGCCACAGGAAGAAGATGCAAAACCGCCAGCTCGTCCGCAGGTAGCGAAAAAACGTACCACTCAAAATAATATCGAGGAATGCCATGAGCCCCGTGGCAAATCGCGTCGCCACGTTTCTCGCGGCGTAGGCATCGAAAATATCGGCGCTGCCGTACTGGCAGAATTCCGTTTCGGTCTGCCAGTTTGCGCCGGTGGTTTCGATATGCATCGAAGCGATGTTCGGTCCTTCGGCGAGCATCGGCTCGGTCTTGGTCTTCGCGTGCCAGAGGCGGCTGAAGTCGGCAGAGCTGTTCAAGTATCGGCCGCGCACCTTGTCAGGATGCAACCCTTCATAGCCGGTAAAATTGATAACCAGACGCTTTCTAACAGCCATCACGATTCTCTATGCGAAGAGACCGCGTAACTGCAGCCACCGGGCATCTCATTGGGGCGAACGGCGGCGCAATTGTGGTGGACCGTCCAAAGTTGAGCGCCAGTAACATATAATCGCTACGGTTTGTACTGCCCTGCCCAGTTATCTTCTGCCAAGATAGTGTTGTCCGGATGGCAATGCTGCTGTGCGTGGTTCGACAAGCTCACCATGAGGGAGGTGGGCGGGTTGCACGATAACCGGAGGCGTCGCGATAGGAACATTGCTGTTTCTGTCTGGGCTCCCTGCAACCCACCACGTCCCTCATCCTGAGCCTGTCGAAGGGCGCACAGCAGCATTGCCATCCGGCAAATCTAGCAGCCTTGAAGGTACCGCTCGAACCTCCAGACAAAAATAATCGTGGCTGTTTATCCACGCGCCTGAAACCTGAGCTATCCTATGCCCGTCCTTTCCATGGGGAGCTGCTTCCGGAGCCGTTCGAAAGTGGGGAAGGACGGCGTGTCAGCGGGCGGGCAACGGACCCGAGCGCTGGCCGACCTGTTCGTCTTCGGAGGTCAATCTGCGCATTCCAGGGTAGATATTGCCTCCATTGTTGACGCCAACGCCAATCGTGCGGACACTGCACCGACGGCGACGATGGGCCCGGACTCCAGGCGTTCATCCACTCGCCCTGCGGAACAAGCAGAAGCTGGCCGGCAGGGGGAAAACGTTAGCGGGCGGTCTTCGGATCGCATTATTTATCTACAAAGACGCGCTTCGACGACCGCCCGTCTTCCCACAATGCAAGCAATGGCCAGACTCCGAGGAGGGCGTGGCAAGGGGAAGACACACCCGGTTCTTTGACATACGGAAAATCGGGAATGCGCTAGATCGCAACGTCTCGTGCGGATTCCTGCAAGAACGCATAGGCGTAACTCGAGAATGACCGCCAGCATTCAACACGGAAAGCGTCTTCGTCTGTCCGCCACAGGACGATCTCGATTTTGCCAAGGACTGTCCGCGACGCGGCCCCCACGGGGAAAGCCTTCAGCGACAAATCCTGCGGGCAACCGCCGTTGACTGCCGCGGCAGCTCCTCTGCCAGCCACGATGATCCCGACATTGCGATGTGAAACGTCGACCACCGAATGCAGGACTTTCACCTTGGCAAGATCGGCAACAACACCGCTGTCGGCATCGTCTATGATCAGCCATTCGTCCGGGCCAAGCCAGAGTGCCGCACGCCCGCCGTTGGACGCGGAAGTCTTTGGCTTCATGGGTAGTGTCAAACCCAGTACCTTGGAGAGCGCAGGAACTGCATCAGCCTTGGCGCGAAGCGAAATACGGGTCGCGTTGTCCGCCAAGGTGACCGAGACGGAAACGACATCCAGCTGGCTCGCCTGCAGCGGATGACGTCGTGTTGCCTGGACGATCTCAACCATTCAAGCGCTCCCCCTTCTCATCGAAAAATACCGTGCCGGTGACTTCCACTTCGATCACGCCATTCGGCATCGGTACGTAAAGCGTTTCGCCAAGCCGCTTTGATCCGTCGATCACCAGGGCCAAAGCGATGGAGCGGCCGCAATTTTCCGACCAATAGGACGATGTCACGTGACCGATCATGGTCATTGGCACCGGCTGGTTCGGGTTAGCGACAATCTGCGCGCCCTCTTCCAGAACCGTTGTCGGATCAACCGTCTTCAAACCGACAAGCTGTTTGCGGCCATTGGCCACTAGATCCCGCCGCAAAAGGCCGCGAATGCCGACATAGTCCGTCTTGTTCTTGCCGATGGCCCAGGTCAGCCCCGCATCCTGCGGTGTGACGGTCCCGTCCGTATCCTGGCCAACGATGATATAGCCCTTCTCGGCGCGCAGGATATGCATTGCCTCGGTGCCATAAGGGGTAAGTCCCAGTGGCTTGCCGCGTTCATAGACGGCCTCCCAGACGGCCCGGCCATAGTCGGATGGCACGTTGATTTCATAGCCCGTTTCACCAGTAAACGACATGCGGAACAGCCGTGTCGACACGCCGCAGATCGTCCCTTCGCGCACGCTCATATGCGGCATGGACGCGTTGGACATATCAATGCCTTGGACCAGCGGTGCTATGATCTCGCGGGCCCTCGGGCCTTGCACGGCAATCACCGCCCATTGCTCGGTCGTCGAAGTCAGCCAGACATCAAGATGCGGAAATTCGGTCTGGAGATAGTCTTCCATATGATGCATGACGCGCGGCGCGCCGCCCGTTGTGGTTGTCACATGGAACCGGTCTTCTGCCAGCCGCCCGACAACACCGTCATCGTAGATGAAGCCGTCCTCGCGCAGCATGATCCCATAGCGAAGGCGTCCGACGCCGAGCTTTTCCCAAGGGTTGGTATAGAGCAGCTCAAGGAATTTCGCGGAATCCGGGCCGACGACCTCGATCTTGCCGAGCGTCGATGCATCGAAGATGCCGGCCTGGTTGCGCACGGCAACGCATTCACGATTGACCGCGGTGTGCATGTCTTCGCCCGCCTGCGGGTAGTACCAGGCGCGTTTCCATTGGCCGACGTCCTCGAAGGCAGCACCCTGAGTCTGGTGCCATCCGTGCATGGGCGTGCGGCGTGTCGGATCGAACAGATCATGCCGCGCGTGATTGACAATCGCGCCAAAGGTGACCGGCGTGAACGGCGCGCGGAATGTCGTCAGACCCACCGCCGGGATCGGCCGGTTCAGGGCCTCGGCGGCGATCGCGAGGCCGTGCAGGTTCGAAGTTTTGCCCTGATCGGTCGCCATGCCGTTGGTGGTAAAACGCTTGACATGCTCGATCGAGTGCATGCCCTCACGCACGGCCAGCCGTACATCCTTGGCTGTGACATCGTTCTGAAAGTCGACAAACGCCTTGACGGTTGTATCAGCACCGGCACCGGGCGCCGAGCCGATCATGCCGCCGATCCAATCGGTGCCGCCAGTCGCGACAATGGCTTTGCCCTTGCCTCCGCCCGCTGCAAAGGCTTCGTCCAGCGTTGCCTGCAAACCGTCGGTTCCGTTGCAGGCTCCTATCGAAACGCAATCCTGCGCGTAGGTGCCGGGCAGGAAGCGCTCGTTTGCGGCATCCCATGCGACCTTGCCACGCGACTGCGAAAACAGATGCACCGATGGCGTCCAGCCGGCGGACATGATCAACGCATCAACCGCGACCTTGCGTTCGCTACCGCCCCTCGTCGGCTGGATCGACATCGACGACACGCGCCGCTTGCCACCGGCACTGAAAACGGCGTGACCGGTCAGCACTTCGATATCAAGGGAACGGGCAGCATCCACGATCGCGGAGGTCGGATTGTCTCGCGTATCGACGATCACCGGCACGTCGATACCGGCGCGCTTGAGGTCGATCGCCGCCGCGTAGGCTGAATCGTTTGAGGTGTAGACACCGACCTTCCGGCCGATGGCGACGCCATATTGATTGAGGAATACTCGCGCTGCCGAAGCGAGCATGACACCCGGGCGATCATTGTTGGCAAAGACCATTTGACGCTCGATGGCGCCCGTGGCAAGCACGACCTTCTTCGCCCGGATCTGCCAGAGCCGCTCACGCGGCATATTGGACGCCGGATTGCTCAGATGGTCGCTGATGCGCTCTACCAGACCGACAAAATTCTGGGCATAGTAGCCAAAAGCTGTCGTACGGGTGAGTACTGTGACATTGTTCATCGCGCACAATTTCGCGATCACAGCAGCGGCCCATTCAAAACCCGGGGTACCGTCAATGATGACATCGCTTTCATAACGCAGCGCACCGCCTGGCTCGGCTTGCTCGTCGCAGATGATCACGCTTGCTCCGGTCGACGCTGCACTGAGGGCTGCAGTCAGACCAGCGGCACCCGCACCGACGACCAGCAAGTCGCAGTGGGCAAACCGGTTGGAATAGCGGTCGGTATCCGGCTCGCCCGGTGTCACGCCAAGACCCGCAGCCGCACGAATCCTTGGCTCGTAGATCGACTTCCACGCAAACTTCGGCCACATGAAAGTCTTGTAGTAGAAGCCTGCAGGCAGCATCGGCGAAAACACGTCGCCAAGCGCGCCGACGTCGAAGGTCAGCGATGGCCAGCGATTCTGCGACTTGACCTTCAGACCATCGTAGATCTCCTGCACGGTTGCACGCACATTGGGCTGCTTGCGCGACTTGTCGCGTTCGATATCCACCAGCGCATTCGGCTCTTCGCTGCCGGCAGAAAGAATGCCGCGCGGCCGGTGATATTTGAATGAGCGACCGACGAGATGAATACCGTTGGCGAGCAGCGCTGAAGCCAGCGTGTCACCTTCGAGGCCGGTCAGGCTCTGCCCGTCGAATGTAAAGCGAACGGTCTTCGCCGGGGTCAAGCGGCCTGCGCCCGGGATACGGTTACTGCCGGAATGGGTAGAGGTGCTCATTGGCTCATACCTCCACTTTCTTTGCACGGGGGCGCTTCGTTGCGGGTGGTTCGGCGGGTTCGGCCACCGCCGGTGACAGCAACGTGCCTATATCAGGACGTGGCTCGCCGGCTTTGTAGACCGTCAGGAATTTGTCCGAGACGGAATCGCGCACCGCATTGAAGAACCGGCCGCACCCATGAATATGGCGCCAGCGTTCGAATTGCAGCCCCTTAGGATTCTGGCGAAAATAGAGAAAACCGGCAAAATCGTCGTCCGACTGCTCGATGATCGGATTGGCGCGCACAAGATGCGCTTCGCCGGCATTGCGGAATTCGAGTTCCGGGCGCTCTTCTTCGCAATAAGGGCATTTGATGAGAAGCATGGTTCTATCTCGTTTCTTGAAAATCAGTGCGCAACGGCAGCGGCGGCGGCCTCGTCGATCAGGCGCCCAGTGGTGAAGCGCTCGATCGTAAACGGCGCGTTGATCCGGTGCGGTTCATCTCGCGCGATGGTATGGGCAAACACATTTCCCGATCCTGGCGTCGCCTTGAAACCTCCGGTACCCCAGCCGCAATTCACATAGAGCCCTGACACAGGGGTCTTGGCGAGGATCGGCGATCGATCCGGCGTCACATCGACGATGCCTCCCCACGAGCGCAGCATCTTCAATCGTGTCAAAACCGGAAACATCTCGCAGATCGCATCGAGCGTGTGGTTGATGATGTGGAGACCGCCGGTCTGCGAATAGGACGTGTATTGGTCGGTGCCAGCACCAATGACCATCTCGCCCTTGTCCGACTGCGAGATATACGCGTGAACTGTGTTGGACATGATCACGCAGGGAATGAGCGGCTTCACCGGCTCGGATACCAGCGCCTGCAACGGATAGCTTTCAAGCGGCATTCGCACGCCGGCCATGTTCATAATGACGGAGGTATGACCAGCAGCCACAACGCCGACTTTCTTGGCATTGATCGGGCCGCGATTGGTATCGACCCCCACAACTGCTCCATTTGGCGCACGGCGAATTCCCGTCACTTCGCAATTCTGGATAATGTGAACGCCGCGATCGGCTGCTGCACGAGCGTAACCCCAGGCAACGGCATCGTGTCGGGCGGTACCACCACGCCGTTGCAGAGCGGCACCAATAATGGGATAGCGAGCATCGGCCGAAAGATTGATTGGCGGGCAGAACTCCTTCACCTGTTCCGGCGTCAGCCATTCATTGTCGATGCCGTTGAGCCGATTGGCGTGGATATGCCGTTTGAACGCCTGAACGTCGTGAATATTGTGCGCCAGCATCATCACACCGCGCGCCGAATACATCACATTGTAATTGAGGTCCTGGCTGAGACCTTCCCAAAGCTTGACAGCGTGCTCGTAGATACCAGCGGATCTCGTCATAGAGATAGTTGGACCGGATGATTGTCGTGTTGCGGCCGGTGTTGCCACCGCCAAGCCATCCCTTTTCAAGAACAGCGACATTGGTGATGCCATGCTCCTTGGCAAGATAGTACGCAGTGGCAAGCCCGTGCCCGCCCGCGCCAACAATGATGACGTCGTATTCCGGCCTGGGTTCGGGAGAACTCCATTGCTGATCCCAGCCTTTATGGGCACGCATGGCCTCGCGGGCCAAGGCAAATACCGAATATTTCCGCATCATTCATTCCCAGCAACTTGGCCCAGCAATTGAGCCATCGCAAAGCGATTGTTCGAACGAGTTTACTTGCATGGCCTGTTCAAAAATCGACATCGATTTTGAAAGCGAGGGTCATGCTTTTATGCATCAGTATCGTATCCGCTTAAAGCTCTTTTGCCATTTTGCGACGGAGATTGGCGCTGCGTGCCGGTTAATCTAAAATTACGAGGGATGAGCGCAATATCCGCCATTGCCCACAACAGAACCATGGACATACCCCGAACTTTCTGATAATGCCCACCCCAGTTTGCGATGGATGACCGTCGCGAAGTCTGGTTTGTTGTCCCATGATCAAGGATTGGGGATTGAGGCCAGGCTCAACGAAATTCTAAGAGATACAGGATAAAACGTGCAGGTACTCGTACGCGAAAATAATGTTGATCAGGCTCTCCGCGTTCTCAAGAAGAAGATGCAGCGCGAAGGCATGTTCCGCGAAATGAAAATGCATGATCATTACGAAAAGCCTTCTATCAAGCGCGCCCGCCAGAAGGCAGAGGCAATCAGTCGTGCCCGCAAGCTTGCTCGCAAGCAGGCCCAGCGCGAAGGCCTTCTTCCAATGCCTGTGAAAAAGACACCGGTTCGCGCTTCAGCGGCTCGTTGATCTTCAATTCATCGACGCCTTGACCCGATTACGGGGTGGAGTGGCTTGCGTCACACCGCCCTTTTTCGTTTGGTGCCATCGGAACAATAAAGCCTCTAAGGCTTTTCATTGAACGGGACACATAAGACATGACACATCCGGTTGAACTGGCCTCACATCGCGCAATCTGGGCGGCCCCTAAAACAGCACGTATCGCGGGACTCGTCGTTGCCTCTGTTCTCACGCTCGCAATCGCCGGATGCCAGAGCACCTCGACCACCGACATGACTGGTATCGACAAGGCGCAGGGTTCCACCGAGAATATCAGCTCGCTCAACGACGTTATCCGCAACAATCCGAAAGACCCGGAAGCCTATAATGTCCGTGGATCCGCCTACGGTCGTGCCGGCAAGAACAGCGACGCAATCAAGGATTTCAATACGGCGCTGCAGCTCAACCCCAATTTCTACCAAGCTTACGCCAATCGCGCGCTCGTCTATCGCAACATGGGCAACACAGCTCAAGCAGCGGCGGACTACAGCAAGGCGATCCAGATCAATCCGCAATATGACGCCGCCTATATTGGCCGGGGCAATCTTTATCGCCAGCAAGGACAACTGGATCAGGCCCTGAATGATTTCAACCAAGCCATCCAGTTGAGCACGACGGATGCGCGCGCTTATCACAACCGCGGCCTGATCTATCAGGCGCGCAACCAGCACAAGCAGGCCATCGAGGATTTCTCTACAGCTATCTCTCTGCAGCCCGATGCAGCGGAACCTTATAACGGTCGCGGAATCTCCTACGTCGCGCTTGGCGACGATGACAACGCCTTCGATGATTTCAATACCGCAATCAAACTTGATGGTGACATCGCAGAGGGTTGGGCCAATCAGGCGCTGATCTATGAACATCGCGGCGACAAGGCCCGCGCTGCGAAATCCTACGCCAGGGCCGTGCAATTGGATCCCAATTACAAGCCCGCACGCGACGGCCTGGCTCGCACACGCAAGACTTCTTGATGCACGCCAAGGGCAAACGCTTTGTCGTTGTCCTGGCTCATCCGCTTAAGAATAGTCTTTGTGCGCATCTTGCATCTCTCACTGCTTCCTTGATCACGGACGCAGGACACGATCTACGGATCGTTGATTTGTATGAGCGCGATTTCGATCCTCGCCTCACGTCAAGCGAACGGCAGAGTTATTATGCCGAGCACAATGCGAGTGCTGTTGCCGAGGATGTGGAGGCGCTTCGTACCGCCGATGTGCTTGTCCTCATCTTCCCCACATGGTGGTTCGGACTTCCCGCTATTTTGAAGGGCTGGATCGATCGGGTATTCGTGCCCGGCGTAGCCTATGATCACACGCCCGATTTTGGCCGCATGATCCCGAAGCTTTCACAGCTGCAGTCCTGCTTTGCAATCACAACTCTTGGCTCGCCCTGGTGGATTGACTGGCTGATCATGTTCCGTCCCGTTCGCCGTGTACTCTCACGGGCCATCATTGGTACATGTGCTCCGAAGGCTCGTTTTTCGATGGTGTCGCTTTACAATGCAGAGAAGATTGCCGCCGGTAGATTGGCTGCCTTCGAGAGGCTGCTTACAAAGAAACTGCAAATACTGATCTGATCAAAACAAAAGGCCCGCCAAGTCTGGCGGGCCTTTTGTTAACTCGAATCAGCTGATTGTCAGTGATCGAGTGCCTTGACGATATTTTCGACCATTTTCTTGGCGTCGGCGAAGAGCATCATGGTGTTGTCGCGGAAGAACAGTTCGTTCTCGACGCCGGCATAACCGGAGCCCATGCCGCGCTTGATGAAGAGCACGGTGCCGGCCTTGTCGACATCGAGGATCGGCATGCCGAAGATCGGCGATTTCGGATCGGTCTTGGCGGCCGGGTTGGTCACGTCGTTGGCGCCGATGACGAAGGCGACATCGGCCTGGGCGAATTCCGAGTTGATATCCTCAAGTTCGAACACTTCGTCGTAGGGCACGTTGGCTTCGGCCAGCAGCACGTTCATGTGGCCTGGCATGCGGCCGGCGACCGGATGAATGGCGTATTTGATCTCGACGCCCTCGGCCTTCAGCTTGTCGGCCATCTCGCGCAAGGCATGCTGGGCCTGCGCCACCGCCATGCCATAGCCCGGCACGATGATGACCTTGGAAGCGTTCTTCATGATGAAGGCGGCATCGTCGGCCGAGCCCTGCTTGACCGGACGCTGTTCGACTTCGCCGGACGCTGCCCCGGCCGTCTCGCCGCCAAAGCCGCCTAAAATGACCGAGATGAACGAGCGGTTCATGCCCTTGCACATGATATAGGAGAGGATCGCGCCGGAGGAGCCGACCAGTGCCCCGGTGATGATCAATGCCAGATTGCCGAGGGTAAAGCCGAGTGCCGCCGCCGCCCAGCCGGAATAGGAATTGAGCATCGAGACGACCACCGGCATGTCGGCGCCGCCGATCGGCACGATGATCAGACCGCCGAGGATCAGCGACAGGATGACGATGAGCCAGAAGACGAGATGGCTCTCGGTCAGGACCAGCGCCACGACGAGAACGACGATGGCGATCAAAAGCCCCGCATTGAGGAGATGGCGGCCCGGCAGCATGATCGGCTTGCCCGACATGCGCCCATCGAGCTTCAAAAAGGCGATGATCGAGCCGGTGAAGGTGATGGCGCCGATGGCAACGCCAATCGACATCTCGATGAGCGCCTGGCCATGGATCGAGCCGACCTCGCCGATGCCGAAGGAATCCGGCGAATAGACCGCAGCGGCGGCCACCATCACCGCGGCAAAGCCGACGAGCGAGTGGAAGGCGGCAACGAGCTGCGGCATCGCCGTCATGGCAATGCGCTTGGCGATATAGGCGCCGACGCTGCCGCCGATGGCAAGGCCGACAACGATAAGCCCGAGCCCCTTGAGGCTCGGCTCGGCCAGAGCCAGCGTCGTGGCGATCGCGATGGCCATGCCGGTCATGCCGTAGAAATTGCCCTGGCGGCTGGTGGTCGGATGCGACAGGCCGCGCAGCGCCAGGATGAACAGGACGCCGGAAACGAGATACAGAAAAGTTGCGAAATTAACGCTCATCGTTCAAATCTCACTTTTCTTTTTTCTTGTACATGGCGAGCATGCGGTGGGTGACGAGGAAGCCGCCGAAGATATTGACGCTGACGAGAACGAGCGCGATGAAGCCGAAGCCGGTGGCAAAGCCGCTGGCCGAGAGACCAACGGCCAAGAGCGCCCCGACGACGATGACCGAGGAAATGGCATTGGTCACCGCCATCAGCGGCGTATGCAGCGCCGGCGTCACCGACCAGACGACATAATAGCCGACGAAGATGGCGAGGACGAAGATGGCCAGGCGGAAGACGAAGGGATCGACCGCACCGCCGGTGACCGCATGCGCCGCAGCGCCTGCCGCATCCGGCATGGCTCCGGCGGCCTGACGCACCATCTCGGCCGCCTGGTTCAAGGCATCGAGCGCCTTGTCGAGGGTTGCATCGGCAGCCATCATGCCTCTCCTTCCGTGCTTTTAGCGGCAGTCTTTGCTGCAGGGGATGGGGCTGCAGCGGGTTTGGCAGCAGCGGTCTTTGCGGCTGTTTTGGCTTTTGGTGTCGCAGTCTTGCTGGGGGCGGTTTTGGCCGTCGCCGCTGCCTTTGCGACAGGCGCTTTGACTGGCTTGGTTGCCGCTGGCTTGGCAGGAGCAGCCTTCTTGCCGGCGGCGGGCTTTGCCGCTGAGGCTGCAGGTGCTGACGCTGCAGTTGCAGCACTGGCGAAGTTCGGATGCACCACCTTGCCGCCATGGGTCAGCACGGTGGCCTTGACCAGTTCGTCGTCGAAATCGATCTTGATGACTTTTGCATCCTTGTCGACCAGGGTCTCGACGAAGGCGAGGAGGTTCTTGGCGTAAAGCTGCGAGGCGGTCGCGGCAATGCGGCCGGCGACATTCAGGTGGCCGACGATCTTGACGCCGTCGACCTCGGTAATCTTGCCGGCAACCGCGCCTTCGACATTGCCGCCGCGCTCCACCGCCAGATCGATGAGGACCGAGCCCGGACGCATGCGCGCATACATCGCGCGCGTGACCAGCCTTGGTGCGGGACGCCCCGGAATGAGCGCCGTGGTGATGACGATATCCTGCTTGGCGATATGGTCGGCAACCAGGGCCGCCTGCTTGGCCTGATATTCCTTCGACATTTCCTTGGCGTAACCACCCGCCGTCTCGGCTGCCTTGAATTCCTCGTCCTCGACCGCCAGGAACTTGGCGCCGAGCGAGGCGACCTGTTCCTTGACCGCCGGACGCACATCGGTTGCCGTCACCACCGCGCCAAGCCGCCGCGCCGTGGCAATCGCCTGCAACCCGGCAACACCGACGCCCATGATGAACACTTTGGCCGCAGGCACGGTGCCCGCAGCCGTCATCATCATCGGAAGCGCGCGGTCATATTCACCCGCCGCATCGATCACTGCCTGATAGCCGGCAAGATTGGCCTGGCTCGACAGGACGTCCATGACCTGCGCCCTGGTGATGCGCGGCATGAATTCCATGGTGAAGGCCGTCACCCCCGCATCGGCCAGCGCCTTGACCGCCGCATCATTGCCGTAAGGGTCGAGCATGGCGATGACGACCGCACCCTTTTTATAAGCCTTGAGCTCGGCGGAGGAAGGCCGGCGCACCTTCAGCACCACATCGGCCCTGGCCGTATCGCCGGCCTTGCCGATCGTCGCCCCCGCTGCGACAAACTCGCCGTCCGGTATGCGCGAGGCAACCCCGGCGCCAGCCTCGACAACAACCGCAAACCCGAGGGCTATCAGCTTCTTGACCGTCTCCGGCGAACCACCAACCCTTGGCTCGTCGATCTCTTTCGGTATGAACAGTGTCTGAGCCAAGCTCTCACCCCCAAGCAAGTTAAACACAACAAAACCAGTGGCCTCGTCCCGAGACCAGCGCGGCTAGCGTCTTATGACGGTTGGAAACCTGATATGTGGATCGTTCGAGTGAACGCCTTCCGGCAGGTTATCCGCCCGGTATGTTACAGAACAACCTGCCCTAGAGAAAAAACCAGGCGGCAACGCAAACAATGATGAAAAGGAGTGTGGCAGAGAAGAAGCCTCCGACGAAAAAGCCGAATGCCATAGCAACCAGCAACGCTGCACAGGATACAACGCCCCATTTCGAGAGCGAAAGGAACAGATTGTAAGTGCTTTCATGTTCCTTGTAATCCATGGGAGCGCCCAATTCTGCTGGCGCAGTATCGTGATGATCAGCCATCTTCAAACCTCTTATAGTCGATGTCGCATTGGCAATAGCGAAAACACCGCATCAGCGCAATGCGCAGATAGTCGCTTGCAGGCACTCAATCGATATAAATCAAAGAAAGAGTTTATTCACTCCCGAAGATAGAGCTGCCTTATGTGAGGAGATGCGGAAACAGTCCTGTCACGCCGATAATGATCAGATAAAGCGCGACGATATAATTAAGCAGCCGAGGCGCGATCAGAATAAGTACCCCCGCAATCAAGGCGACGAGTGGTGCAATAGCGATCTGAGCAATCATGTTGATTCTTCCCTATTTGAGGTTCATCGGCGGCAATATTTCAAAATGCAGTTTAGGTCAGCGCAGTCCCGATGTCAGCGCGAGAACCACCTTATCCAATGGACATTGTCCGTTGTGAGAAACGGATATCTCAGGGTCAGTGCAAGGACACAGCGTATTCTGTCACTGCGACCAATTTCTGTTCCATTGGAGCATCAAGAAGCCTTGCAATATCCTGCGCAGGCATCGCAGCACCATACAAGAAACCCTGCACATATTCGGCGCCGATCCATTCACTGATCAACTCAGACTGTTCGTTGGTTTCAAGTCCCTCGATTGTCACCGACAATCCGAGTTCGTGCGACATCTGCACGATGCCACGAAGCAGTTTGAGGGACCTTCCCTCCGCGACTATATCGGCGATAAACGAACGGTCGATCTTGACCTTCGTGACCGGAAGATCCTTCAGATAGCTCAGGCTTGAATAGCCCGTGCCGAAATCATCAATTGCAACCTGTACGCCAAAATCCTTGAGCTCCGAAAGGACGCTCCCGGTACTTTCTCGATCTGTTATGAGCGCACCTTCCGTTACTTCGACTTCCAGCAGATGCGGCTCAACATCGTACCGCCTCAAAGCGGACCGAATAATATTCACCATGTCCATGTTTTGCAGATCATAGGACGACAGGTTGACCGAGACGGCGATCCGTGACTCCCAGCCATTGCAATCCTTGATGGCGCGTTCGACCACGCACCGGGTGAGATCGGAAATGAGCCCCATTTCCTCCGCCATGGGAATGAACTCAGCTGGCGAAATTGCGCCAAATTCCGGGTGATGCCATCGGGAGAGGGCTTCGCAAGCCGTCATGCGCAAGGTCCGAACGTTCACTATGGGCTGATAGGCAACGGTCAACGCGTTCTCGGCTATCGCCTTCCGCAAATCCGCTTTGAGCCGTTGCTTGCTGCGGAACGAATGATCCATGGTTTCGACGAAGACAGCCCAATCTTTCTTGCTGTCCTTCTTCGCGACGTCGAGCGCCAGATCAGCATTCATGTGCATCACAACAAGATCAAACTCGGCTGCATTGGCAATCGCTACGCCAGCATTCGCGCCGGTCAAAATATCATGGCCGGAAACAAGGTATTGGCCGGAAACCATGCGCATGATGCGGTCCACAGATTCCAGCGCCGCGTTCCGCGTCGACGCGGAGAACAGCAAGACGAACTCGTCGCTGCCAAAGCGTGAGATCACAGGACCGTTTGCGTCGGCCAACGTCAAGCGATCGGCAAACGCGCGAAGCAGCTCATCGCCAATGCGATGGCCAAACGTATCGTTCGTTCGTTTCAGCCCATCGATATCGACGACCATGAGAGCGATTTGTGCGTCTTGCTCGGCCATCTCGATGTAAGAACTGGCGATCTCGGCAAACTGGCTCCGATTCGGCAAGCCGGTAAGGCTATCGTAGCGTGCCATCCGGCTAATTTGCGCTTCAGCTTCCGCACGTCGGGTAACATCCTGAAATATCAAAACTGTACCGCGTTCTGGATCTGGGGTCGCCGTAAATTCAAAGTGGCGTTTGGCCGGCGACACGAACACGTCCCGTTGCTTTGCCCCTGCCAAAAGATCACGCATCTTCGTACGCAGGGCTTCCAGTGCCTCACTGGAAAAGTAGGTCCGCAGTCGAGCCAGCCGCAACAGCGTTTCCAATGATCTGCCCCGGAGCTGTTCAGGATTATCGAACCCCATCATTTTCGCCGCCTTCATGTTGGCAACCGTGATGGTCTGGTTCCGATCGAACATCAGCAGGCCTTGCGGCATGCCGTTAAGTGCCGCGTCGAAATTGTTGACGACAATACCAAGTTGCCGTTTGCCCAGCAGTGCATCGAAAAGCGACTGGCGCAAATTTGCGGCAATGCCGATATTGCTCCATAAGAAGGGGAGAATAAGCAAAGCGAGCAGCCAATTATAAAAACCGCCGAGAAGGATGAACGTCACGAACAGCGGCGCAAGCAGAGCGACCGACATTCCGATCACAACCGTACGTGAAACGTAGTTCCGCGTAACGAGTGCAACCGTCGAAGCAACAACGATAATGATACTGGTAATGGCTGCCGATGGGTCAGCCAAGACATAGATACTGACAAAACACAGAAATCCGAGAAGAATACAGGTGCCCAGCGCACCGGACAAATAACGCCATTCCCATTTCTTCAAGGTGGCCGCCGTTGCTTCGGTCAGATTAGCCTGTTCAAAAGCATTGGCATTTGCCATCCTGCCAAGAACGGTGACGAAGAATGCGACAGCGAATACAATATAGATCGGATTTTGGGTCTTGATATAGATCATCAAAGTGGCGGTAATCTGGACGATGGAGGTCCACCAGATAGCCTTCTTGTTCGCATAAAGTGTGCGAAGAAAAATGGTGTCGAGCGACATGCTCTCGCTGAGGTCAGTTCTCATCAAATGCCCGCGCATAACTGTACCCGCCACGGATACGTTACCGATTACTTACATAGAAACGCCAACGACAATGGAAATGGAGATTGGACAACGAGTTAGAGTATTTATTCTTACCGTATGTCAAATCTAAATTTCATAATTCGGAAAATAGAATTACCAATTCCTGAAAAGAACCAGAATACGGTGACCTTCTGTATTTCAGCAGACGGCCGGCAGCAGATTTATGAGTTTACGACTTAAATAGGGCAAGCCACAGACGAATTTCCTGCAGAGTCTTTATCTGGATTGGGATCATAGAAAGGACCGACAACCAGCGGTTTATCCGGCATAACGGACTGATCGGTGTCTGAAATCATTTTCCGCTTGATTGTTTGCAACAATTTGCCATTTGCGTCTTCAAGACGCATGCTGACTTCGTATTCCCGGTTTGCCTTCACACATTTGACTGGCGGGCTTTCAACTGTGATTTTTTCCATTGTCGGCCACATCTTCTGCCTAACAACCATGGGATCGCCTCCCGCCGGATTTTCAAAAGTCGCCTCCAGCATGGAGCCGTCGGGCAACGGGCGCAGCTTTGCCAACGTAAGCAAATAGGTCGCCTCTGCTATCCGGTAGTTGAAGACGAAAATCTTGCCGGAGACATTCAGGTAGTCGCCCTCTCCTGCGTCACGGCAACCGCCCAGCAAGAGAAGCGCCAAGAGAAGCACCGACACTCCTGGACGCATGCATCTTGCTTTGTCATACATGATTGTTTCCAGCCTGCTTTACATTGCGGTGGTAATGCCGCCGGGCTTTCGCCCGATTGCCGCAGACATTCATATCGCACCACCGGCGGCTCCGATTGCGGCTCTCATCGAGATAAAGCCAGTAGCAATTCGGACAGGCCTTGATCCGTTGCAGTCGTGCCGGATCGAGTAAACGGATACCCGAAAGAAAGGCTGCTGCTCCCAGAGATAGTTCGCGCTTCTTTTCCGACAGATTTGGTAGCCTGAGGTCGCGCCCTTCCGGCTCATTGCCTACAAGATCAGAGCCGAGACGCAGGAATGTAGACAAGTCTTCGGACTTAAGGCTGTCTTCGCGGGTTGCACTTCGAAATAAGTCGTTGATTACCTCCCGAATGGCGATGAGCGCTTCAATTCCCGTTTGTGACAACGGAGGATGGAACTGCACTTTTCCCCACTCCCCGACCCTAAAAATAGCCGCAGCTTCCGCAAAACGCGGCAATTCAACCGGATCATCAAAACGATCCAGCGAGCGCTCCGGGTCTCCGCGAAAAATCACTGTGTTTGCCAGGTCCAGGGCCAACACACCTCCACTGAATCGATGGGCATTCCACTCAAATGTCATGGCAAAATTCTAACTGGTAAAATCAATTTTGCAAGTTAGAATAGCCACGGGTAGAGAGCGGCAGATGGCGTATTTTCTTCAACTTCTTTTAAATGGCATTCACAACGCCGCGCTTTATTCATTGCTCGCCTATGGTTATGTGCTGATCCATGGGCTGACGCATCGCACTGACCTGTCGCTTGGTGCTATTTTCGCCTTTTCCGGTCAGACCTTTATTCTGGCGACAGCATTCGGATGGTCTGTACTGTGGATGACGTTGCCGGCCGCACTTTCACTCGGAACCTTCATCGCTATCGTTTATGTCGGCATAGGCGGCTACGTCATCGCCAAATTCATCTATGCCCCGCTCGATGCCGGGAACCGCAACACGGTGCTGGTGGCAACGCTTGGTCTAAGTATTTTCCTGATGGAACTGTCGCGCATTGCAGCCAACACGAGGGATTATTGGCTGCCGCCCTTGCTCGCTGACCCTGTTCGATTGCTTGGGCCGGCAATCGGCATCAGTTTGACCCAGCTGCAGATCGTAAACATTGTGATCGCCTTCTCCGTTATCGCGGGGGGCGAAATGATCATGTTACGCACGTCCGCAGGTCGAATCTGGCGCGCTGTCAGCGATGAACCCGCAGCGTCGGCACTCTGCGGCATCGATCCATCGAGAGTGAGGACACAGGCTATCCTGGCGGCCTATGGCGTGTGTGCGCTCGCTGGATTTCTTGCAGCGCTCTACTACGGCAATGTCAGTTTCAACACCGGTATGATCTTCGGCTTGAAAATCCTCTTTATTACGGCCGCCGGAGGATTTTCACGGCCCCTGCACGCGGCATTCGGTGCAGCGGCCATCGGCATCATAGAATCTTTATGGGGTGGATACTTTTCTGTCTTGTGGCGGGATGCGGCCGTATTTTCCCTGCTCGTTTTTGTACTCGCCACACGCACCAACGTTCAAGAAGCCGAGCGCATTTAACCCTGCAGGCTATGACCACCGTCGATTGTAATAACCGTCCCTGTAATATAGCTGCTGGCATCCGAAGCCAGCATCAACACGGCCCCATCAATATCTTCTGCTTCGCCTAGCCGGCGCATGGGGTTCTTGCCCTTGAGAAAGCCTTTGGCCGGCCCATCCATGATTGCCTCATTGAGACGGGTCGGAAACCAGCCAGGTGCAAGTGCGTTGACCCGGATCCCGTGCGGCGCCCATTCGAGCGCCAATGACTTGGTCATCTGGGCTACTGCCGCCTTCGACATGGCGTATGCGGCCGAGCCCTTGAGCGGTGCGTCCGCCAGAATGCTTGAGAGATTAATAATGGAGCCGCCGACACCCTTGGCAATCATGCGCTTGGCGGCCTCCTGGGCGATAAAAAATGCACCCTCGACGTTGACTTCGAAGATGTGTCGCAGTTGTTCGCGGGTGGTGGTGAGAGCCCGCTCGATCGTTGCCACACCGGCGTTGTTGAACACCACCGTCACGGTTCCAAGGTTTTGCTCCGCTTCGTCAAAAGCACGCCCGATATCAGACGCGACCGTGACGTCGGCAATGATGTTGAGAATGTTGGGTCGATGCGCATTGTCGGGAGCGGGCGTTCGCGAGATCGAAACGACGTTCGCACCATGAGCAGCAAGTACCTGCACCATTCTCAGACCCAGGCCAGAAGAGCCCCCGGTAACCGCAATATTCTTGCCCGAAACAGAAATGGAAGGATTATCCGTCATTGAAAATACCAGTGAACATCGTGCCGAATTGTTGAGTCACTGTTAGACTGCTCCTTGAGAACTGACAACAGGCGGCGCAAAGAACCCCGGCCTGATGCGGGCCGGGGTTCTCATTTTTCTTTGGTAACAGTGAATCACAGCTTTCCGTTACGTTGCTGCACCATCATGAACGTATCGAAAGTGTATTCCGCAACCTGCGCGTACAGGAAATGTTCGTTGCGAAACGCCTTGATCGAACTCCAGATTTTCTTGAACTGCTCATTGCTGTCTTCGAGTTGTGCATAGACCCCGTTGGCTGCTTCGAAGCAGGCGCTCAGGATTTCCGGGCTGAAGGGCCGCAACTGCGCGCCTCCAGCCACGAGACGCTTGATCGCTGCAGGATTTACGTAGTCGTACTTCTGCAGCATGTTGGCATCGGTGGCCTGAGCTGCCGTACGGAACAGCGATTGATAAGCCGGAGGAAGGGAATCCCACTTTTGCTTGTTGACCATGAAACTGACGGTCGGGCCGCCTTCCCACCAGCCTGGGTAATAATAATAGGGCGCGACTTTCTGAAAGCCGAGCTTCTCGTCATCATAGGGTCCAACCCATTCAGCGGCATCGATCGTGCCTTTCTCAAGAGCTGGATAGATATCACCGCCTGCAATCTGCTGTGGTACAACGCCAAGTGTCTCCAAAACTTTGCCGGCAAAGCCACCGACACGCATCTTGAGACCCTTGAGATCTTCGACGGTCTTGATCTCCTTGCGGAACCAGCCACCCATCTGTACTCCGGTGTTGCCGCCCGGATAGGCTTGCAGACCCTGTTTGTTGAAGAACTCATTCATGAGATCGATGCCGCCGCCATGATACTGCCAGGCGTTCATGCCGCGCGCATTGAGCGCAAAAGGCACCGCGGCACCCAAGGCCCAAGTGGGATCCTTGCCCCAGTAGTAATACGCGACGGTGTGGCAAAGTTCGACCGTACCAGCCGCTGCCGCGTCAGCGGCTTGAAGGCCGGGAACGATTTCGCCAGCGGCGAATGGCTGAATCGTGAAGTTCCCGTCAGTCGCTTCCCTCAGGTACTTCGACAAGACTTCAGCGCCGCCGTAAATCGTATCCAATGATTTCGGGAATGACGATGCGCAACGCCAGGTAACCTTCGGCGTTGACTGTGCAATCGCAGGCGCCGCAAGCGTGGTGGCTGCTGCAGCTCCTACCCCGGCAAATCCTGCCTTCGTGATGAACGAACGACGATCCATACATTCTCCTCCAGACTATTGATCTTCAATTCTATCGGCCCAGATCACCAGACGATCCCGTCTGATCCTCCCGATCTCGTGATCAACATACACACTCGTCAATTCAAGTCCAGCAGATGAACCTCCATGCACAACGACACATTGAAATGGCTGAACGCAAGCCTCGAATGTGTTTAGCGCGCAGTATTTTTCACCACTCGCGTCGCCATTGGAAATGAGGGCGATTTACACTACATTCAGCCAAGGCTTTTTATGGAGTTAACATGATGCGGCAACCTCTCGTCGCCATAACGTCAGATGTACGTACCTTCGAAAATTACACGTGGCACGCAGCCCCCGATCAATATCTTATGGCGGCATACGAAGCCGCCGGCGTCATTCCGTTGATCGTGCCGTCATTTGGCGAAAGCCTCGATATTGATGCCATTCTTGACGGCGTCGATGGCGTTCTCATCACCGGGTCGAAATCGAATGTTCATCCGGCTCTCTACGGCGTCGAACCTAGCGAAGCACACGAACCTTACGACTCTGCGCGTGACGCTACGTCGCTTCCGCTGATTCGCAGAGCGATTGAGCGCGGCGTACCGTTATTGGCCATATGCCGGGGCATTCAGGAGCTGAACGTAGCGCTTGGCGGTACACTTGCTACCGAGATACAAGACCTCCACGGGCGCATGGATCACCGCGCGCCGCAATCTGATCAACAAACCGAACGCTTCGCCATTCGGCATCCGGTGCACATCAAGCCGGGATCCTGTCTGGCGAAAGTCATGCAGAGCGATGCTATCCAGGTAAACTCCGTACATCGGCAAGCCATCGACAGGCCCGCGCCACAGCTTGACATTGAAGCGGTTGCTGATGACGGCACGATTGAAGCGGTTTCGGTCAAGACTGCCCGCGCATTTGCTGTTGGAGTTCAGTGGCACCCGGAATATTGGGTAAAAAGTGATAGCCCCTCACGCAAGATATTTGCAGCATTCGGCGACGCCGCGCGCGCTCACAAGGCAAGCCGCGAGCGAATGCAGGCGGCGGAGTAATCTAGAACGCGTTAACGCCCTCAGTCGACATCGATAGAATCACAGAACGCGGCTCGACACTGACGTAGGCGAGACCGTCGCCTGGGCTGAATTCCACGATCGTACGACCGAGATTATCGGCAAGGTCAATCGTGCCATCTTCGTTGTTGTGCCAGGTCTTGGCGTTTACCAACGGCGGGTAGAGATTTTCGCAGCTGCTGTCGATCGTGAGCGCGTTGTGGCCGGGTGTGCCATTTTCCATAGGAAACGCCTTGCAACTCGCCTCCGCGCCTGGACTACTGATGACAAATCTTGGCACATCATGGCTACCTGTGTCCGCTGATACAGACGCAGTCGTCTGTATGTCGACGTCAGCATCTTCGTCAGAGGTAAAAGTCGCGAAATCGAGGAACATGGCGACCACTGCCGCTGCAGTGACAAAGCCAAGACAAGTCGTTTTACCCAGTAACATACTATACTCCACGGGAAACAGACGCCTGTGAAGCCTAGTCGGGTAGCATTAATGAAGGGTGAAGCTGCAGCATAAAGCTATCTGGCGCGCTGCGTTATCTCTCTTTTGGCTTTGAGGTCGACTGCCGGATTCGCAATTCCGGCTTGATCAATTCCTGCCGTGCGTGTGTGTCGGCACCGTTAAGCTGATCGAGCAGAGCCCTCGCTGCTCGCTGTCCCACTTCGCGCTGGCCGTTCCACACAGTTGTCAAAGCCGGCGTAGCGATTGCCGCCTCTTCAAGGTCGTCATACCCCGTGACGGAAATATCAACGCCTGCAACCAGTCCCGCCCGAGCAATGCCATTCATCATGCCGATCGCCGAAAGATCATTCCAGCAGACCGCAGCAGTCGGATGATCTTTCAGGGCAAGAAACTGAGGCGCAGCGTCAAAACCCGCCTGCTTGGTTCGCGGGCCAGGTATGCGCCATTCCGGTTTCGCCTCGAGGCCCGCTTTTTGCATTGCATGGAGATAGCCTTCGTAACGATCGCGGCCTGTGGAAGTCTGATCGGTGCCGCCCACCATGGCGATGCGTGTATGTCCCAGGGAAATAAGGTGGTTTGTAGCAAGGCCAATGCCATAAGCATCATCCCCGCGGAACACCGGTACATTGGCATCCTTGACGGTTCGGGCAATTAGCACAACTGGCAGTCCATTGTCTTCCGCCATGCGAATGTCTTCAGCCGGGGTACCAATTGCCGGGGACATAATTACACCGTCTCCCCCGAGTTGCAGCACGGTATCTATGAACGTCCGTTGCTTATCCAACTGATCATAGTGATTGGATAAAATGAATGTCTGGCCGGAACGATCAAGTTCGCCCTCGATCGCACGCAATATTTCTGCAAAGAACGGGTTCATGATGTCATGAACCACGACGCCAACGATGCCCGAACGCGAAGTGCGAAGGCTGGCTGCGCGCCGGTTATAGATGTACCCAATGGCGCGTGCGTGTTCTTTTATCTTTTCACGCGTCTGATCGGCCACGAGCGGGCTATCCCGCAAAGCCAGCGATACGGTTGCTGTAGACACTTTCAGCGCGTCGGCAATAGTCGATAACTTAATTTTCTGCGCCAAAAAAAACCGCCTCCCCACAGTATCATCAAATGAGCCACGTTATGGTACTCGGCGTTATGCCATTGCAATCAAATAAATCAAAGTCCTTTCAAGCCCGCTGCCCGCGACTGTCGTTCGCGGTGCACGACGTACAGGCCACTGCCAATGATCACAACCGCACCACAGAGCGTATATGCATCCGGAAATTGGTTGAAAAACAGATATCCGAACGCCAGCATCCAGATGATTTGCATGAACGGATAGGGTGCCAGCGCAGCCGTCGTCGCCTTTCTGTAGGCCAGGATGATCAGATAATGGCCAAGACCGCCAAAAACGCCGAGTATCAGCAATAGTACAATCTGAAAGGATGTATCCGGAATGACCGCCTGCATCACCGCGGGCGACATCAATACAGCCGGTGCAAGGGCAGAAAAAAAATTAGACTTTCTGGAGATTCCGTTACCGCCATACGCCGCGTCAAAAGCACGTACAGCGAATAGCTTAGCATCGCAGCGATCGAATAAGGCAGTCCAGGATTGAACGCGCCAAATCCCGGGCGAGCAATAATCAGCACGCCTATAAATGCGACGACAATGGCTGCCCATCTGCGCCATCCTGCCCATTCGCCTAGCAGCGGACCTGCCAAAGCTGCGATTACCATTGGCGCTGCAAAGGTTATGGTGATCGTCTCGCCGAGTTGCATCGTCTGCAATGCATAAAAGTTGAAATATGTTGAGCCAAACAAACAAAGCCCACGCAGGAATTGAAGGGGGATGTTGCGTACCTTGAAGAGCCGCGGATTTGACCATGCTCGAAAGAAGATCAGCGCCAGGATCGCGTGTTCCACAAACCGCATCCAGGAAATGAACGCAGTGGGAATGCCAGACAGAACTAGGTATTTAGCACTGGAATCTAGACATGAGAACAGAAAGCCGGCCGCGAAAATATAGAAAATGGCGGCAGCCGGCGCGACTTCCTGCGAGGAAGGGAGAGGTGGTGACAACAGGTTTACCAATCAGGCGGAAGGAACTCTCACCATGATAACAAGTTCATGCGTTTTGTAACCGCAAATTGGGAAAAAACTTTTACCTATCGTCTATTCGTCGTCGGCATCATCATCGTCATGATCGTCATCGGGGGCGGTTTGGCGTAAAAGTTCCGCTGCTGATAGATTGATCTCAAGCCGCGAAAGCATTTTTACAAAGGCCTTGCGCTCTTTCTTGTCGAACCCCTTCATCGCATCCTTTTCGGTCTTGCGAATGGACTTCTCGATTGATTTGATTGCCTCGTTACCGGTATCTGTCAGAAAAATATGGGCTTGGCGCTGGTCCGTCGTGGACCCTTCTTTCTTGACGAAACCTTGTGTTTGCAGGCGGGAGATCGTCTTGGTGATTGTTGGCGGGCGTACACCAAGGCGTTTGGCAAGAATGCTCGGCGATAGACCATCTTCATGCGCAAGTTGCAGCATCACCGCATCCTGTCCTGCATAAAAGCCATGGCCAAGCAATCGGGTGGCCAGCGCCGTCCGTGTCAATCTTGCGGTCGATTGCAGACGATGAAGAATGAGGGGCTTACGATCCTTGACCATTCAAACTCCTGCTTGCACGTCACGTATTGACCGGATTGATGATAAGGCGGCTAGCTCTTGTTGTGGGGGTAGTTAACAGACGAACATTATGCGCTGACACAGCCATTACAATAGCAAATCCAGAACCGAATGAGCAAATCGACATGAATCGACCCATTCCTTGCACAGCAACCCGCGTTACAATTCTTATATGACAATCTGATGAAATTTGCCGACGAATTTGTGCGGAGCGCCAAATAAGCCTGTAAAACTGCAACCTAATGAGACTATCCTTTCACCGGTCAAGCGACCGGATTGAACAGGACGAATGAGACGGAAATGCCAAAACAAGCGACGATTGCCCTCCTTCCTCTCGGTGCGCACGAGCAGCATGGCCCGCATTTGCCCTATGAAACCGATACGCTTATCGCTGCAGGCCTGGTTGATCGATTGAAGGATGCCCTTCCCCAGGCGTTATCGGTCGATTTTCTACCTGTCGAACCAGTCGGCTACTCCATCGAACACATGGGTATCGCCGGCACCCGGACATTGACTTTTGACGAGGCAGTGAACCGCTGGATCAGCATTGGCGAAAGTGTGGCGCGGCAGGGCATGTCGAAACTGGTCCTTCTGAATGCCCATGGCGGCAACGCCCCGCTCATGACGATCGTCGCTACAGAATTGCGGGTTCGTTTCAATATGCTTGTCGTGGCGACCAGCTGGACCCGATTTGGTTTGCCGGATGGCCTGATATCGCCCGAAGACAAGGCACTCGATATACACGGTGGATTCATAGAGACCTCGGTATTGCTCGCCTTACATCCCGAGCTTGTGGATATGACCAAAGCTAGAAACTTCGGTTCCAATCAACGCCACTATGCTGAAACCTACAAGCACCTGCGTGCGTACGGCCCACATGCTTTCGGCTGGAAAATGACAGATCTGAACAAGGAGGGTGTGGCAGGCAATGCCGCTCGCGCTACTGCTGAAGCTGGCGAAAAAATTATCGCTCACAGTGTGAAAGGTCTTGTCGAACTGCTCGAAGACGTCGGCAGGTTTGATCGTTCCGTCTTCAGCTGATGCACCTCAACAGGATTGATGCACTCATTCACGCATTTGAACGCCATAGGTGTGGCAAAAACTGATCTGATCACCTATATCGTGGGTCTATCCATTCAAAGAGGCACACGATGAGTGAAGCTCAGACGAAGTCTATGGCAGCAGAAGCTGCACGTCCCGCCCAGATCCCGGTGACAGTCCTGACCGGTTATCTTGGTTCAGGAAAAACCACGCTTCTCAACCGCATCCTGAGCGAAGATCACGGCAAACGTTACGCCGTCATCGTCAATGAATTTGGCGAGATCGGTATCGACAACGATCTGATCGTCGAGATCGGACGAAGAAATTTATGAAATGAACAATGGCTGCATATGCTGCACCGTACGCGGCGACTTGATCCGCGTGGTAGAGGGCCTGATGCGGCGTCCCGGGCGGTTCGATGCCATTATCGTCGAGACGACTGGCCTTGCCGATCCCGTGCCCGTTGCCCAGACGTTCTTCATGGATGACGACGTCCGCAGCAAAACGATGCTCGATGCGGTGGTTGCATTGGTCGATGCCAAGCATCTGCCACTGCGTCTTAAAGACAGCCGCGAGGCCGAGGACCAGATCGCCTTTGCTGACGTTGTGCTTCTGAATAAAACCGACCTTGTAACTCCAGAAGAGCTTGCTGCTGTTGAGGCGACTGTCCGCGCCATAAATCCACACGCGGTCATTCATCGGACCGAGCGGGCCGACATCGATTTGTCTCGCGTTCTCGATCGCGGCGCTTTCGATCTGGCGCGGGCTCTGGAAAGCGATCCGCATTTCCTCGATCACGATCATCCAGATCATGAATGCGGCCCCGATTGCGATCACGATCACGAACATCATCACCACCACGATCATGACCACCATGGACACGACCATCATCATCACGATCATGCATCCCCGATACATGATGTAACGGTTCAGTCCGTCTCGCTTCGTACAGGTGAGCTCAACGCAGATAAATTCTTCCCATGGATTCAAAAGATCACGCAGGAACAAGGGCCGAATATCCTTCGGCTAAAGGGCATTCTTGCTTTCAAGACTGATCACGAACGCTATGTTATCCAGGGTGTGCACATGATCATCGAAGGTGATCATCAACGCGCCTGGAAGGACGGCGAAAAACATGAGAGCCGTCTTGTATTTATCGGCCGGGAACTCGACCATGATGCATTGAAATCCGGCCTCGAAAGCTGCCTCGCCTAGGTCGTGAATTCATGAATAGAGTCGAAAATGGTATGAGACCAACTTTTCGGATACAAGGAGCAAGGGCGAAGGAAATGTCTATCCATTTTCTAGTCCTTTGCGACGATGTTGCCGGGAAGATGGACCATATCCTCCGGACGCCGAAACGGCTGCAAGCTGCAGTGTCGAACCGTTCGGCCGGGGGAAAGACCCCATCTTCTTGCCGTTTCAGGCGCCATTTCAATCCTATTCACGAGTTTACGACCTATGCCGACCATTGCCCCGCTTGATCTTGCCGGCCATTGCATTGACGCGCGCTTCATCAAGGATGTCCCGTTCTTTGCATTGGCCGATGGTACGATACACCGCCTCGACAATGGCCATAAGGTCACGGAAGCCCATGACGGGTTGCTTTGTGCCGTGCCTTCGTTTGACGGCAAGTCGCTCCTGACCGGCGGTGAGGATGGTCGAATCTGTGCGACTGGCTTGAACGGCCAGGCGGTAGAATTAAACATCATCCCGCGCAAATGGATGACGGCCTTGGCGGCAGCGCCAAATGGTGCGATTGCCTTTGCGTCGGGACGGTCGGCATGGGTAAAGTTGGCCGATGGTACAGTTCGCGAAATTCTGCATGAGCGCAGCGTCGAAGGTATAGCCTTTGCCCCCAAAGGATTTCGGTTGGCTGTCGCCCGTTATAATGGCGTAACCCTGCATTGGCCCGCAACGAACGGCGCTCCGTCCGAGCTTGAATGGAAAGGTGCGCACGTCTCTGTCATTTTTTCACCGGACAATCGTTTTCTCGTCACCTCGATGCAAGAGAACGCCCTGCACGGATGGCGTCTTGAGGACAATCGCCATATGCGCATGACCGGTTATCCCAACAAGGTGAAGAGCTGGTCCTGGAGCGCGAAAGGCAAATGGCTGGCCACATCGGGTGCCCCCGCCGCCATCATTTGGCCCTTCTCCGGAAAAGATGGCCCAATGGGCAAGGCACCTCTTGAGCTTGGAACACGCGGCGATAGCCTGGTCACCGCCGTTGCCTGTCATCCGGTCGAAGAAATCGTGGCGATCGGCTACTCGGATGGGATGATTCTGGTCGGCCGTTTCGGCGATCAGAAAGAAGTTCTCCTGCGCCGTGGCGGTAAAAGCGCTATGTCCACGATGAACTGGGACACAAGCGGCCACAGATTGGTATTCGGCACAGAAGCTGGTGATTGTGGCGTGATCGATATTACCGCATGAGCAATTAGGCCGCCGGCCGACATCTTGATTGTTGGATTTGTTCTCTTTTTGTTCTATAATTGAGATATGCAATATGTTATGGATTTTGGAATCCCGAGCCGCTCGTCATTGTCCATGATCGCTTGAAGGCCCATTATGGGCGGGATTGGCCTGTTTCAATTCGCTCAGATCCGATAGATCACCTTGTTTTTGCCATGACGAGCAACCGGACCCTCGGCAAGGTATCGGTAGATGCATTCTGCGAGCTTCGGGCAGCATTTCAACCGTGGGATTTGATGATTAAGGCTCCCTATGAGGAGGTCCATACCTGTATTCAAAACATCACTTATGCCGATACGTATGCCAATTTCATTCCAGCGGCTCTTCGCCTTATCAAAGAGAAAAAAGGCACGCTGAGCCTCGATTTCTCCTGAAGGATTGGACTGTTCCGAAAGCTCAAGCATGGCTTGAGCAGCTACCTGGCGTCGAGCCCAAAATCAGCGCTTATGTTTTGAATACCAGCAGATTGCGTATGCCCGCTCTTATTGTCGATACGCATCACTGGCGCGTCGCAAAGCTTCTTGGCCTCATCCATGATACGCCGTTTGAAAAAGCTGCTTCGTGCTTCGAAAGGCAAATTCCGAACACATGGACAGCCAAAGATCGGGAAGACCATCATTTTATGATCAAGCAAATCGGTTTGGACTTCTGCAAGGATGGCCATTTGAGATGCCCTTCCTGTCCTTTGCGCAACGATTGTGCTTATGGAAAGACGACCATGGATCGAACAAAACACCTACGATAAGAAGCAGTCAATCGGGTGAATCGATTTCATCCTCGCGTTTCTCGCGAATGATTGTTTAGGAATTTGGTTGCGGGGACAGGATTTGAACCTGTGACCTTCAGGTTATGAGCCTGACGAGCTACCGGGCTGCTCCACCCCGCGCCACCAAGATACGGCAAAGTTGCCGCTGCAGCCCGGATTTTTCCGTTTGTCCGGCCTCAAAAGCGAAGAGTGCTTTTGTCGGGCCGAACGGGGTGCTGCTCCACCCCGCGCCACCATATCGGCGCTTTGCCGAATGTCGTGCTTTTGCTTGTAAGTATGCGCTTACGCATTGTGTTTTGCAAAAGCAAAAGGCCATGCTGAGCGCCGTCGAAGGGGCGCGGCCTTTTGATTGATGTGTATGTTGTTGTCGAGAAGATGTATGAACGTTGCGTTTGGCAGACCTGGCAGCGACCTACTCTCCCGCGTCTTGAGACGAAGTACCATTGGCGCAGGGGCGTTTCACGGCCGAGTTCGGAATGGGATCGGGTGCAGCCACCCCGCTGTAACCACCAGGTCAGCAAAGCGCAACGTTCACGCATGCGGTTTTTCAGGCGCATGCGATACAAATGAGAAGCTGGAGTTTTTTGGTTGTTTTAGTTGGCGGCTGGCGACCTTCGGGCGAAGCCCGCAAGGCCGACTGGCCGTCGCGGCGTGTGCCGCGCGCTGTCGCAGCGCCCGCACCAAAGGTGCGATACGGCGCGTGAGACAAATCAATTCATCTGACTTCGTCAGATGGATATTTGTAATGAGAATGATCAAGCCAATCGAGCTATTAGTACCGGTAAGCTTCATGCGTTGCCGCACTTCCACACCCGGCCTATCAACGTGGTGGTCTTCCACGGCTCTGATAGGGAATACTCGTTTTCAGGTGGGTTTCCCGCTTAGATGCCTTCAGCGGTTATCCCGTCCGTATATAGCTACCCTGCTATGCGGCTGGCGCCACAACAGGTCCACCAGAGATACGTCCATCCCGGTCCTCTCGTACTAGGGACAGATCCTGTCAATATTCCTACACCCACGGCAGATAGGGACCGAACTGTCTCACGACGTTCTGAACCCAACTCACGTACCGCTTTAAATGGCGAACAGCCATACCCTTGGGACCTGCTCCAGCCCCAGGATGCGATGAGTCGACATCGAGGTGCCAAACAACCCCGTCGATATGGACTCTTGGGGGTCATCAGCCTGTTATCCCCGGCGTACCTTTTATCCGTTGAGCGATGGCCCTTCCACGCGGGACCACCGGATCACTATGACCGACTTTCGTCTCTGCTCGACTTGTCAGTCTCGCAGTCAGGCGGGCTTATGCCATTGCACTCGACGACCGATTTCCGACCGGTCTGAGCCCACCATCGCGCGCCTCCGTTACTCTTTAGGAGGCGACCGCCCCAGTCAAACTACCCACCATACACTGTCCTGGATCCGGATAACGGACCGCAGTTAGACATCCATATAGGTAAGGGTGGTATTTCAAGGATGACTCCACGAAGGCTGGCGCCCCCGCTTCAAAGTCTACCACCTATCCTACACATGCCGACACGAATGCCAGTGTAAAGCTATAGTAAAGGTGCACGGGGTCTTTCCGTCTAACCGCAGGAACCCCGCATCTTCACGGGGAATTCAATTTCACTGAGTCTGCGTTGGAGACAGCGGGGAAGTCGTTACGCCATTCGTGCAGGTCGGAACTTACCCGACAAGGAATTTCGCTACCTTAGGACCGTTATAGTTACGGCCGCCGTTTACTGGGGCTTCGATTCAAAGCTTGCACCTCTCCTCTTAACCTTCCAGCACCGGGCAGGCGTCAGACCCTATACGTCGTCTTGCGACTTCGCAGAGCCCTGTGTTTTTGGTAAACAGTCGCTACCCCCTGGTCTGTGCCACCCTCCTCGACTTGCGTCAAAAAGGGTCACGCTTCTTCCGAAGTTACGCGTGCAATTTGCCGAGTTCCTTCAACGCAGTTCTCTCAAGCGCCTTGGTATTCTCTACCAGTCCACCAGTGTCGGTTTAGGGTACGGTCTATACGCGGGAGCTATTTCCTGGGACCGCTTCGAAGCCCCTCCAATCCAATAAGGAGGAACAACACACGCGATCCGTCACTACCCGCAGGCCCACGAATATTAACGTGGTTCCCATCGACTACGCCTTTCGGCCTCGCCTTAGGGGCCGGCTAACCCTGCTCAGATTAACTTTAAGCAGGAACCCTTGGACTTTCGGCGAGGGAGTCTCTCACTCCCTTTATCGTTACTCATGTCAGCATTCTCACTTCTGATACCTCCAAAGGCCCTCACGGGTCCCTCTTCAACGGCTTACAGAACGCTCCGCTACCACTTGCTTATCGCTAAGCAAATCCACAGCTTCGGTGTATGGCTTGAGCCCCGGTACATTTTCGGCGCAAAGACCCTTATTTAGACCAGTGAGCTGTTACGCTTTCTTTAAATGATGGCTGCTTCTAAGCCAACATCCTGGTTGTTTTGGGATCCTCACATCCTTTCCCACTTAGCCATAACTTAGGGACCTTAGATGGTGGTCAGGGTTGTTGCCCTCTTCACGACGGACGTTAGCACCCGCCGTGTGTCTGCCGATCAGTACTCTTCGGTATTCGGAGTTTGGTTAGGTTTGGTAAATCGGTGAGATCCCCTAGCCCATCCAGTGCTCTACCCCCGAAGGTATAAAATCGACGCTCTACCTAAATAGATTTCGCGGAGAACCAGCTATCTCCAAGTTTGATTGGCCTTTCACCCCTAGCCACAAGTCATCCCAATCTATTGCAACAGATGCGGGTTCGGTCCTCCAGTAAGTGTTACCTTACCTTCAACCTGCTCATGGCTAGATCACTTGGTTTCGGGTCTAATGCAACGAACTGAAACGCCCTGTTCAGACTCGCTTTCGCTGCGCCTACACCTACCGGTTTAAGCTTGCTCGTCACACTAAGTCGCTGACCCATTATACAAAAGGTACGCTGTCACCCAGAACAAATCTTGGGCTCCAACTGTTTGTAGGCATTCGGTTTCAGGATCTCTTTCACTCCCCTTGTCGGGGTGCTTTTCACCTTTCCCTCACGGTACTGGTTCGCTATCGGTCATGCACGAGTACTTAGGCTTGGAGAGTGGTCTCCCCATGTTCAGACAGGATTTCACGTGTCCCGCCCTACTCAAGGACTTTTGTTCGCATTACGTGTACGGGGCTGTCACCCACTTTAGCCACCCTTTCCAGAGTGTTCCACTTGTCTCACAAAAGCCACTGGCCTGGTCCGCGTTCGCTCGCCACTACTAACGGAGTCTCGTTTGATGTCCTTTCCTCCGGGTACTTAGATGTTTCAGTTCCCCGGGTTCGCTTCTAACCCCTATGTATTCGAAGGTCAGATACCTTATTATGATATCTAGAAATTATTTTGGTTCAGAAGAACCAAAATAACTTTCTAGATATCTAAGGTGGGTTTCCCCATTCGGAAATCGTCGGATCAAAGGGTATTCGCACCTCCCCGACGCTTATCGCAGCGTATCACGTCCTTCATCGCCTGTGCATGCCAAGGCATCCACCAAATGCCCTTAAGACACTTGATCATTCTCATTGCCAATATCCATCCTTGCCTTCACGAACAATCCGCGCCTGTGGGGGATACCAACAGCACGACAAACCATTCAGCAATCGACGAATTTGACAAAAAAGACCAGCTTCTCGAGATAAATCCGATGGCTCTGCGGTTAAGCGGCCAATCATAGGCATGGGGTTTAATGAGCGCCCCATGCGACATCTTCCAGCGTTCATGGCCCTAAAGCCGGCAGATAAGCACCCGAAAGCACCAACCCTTGAACATCCGAAAGATCCGGACATATCTTCTCTTCACAATTTCATACAGAACAAGCAAACCGCCGGACAAATGTCCGACGCCTGCAAACTTGGTTCTTTAAATGATGTTTTTGCGTCTTGCCCGGCAACCAATTTAAAAAACCTTGGTGGAGGCGGACGGGATCGAACCGACGACCCCCTGCTTGCAAAGCAGGTGCTCTCCCAGCTGAGCTACGCCCCCGTAAGGTATGGGTAAATCATCCGTCCAGCCGAGCACCCTCGAAGCGAAGCTTCGCAAGCGCGACTGCGCGTCGGCCACGTTTGGCCGCCCCGTGCGGAGCGCAAGTCCTGAGCTTGTCGAAGGACGTACGCGCGTGAGCACAGAAAGATGGTGGGCCTGGGAGGACTTGAACCTCCGACCTCACGCTTATCAAGCGCGCGCTCTAACCAACTGAGCTACAAGCCCTGATTTGACAGATCAACCGTCAAACGCAGCGCGCTTACGCGTCGCAGCTCGTGCCGTGCGCC